>NZ_JBSFCW010000023.1:0-110535 GCF_053593595.1 Streptomyces sp. NPDC002206
CTCGGCCGGTACGTCGGCGTTCGCCGCTGTCTCCAGTGGTGAGGGGGCGGTCATGGTCCGAGGTCCTCCTTGGACAAAGTCATGCAGTGCGGCTTCTCATCTCACCTTCCGCAGCCCGTCTCCCCACGTCCAAGACCTATCGGCGACCAGCCGATAAACAGCATCTATCGAGGCACGCCACGGGGTCCGGGGCTCCGTTGATAGACCTCCGCTATCGGCTGTTCACCAGTGCGTATTGGACGGACACTTCACACCCCGCCCAGTCTCGCTGGGGACGGCTCAACATCCCTGGCGCGAGGAGGTGCGGTCATGGCCGTTCCGGCCACTGCATCCGTGCGCGACCCCGACCGGTACCGGCCGCCAGCGATCACGGGCCTCACCGATCTCCTCGACCGGCAGGTGCGCGACCGTCCGCACGCTCGCGCGCTCATCGTCACCGGCGACCGTATGGAGCTCTCCTACGGCGCCCTCGACCACCTGGCCGACGGCATGGCCGCGCGCCTCGCCGGCACGGGGCTGCGCCGGGGGGACGCGGTCGGCCTCGTCTGCGCCAACACTGCGGAGTTCGTCGTGGCGCTCCTGGGCGGGGCGCGGGCCGGGCTGGTGGTCGCCCCGGTGGACCCGGCTCTCCCCGAGTCGCAGATGTCTGCCCGGCTGGAGGCGCTGGGGGTACGGGCCATCCTGCTCGGTCCGCCGGCGGGCGGCGCCGCGCCGCCGGCCGTCTGGGCCCGTGTCCCCGCCTGGACCCTGCGCGTGGACGTCTCCCGCGCCGGGACGGCCACGGCCGCGCTGGAGACCGGCGCCGGTGCGGTGCCCCGCGTACAGGGCGCGGCGGACGAGCTGTCGGGCCACGACGCCCTGGTGCTGTTCACCGCGGGGACCACCGACCGGGCCAAGATGGTCCCACTGACGCACGCCAACGTGGCCGCCTCCGTACGGGGCATCTGCGCCACGTACGAGCTGGGGCCGGGCGACGCGACGGTCGCGGCGATGCCGCTCTTCCACGGGCACGGGCTGTTCGCCGCGCTGCTGTCCACCCTGGCGAGCGGAGGCTGCGTGCTGCTGCCGGAGCGGGGACGGTTCTCGGCGCACACCTTCTGGGACGACATGCGGGTCGCGGGCGCCACGTGGTTCACCGCGGTCCCGACCATCCACGAGATCCTCCTGGAGCGGTCGGCGAAGGACTTCACGGACCCGCGCGTCCCGTCGCTGCGGTTCGTGCGCAGTTGCAGCGCCCCCCTCAACACGGCCACCCAGCGGGCGCTGGAGCGCACGCTCGGCGCACCCCTGCTGTCGGCGTACGGCATGACGGAGGCCGCGCATCAGGCGACCAGTGAGCCGCTGCCGCACCACGGGCCGCTGAAGCACGGTTCGGTCGGCCGGGCGACTGGGGTGGACCTCCGTGTCCTGGACCAGGACGGGCGGCCGTGCCCAGCTGGCGCCGAGGGCGAGGTGTGGGTGCAGGGCCCCACGGTGGCGCGCGGCTATCTCGGCAACCCGGCCGAGACGGCGCACAGTTTCGCCGACGGCTGGTTCCGCACCGGCGACCTGGGCTCACTGGACGAGGACGGCTACCTGTTCCTCACCGGGCGCATCAAGAACCTCATCAACCGAGGAGGCGAGAAGATCTCGCCGGAGCACGTCGAGGACATCCTCGCCGGATGCCCGGGGGTCGCCGAGGCCGCCGTGTTCGCCGTACCCGACGCGACGTACGGGCAACGGGTCGCCGCCGCCGTGGTCCTGTCCGGGGGCGAGGGGACCGGGGCCGAGGAGATCCTGCGGTACTGCCGCGGCCGCCTGGCCCCCTTCGAGGTCCCCGACCGGATTCGGATCGTCGCCTCGCTCCCGCACACGGCCAAGGGAGGGCTGGACCGGGCGGCGGTGGACGCCCTGTACGCGCACTGACCCCGCGGGTCCGGTCTCACCTGACGCGGTGCTCGGCCGTCAGCGGCTCGTCGAAGAACTCGTCCAGCGACAAGCCCGCTGCCGCGTTCATGAACGCCCGGGCCGCGACCGAGCCGGGGGTCGCGGCGTGGATCGCCACCGACACCTGCGCTCTGGCGTCCGGCTCGACCAGGCGCACGGCCCGCATCCGCCCGATCATCGGCATGGCCTGCAGCCACGTGTGCGGCAGGATGCTCGCAGCCGCGCCGGCGCCCACGCTGGCATAGAGGGCGGCCACCGAGTCCGTCTCCACCTGCGGGGTCACCGTGACCCCGCTCTCGGCGAACGCGCTGTCGATGACCTGGCGAATCCTCATGTCGGGCGTCAGCAGCGCGAGCGGCAGCGTAGCCGCGTCCGCCCACCTCATGGTGTCGGTCTGCGGCAGGAGCTGGTCGCTGGACGCGAGGAGCATGTACCTCTCCTCGTACAGCGGCATCACCTGCAGGCTCTCCCGGTCGTGCGGGGCGAAGTGCGCAATCGCGGCGTCCAGCTCGAACGCGAGCAGCTGGCGGTGCAGCTCCGTCGTCGACAACCGGGAGCGGACCTGCACTTTGGCCAGCGGGTGGGCCGCGCAGAACGCGGCGACGGGGAGGACCAGGGTGGTGGACGCGGTGGGTTCGGTGCCCAGCCGCAGTGTGCCCGTGATGCCCGACTGGACGGCGGCCACCTCGGCCTTGAACGCCTCCTGCTCGGCGAGGATCCGCTTGGCCCAGACCACGAGCCGCTCGCCCTCCGGGGTGAGACCCTGGTAGTTGTGCCCGCGGTTGATCAGCGTGACGTTCAGCTCCCGCTCGAGCTTGGCGATCGCCGCCGAGAGCGCGGGCTGCGACACGTAACAGGACTCCGCCGCCCGGGCGAAGTGCCGCTCCCTGGCCACCGCCACGAAGTACTCCAGCTGGCGGAACAGCACGAACGACTCCTCTCTGCCTGGGGCCGCGGCTGCGCCAGCACTTCCTGCTGGAGTCGCAAGGCCGTCGGTGTCGGCTGGTCAACGCCCCGCAAGTGAAGAACGTCCCCGGGCGGCCGACGACGGACAAGCTGGTTGCGGTGTGACCAGCCAAGCTTACCGAGAGCAGCATCGCGGCCCTGACTCGTGCCCGCGAAGCCGGTGCGGCGGCTGCGGGACGTCACCCCGTACGGGTGCCAATGGCGGTGGAGACAGCCTCGGGGCGCCGGGTCGCCCCGATCCGGCCTCTGGCCCCGACGCAGTCGCGACGGGGCCAGAGACCGCACCATCTCAGCGATCGTCCGGACAGCGGACCGGCGATCTGTCGGTATTCCCGGTGCATACGCGACATCCCGCTTTAGGCGAGCACTGCCTTCTGCACGGCGCCGCCGTTCCCCGAACCTGCCGTAGAGCGTCGCGCCAGCAGGTCGGTGGCAGCGTGGACCGCACGCAACATGGGCGCTTCAGCGCCGGAGATGTCAGCCATCTCCACCACCGCTGTCACGATGGCGTCGAGTTCCAACTGCTTGCCGGCCTCCAGGTCCTGAAGCATCGAGGTCTTGTGGTGTCCCACTCCCTCCGCACCCCGCAGCCGCTTCTCGATCGAGATGTCCGGAGTGCTGCCGACCCTGGCCGCGATGTCGAGGGTCTCCTCCATGAGTTGGGCGACCAGCCGCCGGGTGGGCGGGTGCCGGCAGATTTCGACCATCGTCGCCCTGGTGAGGGCGCTGATCGGATTGAATGCGACGTTGCCCATCAGCTTGATCCAGATGTCGTCGCGCAGATTCGGCTCCACCGGGCACTTCAACCCGCCTGCGATCATGGCCTCGCTCAAGGCCGTGCACCGGTCGGAGGTTCCGCCCGCCGGCTCACCGATGGAGAACCGGGTGCCCTCCAGATGCCGGATGACACCGGGGGCTTCGATGACCGTTGCGGGGTAGACCACACAGCCGATCGCCCGTTCCGGTGGCAGCACCTTGCTGGTGGCGCCACCCGGGTCGACCGCCTCGATCTGCCGCCCCCCATAGGGACCGGCCAGTTTGTGGAAGTACCACCATGGAATGCCGTTCTGGCCGGCCACCACCGCGGTCCGGTCACCGAACAGCGGGGCGACCAGCGATCCGGAGGACGAGTAGGCATGTGCCTTCAGTCCCAGGAACACATAGTCCACGGGACCAATCTGGCTCGGGTCGTCCGTGGCGTTCGGTCGCGCCACGAAGTCGCCGCGCGGACTGTTCACCCGGACCCCATGAGCACGTATCGCACGCAGATGCTCACCTCGGGCGATCAGGTGGACGTCAGCGCCACCACGGTGCAGTGCCGCTCCGACGTAGGCGCCGATCGCACCGGCTCCGAGGACTGCAATTTTCACAGCGGCTCCTCTCGATTCTGAGGGGGGTGAATACTGTATGCATAATGTATACTGTATGCAGTGCTCTCGCAGAAGGATGCACGCTCGGGGTAGTGGGCTCACCCCAGACCGATGTCGACCCGAGCCGGCTCCAACGCCTCACGAAGGTAGCCGAACCGATCATGCATACACATGCCGTCGAGCATCCTCGCCCGCTTCGCCGTACATGCCGTGCCGGTGCTGACCGGGCATCGTAACCAGTACGCAGTCAGGAGGCATGCGCCGCTGAGCACGTCCGCCGGCAGGTGAAGGCCCAGGTCGCAACGGGTGGCCGGGGCAGTCGCATTGCGGGCAACGACTCGGCCGGCAACGCCGCCGTGATGCCAGTCGGAAAAGACGGAAAAGGAGAGCAATGCCGGATTCACCACCACAGCAGATCGGTGTCGTCACTGAGTCCACCTCCGGGGAGACCCGGGTGGCGGCCACACCGGACAGTGTCCGCCGGCTCCTGGGACTTGGCTACGAGGTCATCGTGGAATCGGAGGCCGGAACGGCCTCGGGGTTCTCCGACGAGGCCTACGCCGAGGCGGGCGCACGGATCGGCGACGCCTGGCAGGCGGATGTCGTCCTGAAGGTCAACGCGCCCTCGCACGAGGAGATAGAGAAGCTGCGTGACGGGGCGACCCTGGTGGGGCTGATCGCCCCCGCGTTGAACTCCGACCTGTTGGACGAGCTCGCGCGGCGGCCGATCACCGTCCTGTCGATGGACGCCGTGCCCCGCATCTCCCGGGCCCAGTCGATGGACGTGCTCAGCTCGATGGCCAACATCGCCGGGTACCGGGCGGTGATCGAGGCGGCGCACGTCTTCGGACGGTTCTTCACCGGCCAGGTCACCGCAGCAGGCAAGGTGCCGCCCGCCAAGGTCCTGGTGGCCGGTGCAGGTGTAGCCGGTCTCGCGGCGATCGGCGCGGCCGGCAGCCTGGGCGCGGTAGTGCGGGCCACCGATCCACGGGCCGAGGTCGCCGACCAGGTCCGCTCGCTGGGCGGTGAGTTCCTCGCCGTCGAGGTGGAGCAGGAATCCGGCACCGACGGGTACGCCAAGGCGACGTCCGAGGCGTACGACCGGCGCGCCGCGGAGATATACAGCGAGCAGGCCGCGGACGTCGACATCATCATCACCACCGCGCTGATCCCCGGCCGCCCGGCACCCCGGCTGATCACGGCGGCGGACGTGGCGTCCATGAAGCCCGGCAGCGTCATCGTGGACATGGCCGCAGCGCAGGGCGGCAATGCGGAGGGCACGGTCACCGGGAAGGCGATCGTCACCGACAACGACGTGACGATCATCGGCTACACCGACCTCCCCAGCAGGCTGCCCGCCCAGGCATCGCAGCTGTACGGGACCAACCTCGTCAACCTGCTGAAGCTGCTCACGCCCGCCAAGGACGGGCAGTTGACGCTGGACTTCGATGACATCGTGCAGCGGTCCGTGACAGTGGTGCGGGACGGCGAGAAGACCTGGCCGCCGCCGCCCGTCCAGGTGTCGGCCGCGCCCGTGCAGCCGGCTGCCACGCCGACCACGGCTCCGCAGGCGAAGGAGCCCCGCCTCTCGCCGGCCGCCCGCTACGGTCTCATCGGCCTCGGCGTGATCGCGATGTTCCTCCTCATCGCCTTCTCCCCCGCCCAACTCGCCGGGAACTTCACGGTGTTCGCGCTGGCCGTGGTCATCGGCTACTACGTGATCGGGAAGGTCCATCACGCCCTGCACACCCCGCTGATGTCGGTTACCAACGCGATCTCCGGGATCGTGGTGGTCGGTGCGCTGCTGCAGATCGGCCACGACTCGGTGGCCGTCAGCGTGCTGTCGTTCGCGGCGATCATGCTGACCACCGTGAACATCTTCGGAGGATTCGCCGTCACCCACCGCATGCTCGGCATGTTCTCGAAAGGCTGAGGATCGATGAACACAACCACGGCCACCCAGGCCGCCGATCTCGTCGCCGCGCTGTTGTTCATCTTCAGCCTGGCCGGGCTCTCCCAGCACCGCACCGCCCGCGTCGGGGTGGCGTACGGCATCGGAGGCATGGCGCTGGCGCTCGTCGCCACCGTCATCGTCGCCGGGCGGGACATCTCGGCCGGCGCCGTCACGCTGATCGTCGTCGCCACGGTGATCGGCGGCGCCGTGGGCCTGTGGCGGGCCCGCGAGGTGGAGATGACCCAGATGCCGGAGCTCATCGCCGTCCTGCACAGCCTCGTCGGGCTGGCCGCGGTGCTGATCGGCTGGAACAGCTACTACGAGGTCGAGGCGTACGGCTCCACGCAGACCCGGATAGCCCACGACCTGCTGCGGATCCACCACGCCGAGGTGTTCATCGGCATCTTCATCGGCGCGGTCACCTTCACCGGTTCGATCATCGCCTTCCTGAAGTTGTCGGCGCGGATCAAGTCCAGGCCGCTGACGCTGCCGGGCAAGAACGCCCTCAACCTCGGTGCGCTGGCCGCCTTCGTGGCTCTGACGATCTGGTTCGCGGTGAGCCCGAGCCTCGGCCTGATGATCGCCGTCACCGTCCTGGCGCTCGCTCTGGGCTGGCACCTCGTCGCCTCCATCGGCGGTGGTGACATGCCCGTCGTGGTCTCGATGCTCAACAGCTACTCGGGGTGGGCGGCAGCGGCGGCGGGCTTCCTGCTGAACAACAACCTGCTCATCGTCACCGGCGCGCTGGTCGGCTCCTCCGGCGCGTATCTGTCGTACATCATGTGCAAGGCGATGAACCGGTCCTTCATCTCGGTGATCGCGGGCGGATTCGGCGTCAAGGCGGTGACAGGCGGCGACACCGAGCAGGGCGACCACCGCGAGACCAGCGCCGAGGAGACCGCGGAGCTGCTGGAGAGCGCCACGTCGGTGATCATCACCCCGGGGTACGGCATGGCGGTGGCCCAGGCACAGCACCCGGTGGCCGAACTGACCCAGGTCCTGCGCGAGCGCGGGGTGGAGGTGCGGTTCGGCGTGCACCCGGTGGCCGGACGGCTTCCGGGACACATGAACGTGCTGCTGGCCGAAGCCAAGGTGCCCTACGACGTCGTACTGGAGATGGACGAGATCAACGACGACTTCGGCGACACCACGGTGGTGCTGGTCATCGGTGCCAACGACACGGTCAACCCGGCGGCGACCGAGGACCCGTCCAGCCCCATCGCCGGCATGCCGGTGCTGCGGGTCTGGGAGGCCGAGAACGTCATCGTCTTCAAGCGGTCCATGGCCTCGGGCTACGCGGGCGTGCAGAACCCGCTGTTCTTCCGCGAGAACAGCCGCATGCTCTTCGGTGACGCCAAGCAGAGCGTGGAGGACATCCTGCGCGCGCTGACCTCAGCGGACTCCGGGTCCGCGGCGCCGCGGTCGGGCCCCCGTACAGCCCAGCCCACGCCCGCCTGACGCGCCTGACGCGCCTGACGCAAGCTTCGTGGATGTCGTCGCGGCTGACTGGGCAGTGGGGCGGGGAAGCCGCGGCATACCCGTCCCACCACCACGACGTCGCCCCAAGGGAAAGACAGAACCGTGTTGATAGATACCTATGGTCGGATCGCCACCGATCTGCGGGTTTCGCTGACCGACCGATGCAATCTGCGGTGCACCTATTGCATGCCGGAAGAGGGCTTGCAGTGGCTGGCCAAGCCCGAACTGCTCACCGATGACGAGATCGTGCGACTGGTCTCGATCGCGGCGACGGATCTGGGCGTCACCGAGGTGCGCTTCACCGGCGGCGAGCCGTTGCTCCGCCCGGGCCTGGTCGGCATCGTCGAGCGCTGCGCCGCCCTCAACCCGCGTCCCAAGCTCTCCCTGACCACCAACGGTATCGGCCTGGCCCGCACCGCCAAAGCTCTGCGCACCGCCGGGCTGGACCGGGTCAACGTCTCCCTCGACACCCTGCGTCCCGAGGTCTTCCACACCCTCACCCGCCGCAACCGGCACCACGACGTCATCGACGGCCTGACCGCAGCCCACGAGGCCGGCCTCACCCCAGTCAAGGTCAATTCGGTACTCATGCGCGACATCAACGACGACGAGGCCTGCGACCTGCTCGGCTGGGCCCTTCAGCACAACTACGAACTGCGCTTCATCGAACAGATGCCGCTGGACGCCCAGCACGGCTGGCAGCGCAAGGATATGGTCACCGCCGCCGAGATCCTCGAGAAACTTTCCGCCCGCTTCACCCTCACCCCTGAGGTGTCCTCCATACGCGGCTCCGCGCCCGCCGAGCGCTGGCTGGTCGACGGCGGACCCGCCCGGGTCGGGTTGATCGCCTCGGTCACCCGGCCGTTCTGCCGCGCCTGCGACCGCACCCGACTCACCGCCGACGGGCAGGTCCGCAACTGCCTGTTCGCCCGCGAGGAATCCGACCTGCGCACGGCCCTACGCTCCGGTGCGCCCGACCAAGACATCGCCGAACGGTGGCGCGCCACGATGTGGGGCAAGAACGCCGGCTCCGGGCTCGACGCCCCGACCTTCCTTCAGCCCCAGCGCCCGATGTCCGCCATCGGCGGCTGACGACCCGGTTTGCCCGATTGCCTCTCGCCTGCGACGCGAGCCACGGCGCCGCGCGCCCCGGGCTGATCCAGCCGACCCGGCCATCCACCGCATGCAGCGCCGGGAGCCGCAGGCCGCGGCGGCCCCGGGGGCGTAGTGGTCCGGCGGCGCGGCCGGGGCCGTGGCACCGGTGAAGTCGCAGGTCCATGCGTGCCCCGGTCGTCGGTGGGACTGCCGGTGGTGATCGGGCGTCATCCCGTGCGGCGATCGTTGCCGTCTTTCCGGACTCCGACTCCATGGTCTTGGCCTTGCAGTAGATTGCATACTAAAATCTTCGTCCTGACTCCGTTGGGCAACCGCATTCCGAATGAGGGGGCCCATGCGCGACACACGCACCGCGGCAGCCACCGTCCGGGTCACCCGGCCGGCCCCACTGCGCCAGGCCGTCTACGAGGGCCTGATCGAACTGATCATCAACGGCTCCCTCAAACCCGGCCAGCACCTGGTCGAGGCAGAGCTCGCCGAACACCTCGGCGTCAGCCGCCAGCCGGTACGCGAAGCCCTGCAGCGACTGCAGGCCGACGGATGGGTCGACCTGCGCCCCGCACAGGGCGCCTTCGTCCACGCCCCCACGCAGGAAGAGGCCGCGCAACTCCTCAGCGTCCGTGCCGTACTGGAGACGCACTCCGCGCGCGGCGCCGCGCTGCACGCCACCGAGGCGGACGTGGCCCGGCTGTGGGAGCTGCAGGAAGCCGGGATCGCCGCCCTGGCGGCGGACGACGCACGGGGCATCGTCGAGGCCAACGCCGCGCTGCACGGCTTCATCACCGAACTGTCCCGCAACAAGGTCCTCGCCGAGCTGATCCCCCAGGTCGACCGGCGGGTGCGCTGGTACTACACGCCCAGCGCCCGGCCCCGCGGCAAGGACGCCTGGAACGAGCACGCCACCATCATCAACGCCATCGCCGAGGGCGACGCGGACTTTTCCGAGGAACTGATGCGCCGCCACACCCAGCAAACCACCGACTTCTACTGCCGGCAGATCGCCGCCGCCATCGACGCCCGGCGTACCTGAGGCCCGCCGCCACGACGCCGGACGGTCCGGGTGCAAGCGCACCCGGACCGTCGTAGGGCGGGGCCGGGCGGAGCAGGGAGCGCACCCCACCGGCCGGCCCCGCTGCCGTGACGCGAGCACCCGGTGCGGAACTACCGCTGTCCCGGGCCGGGCTCCTTTGCCCGCGCACGATTGATGGGGCCCGTCCCAGGGCCCCGGTCTCGGACCCTCAGCCGGACACCTCGGCCAGGGCCGTGCCGCGGCCGGCCGGCCCTTCTCCGCTCCGGCGGGGCGCATCGGGTTGCCGCAGGAACAGGGTGATCACCGCGGAGAGGAATGCGATGCCGCCGGCCAGGTAATACGCGCCGGAGTAACCCCAGGCGGTGACCACCGAGGCAGCCAGACCACCGCCGCCCACACCGCCGATCAGCTTGGCGCTGTAGACCGCCCCGTAGTTCTGCGCGTTGTTGTTCTCACCGAAGTAGTCCGGCGTCATCGAGGCGAACAGCGGGTAGAAGGCGCCACCGCCGAAGCCGTTGATGAACGCGAAGAGCAGGAAGAGGGGTTCGTTGTGCGCCTGGCCCGACCACAGGACACCGAACTGCGCCACGCCCGCCACCACCAGCACCAGCGTCAGCGTCGTCCGGCGGCCCAGGTAGTCGGACAGCCAGCCCACGGCCGCCCGGCCGACGCCGTTGACCACGGCGAGCACGCCCGCCGAGGAGGCGGCCACCAGCGGGCCGAAGCCCAGGCTCTTGGCGAACGGCACCTGGAAGTTGATGCCGAAGAGCGAAACGCCGCCGATCAGCACCAAGGCGAACCACATCAGCGGCAGCTGCCCGGTCTTGACCGCCTCCTTCGTGGTGAACTGGGCCTTGGCCGGCGGGTTCTTGGCCAGACGCCTGGCGACCCGCTTCGCGTCCTCGGTCGTGCCCCGGTTCAGCGGGTCCACGTCCGCCGGCCACCAGCTCTTCGGCGGGTCCCTGAAGAACCACCCGCAGTAGGCCACGATGAGCACCATGCCCAGCGCGATCAGGTCGAGGATCAACTTGTAGTTGCTCGGGTGGAACCAGTAGTTGAAGACGAAGATGAGCGGAAGGGTTCCGTAGGCGAAGCCGCCGTTGACGAACCCGGTGCGGCCGCCCTTGTTGTCCGGGTACCACTTGCCGACCGTGTTGATACAGGTCGCGTACACGAGACCGGCGCCGATCCCACCCAGCACCGAGTAGCCGAGCATCACGATGTAGGGGTTGCCGAGGTGCGAGAGTGACACGATGCCCAGGCCCGAGAGGACGGCACCGGTGAGCATGGCCCTCCTGGGCGACAAGACTCCCGTCTCCCGCAGGCGCCCCGCGGGGAAGGCCACGCCTGCCTGGAAGACCGCCCAGAGACCGGCGATCCAGAAGGTCTGCGTGAGCGTCCACCCGTGGGCGTTCCTAAGCACCTCCTCAGCGGAGCTGTAGCCGTACTCGTAGACGCTGACACCCATCATCGCGATCCATGGGAGCCAGACCATCCATTTCCGGGGCCTCCCGAGGATGGACCGGTCGGTCTCCCCGACCCGGTATACGCGGCCGTTCACGTCGGTGACTTCCCGGTAGGGATCGGGAGCCACACGGGGTATTGCTGACATCTTTGTCTTCCCTTGCGTGAAAAGAGTGTGGCGTGCGCTCCCTGTGCCTTCCTCTTCATGCGGTGGGGGTGGTGCGCGGCTGGGGTCCGGGGCGGCATCCCGGACTGTGACAGCTCCTGTACTCAGTCCTTCACTACAGATTGCATACGGTATGGAATGACGGAAGTAGGTGTCCAGGGTGTGTCAGGAAGATTGACTAGCGCATTACCCGGCGCAGCAGGCCCTACGTCCGGGCGGCGGCGGTGCGGAGGCCGTATACGGGCGTTACCCCTTGATCGTGGACACTCTGATCATGGGATCGTGAGGATCCGAAGAACAGGAGTTCCCGTTGGGGACGTCGAAGTACTCGCCTGAGTTCCGGGCGGACGCCGTCGCGCTGCACCACGCCAGTCCGGGTGGGACGTATGCATCGGTGGCCAAGGGCCTGGATATCAACCACGAGACGCTCCGCACATGGGTGCGGGATACCGAGCAGGCGGCCCGGCCCGGGGCGGGCGAGGCCACCGCGATGGAGAAGGAGAACCGGCAGCTGCGGGCGCGGGTGAAAGAACTCGAGTTCGAGCGGGAGATCCTGCAGAGGGCCGCGAAGTATTTCGCGAAGGAGACCAGCTGGTGAGGAGCCGTCAGTAAATTACTGACGGTTTCGGTGCGGCTGCTGTACGTGCCGTGATACGTGGTCTGTTGTGGGGATTTCTGAGGAAGACCTGGCGGTCCTGGACGTGAAGTTCGCGGCGTTGTTGCCGCATCTGGATGAGCAGCAGCGTCGTTTGTATCTGGCGTCGGAGGCCGAGGCGCTGGGACACGGCGGGATCGTGGCGGTGGCCCGGCTGGCGGAGGTCTCGGAGTCGACCGTCGCGCGGGGATGCGTCGAACTTACCGGCGGGACGGAGTCGTTGGGCCGGGTGCGCCGGCCAGGCGGTGGCCGCAGGTCGGCTGCTCAGCGGGACTCTGGTCTGCGGCCGGCGCTCGAGGCGTTGATCGAGCCGCGGGAGGTGGGTGATCCGGTGTCTCCGTTGCGCTGGACGACGGCGTCGTTGCGGGACTTGTCCCGAGAGCTGAGCGATGCGGGGCATCCGGTCAGTGCTCCGGTGGTCGGCGGGCTGCTGCGGGAGATGGGGGTTCAGTCTGCAGGGCATGGCCAAGACCCGGGCCGGCTCGCAGTCCCCGGACCGTGACGCCCAGTTCCGGCATATCAACGCGGCCGCCGAACTCCTTCTGGCCCGCGGCCTGCCCGTGGTGAGCGTGGACGCGAAGCAGAAGGAAGCGATCGGCGAGTTCGCCCGTCCCGGCCGCACCTACCGTCCCAAGGGCGATCCGATCACCGCTCCGGACCATGATTTCACTGGGCCGGACACCCCGATCGCCATCCCTATGACCATCGTCGAACCCTGGTTGTGCTCGGTGACACCGAGGCCGTAGTAGATGGCCCCGTTGGGTGCCTCCGCGTACAGCCGGGCGGCGGCCCGCAGTTCCTCGGCCGGCACGACGGTGATCGGGTCGACCACCTCCGGGCTGTTCTCCGGACGGGCGATGAACTCCGCCCACTCGTCGAACCCTTCGCACCGCTGGTCCACGAAGGACCGGTCGACCAGTCCCTCGGTGACGACCACGTGCGCCATGGCGTTGACCACGGCGACGTTCGTGCTCGGCCGGAGCTGGAGGTGGTGCTGCGCCTCGATGTGCGGCGAGCGCACCAGGTCGATGCAGCGCGGGTCGACCACGATGAGCTTGGCGCGCTCGCGCAGCCGGCGCTTCATCCGCACGCGAACACGGGGTGCCCGTGCGTGGGATTCGCCCCGATCACCATGATCACATCAGCCTCGGCCACCGAACGGAAGTCCCGGGTGCCCGCCGACTCACCAAAGGTCTGCTTCGGCCCATATCTCGTCGGGGAGTGGCAGACCCGGGCGCAGGTGTCGATGTTGTTGTTGCCGAAGGCAGCGCGCACCATCTTCTGTACGACGTAGACCTCTTCGTTGGTGCACCGCGACGAGGAGATGGCGCCGATCGAGCTCGATCCATCCCTGATCTTCGCGGGGAATCCCGGCCTTCAGGCCGGGCGGGAATGCGATCCCTGGCCCGGAGGCGCGGAGCGCCGGAGTTCTCTGCGTTGTCAGTGGCGCCAGCTATGTTGACCGGACTGACCCAAAAAATGGGGGGTGGGCTGGATGATTCGTGCGTACAAGTTCCTGATGCGGCCCACCACGGGCCAGCAGATCGCGCTTGGCGAGATGCTGCGGGATCACTGCTCGCTCTACAACGGGGCGTTACAGGAACGACGGGATGCCTACCGACATGTATCGAGGACCACCGTCCGGTACGGGATGCAGTCCGGGCAGTTGAAGGACATCAGGGCGTTCGATCCTGAGCGTCAGGGGCGCTGGTCGTTCTCCTCGCAGCAGGCCACTTTGCGCCGGCTGGACAAAGCGTTCGCCGCGTTCTTCCGCCGGATCAAGTCCGGTCAGACGCCCGGCTATCCGCGCTTTCGTTCGGTGAGCTGGTTCGACACGGTGGAGTTCCCGAAGGACGGGGACGGGGTCCGGTGGGACTCCACCGCGCACGACCCTGTCACCCGCGTGCGGCTGCAAGGAGTCGGGCATGTCAAGGTCAACCAGCACCGTGCGGTGGTCGGCAGGGTCAAGACCGTCTCCCTCAAGCGTGAGGGCCGCAAGTGGTTCGTCGTGCTGACCGCCGAACAGGAGCAGCCCGAACCGCTCCCGACGACCGGCAGCGTGGTCGGTATCGACCTGGGCATAGCCAACTTCCTTGCCGACTCGGGCGGCGAGTTCGTCTCCAACCCGCGCCACGGCCACCGCGCTGCTGCGAAACTCGAAGCCGCACAGCAGGCCCTGTCCAGGTTCCCGCGCCGCAAGGCCAAGGACCGCACCAGGAACCACCAGCGCGCAGTGGACCAGGTCGCCCATTTGCACGGCAAGGTCCGCCGCCAGCGGCTCGACCACGCGCACAAGACCGCGCTCGACCTGGTCCGGGCCCACGATGTCATCGCGCACGAAGACCTCGAGATCCGCAACATGAGCAGGGCCCCCGCACCGAAGCCCGACCCCGAGCAGCCGGGCGCATTCCTGCCCAATGGGGCAGCAGCGAAGGCCGGACTCAACCGCAGCATTGCCGACGCCGGATGGGGGGTGTTCCTGACGATCCTGTACGCCAAGGCTGAAAGCGCCGGACGGGAAGTGATCGCCGTGGACCCCCGCAACACCTCCCGGACCTGCCCCGAATGCGGGCACATCTCCAAGGAGAACCGGCCCACACAGGAAACCTTCCTCTGCCAGTCGTGCGGACACACGGCGCACGCCGACACAGTGGGAGCACTCAATGTTCTACGGGCCGGGCTGGTCCGTCGCAACGCCCACACGGCATAGCGAGAAACCCCGTCCTTCAGGGCGGGGAGGAGCCACAGCGGTCCTGAAGCTCCCGCATCCGCCGCGCGACCGTGCCGATCGCCTCGTCCCACTCGACCTCGCGCCACGGATCGGTGATCCTGTCGCGGACCATGGGCTTGAGCACGCGGTCGGGGTGCGTGGCATAGCCGAAGGCGAAGCGGCCCTTCACACAGGAGTGGCCCTCGTTCGCTCCACCGTCCTTGTACGGCACCATCCGCACCAGCTCGTCGCCGCGCAGCTCGGCCTTGAAGGAGCAGCCGACACCGCAGTTCGCGCAGGTGGTGACCACCGACCGGGTCGGCATGCCGAGTTCGACCACCGACTTCTCCTGGAGCGTCGACGTCGGGCAGGCCTGTACGCAGGCCCCGCAGGAGACGCACTCCGAATCCATAAAGGTCTCGCCGGCGCCCGCCGAGACCTTGGACTCGAAGCCGCGCTCCTCGATGGTCAGCCCGAACGTGCCCTGCACCTCGCCGCAGGCCTGCACATAGCGGGAGCAGGCGATGCACTTGGACGGGTCGAAGTCGAAGTACGGGTTGAACGTGTCCTTCTCGGCATCGAGGTGGTTATCGCCCTCGTAGCCGTACCGGACCTGCCGCAGCCCGACCACGCCGGCCATGTCCTGCAACTCGCACTCACCGTTGGCCGGGCAGGTGAGACAGTCCAGCGGATGGTCGGAGATGTACAGCTCCATGACGCCCTGGCGGAGCTTCTCCACCTTGGGCGTCTGCGTACTCACCCGCATCCCGTCCGCCACCGGCGTGGTGCAGGACGCCGGGGTGCCCCGCCGGCCGTCGGGTGAGGCTCGGGCGCATCCCCGCAGCACACGCCATATTGCATACGAAAACTTGTATAATGCCTCCCGCCTTCGCGGCAACCTTCTCGGTGGCCACCACTGGCACAGCCGTCGGCCCCACAGGTTCGGCGGCAGATCGGGGAAGCATGCGCGAGGCTCTGACGGCCGCGGCGTCCCGCCGCGTCGCCCGCCCGGCACCGCTTCGCCAGGCCGGCTACGACGCCCTGACCGAACTGATCAACAACGGCTCCCTCGAGCCCGGGCAGCACCTGGTCGAGGCCGAGCTCGCCGAACACCTCGGCGTCAGCCGCCAACCGGTGCGCGAGGCCTTGCAGCGGCTCCAGACCAACGGCTGGGTCGACCTGCGCCCCTCCCAGGGCGCCTTCGTACACTCCCCCACCCAAGAAGAAGCCGCCCACCTTCTCAACGTCCGCTCGGTGTTGGAGACCTATTCGGCCCAGCTCGCCGCTCAGAACGCAGAGCCCGAGACCTCCGTGGCCGGCAATGACGTGCTGACCGAGCTGATCTCGCTGGTGGGCCAGAAGGTGCGCTGGTACTACACGCCCATGGCCCAGCCCCGCGGCTCGGAGGCGTGGAACGAACACACCCAGCTCATCAAGGCCATCGCCAAGGGCAATGCGGACCGCGCGAGCGAGATCATGCGCAAGCACACCGAACGCACCACCGACTTCTACCGCAAGCAGATCGCGGCCGGAGCGGGCCAGGACTGACCCGACGGGACCCCGACCCGGCGAGAGTCGCCGTGCTGCGCGCCGACCGGGCTCAGGACAACGCACCTCAGGACGCCGCAAGGGAATCAGTGGGACGTCGAGCAGGCCCGGGGGAAGCGCCCGCGGCTGCCGGGTGGATGGCGACAGTGCCGACGGCGGCCTGCAGTTCGAGCAACCACGGCAGGACGGTACGCAGCACGAGGTCGAGTCCTCCCCCGTCCGGTCCGAGCATCGCGTCGGCGGGGATCAGTACCGGGTCGGCGAAGACGGTGGAGGTCGCGCTGCCGTACGGCCCTGTCCCGTCCGGCCGGGCCGGGACGAACAAGTCGGGGGCGTGTGCCGGAACCATCCAGAGAGTCAGGCCGTCCGGCGCGGTGAGCGGCCGGGAGGACCAGACGTAGCTGTCGGCCTCTCCCGCCGCAACCACCTGATGTTTACGGGCGCGCAGGGCCACCACGTCGCCGGAACGGGCGGCGCTGCCGCGTGGCACCAAGAGGTCGGCCTGCGCGGCGGTGGAGCGTGCGGCCAGGAGCTCGGCCTGCGCGCCTTGCTCGCCAGAACCGTCCTCTGCCAGAGCCAGGCTGCCGAGATGACGTCCGACGGCGATTTCACGGCGGATCCAGGGGCTGCCGTACGCCTCGTTGACGGCGGCCGACGCGTAGTGGGATGCGAGTACGGCCGCGGTCGCCGGGCAGGCGCGCGCGACCTGCGCCACCACCTCCGCGGCGTCCGGCAGGCCCAACCCGCCGCCGCCGAACTCCGCGGACACGGTGAGTCCGAGCAGCCCGGCGCGGCCGAGGGCCGTCACCGAGCTGCGCGGAAACCGCCCCTCCGTGCCGGTCTTTTCGGCGGAGGGCGCGATGGCGCTGCTCAGGACGTGGGCGAGAGCGGTGCGGTAAGACACAGGGTGACCCCCTCGGGAGTGGGTTCTGGTCCGACATCGGGTGCCTCAACACCACGGGAGGCGGGGCGACCAAGAATTGCATACAGTATGCCGTTCCGTCTCGGGGTGCGCCAGAGGGCGGCGAAGGCAATTCCCACGACTTCGCGATCCGGGTCATCGATGCCGGTGTCCGACCAGGCCCACACCAGCCGGGGGCCTCAGGCCTGCGGGTCGATCTCCCGCAGCAGCCCGGTCAATACGTCGAAGACGAAGCCCCGGACGTCATCGGTGCGGGGCAGGAACGGTGAGGTGCGCACGCGCGCCATCGACTGCCGTACGTCCTGATCCACGTCACTGAACGCCTCCGCCGCCCACGCCGGCCGCTGCCCGACCTCCATCTCCGACTCGTGCCGGAAGTCCTCGGTCAGGCTCTGCAGACCACAGCCGGTGTGGTGGATGAGGATGACGCTGCGGGTGCTGAGCGCCCGTTGGATGAATGTGAGGGAGCGGATCGTGTCGTCGGTGACCCCACCGCCGGCGTTGCGGATGGTGTGGCAGTCGCCAGCTCGGCTCGTTGTCCAGAGCCCCGCACGGGGTTCCCTGTGGCCGCACAGAACATGAGCGCCGCCCCCAGCGCGGTGCTGGGGGCGGCGCTCATGTGTCTCGGGCGTTCGTCTCAGCCCACGGCGACGGCGGGCTCCAGGCGGACCACCACACCCTTCGACGTAGGTGTGTTGCTGATGTCGGCCACGCTGTCCAACGGCACCAGGACGTTGGTCTCCGGGTAGTACGCCGCGGCGGAACCGGGGGGGGTGGGGTAGGCGACCACCCGGAACTTCTCCGCGCGGCGTTCCACGCCGTCCCGCCACACACTCACCAGATCGACCTCGTCACGGTCGGCGAGCCCGAGTGCCTCCAGGTCGACGGGGCTCACGAGCACCACGCGGCGAGCGTTGTGGATGCCCCGGTAGCGGTCGTTCATGGCGTACGGGATGGTGTTCCACTGGTCGTGGGAGCGCAGCGTCTGCAACAGCAGGTGCCCCTCGGGTACGTGCGGCATCTCGAAGTCGTTGCAGGTGAAGACGGCCTTGCCGCTCAGGGTGGGGAAGATCCCCTCGTTCACCGGGTTGGGCAGCCGGAAGCCGCCGGGCCGGTCCACCCGGGCGTTGAAGTCCTCGAAGCCCGGTACGACTCGGGAGATACGGTCCCGGATCGTGCCGTAGTCCGCCTCGAACTTCTCCCAGGGAAGGGACGGGGTCTCCCCCAGGGTCCGCCGGGCCAGCCGAGAGATGATCGCCACCTCACTGAGCAGGTGCGGTGAGGCCGGGTGCAGGCGGCCACGGGAGGCGTGCACTTCGCTCATGGAGTCCTCGACGGTGATGAACTGCTCGCCGCCCGCCTGGATGTCCCGGTCACTGCGGCCCAACGTGGGCAGGATCAGGGCAATTTCGCCGCAGACGGTGTGGGAGCGGTTCAGCTTGGTAGAAATGTGCGCGGTGAGGCGGCAGCGCCGCATCGCCCGCTCGGTGACGTCGCTGTCGGGGGTGGCTCGGATGAAGTTTCCCGCGACTCCGAGGAAGACCTTGGCTTCGCCGTCGCGCATGGCGCGGATGGCGTCCACCGAGTCCAGGCCGTGCCGGGTGGGTGGGGTGAAGGCGAACTCGCGCTCCAGCGCGTCCAGGAACGGCTGCGGCATTTGTTCCCAGATGCCCATGGTGCGGTCGCCCTGCACATTGCTGTGGCCGCGCACCGGGCAGACACCCGCCCCGGGCCTGCCGATGTTGCCACGCAGCATGAGGAAGTTGACGACCTCACGGATGGTGGGGACGGCGTGCTTGTGCTGCGTCAGCCCCATCGCCCAGCAGACGATGACCTTCTCGCTGTTCAGAACCTTTTCGGCTACCTTCTCGATCTCTTCGCGGGTCAGTCCGGTGGCGGTGAGGATGTCCTCCCAGGCGACCTTGCGGGCCTGCTCGACGAACTCGTCGAAGCCCGTCGTGGACGCCTCAATAAAGCGGTGGTCCAGCACGGTTCCCGGCCTGGCGTCCTCCGCCTCCAGCAGCAGCAGGTTCAGCGCCTGGAAGAGCGCGAGGTCGCCGCCGGGCCGGATCTGCAGGAACTGGTCGGCGATGTCGGTGCCCCGGCCGACGATTCCGCGGGCCTTCTGCGGGTGCTTGAACCGCATCAGTCCGGCCTCGGGCAGCGGGTTCACCGCGACGATCTGTCCGCCGTTGCGCTTGGTCTCCTCCAGGGCGGAGAGCATGCGCGGATGGTTGGTCCCCGGGTTCTGGCCCACGACGAAGATCAGGTCGGAGTGGTGGATGTCGTCCAGGCTCACACTGCCCTTGCCGATGCCCAGCGTCTCCGTCAGCGCTGAGCCGCTGGACTCGTGGCACATGTTGCTGCAGTCGGGCAGGTTGTTCGTGCCGAAGGCCCGCGCGAAGAGCTGCAGGAGGAACGCGGCCTCGTTGTTGAGCCGGCCTGAGGTGTAGAAGAGGGCCTCGTCGGGCGAGTCCAGCCGGCGCAGTTCCTCGGCGAGCAGGCCGAGCGCCTCGTCCCAGCCGATCGGCTCGTAGTGGTCCGCACCGGGCCGCTTGACCATGGGTTCGGTCAGCCGACCCTGCTGGTTGAGCCAGTAGTCGGACTTCTGGCCCAGCTCGGAGATCGAATGCGTACGGAAGAAGTCGGCGGTGACCCGGCGCGAGGTCGCCTCGTCGTTGATGTGCTTGGCGCCGTTCTCGCAGTACTCGTTCTTGGCGCGGTGCCCCGGGCCGGGTTCCGGCCAGGCGCAGCCAGGGCAGTCGAAGCCCTTGGCCTGGTTGATGTTCAGCAGGGTCAGCGCGGTCCGCCGGACCGAGGTCTGGCCCAGCGAGTACTGCATCGCGTGCGTCACCGCGGGCAGTCCGGTCGCCCAGGTCTTGGGCGGGGTGACCTCCAGCCGATCTGCCGGATCTTCGATGGTGCTCATGTTCTGGCCTGTGCCTTTCTGTCACCGAACTCCCGCTCTGAGATCAGCTTCGGCCAGTCCGTCGGAAGTAGTCAAAGAGGTAACAACTTCCAAGTGATAAACGCTGCCTATCAAACAGGCGCCGCCCAAAAATGGAGCCGCCCCGGGGGCGGCGGGTTACGCCGCGCCCGGGACGGAGTCGGGTGTGGTGCTCGCCGCCGTCGGTCAGATCACGCCCTGCGCCTTGAGCAACGGCAACTCCTCGTGAGAGAGGCCGAGTTCGCCGAGGTAGATCTCCTCGTTGTGTTCGCCGAGCAGCGGCGAGCTGGTCACTTCCACGGGGGAATCGGACAGCTTCAGCGGGTTGCCGACCGTCACGTACGAGCCGCGCTCGGGGTGCTCGACCTCGACGATGATCTCGTTCGCGGCGAGCGAGGCGTCCTCGATGATCTCCTTGGTGGACAGGACCGGGCCGCACGGGATGTTGTGGGCGTTGAGCGCCTCCAACACCTGCCACTTGGGCAGAGTGCTGGTCCACTCCTCGATGAGCTGGAACATCTTGCCCAGCTTCGGCAGCCGGGCCTCCGGCGTCGCCCACTCGGGATCGTCGGCCAGCTCGGGCCTGCCGAGAAGTTCGGCGATCGGCTTCCAGCCGACGGGCTGCACGATGACGTATACGTAGTCGTTGGGGCCTCCCGGTGCGCACTTGACCGCCCAGCCCGGCTGCCCGCCGCCACTCGCATTGCCCGAGCGCGGCACCTCGTCGCCGAAGTCCTCGTTCGGGAACTCTGCGAGCGGGCCGCGCGCGAGCCGTTGCTGATCGCGCAGCTTCACGCGGCAGAGGTTGAGCACGGCGTGCTGCATCGCGACGTTCACGCGCTGGCCGCGGCCGGTGTGGGTGCGCTGGAAGAGGGCGGCGAGGATGCCGGCGACGGCATGCATTCCGGTGCCGGAGTCGCCGATCTGGGCGCCGGTAGCGAGCGGTGGCCCGTCCTCGAAGCCGGTGGTCGACATCGACCCGCCCATGGCCTGCGCGACGACCTCGTACGCCTTGAAGTTGGTGTACGGACCTTCGCCGAAGCCCTTGATGGAGGCATAGACGATGCGCGGATTGATCTCCTGGATGCGGTCCCAGGTGAACCCCATACGGTCCACCGCACCCGGGGCGAAGTTCTCCACCATGACGTCGGAACGCCGGATCAGCTCGGTGAGGATCTCTCCGCCACGCTCGGTCTTGGTGTTGAGGGTGACGCTGCGCTTGTTGCTGTTGAGCATCGTGAAGTAGAGGCTGTCGACGTCCGGGAGATCGCGCAGCTGCTTGCGGGTGATGTCTCCGGTCGGTGCCTCGACCTTGACCACATCGGCACCGAGCCACGCGAGGATCTGCGTTGCGGACGGGCCGGACTGCACGTGCGTCATATCGAGGACGCGCACACCTTCTAGAGCCTTCGTCATGATCGCCGCCTCACTTGTACGTCGTCAGGGTCATCGAGCCTCACCGTTCACTCCATATTGTAGATTGCATACTGTATGGAGTCGCCTTTATGGTGGCGGCAGACGCGAGGGATGTCCAGAGGGCGTCTGGAAGAACTTGACCGGCCCGTCGGCAACGGGACGGTCTCCGTGCAGGTCGGTCCCGCGCGGGCCGATCACGGAGTACGAGGCGTACGGGCTGACGCTCGTCCCGCCCGGCGAGGGCATCGCACGCCTCGCGGAGACCGTCCACATCCTCAAGCGGATGTGGACCGAGGACGTCTTCGACTTCGAGGGGCGCCACTACCGACTCAGGGGTACGTGGAACGAGCCCAAGCCGGTGCAGCGGCCGGGGCCTCCGCTGCTGATCGGCGGCTGGGGCACGCAACTGCTGCGGCTGGGTGCCGAACAGGCCGATATCTGGAACATCCCCGGCCCGCCGCACAACAGCGTGGAGTTCATCGCCGAGCGCGGACGATCCCGGTGCCACCCCTACGACGGTCGCCGAACTCGTCGACATCGGAGTCAGCCATGTTGTCCTCGGCCTGCCTGCGCCCTGTCCGCGAGGCGTCGCGCGCTGGCTGGCGGACGAGATCACCGAGAAGGCCGGTGGGCGACGCCCTGACACGGACGCCGCCCACCCTCACCTCACCCTATGAAGCGCACTCTCATGACATGAAGCATGGCCTCACGGCATGAGGTGGTAGTCCGGGAAGTTCCCGGGCAGCCGCTCACCCGCCGGCCCCTGCGTCACCGCACGTACCAGTAGCTCGTGCCGTAGCAGGCAACGTTTGCCCTGTTGTGATGTGACGCGCCGTCCGGGTGCTGTGGTGGACGGTGCGTGGGCGTCATTCTTTCCGGGTGGCAGAACGAGTGCTTGTCCGAGAGATCGATGACGATGAGGGGCGGCGGCTGCTGCGGATTATCCGCAGAGGCACCGGGTCGGTGGTGACCTGCCGGCGGGCCCAGATGGTGCTGCGTTCCGCGCAGGGCATGCCGGTGGCGAAGATCGCCGAGGTGTCGTTCACCAGCGACGACCGGGTCCGCGACGTGATCCACAACTTCAACGCCGACGGCTTCGACTCTCCGTATCCGAAGCACTCCGGTGGCCGGCCGAAGACGTTCACGCTGCCGGAGCGCCGTAAGATCAAGAAGATCGCGAAGTCCAAGCCCACCGAGCACGACCTGCCGTTCTCGACCTGGAGCCTATCCAAGCTGGCGGACTTCCTGGTCGCCGAGGGGTGGTCGACGACATCAACCACGAGGACCTACGCATCCTGCTCCGCGAGGAGGAAGTCTCCTTAGTGAGCAGTTCGCCCGGCTCCAGGGAATCGTCCGATCGAAGGTCAAGGTGCTGTCGGCCGAGTACCACGCGGTGTTCGACCGCGCGGTGAAGTCGATGTGCACCACCTGCTTCAACAAGGTCTCCAAAGAGATCCGAGTCGCCGCCTTGGCCGGACCACCTGGCCCCCCGCACACCGAACCCGCCCCCCAAGGCCCCGACTGCGGCACCACCCCTGCCGACCCGGACGGCGTGAGCGTTCCCGGCCCACGCGCCGGCGCCACCGACGACAACGTCGTCGCGAAGGTCGTACTCGGCGAAGGCGGCGAACTGACCGAGAAGACCGCACGGCAGCTCGTACTGCAAGACCTCGACCGCATCATCGACGTCCTGCCACCTCTTGCCGAACGCGACTTCAGGGAGGCCGACCGACTCGACCAGCAGGCCAAGGAGCCCACCCAGGGAGCGAAGAAGCACCGACTCCGCGGAAACCGCATCCTCGCCCTGGTCAAACGCTACGACCGCCTGGTCGCCGGCATCGACAACCTTCCCGGCATCTTCACCGTCGCCGACCTGCTCACAGAAATCGGGCCGCAGGCCCTCGGCCTGGACGAGGACGACGCCGAACTCCTGTGCTACGCAGATACCCTGTGACCGGGTCTGCATGGCACAAGGAGATCAAGGGATGGGGCGTGGTCACCGAGATCTCCCTCGGCAACCGCCGCGCCGACTGCCAACTGCATTGCGGCAAGCGGGCTGAGGTACAGGCCCGCCCGCCTCCCCCCGCCGAGGTCACCGGCCGGGAAGCACACACCGACTTGTGGATCCTAGACTGCCGTGCCGCTCACCGCGCACGGCGCCTCATCGTCTGGAGCGACCCGCAGTTCGGCACGCTGTTGCGCTGGGAGCGCCCCTGGCAAGGCTTCGCCATCTCCAAGCGCCCTGTCTTCCTCAACCTTGAACTCGATCTCCGCACCGGCCACGGCACCTTCCTGCAAGTGACCCGTTGGGTCTTCGACGGCTACCGGGCCACGGGTACCGGCCAGATCCACACCGCCAGTGCCCTCAGATCCTGGATGCGCTACGGCCTCCCGCCCACGGGCCACCTGGCAGTGGCCCTATGAACTCGCCCCCCTCCCCCGGTCAGCGCCACCGCACCGTCACGATCGAACTAGACGGCCTCCTGCAACAGCTGCCGGCCGAGTACCACCCGACCGGTCCCCTCGTGGGGCACATGGTGACCACCCCTGCCTTCCACGCCCGGTCCCCGTTCGGCGAGCGCCCAGTGCCGGTGGCCATGCCCCTGCACCGCCCCACCGTGCGCACCGACCCGCGACTAATCGTCGTGGATGACCTGTCCGAGCAGTGGGTCACGGGCTTCAGAATCCATTACCACCAACAGCTCTACCGCATCACCGGTTTCTACCCCCGATAGCCGCACCGGCCTTCGCAGACCTCGGCCCGACGGCACTGCCATGCGGTCTGGGACGCTTGCCGTTCACTGTTACCGACAGACAGCAGGGCTACGTGACTGCGGCCTCGTGATCGGCACGGCCACCTGAGTACGCCCCAGGCCAACGAGGAGGCCAGCCGCAGCGAGGTCTCGTACGTCACGAAGCCGGCGGAACGCACTCTCGGAAGCAGTGACGACATTCGACGACGCCATGGTTCAGCGAGGGGAAGCGGGCGGCGCGCTCTGCGTCCGGAGCGGTCCGGCGCGCGACCCGTCCCGCTTCCCTCGGTTTGGTACCTTTCACTGGACACGAAAATCGATCGGATGTTCGTTTTTTGGGATATCCGACACGTCCGTTGTCGGCACCAGACGCTCACGTTCTCCGACGTGCGGCGTGCCACTCAATCGGACCGGGTGAAGCTCATGGCAGGAACCGATCACGAGAAGGCGCTGGACACCGCGCTCGCACAGATCGAGCGGAAGTTTGGCAAGGGCGCGGTCATGCGCCTCGGCGAGCGGCCCAACGAGCCCATCGAGGTGATCCCTACCGGGTCGACCGCGCTGGACGTGGCGCTCGGTGTGGGCGGTCTGCCGCGCGGCCGTGTCGTGGAGGTGTACGGGCCGGAATCCTCCGGCAAGACGACGCTGACGTTGCACGCAGTAGCGAACGCACAGAAGGCCGGCGGCGCGGTGGCGTTCATCGACGCCGAGCACGCGCTGGACCCGGAGTACGCCAAAAAGCTCGGCGTCGACACCGACAACCTCATCCTGTCCCAGCCGGACAACGGTGAACAGGCGCTGGAGATCGTCGACATCCTGATCCGCTCCGGCGCGATCGACTTGATCGTGATCGACTCCGTCGCGGCCCTGGTGCCACGCGCCGAGATCGAGGGCGCGATGGGCGACTCCCACATGGGTCTGCAGGCCCGTCTGATGAGCCAGGCGCTCCGTAAGATCACCAGCGCGCTCAGCCAGACGAAGACGACGGCGATCTTCATCAACCAGCTGCGCGAGAAGATCGGTGTGATGTTCGGTTCACCGGAAACCACGACCGGTGGCCGGGCGCTGAAGTTCTATGCCTCGGTGCGTCTGGACATCCGGCGTATCGAGACGCTGAAGGAGGGGACCGACGCAGTCGGCAACCGTACCCGCGTAAAGGTCGTCAAGAACAAGGTCGCGCCGCCGTTCAAACAGGCGGAGTTCGACATCCTCTACGGCCAGGGCATCAGCCGCGAGGGCGGTGTGATCGACATGGGCGTGGAGCATGGATTCGTCCGCAAGGCCGGCGCCTGGTACACGTACGAGGGCGACCAGCTCGGCCAGGGCAAGGAGAACGCCCGCAACTTCCTCAAGGACAACCCCGACCTCGCCAACGAGATCGAGAAGAAGATCCTCGAGAAGCTCGGAATCGGGGTATCGGCGATGGCCGCGGTCGCCGAGGGCACGGGCACCGTCCCGGTCCCTGATACCGCCCGGACCTCGACGGGAAGCGCCGCCTGACAGGCATGGGCGCGGCCCGGCCGGAGGTCAGGCTTCCGACGCGTCCAGCATCGCGGCACGCTCCACGACCTTGATCCGCTCGCGTCCCTGTTCCGTGCCGTGGACCTGCTCGTGCGCGTCCGTGCGATACCAGCCCTTTCGCGTGACGCGGCGGACACCGCGCTCGGCAAGGAAATCGACGACCGCGTCAGGATCCGGCTGGTCGGGAGCGGCCAGACGGCCCGCCATGTGGTCCTCCAGCAGCCAGGCCACCGTCTCGTTGGCGTCGCCCTTGGCGTGCCCGATCAGACCGATCGGCACCCGCTTGACCCATCCCGTGACATACACGGCCAGGTGGTTCGGCTGCGTTGCCTCCACGCCATGCCTCGCCCAGGGCCTGCACGATGCCGGCCGCGACCGCGTCGCAGGCGGGGATGCCGCCGAAGACGTTGACGAAGACCGACTTCACATCCCGTCCGTCTCCCTGCAGATAGGCGACGGTGGCCGCGGCCGCGGCGTCGATCTGGTCGTTCTTGCGCCGCCCACCGCGGGAGAGTTCGCGCACCCGACTGGTCGCCGCGGCAGGCACGTCGACGACACTCTCGCCGCGGGCGATGAGCCACTGAGCGAGATGCCGGCCCAATCCGTTGGCGTTCTCCACCGCCCACTTCCGCTGCGGCCACCGCTTGGCCCAGGCCAGGAGCCGCCGGTAGTCCGTCAGGCTTGCCTCGATCCGCATCGTCCCGACCTGCTGGTTTGATTCCGGCTCGACGGCGGTGGCGGTGTGGGTGGACTTGTGGGGGTCAACACCAAGCAGTATCACGGGACAGTGTTCCTCACGGTCGGACGACAGGGCATCCACGGCCGACACGCCGACTTCCGGAACCAACCGGCCGGGACACGCCTCTGTTGAGTCAGACCGCGGACGGACACCTGACCGGCGACATACCCCGGGAGAGCCAGCCCCGAAGAGCGGCAGACGGTTCACGAGTCACCCGGTCCGGCGTCCTACGGCACACTACGAGCGGCCAACCCGACCGCGTCCCGCTACCCCCATACAAGTCGGCGGTTCACCTTCTCGGTGCGACCAGTGCGTGGTCCTGGCATGGGTGAGCGCCAGGCCGTCGTCGACGCAATCCAGCGAGGACGGCCCAATGCCGCACGCGAGATCACGACGGCTGGTGACGAGTGCAGCGGGGATAGGTAAGCGTCCTGGATGCCAGTCACAAGATGGCGGACCTGGGGTTGTGGCGCCCGACCGGGACATCGTGGTGAAGGTTCTCAACAAGGGCCAGGACCCGGCCGTGGACAGACACCCGAAAGAACAGTCGACGACCTTAAAGCCAAGCTTAGTGGTCGGCTCCGGAAGTTCTTCGGGGGTTGGCCCCGCTGGGCCTGACGGGTGTGTTCACCGGTCAGCGTCGAAGGACAGTGCGATGAAGCTCGACCACTGCAAGACAGCCCAGTTCCGAGCCGCTGAGCAGTGGTGGTTTGCCGAGGCATCGCGTTCGCCCGATCTCTTTGTCGTCTTCACGTACAGTGCAGCCGAAAGGGGGTTCGGATCTGTGTTCGCAAAACGGATCCTTGATGCCCGCTGCACGTGCCAAGAGTCGAACCGCAAGGCTGTGCGTCGCGCGTACGTGCTTGTCGGAGACGCCCAGGTGTTTCAGAGAGGTTGATGCCCACGTGGAGGCAGTCGTCGAGACCGTTGACATGTCGCGCGATGCGCGTCTGGCGGCTCACAGTGCCGTCTCCGCAGCGTTGGCCCGGTGCAGTGATCTTGAACTGCGCGACCTCGTGGATGCGGCTGAGCCAATGGGATCCGGTATCGGCGGGACATCGGCGCTGCTGGACATCGGTGGAACCCCGGTCTTCGTCAAGCGGGTGCCGCTGAGCGATCTGGAAAGGCAGCCGGAGAACGTCCGGTCCACGGCGAACCTCTTCGAGCTACCTGCCTTCTCCCATTTCGGTGTCGGGGTCATCGGGGGGCCGGGCTTTGGAGCCTGGAGGGAGCTGGCCGTGCACACCATGACGACGAACTGGGTGCTCGCACAGGACTATGAGGGCTTCCCATTGATGTACCACTCGCGGGTCCTGCCGCACCCCGGGCAGTCGCTCCCCGAGGAACTGGCCGACGTGGAGAAGGCTGTCACCTACTGGGGAGGCGGATCCGAGGTGCGCCGCCGGATCGAGGCTCTGCGAGATTCCTCGGCAAGCATCGCACTGTTCCTGGAGTACATCCCGCAGAACCTGCACGACTGGCTGGGCGTCCAGGTCAAAGCCGGTGACGAGGCGACCGAGAGAGCCTGCGCCATGGTCGTGAGGCAATTGCAGGCCGGGACCTCGTTCATGAACGCCCACGGTCTCCTGCACTTCGATGCCCACTTCCAGAACATTCTGACCGACGGTGAGCGTCTGTTCTTTGCGGACTACGGCCTCGCAATCTCCTCCCGGTTCGACCTGTCCAAGGAAGAGGCCGACTTCTTCGCCGAACACCAGACCTATGACCGTTGCTACTCCGTCACACATCTGGTGATCTGGCTCATCACCGCTCTGTACGGCTACAGGGGGGAAGACCGCGGTGCGTTCGTGCGCGCATGCGCCCAAGGAGAGCACCCGAAAGGAATTCCGCCGCAGGTCGCGGCGATCCTCACCCGCCACGCCCCGCTCGCCGCGGTGATGACAGACTTCTACCGCAAGTTCCAACTCGAGAGCAGGCAGACCCCGTATCCGATGGAGGAGATCGGCCGGATCGGCACTTTGGGCAGCTCTTCCATCGTCTGACGGGCCTGGGCGGACATTAGACGTCAGCGTCGGACCGGATGCGGCAGGCTATGGCCGCCCTGATCTACTTCTGCCGATCGGCCTGCCTGCCTTGCCTGTTGCCGCCGCGCGCCCCATAGTCCTGACCGCCGCCGAGCGGCACCGACTGAAGAAGGCCGCATACGGTCACAGGTCCGAGTACCGGGACCGGGTGCGGGCGCGGATCGTGCTCCTGGCGGCTCGGAGCAGGCCCAACGCGCGTATTGCCGTCGAGGCGGGAGTGCACGTCGACACCGTGCGCACATGGCGGGGCCGGTTCGCCGACCTGGGTCTGCGCGGCCTGCTCGACCGTCAGCGCACTGGCCGGCCCCCCGTCTTCACACCCCCGCAAGCCGCGCAGGTCAAAGCGTTGGCCTGCCAGCTTCCCGCCGAGACCGGCGCGCCGCTGTCGCGCTGGTCGTGCCCGGAACTGGCCCGCGAGCCCATGTCGCGGGGCATCGCCGCGTCGGTGTCGGCCTCCACCGTGCGCCGCTGGCTCGACCAAGACGCGATCAAACCCTGGCAGCACCGCTCCTGGGTCTTCATCACCGACCCCGACTTCCGATCCAAGGCGGCCCGCGTCCTGGACCTCTACGCCCGCAGCTGGGACGGCGAGCCGCTCGGCGCGGACGAATACGTCATCAGCGCGGACGAGAAGACCTCCATTCAGGCCCGCTGCCGCTGCCACCCCACGCTCGCCCCGGGCCAGGCAAGAGCGATGCGGGTGAACCACACCTACGGCCGCGGCGGGGCACTGACCTACCTGGCCGCCTACGACGTCCACCGCGCAAAGATGTCCGGCCGCACCGAACCCAGGTCCGGCATCGACCCGTTCATGAACCTGGTCGCCCAGGTCATGAACCAGGAGCCGTACGCCAGCGCGAAGCGCGTGTTCTGGATCGTGGACAACGGCTCGTCCCACCGCGGGCAGAAGGCCGCCGCCCGGTTGTCGGCCTCGTACCCGAACGCGGTGATGGTCCACACCCCGGTGCACGCCTCGTGGCTCAACCAAGTGGAGATCTACTTCTCCGTCGTGCAGCGCAAGGTCGTCTCGCCCAACGACTTCACCGACCTTGCCCAGGTCGGGGACCGGCTTGGGGCATTCGAAGACCGCTACAACGCCACGGCACAGCCGTTCCAGTGGAGGTTCACCACCTCCGACCTGGACGGTCTGCTGGCCAGGCTCGACCGACACACCGCCGATCACCAGGAAGAATCCTCCACCGCACTGACAGCTTGATCAACCCCCGAAGCAATTCCGAACGCGACCACTTAGCGTCCGCCCACAAGCCGTTTGGACGACGCGCCATACACAGCCCAACGTGCGATCACCACATACAACATCGTCCGACAGACCATCTCATTAGGACCGTTCGCCCCGGCCTGGGGCACACGAAGGAGGAAACGCCGCATGAGGCAATCGACCGAAGTGGACTTGTTGGCGCAGAGCATCGATCTGGCCCTTGACGTAGTCAGCGGTGTGTCGGTGGACCAGTACCAAGATCCAACCCCATGTTCGGAATTCACGGTGGGAGACCTTGTGAATCACATCGCCATGATGCTCTTGATGACGAGGGACGCGGGCACCCGGGCGGCACCGGATCCCAGCCTGCCGACTGCCGACCCGATGCCTTTTCTCGCCGGACAACCGGAGTCCGACTGGGCTGGGCTGATGGCTGAAAAGGCGGAGCTGGCAGTGAGTGCCTGGTCCGCACCAGCGGCGTGGGAAGGGGAGGCGAGCGTTGGCGGACCGCCCATGGCGGCCACCGCGCTCGCCGGGATCCTCATCGCCGAATTCGCCATCCACGCCTGGGACACGGCAGTAGCCACCGGGCAGCCCATCAATATCCCCGCGTCCTTGACCAGTGCCGCGTTCGACACCTACGCACGTGAGGCACCCCGTATGCGCGGCTTGCGCCTTCTCGCCGACGAGGTGCCGCAAGAGGCCGATGCGCCCCTGTTCGACCGCGCACTGGGCCTGACCGGCAGGGACCCCCGATGGACCCGACCCACGCGATAGTTCTGCAACTGCATCCGGTGTGCACCATCCCGGAGACGTGGGTGGTGTTTGGCGCGCCCGGGCCTACCGGGGAGTGGTGAAGCGCGCCCGCCGCAGGTCGCGGAGCAACGCGATCTCGGCCATGTGGTGGATGAATTCGAGGTTGGCCCCCCACAGCACGGAAATGAACGGTTCCTCGGGGTGGGAGCCGTACGGGTACTGCGAGAGGCCGACCGTGTCGAGCTGGTCCTCGGTGAGGGCGCCGACGTCGGCGCGCCAGCGGTCGACCACCGGCCAGAAGCGCTCCAGGGTCAAGGCCGCCGAGGGGGAGAAGTCGATCATCTGCTTCGGGTCCTGCCGTCGTTCGCCGAAGGTCCACTCCCAGGTGCCCGCGAACTCGTAGTGCAGGTGGCCCAGCCGCCACGCGATGGTCGTGACCGGCGTCTCGTCCGGCTCCGGTTCGCCGGTGTGGGCCAAGATCTGCTTGACGCGCTCGACGGTCACGCTCCAGTCCTCGGCGATCTTCTCCACCGACAGGCCGCCGGCCGCCTGCCGGGCGACCTCCGCGTACTCGCTCGCCGGGATGTCCGCGGCGCCCAGGTCCAGCAACCACTCGCCTGGCCCGAACGCCCGCGGCGTCGTCGCCTCGGCGCGCCGCCGGAGCGACCAGCAGCCGGGCACCGGCTCCCACAGATACTCCTCGTCGCCGAGCCCCGCCAGCCGCACCCCAGCCATCTCCCTGGCCTTGTCGAACTGGTCGAGCAGCAGGCCCAGCCGGTCGGTCCGTACGCCCTCGATCTCCATGAACGGCTCCCCTTCGCGGTCGTGTGTCGTACCTCACTGCGCTCCGGCGGAGGTTAACGACTCACCTCACGGGGCGCGACCGATTTCCTCGCTCACGAAGCGGTGCAGCACCTCCCGCATCACCACACTCGTCCAGACCCTCCTCACCCTCCACGTGACCTGCTCAAGCTGGGGTTGGAAAAGGCTCCCTACGTTGTTCTGCGGGATGTGGTGAGCCCTTCGTATGGTTGACCCGCCCAGGGGTGCCGGGTGTGGCTCAAAAGGCTCTGCCGCTTGTGGCTTCCACTGATTGACCGCCCGGCACCCCACGACGACTCGGCTGCCAATTAGGAATTGCGAATGATCGCTGAGTAGGGAATCGACAGCGAGGTCGTCCGTGGCAGGAACCAGCAGCACACCGCACGGAGGCACCACATGGCCATGATCTGGGCCGGCATCGACGCAGGTAAGACTCACCACCACTACGTCGCGATCGACGAGAGCGGCCGTCGGCTGCTGTCACGACGCGTCGCCAACGGCGAGCCTGAACTTCTCGAACTCCTCGCCGATGTCCTGGCTCTGGGAGACGAGGTGACCTGGGGCATCGACCTGGCCGACGGCGGCGCCGCCCTGGCCATCACGATCCTGTTCAACCACGAGCAGTCGGTGCACTACATCTCCGGCCGGGCCATCCACCGCGCCTCCGAGAGCTACCGCGGCGAGGGCAAGACCGACGCCAAGGTCGCCGCCGTTCGTGCACCCCGCGCTCCCGGCACCGGGCGAGCCAGGAGGCCACCGCCGCCCGGAGCGCGCTCCAGGTGCTGACCGCCGCCTCAGCCCACAGTCGGCGCCCACCATCGAGTCCCGCCGATCAACCGCCGCCGGCCCACAGAAAGCCTGCCCATTACCGCGACCGGCAACGGCGATTCCATCACCGCACACGGATAGCCCGAATTATTTCTTCCCTCGCCCCGCACCCGGATCATCGCGCCGCGACGCAAGCAGAAAGCCCTACTTGCAGGACCCGACCTGGCGACACGGCGAGGTCTCCAGCCCCTTCCTTCATGCCGCTCGGGCGCCCGAGCGGCAACTTCTTTGCCAGGATTCCCGGATCGTCACACGTATGCCGATGACGTGGCCCGACCGGCGTCTTCCTGCGTCATGCGGCCTGCTGGCAGGGGACTTTACGGGACCGGATTTCGGCAGATTCCTCTCCCGACTGCATAGGTACGCGGTCACCGGGCACGCGAAATGCAGCGCGCAACACGAGCGGACTCGACTCAGGCACGAAACAGATAGGACAGGCGGCGGACAAGAACATGACGACTCAGGAAGGCACAAGCAGCAAGTCCGGCGATCAGGAGCGGATATCTGTCGTACGGGCCATGCGCCGAGCGGCCGATCAGCTTGCTGAGCTGCTTGGGCGCGAAGCCTCCTCCGTCTCGGCCATGAATGCCACAGACGACGGCTGGACAGCCGAGGTCGAGGTGGTGGAAATCGAGCGCGTACCGGACACAACCAGTGTCATGGCCTCCTACCGCGTCCGGATGGACAGCGGCGGTGAGCTCACCGGCTACGAACGCACCCGCCGCTACTCGCGCGGCCACATCGACAGTTGAGGGCCACCGGAGGCCTCGGTCATGCCTCCACTGCGCGCAGTCCACCGGCGACGCCTGGGTCCTGTCCTCTTACGAGGTCTCAAGGAGTACACCGGAAAGGAAGCAGAACATGAGTGTCGTTCAGCAGACAAACGCGTCGAGCGGCGGAAGCGGCTCGGGCAATCTCTATGACGTTCTCGAACTCATACTCGACCGAGGGCTCGTGATCGACGCCTTCGTCCGGGTGTCCCTCGTGGGCATCGAGATCCTCAAGATCGACGTGAGGGTCGTCGTCGCCAGCGTCGACACGTACCTCCGGTTCGCGGAAGCATGCAACCGACTGGACCTGGAGTCCGGCCGTAAGGCTCCCAGTCAGCTGACGGACATCGTCGGCGAAGCGACGGAGAGCGGCGCCAAGGGGAAGTCCAAGGGTGCATTGACCGGCGCCGTCGAGGCGTTCGGGGAGTCGTTCGGCCGAGGCAGCCGCGGCTCCGACGAGGAGAAGGAGGAGGAGACGCGACCCGCGCGCAAGACCTCCTCCTCCACCAGCCGACGTACCAGCCGCAGCAAGGAGGACTGACTCGTGCCCACCTATCTGTACGCCATCACCAAGGCCGACCATCCGCTGCACCTAGACACCCTGAAGGGCGTGGGCGAGCCTGCGGCGCCGCTGCGCTCGGTCGCGTTCAAGACGCTCGCCGCCGTGGTGAGCGACGCCCCGGAGGGCCTGCGCGCCAAGCGCCGAGACGTTCTGGCCCACCAGGGCGTCCTGGAGCAGCTGTTGGCGGAGGGCGCCGCTCTGCCCATGCGGTTCGGAATCGTGGGGCCGAGTGACGACGCGGTGCTGACCGCGCTGCGCGAGCAGCACGATCCGTACGCCCAGCGGCTCGAAGAGCTCGATTGCTGCATCGAGTACAACCTCAAGGCCTCACGCGATGAAGACGACCTGCTGCGGGAGATCGTGTCCGGCTCGGAGCGGATACGCAAGCTCAACGAGCTGACCCGAAACGGCTCTGCGGCCCATGAGGACCGCATGGCCCTGGGCGAACTGATAGCCGGCGAGGTCTCGGCCCGGGAGGAGGAGGCGAACAGGGCCCTGACGTCACGGCTCGCCGCGTCCGCTCTTCGGGTGTCCCCCGCCGATCCCCCCAAGGGCAGTTTCCTGAACATCTCCTTCCTGCTCAAGCGTGACGACGCAGCGGCGTTCTCGGAGGCCGTGCACGGCGAGGCCGAGCGGCTCGGAGACGCCTACCACCTGAAGCTGAACGGCCCGCTGCCCCCGTACAGCTTCGTCTGACCCGCGAGGAGCGCACCGAGCATGGGCCTCATCACGCAGATCGTGACGTTCCCCCTCGCCCCCGTCCACGGCACGGTCTGGGTGGTCGACCAATTGGTCCTGGCCGCCGAGCGCGAGTACTACGACCCCGCGCCCGTACGGGATGAACTCGCCCAGCTGGAAAAGGATCTGCTGGAAGGGCGCGTCAGCGAGGACACATTCGACCGGCGAGAGGACGAACTGCTGGACCGACTGGAGCAGATCATGGCCGAGCGCCAGAGGCTCGGCCTCGAATCCTGACCACGACGCAGGAAGGCACCACAGATGAACAACAGCGGAAAGATAGGTCTGGCCCTCGTAGGTGGTTACCTGCTCGGCAGGACCAAGAAGGCCAAGATGGCCATCGGCTTCGGAATGTTCTTGGCAGGGAAGAAGATCCCGCTGGATCTCAGAGAGCTGAGCCGAGTGGTGAGCAAGTCACCTGTGTGGGGCGTACTCAACGACCAGGTGCGCACCGAGCTCCTCGATGCCACCAAGTCGGCGGCAACATCTGCGCTCACCCACCGCGTGTCCGGCATGACGGACTCGCTGCATGAGCGCACCCTTGCTCTCAACGATGCCCGTCCCTCCGATCACGACGACGACGTTGCGGAAGATGAGGCGAGCGACGAGGACGAGCAGCGCGACACAACATCCCCCGATGACGAAGCGGCCGAGAAGAAGCCGGCTCGTCGGCGCAGCGCACCCGCTGAGCGAAGCACCAAGCGAGCTGTGAGCAAGACGTCCGGTGCAGCACGGTCGAGCACGGGGGCGGCAGGCAAGACGGCTGCTTCCGGTGGACGCAAGGCCGCTTCGAAGGGGGCCCGGACCTCCACCGGTTCGGCTCGCCGGACGAGCGAACGTGGAGGCGGCCGTGACTGACTCCACGTTCAAGACCATCAAGGATCAGGTGACGAAGTCACCAGCCGCAGAGGAACTGAAGGAAGCGCTCCAGGAGTACGCGCAGGCACGCGCGGCGCACGCGGTCACCAGCCTCGGTCACTCGCTGGGCTCGGGCGTTGCCAAGCTCGCGAACCCGCAGGAGGGACTGGGCGGGCTCGCCGGCAGCCTCGCCAAGGGCGGAAAGGCCCTGAGCGAGGGCAAGTCCCCCGGGCAGGCCGCCCTGACCGTCGGTGCCTCGCATCTCAAGGACACGCTCAAGGACAAGGTGAAGAGTCTGTTCGGCAAGGGGCGAAAGAGCGGTGGCGGCAAGTCCAAGAGCGTGACGATCGTCGAGGACATCGACGTGGGCGTGCCGGTCCGCGAGGCGTACGACCAGTGGACGCAGTTCCAGGAGTTCAGCACCTTCGCCAAGGGCGTGGTGAGTGTCGACAAGGCCGACGACACCTCCAGCAACTGGAAGGTGAAGGTCGCAAAGTCGACCCGCAGCTGGAAGGCGAACGTCACCGAACAGATCCCTGATGAGCGCATCACCTGGACCACTGAGGGCGCCAAGGGGACCGTCAAGGGCGTCGTGACCTTCCACCGTCTGACCGACAACCTCACGCGCGTGCTTCTCGTGTTGGAGTACTTCCCCAAGGGCCTGTTCGAGAAGACCGGCAACATCTGGCGGGCTCAGGGACGCCGCGCCCGTCTCGACCTCAAGCTCTACCGCAAGTTCATCATGATGCGAGGTGAAGCCACCGATGGCTGGCGTGGAGAGATCCACGACGGCGAGGTGACGGTCGGGCACGAGGAGGCCGTGGAGGAAGAGGAGCGAGTGGCCGACGACGACTCCGCCCAGTCCGACGATGCTTCCGACCCTGCTGACGACGACGCCTTTACCGAAGGCGACGAGGACGACGACGAACCCGAGGCCTACGACGACGAGGAACCGGAGGCCTACGAGGACGAGGAGTCCGAAGAGCCCGACGAGGAGTCCAGCGCCGAAGACGTCCCCGACGACGAGTACGTCGACGAGAACGAGGACGAGGACGAGCCGCTCGACGGCGACGACGAGACGGGCGAGGACTACTCCCACGACGACGAGGGCGTGACGCGCGACGACGAACGGCGTCGCGTCCGTAGCTGAGACCTCCTGCGCTCCGAATCCGACGCCGGCGCACCCCACAGGGAAGGCAGAAGACACGTGTCCGAATCACTGGCCCCTCGACTGGGCTCCCCAGGCGGGGCTTCCCCGTACAGCCAGCAGGGTTCGTCCGCCAACCTGGCAGACATTCTCGAACGCGTCCTGGACAAGGGCGTGGTCATCGCCGGTGACATTCAGATCAATCTGCTCGACATCGAGCTGCTGACCATCAAGTTGCGGCTCCTCGTAGCTTCGGTGGACAAGGCCAAAGAGATGGGCATCGACTGGTGGGAGCACGATCCGTCGCTGTCCTCAAGGGCCCGCCCCCTTCGCGACGAAGCAAGCGGGTCGACCGGAGGCACGGCCGGCTCTCTCGCCGACGAGAACGCACTGTTGCGGGCGGAACTCGCCGAGCTACGGACCGCGGTCGGATTGCCATCGTCGGGCAGCAGTGGCAAGGGTCTTCTCGCCGAATCAGCAACGGCGGAGAAATCTCCCAGCAGCCCTCGTCCTGACGGGAGGGAGGAGCAGTGACCACAACGCCTCATCTCGCGCCCAGCACTGTGGATCCCAACGAACCGGGCAGCCCCCCGGAGGCATTGATCTCGTACGTCTACGCCGTCAGCCGAGTCGGCAGCGCTGCGGAGGAAGCGATTGCTTCCCTTGCCGGTCTGGGCGGCAGGAGCCCGCACACCGTGTGCGCGGCCGGCCTGGCGGCGGTGGTCTCTTCCGTGCCAGAGGCGACTTTCGGCACCGAGGGCCTCACAGCACAGCTGGAAGACCTCGAACGCCTCGAAGTGATTGCACGCACCCACGACGCAGTGGTGGAGGCCGCTTCGCGGAGCACAGCTGTCCTGCCCATGCGACTGGCCACGGTCTACCTCGACGACAGCCGCGTCGCATCGATGCTTGAAGCGCGCAGCGAGGAACTCCACGGGCTCCTCTCCTGGTTGGAGGGGCACGTGGAGCTCGGGGTGAAGGTGTACGCCGACCCTTCCTCGGCAGCGTCGGAGCAGCCCGGCGCGGAGAAGCCCGGTTCAGCCTTGCAGGGACCCGGGCAGGCATATCTCCGCCGCCGCCAGGCACAGCGGCGCGGCCGGCAGGACGCGTACAGGGCAGCCGCAGCGGCGGCATCTCGAATCGCCGAACACCTCACCCGCCTGGCTTCTTCGCGCGTGTCTCACCGGCCGCAGCAGGGGGAGCTGGCCTCTGGAGCCGGCGAGAACATAGCGAACGACGCCTATTTGGTGCCGGTCCGATCAGAAGCGGAGTTCCGGGCAGCCGTAGCCCAGGCAAACGGCGAGGTGCCCGGTGTGCGCTTCGAACTGACGGGCCCGTGGGCTCCGTACTCCTTCGTAGGTGCGGTCACGACGGAATACCAGGGCCGGACATGACCGCCAATCCACTCGACCGCACAACCGCGCCCTTGGATCCCACAGACGCCCTGGCGGTCCGTCAGGTCGCCCTGATCGACCTGTTGGACCGTCTGCTCACCGGGGGTGCCGTACTCACGGGGGATCTGGTGCTGTCCGTGGCGGACGTGGATCTGGTCCATATCAATCTGCGCGCCGTGATCCGCTCGATTTCCGTGGACAGCCCCGCACCGTGGTAATCCCCCGCCTCCCCGCGCGACCAACCGAAGCAATCGTGCGATTTTCGCGCTCAGGACGAGGAGCAACATCATGACCCACGGGCAGAGCATGCCGATTCGGTCGCGCAAACAAGCATGCGGGACCGCGCTGGAGGACGTCGCCATGGCTGCGGCACGCGCATTCGAGCTGACCCCGGCACCTGCGAGCGCGGAGACGGACGGAGGCATCGCCCAACGGCTCAAGACGAACCCGGAGACCGTGGAACGCGACCTTATGAAACTGGTGCTGACCATTGTCGAACTGCTCCGGCAGCTCATGGAACGCACTGCCCTCCACCGCGTCGACCAGGGCGATCTCAACGAGAACCAGGAAGAACGGATCGGAATGACGCTGATGATCCTCCAGGACCGAATGTCCGAGCTGTGCGACCGTTACGAACTCACTATGGATGATCTCAACCTGGACCTGGGGCCGTTGGGCTCACTGCTTCCTCGGGACGGCGGATGAGAAACTCATGGTTGTGCGTAGACGTCAGCAATCCAGCCGGAGACAAAGCGCTTCGCCAGGACATCTGCGCAGACGAGCACGTCCCGACACCGGCGAGGAATGACACCCAGTGCATCAGAACGTTTAGTCAGACAAGGAAAGGAAACGCGAGAACCATGACTGAAGAGGCCACGAATTCCGAGAAGGCAACAAGCAAGTCCAACTCCGCGTCGTCTCCCACCGGAGCTGGTGCGGGTCGCACGACCCGTGCAGCCGGCAAGAAGACCACCGCGGCGGGTGGGCGTGCAAAAGAGGGCAGCGCCCGCGCCGCCGAAGCCGCGAAATCGTCGGCCTCCGACGCGCAGGAGGCGACCGCCGCCGGCACAAGGTCCATCTCAACGGCCACCCAGCAGGTGAGCCGGGCCGCGACCGCCGGGGTGAAGAGCGGCAGGCGCGCCGCCGCATCCGTCGGCGGCATGGTCACCGCAGGGGCGCTCACGATATGGACTGCGGTCAAGCATCGCAACGCCGTTGCAGCGGGCGCCGGTGCCACCGTCGCAGGCGTCGCCTTCGCCGCCGGGCGCCGCACAGCCAAGCAGAAATTGGGGCCGGTGACTCGCCTCACCGGAGGCCGTTTCTGAATAGAACCCTCTGAACCACAGACGGCCCCCGTTTCACCGCACAGCGTGCGGCCGAGACGGGGGCGTCCTGTGCGCGGAGAAGGCAGCAGTACACCCGTGCGAACGCAACGGAATTGACACCATCCTCCTGGACCCAGAATGGTCCAGGAACCGTTGTCGCGCCCCGCCCGCGCCTTCTGGCTGAGGGACAGCAGGCCCGTACCTCGCGGGTCGTTGATTCGTATGGTGCGACCGGCCCGGGGCCGGCTGGCCACAGACCTGAAACGGTGACCTGCGACGTCCGGGGCTAGGTTGCCGCCGCGAAAGCGTCGACGCCCGTGAGGTCGGCCGACAGCGCCCACAGGCGCGCGGCCTGCTCGGGGTCGGTCGCGTGTGCGTGCACGCCGCCTTCCGAGCCGTTGCCGGCCGGCTCGGCTATGTCGCAGTCCTCGCAGTACACGCCGCCCATGCCCGCCAGCTGGGGGGAGGTCGCCGCCCATACCTGCGTCGCCGCGCCCTGCTCGGGCGTCTTGAAGGTGGGATCGGTCGGGTTGCCGTTCTCGTCGATCCAGCCCGCGTCGACCATCTCCGCCTTCGCAAGGTGGCGCTGCAGCGGGGTGAGGATGCTGCCCGGATGCAGCGCGAACGCTCTGACTCCGGCGTCGCGGCCGAGCACATCGAGCTGCATGGCGAACAGCACGTTGGCCGTCTTCGCCTGCCCGTACGCCTGCCATCTGTCGTAACCACGCTCGAACTGCACGTCGTCCCAGCGCACGCCGGTGATGCCATGGGCGCCGGAGGACACGGCGACCACACGCGCGCCACCGCGGGCGATCGCCGGCCAGAGATGGTTGATCAGCGCGTAGTGACCGAGGTGGTTGGTGGCGAACTGCGCCTCCCACCCCGGGCCGACCCGCGTCTCGGGGCAGGCCATGACCCCAGCGTTGTTGATCACGATGTCGACCTTGCGACCCGAGGCCAGGAACCGCTCGGCGAAACCGCGGACGCTTTCGAGGTCGGACAAGTCGAGGTCGTCGGTCTCGACGCCGTCGATGCCCTCGAGCGCCTCCTGAGCGGCCGCCCGTCGCCGGGCGGGGACCACGACGCGGGCTCCGGCACCCGCCAGGGCGCGGGTTGTCTCCAGACCAAGTCCCGAGTAGCCACCGGTGACGATCGCGGTGCTGCCGGACAAGTCGATCCCGCTCAGGACGTCGTCCGCGGTGCTCCGGGCACCGAAGCCTGATCCGATCTTGTGCTGAGGTGTCGTCATGACGGAGACGCTAGATGCTGGACCGCGCTCTAGGTCAAGGGCCGATGACGGCGAACATCCGGGTCCAGCCGCTGCGTCTGTGCCGGATCACCACCATCACCGACGCTGGCTATCCCGGTACCGGACTTGCCCGGGCGGAACCATCCGGAATTCGACCCGCGCTCCCGCACTGCGGCGCGGCCAGAACAACGGGTTCAGCCCCTCCCCCGCTTGGTTGCGGTCCTCCAAACGCGCCAGGGGCCTGTCCGGCGGATCATGAGGCCATAAGCTCTGACCATGATTAACCTCCAGGTCCGTAGCGAAGACGGCACGATCGCAGCTCGCGCTGAGCATGGTGTGGTCTGGGGTCCGGAGCTGGCCGGTCTCGACCAGTCGGTCTTTCCGATGCTGGGGCACCTCTTGCCGTACGCGGACACCGTTTTCAACAGTCGGCAGGTGTCCACCCTGCTGGAAGAGATACCGCAGCTACCTCCGGGTGTGGTCACCGATGAGCTTGCGCGCGAGATTCTGGAGTTGGGCCGGACGGTTCTCGACGGACAGCACCTGTACCTGTGGTTCCTCGGGGACTGAGACAGCGGATTCGCTCAGCCCCGGAGCCATAGTCGGACGGCTGCGACGACGGCGGTGCCGTGCAAAACGTAGGCACGCTTGATGCCCCTATAGATGTCAAGCAGCGCGGGGTCCGGGCGACTGATGATTAGGCCGGGCCGCGGGAGCTCAGGCGGGCATGGGGCCGCGAGGCGCGGTCACTGTGTCACTACCGTTTCGTCCGAAGCTGCAGGTCGACCTCCTGTTCCTGGTCCCCCGACGCCGTGCCCTGCTTGTGTACGGCGAACGCGGCGCTCAGGGCGTCGCACAGCTGGTCCACGGCGACATGGCCGCCCTGCAAAGTGGCGGTGGGCGAACTCTCCAGTGGTGGGGTCGACCCGGTCGGGATGCGGTCCTGCGTCGGCTCGAACTGCGAGGTCCACACGGCAGGGTGGTCCCCCGGCTGCTCCTGGGGCACGGCGTCGGGGGGACGATCGGTAGGGAACGCCGTCCGCAGGACATCGAAGACGATGGCAGCGTCCTCCTTGGACGCTCCGGTGAGAGACACAGTGACCATCGGGGGTCACTCTCCTTTCTGCTGAGGTACGACGGTGTACCTCGGGGCCTCCGCGGAGGCCCCGAAGCGGGTGCAGACCGAACCCGCGAGCAGTGCGAGCCCACCAACCACGCCGGCCGACCGGTGCGGCCGCCGGCCAGCGCCGCGGTCGCGGCTCCCGCCAGGGTCAGGGGCGCGGGCGGTACGCATGAGCGTGCCCGCGCAGCCTTCGCGCAGGTCTCTGCAACCATGCCGAGGCGTCATTCGGCAGCCTCGGTCGCCAGGCTCTCGGCCGTTGCCGCGCCCGTTCGGCGGTGCTGGTGCGCAGCCTGAGCTGCTACGTGCGTGGATATGGCCGCCCTACCACGCGTCAGCGGGTCGGAGCCGGTCAGCTGTCGGTAGACGGGCCAGTCGCTGACCCAGGTGCCCACACCCATTACGTGTCCTCTCGGGCAGCCGGACTCCTGTCAACAGTCGCGGGCGTTCCGCCCAGCGTCACCTGCCGGGGCTTCCGCGGCGCGCGGAGCGTCAGGCAGACGATTCGTCGGGCACGGGATGCCCCGGACGATTGCCGGAGTGCGGGGCGCCCCTCCGGCCGGTGCCGGCCTCGTCCGTATCAGGGATCTCCGGGTCGGGCTGCTCGTCGGCGGTGGAGTGAATCGAGGTGCCTGGGACGTCCCAGGGATCCTCGTCGGCAGTGACCTGCTGATCGGGAAGGTCCCTCGGTATCGGCTTCGGTGTCGGCCCCCCGCTGTTCCCAGGGGCTTTCGGGCGGTGCTCGCTCACGGCGTTCTCGCTTCCTCGCACTGGGGGTGGCGTGTGGCGCGAGTACCCCGGCGGCCGACGAGTATGCCGTCGATCGGGGCTCCGCCCCGAGGCTGGTCAGCCGCGCAGCGCGTTTGAGGAGTTCCCTCTCGGCCGTGCGCAACCGCCCTCGATCCCGACCCTCTACGCCTCTACGGGGAGGTCTTCCTCGGTGCGTTCCTCGCAAAAAGCGTCTTGTCCCACGGAGAGGTCTCCCGAGTGACTCGCCTCAAGGATCCTCGACTTACGGACCAACCGTCTCGACGCTTGGTCACACGTCTGCACCACGGCGAGCGGCCGGGTCGCTTCAACCGACTCGGGCAGGCCAGGCGTGCTCTCCGGTCGTAGCCGACGTGAGGCCCTTCACGGCCGATTCGTTTCGGGTGTCGCGTTCTGAGAAAGTAGCGGCACGAGCGTGAGCGCGAACTGCCTACTTTTCGTGCTGTCGGCGCACCATCTCGGTGATCCAGATGGGCGCGAACGGAGACGTGCAGCCCGGGGAAGTCGGGTAGTCCTTGAGCACCTCCAGGCGCTCACCGATGTCGATTGCACGGGTGCGGTGCTCGACGTGCTCGATCCCGATCTGAGCCAGGCAGTGGTTCATCGCCCACTGCAGGCGATCCGGGGCATCTTTCATTTCCGCCTCGACGACGTCGAGCAGTCCTGCGAGGTCAAGGCCCTCGGGCTTCTTCGCCACGCGTTCGGTGGTCAGCGCCCAGCCGGCACTCGCGACCACTGGATCCGGATCGGCGGACCAGGCCAGGCGCAGCTCTTCGGAGTGCGGGCTCTTCTTCACCACGTAGTTCACGAGCCAGTCGTGCACCTTCGGTGTGCGCGCCTCGCGCAACATGACGTCCAACTCGTCACGCTCGAACGCCTTCGGGCGGCAGATCAGGATGGCCAGCAGTCTCGCCGCGGTGTCATCCGTCTCCCAGAGCCGGCACGCGAGTTCCTGCTGCGTCTTCAGCTGCTTCGCGAGCGCGCGCAGCCTGCTGAGGTTCACACCGTGATCGTCACCGTGTTTCTCGTTCACCTCGCGTGTCTTCGGGTCCTCGAGCTCGGCCAGCTCGGCCATCACCTCGGCCACCATCGTCTCGGCCACCCCAGCCTCCTGTCATCATCACGTGCGAGATTCAGACTTTGGCGCTCTCCCTCCTGAGGGAGGGAGATTCTTACGGCTCGCGCCGTGAGACTTCCTGTTTCATCGCCGACTGCCCGCCCGGAGTTCTCCGTTGAGGTATTACACCAGCTCCACAGGCCGACACCGCCCGTCCGGCGGCCAGCAGGTTGCGTGCGGCGTTCACGTCCCGGTCGTGGGTCGTGCCGCAGGCGCACGTCCAGGTACGGACGTGCAGCGGCATCTTGTCCTGCAAGGTGCCGCAGACGGAGCACAGCTTGGAGGAGGGGAAGAAGCGGTCGACCGCGATCACTTCCCGCCCGTGCCACTGGGCTTTGTACTCCAGCAGGCTGCGGAACTCGGCCCATGCCGCGTCGCTGATGGCGCGGGCCAGGCTCCGGTTCTTGACCATGTTTCGCACGGTCAGGTCCTCGATCACGATCGTTTGGTTTTCACGAACGAGCCGAGTGGTCAGCTTGTGCAGGCCGTCACGGCGCCGGTCGGCGATCCGGGCGTGGATCTTCGCGACCTTCAGCCGGGCCTTCCTGCGGTTGGCGCCGTCACCCTTGGCCTTGCGCGCAAGGGCGCGTTGGGCCTTCGCCAGCCGGGCACGGTCCGTGCGCTCATGCCTCGGGTTAGCGATCTTCTCACCGGTGGAGAGCGTCAGGAGGTGGTTCAGACCGACATCGACACCGACCGCCGCGTCCGTGGCGGGGAGCGGCTTGACGGTGTGGTCGTCGCACAGCATGCAGATCAAACGCCGCCGCGTACGAACCTGACCAAGCCCTATCAGGACCCGTCCTCCCGCCGTCTCCTGACGAACCATCTGCCCGCCGGGGCCACAAGGGCCAGTACCCCCGCCGCTAGCGCCCAATCCTGCCAGCGCCAGAGCGGATGCTGCCACCGCCAAAGCGGCGCGGGTGCGGCCTCGACGGGGATCACAGCGCGGTTGTTGCCGGGCACAGGGTCATTCGGACCGTACACGGTGATGGAGCCCTTGGCGCCGGGGATCCGCTTGTCGATGCGGATGTGGAAACCGATGGTGACCGGGGACCTGCTGGGCCATGGGACACCCCACTCCGAGAGGTCACACAGGAAGAAGTAGTTGTCCTTGTCCTGCGGCGGCTGGCATGAGTATCTCCGGTGGTCGTCGTCCCCTTCCCAGGGAATGGACGTGATCGTGGTCCCGGCTGGCGGCACCACCGCGAAGGTGCCGCCGGGATCGCCGTCGGGGAGACCGGGGCCCAGATTCGCCACACCGAGCCGTACCACGACGGTGTGCCCCACCCTGCCCTTGACCGTATCGGTGACGGGGGTGTAGTCGGCCGGCGGCTCGGGGGTGTAGTCGGCCAGCGACGACTGGGACACACCGACGAAAAGGGCCTTGCCAGGGTGCGCCAGGTCGACGCCGCGGACCGCGGTGCTGGGCAACACGCGGGTGGTGGTCCCGGGCCGTTGCGGCGGCTGGCTCCGGTGGCCGGTGGGCGGCAGTCCGCCGGCCACCCTCCGGGTGCTGCCCGCGACGGCCGCCATGGCAACCTCGGCACGTAAGGCAGTCTGATCCCCCGACGCCGGCTGAGGCTGCGCCCACACCGGCCCCGCCGCCGTCCCGAGCGCGGCCAGGGACACGACAGCGGCGCCGATCCGGCGCACGACGGCACGTTCAGCCATGGAGTCCCAACCTTTCTGCTCGCATCCCTGTCTTACATCCCTATGCGGTCGGTGTGTCCTGCAGCGACAGCGCGCGACGTGCGAGAGGGTACCGTGCCCCGAAGGCCGCTCAACGGGACCAGTTCATAGGCGCCGTGCACCACGCCTCGGCTGGGCGCGACACGGCCGCGTTCCGGCGGCGCCTTCCAGGGAAAGCCGACACCGAAAGCGCGGGCACGAGAGGGGCAGGCGGTCGGTGAGCCACTCTCGGCCGGGCATGTCAACGACGGCCTACCCGGATCCGGCGAAATCCTTCATCTCACTACCTGAGAACGCATCAGCCCTGCGCGCGTGCGGGAGCTGCTACAGGCCGACTGACCAAATAAGACGACTTCTTTTACCCACTTGCCTTGCCGGCCCGGCAGCGACCGCACCTGTCAGGAAGCCGCTGCGCTGTTGGTGATCCTGGCTGCCTTCTCCTCGCGTCGCAGGGCCAGACAGGTCTTTTCATCCCCGATCCGAGGCGTAGGCATGGGCGTTCCTTCGCTTCCCTCCGCCTGGAACTGCTTTGCTTCCAGTTGTTTCCGTTACGGCCGGGGAATGTCTGAAGCCCCACCGGGCACCGGATGAGCACGAGCGATGCACGACGACCTCGAGGAGACACCTTGCGCATCACAGAGTTTCCTGCGGCGGCCCGCCCTCCGGCGCTCGCATGACGGGGAGACGGCTGGGTAGCCTGGTCGCCGAAATCCTCGTATGGCAAGTGTCGCTGTCAGCACTTTGGTTGGTGCTCATCAGCAGGATCGAATCGCTGGAGGTGTTCGCCGGTCTCGGATGTGCACTGCTGGGGGCACTCGCGGCCGTCGCGGCACGCCGGGCTGTGAGCGGCTGGTGAACGCATGGCTCGCCTGCGCATCCGTACTCCTGGTGGCAGGTCTCTTCCCGGTCGTGTGGGGTGTGGCGACCGGACCGCTCGGGCGCAGGGTCGTCGCCCAGAACTTCGGCACCTCGGTGGTCTGTCTGGTCATGCTGCTGCTTGCCCAGGGCTACGGCCGCCCCGCCTACACCGATCTCGCTCTGGTCCTCGCCGTGCTGGGCCCGGTCGGCACGCTCGTGTACGCACGGCTCCTCGCCGACGAACTGAGCGAGGCCCCGCCAAAGGCACAGCTGCCGACCGTGCTGGCGGTCGCCGCCACCGTGCCGGTCGTGATCGCGTCGTGCGTGGCCGCCGGCCCGGGGCGTGCGGCAGTGAAGCTCGTAGTCGTCGGAGTTCTGCTCGTCGCCGGAAACGTGATTTCCTCGCGTACGCTGTCCGGCGCCTACCTGGAGCCGAGCGAGGCCCGACGTGACTGACGGCCTCATCGTGATCTCTCTGTTCCTGGTCGCGACCACCGCGACCGCCGCCGTGGCGGTCCGTGACCCGGCCCGTCAGGCTCTGGTTCTCTCGGTGCTCGGCCTGGCGCTCGCGGTGCTGTTCACCGTCCTCCAGGCGCCGGACGTCGCCCTGTCACAGCTGGCGGTGGGCTCGGCACTGACCCCGCTGCTGATCCTTCTGTCCGTCCGGAAGGTGCGCCGCCGCGGGCAGCGTAACGAAGGCGGCCGATGAGCCGCAGACTACGGATGTGGATCCTGGCCGTGGGCTGCCTGGGCTTCGCCGCCATGTTCGGGGCAGCCTGTCTGCAGCTGCCGGGCTTCGGCGGTGACAGCCACCCCTACGGCGACCGTGCCGTCGGGGCGGCGCTCGCCCACCGCACCGCCAATGTGATCTCGGCCGTCAACTTCGACCAGCGAGCCTTCGACACCCTGGGCGAGGAGACCATCCTCTTCGCAGCAGTGCTCGGAACCGTGGTGCTGCTGCGACAGACCCGCGAGGAGCGTCAGGTGCCTCCCGCGCCGGTCCATGTTGCGTTCCCCGTTAGACGGTACGCACTGATCCTGTTGCCCGTCGCCCTCGTCGTCGGGCTCTATGTCGTCGCACACGGCCAGCTCAGCCCGGGCGGCGGGTTCCAGGGCGGGGTCATCGTGGCGACCGCGCTCCACCTGCTCTACATCGGGGCCGACTACCGCGCCCTGGAGCGGATCCGCCCGGTCAGCGTGTACGAGGTCGGCGACGCGGTGGGCGAAGCGACGTATCTCGTGCTGGGCCTGGCGGGTCTCATCGCGGGTTCTTCGTTTCTGGCCAACACGCTGATGCCGTACGGAACATTCAACACGCTCGCCTCGGGCGGATCCGTGCCCTTGTTGAACATGGCCGTCGGCATGGAAGTGGCGTGCGCCGTGGTGGTGCTGCTCGCCCGCTTCCTCGACCAGGCCGTGGAGATCGAGGAGGAAGGCAAAAAATGAGTGGGGGGATGAGCACGTCATGATGTCGGTATTGCCGTATCTGGTCGCCGGCTGGATTTTCCTGGTCGGGTGTTACGGCCTCGCCACCAGCCGCCACCTCGTTCATGCGGTGGGCTGCCTGGCGGTCTGCCAGTCCTCCACCTACGTGCTGCTGCTCGCCGTGGGCTATCGCGACGGCGGCACCGCGCCCGTCTTCTCCGACGTGAAGCCTGGATCGAGACCGCTCGTGGACCCCGTCGTGCAGGCACTGGCCCTGACCGACGTGGTGGTCGGCGCCACCGTGACCGCTCTCCTGCTGGCCCTGGTGATACAAGTCGCCAAACGACACGGCACGGTGAACCCCGACGAATTGACCGAGCTGCGCGGATGAGCCATCTGCTGCCCCTGGTCGTCGCACTGCCGCTGATGGGAGCCGCCGTGCTGGTGGCCGCCGGACGGCGTCTGCCACGCATCGCCGCCGAGTCGATCGGCTGCACCGTGGCAGTGGCCACCTCCGGTCTGGCCATGGCGCTCCTCATCGACGCCTCGCCGAATGCTGTCGAATGGGTCGGCGGCTGGCGCCCGAGCGACGGCGAGGGTGTGGGCATCGTCCTGGTCGGCGATGTTCCCGGGGTGGGCCTGGCGGCGCTCGTCTCCGTCCTGGTCGTCGCGGTACTCGTCTACTCCTGGCGCTACTTCGACGAGCCACCGCACCGGCACGCAGGCTCCTTTCCGGCTCTCGTGCTGCTCTTCCAGGCGGGCATGTGCGGCTTCGCGCTCACGGGTGACCTCTTCAACGCCTTCGTCTTCTTCGAACTCATGAGCGTCGTGGCGTACGCCCTGACCGGCTATCGCGTGGAAGAAGCGAAGGCCGTGCAGGGCGCGCTCACGTTCGGGGTAATCAACTCCCTCGGCGCGTACACCACGTTGACCGGGATCGTCCTTCTGTACGCCCGCACCGGTGAGCTCGGTATGCGGCAGATCGGACAGCGGCTCGACGCACACGGTGGGCCCGACGCACTGACCCTGTGCGCCTTCGTCCTGGTGCTGACGGGTCTCCTCACCAAGGCGGCCGCCGTCCCGTTTCACTTCTGGCTGCCCGACGCACACGCCGTCGCGCCGACCCCGGTCTGCATGCTGCTGTCCGGAGTCATGGTCGAACTCGGCGCGTACGGCGTGTGGCGGGTGTACTACACGATCTTCGCCGGGCCCGGCGGCATCCCCGCACCGGACGCTGAACGCGCCCTGGTGACGCTCGGCGTGCTGACCGCGCTGATCGGCGCGGTGATGTGCTGGCAGCAACGGCACGTGAAGCGGCTCCTCGCCTATTCCACGGTCGCCCACACCGGGCTCTTCCTCATCGGAATCGGCCTCCTGCGCCCCGAGGCAACCGGCGGGATCGCGGTCTACATCCTGGGTCACGCAGGGGCGAAGGCCGCCCTGTTCGCTTGCGTGGGCATCCTCCTCGACCGGTACGGGAGTGTCGACGAACACGAACTGTACGGTCGGGCAAAAGAGTTGCGATGGGTCGGCGTCCTGTTCGCGACCGGTGCGCTGGCTCTGTCCGGGCTGCCCCCATTTGGCACGGGCCTCGGCAAAGCGGTCACGGAAGAAGCTGCGGGCGGACTCCTCGCCGTTGTGTTCGTGGCCGTATCCGCAGTCACCGCGGGAGCGGTGCTCCGGGTCGCCGCACGGGTGTTCCTCGGCGCCGGGAAGCGACCCGAGGCCGAACCGGCACCCGAGACGAAGGGTGAGGACGAGGAGCCGGAGACCAAGGGCCGTATCGGCCGGGTGCCCGTGACGATGACCGCGGTCCCCACCGCGCTGCTCGTCGGAGCTGTCGCGGCCGGTCTGGCGCCATGGCTTGCCACGTCCGTGGGCGACGCGTTCGGCGCCCATCATGCACCTCGCTGGACTCCGGCCGGGACGATCCTCGGGTTCGTCTCCGCTGCACTCGCCGTGGGCTTGGCCGCAGCGGCCGTACATGGCCCCGCCCGTCAGGAGGCTCACTGCTGGACAACACCGCTTCGGCGCATGCACTCGGGGCACATCGGCGACTACGTGGTCTGGCTCCTGGCCGGCACAACCCTCATCGGCGCGCTCTCGCTGCCCGGCATCCTTACAGGGTGACCCCTTCGCTCTGGGCGCCGCTGCCCGGCTCGGTAGGGCCGTTGTCACAGACGGCGGTTACGTTGCAGCTCAGCACGTAAGCGAGCGGGAGCGGGGAGCGGCAATGGTGGTCGAGGTGGAGTACGCGCAGGCGTGGGACCTGGAGGCCCGCTTGCCCTGGCGGCCGATATCAGTGGGGGAGGCTCGTGAGCGGGATGCCGCCGGGCTTCCGTACGTGGTGGTGTACCGGGCGGCGGGCCGGGAGGCTCCACTGGAGGTCCGGCTCGTTTCCTGGCGGGACCACTATGTCGGGCTGTGGGTCTACGACGCTCAGGGCCGCCGTACCTACGACCTGGACATGCGGCTGCTGGACGACCCAGCGCGGCTGCTGCGCCGGTACACCGTCGGCTGGAGCTACACCGGCCCGGAGATGGCGGAATTCGACGAGGCGTGTCCGCGCGTCACCGTGGAGCTCTTCCCGGACGGGAGGGGCCGGCGGACGGAAGAGCCCCAGGGCAAGGGCGGGGGCTCGTACGTCACCGTGCCCAGGGTCCGCGACGACGAGCGCTGGACGGACCGGCCTGTCTTCGGGGAGTGGCCGCTGCTCTCGGCCCAGGTCCATGGGCTCACGGAACCGCCGGTCTTCGTGATCACCGAGGCGGCCAACGACAGTAGCGGCCTGGCGCCCGCCACCTGCTGGCGTCCGCCCCGCCCCGCGCAGCCCGGGCCGATCACTGAGCTGTTCCGGCCCGGCGTGCGTGTGACCGACGGGTACCACCCCGAGATGACGGTCGTGGAGCCGCGTCGGATCGGAGCTCTGCGCGTGCCCAGCGGGCTGCTGGCCGTCTCCGGCCCGGACAGCGACGACGGCAAGGGGCCGCACATCACGGTCCCGGTCCCGCCAGGGGAGTACGTACTGGACGAGGCGCAGGCCCGCCACACCTACCATTGCGAGTGGGAGGGGAGCCAGGTCACGCGTACGGACACCATGGCCGTCCGCGTGCTCATCAACGACATCCCCGCCGCGACCTGGGAGATGGCCCTCCGGGCCGACGACGACCCCCGCTTGCTCCAGGAGAAAGAAATCTTCGGCTTCGACACCGACGGTGCCACGGGCTGCTTCGCTGACGCCGGGGCCTGGGAGCCGCTCCTCGCGCTCTTCGAGAAAGGGCTGATCCAGGGAGACCCGGACCTGGACCCGGACGTGTACGAGGACATCAACGACTCCATGTACCTGCTGCGCACCCGGGACCAGGCTTCCGGCGGCGAGCTGGCGGCCTTCGCGACGACAGGGGACGGTACCTATCCCGTCTGGGTCGGTCGTTCCGAGGCCGGCGAGGTGGTCGGGGTCGTGGTGCTGGTGGAGGGGATGCCCGAGCTGCTCCCGGAGAGCGGAGCTACCGCCGTTGCCTGACGTGACCTACGCGTGGCCCCGGGACCCAGCGTCCCGTACCGCCAGGCCGGACCTGTCCCCGACGAGGTGCCGGCGCGGAACACAACCGGCCTCCCGTACGCGGTGACGTGTGCCTGTTCGCCGGTGGCGGGCCCGGGGCGGCTGGCGGTGAGTCGGCAGTCGCTGGTGTGCGCGAGCATCGCCTTGCCCTGGGTGTCGATGCCGTACAGGTACTGCCATTTCCACCGCCCGGCGGCTGCGGTGCCCTGGAGTGCTGACCTGCCCGGAGCGCCGCTGGTGCTTATCGTGAAAGAGCACATGATCGACGTGGCGTCGCGGGCAGGGGGCATCGTGAACGCATCCGGATTCGACTACGAGGCGGTATTCCAGGCGCTGCCGAGCGCGGTGGCCCTGTTCACCACGGACCTGGTGTACGTCGACGTCAATGAGGCGTTCCTGAGCAGCATGGGACGTACCCGTGACCAGGTGGTGGGCCGCCACCTCTCTGATGCCTTCCCCGACGACCCCAAGGATCCCGCCGTGACCGGCATGCGCAAGCTGCAGGCATCGCTGCGGTGGGTGGCTGCCACCGGGGAGCGCGACGCCATGACGCTCCACCGCTACGACGTGGAGTACCCGGACCGGCCCGGGGTGTGGGAGGAGCGGTACTGGAGTCCGGTCAACGTCCCCGTCTTCGGCCCGGACGGGCGGGTGGCGTTGCTGCTGCACCGGGAGGAGGACATCACCGAGCTGATCCGGACCCGCCCTGACCGAGGCACCGGTGACCGGCCGACGGTACTGGAAGCCGAGCTGTACACCCGGGCCGGGGAGCTGCAGGGGGTCAACGAACGGCTGCGCGAGGCCCACGCCTGCGAACACGAAGTCGCACTGAGGCTGCAAGAGGCGATGCTCCCCGCCCCCGGGCCTGTGAGGCATCACCGCGCAGCAGTGCGCTACCGCCCGGCGGTCGGGGGGCTGAACGTGTGCGGGGACTGGTACGACCTCGTCGAGCTGCCTGGCGACCGCATCGCGGTGGCCGTCGGCGACGTCGTCGGCTGCGGCCTGGCCGCTGCCTGCGTCATGGGCCAGCTACGCAGCGCCCTCAGCGCCGCTTCCCGCGTCGCCAACGGCCCCGCCCAGGCCCTGGAAGCCCTCGGCCTGTACGCCCGCTCGGTCGACGGCGCGGAATCGACAACAGCCGTCTTGTCCGTCATTGACGGCACCAACCGCACCATCGCCTACAGCAGCGCCGGCCACCTTCCACCAGCCCTGCTGCACCCCGACGGCACCGTGGACTTCCTCGACCAGGCCACCGACCCCCCACTCGGCGCCCGCCCCGAACACATCCCCCGCCCCCAGGCCGAGACCGCGTTCACCGAGGGGGCCGCCCTTGTGCTGTACACCGACGGGCTGATCGAACGCCGCAGTGAGGACATCGATGCCGGCCTGACGCGGCTTGCCGACTCCCTCACACGCCACCGGAGCGCCGACCCCGAAACTCTCGCCGACGCCCTCCTGGCCGATCTGACCCCACCTGCCGGTGCCACCGACGACACCGCCCTGGTCGTCCTCCGCCTGTGACAGCGGCGGAGGACGACAGTTCTCACCGCCGGTCACCGGCCGCCAATGTCCATGACGTATCGCGGATCACCATCTACAAGTACGTGCCGGAGCCGAAGGCCGGAGGACGGCCCGCTGTTAGCTCCACCGTCCCCACGACGGCCCTGGAAGCCGCTGAGAGCCGATAGCCATGGAATCCGCCCAGGCGCTGCTCCCCCACCAGTAGGCGATGGCATCCACCACGGTAGCGACGCCGACCCGGCGCAGCAGTTCTGCCAGAGCTTGCAGGGGGCGTGGCCTGGTGACCGACGCCTGATGGCAACGCTCGCACCCGAGCGCAGGGGGGAGTTCCAATTCAGGCAGGTCCAGCCCTGGGCATTTGACATACCTATGACGTCATACATATTTTCTTTGTATGCCTGCTCCCAGCGCATCTGTCCAGGACATCGACCGTGTGGCCTCCGTGCTCGCGGCGTGCCTGCCTGCGCTGCACCGGGCTCTGGAGCGGCGGGTCGTGCGGGATTTCCCCTCCCCCAAGCCGCCTGAGGGACAGGTTGCACTTCTTCGGTTCGTCGCCCAGCAGGAGGGCGCGACGGTGCGCGAGGCCGCCGAGGCTCTCATGATGAAGCCCAATAATGTGAGCGCCATGGTCTCCCAGCTCACCAAACGGGGACTGATCGAGCGCAAGCAGGACGCCGCTGACAAGCGGATCGCGCATCTCTACCTCACGGCGATGGCTCAGTGCGAACTCGCCGAGGTGCGGCGGATCGAGGAAGCGCATATCGCCCGCGCGCTGCACTCCCTCACCGACGGAGAGATCGGTGCCCTTGGCTCGGTCACGGGTGCGCTGACGTCTTTGACGCGCCACCTTCACTCCGCAGCCCTTTAATCCCCTGATTCCTCCGTTGGGAGGACGCGACCGGACCGCGTGCACGGCTGCTCTCTGTGCAGGTGGGATTCCTCATCGCGGAGGGAGGCGCTCGGGTGCCTTCGGCAGGCCCGCGGCCGCCTCGACTTCTTCTCTCCATGTCCGCCCAACGCTCTCGAAGACAAGGCACCTCCATGCCGTCCTCTCCTGTGGGTCACTCCACGCTGCCCGCAACTTCCTCCTCGCAGGCGGCGGTATCCAGCCGTCTGCGGTCCAATCCTTGGCTGACCTTGCTGGCGGTGGCCTTGGGCCTGTTCATGGTCCAGCTCGACGCGTCCGTCGTGGCGATCGCGAACCCGGCGATCGGTCGTGGCCTCAGCGCCTCCACTGCGGATCTGCAGTGGGTCACCAACGCTTACCTGCTCGCCCTTGCGGCCGCGCTGATCATGGGCGGCAAGCTCGGAGACCGCTTCGGTCGACGCACGTACTACATGACCGGCGTCGCCGGCTTCACCATCGCCTCGGTGGCCATCGGCCTCGCCGGCTCGATCGAGGGCGTAATCGCCTTCCGGGCAGCCCAGGGACTTTTCGGTGCCCTGCTGGTACCCAACACGTTGGGCATGCTGCGCGCCGTCTTCCCGCCGCGGAAGTTCGGCATGGCAGTAGGCATCTGGGCGATGGTCGCGTCGGTGTCGACGGCGCTCGGTCCCATCGTCGGAGGTCTGCTCGTCCAGCACGTCAGCTGGGAATCCGTCTTCTATATCAACGCCCCCATCGGCCTGATCGCGCTCGTCTTCAGCGCGGTCGTACTCCCCCAGACCAAGAACTCGACCGGACACCACCGTTTCGACATTCGAGGGGTCGTATTGCTGGCGCTCGGCCTGCTCTGCGTGGTCTTCGGTGTCGTCAAGGGTCAGACCTGGGGCTGGGCGTCTGCTGGCACGCTCGCAGCCGTCGTCACCGGCGCCTTGGTCCTCATAGTCTTCTGCTGGTACGAGAACCGCACCGAGCATCCGCTGCTGCCGATGCGGCTGTTCCGCAACCCGACGCTGACGACCGGCACGATCATCGCGGCGCTCAACTTCTTCGTCATGCTCGGCGTGATCTTCTTCGTGATGCTGTACCTCCAGAACCTGCGTGGCTTCTCCCCCGTCGAAGCCGGTGTGCGCACGCTTCCACTGAGCCTTGCATCCCTGGTCGCCTCCCCGCTGGGGGCCGCGCTGACCGGTCGCTTCGGGGCGCGGGTCTCCATGCCTCTGGGCATGCTGCTGCAAGCCGGCGCCACCTTCGGAATGCTCAGTTGGGACACGCACTCCTCCTACAGCACCATGTGGCCGCCGTTCGTCGCGCTCGGCCTGGGCGTCGGCATGGTGTTGTCCGCCTCCTCCGACGCCATCGTCGGCAACGCGCCGGTGAAGGACGCCGGCGTGGCGGGTGGCCTGCAAGCCACCGCCCTGCAGATAGGCGGCGCGCTGGGCACCTCCGTACTTGTCTCCCTGATCAGCGCTCGGGTGGGCTCCACCCTCACCGGGGAGTTGACCGGTACGGGAGTTCCCCCGGCCTTGGCTGAAGGCCTTGGGGAGGCCAGGGACGCGGTGGCGATGGGAGTCTCCCCGTCCTCCAGCGGCATGTCCGCACAGCTCAGCGCGGCTGTCATCGAAGGCAGCGGACGCGCATTCATGAACGGCCTGCACAGCGCCGTACTCATCACCGGCACGCTCTGTGTCGTAGGCGCCGTACTTGCCGCGGTCGGCGTCCGGAGCACTCAGTCATCCCCTGCCCGAACGGGAGGTGCATCATGAGGTTTTGGTCCGTCACAGACGCCGCAACAGAAGCGCGGTAGCCACACCTTCATCGCGAAAACCGACTCGTATGGGGCCGCCCTAGCCAGCGCGCGACGAGCGGAGCGAGGAGCCTTGAACCCGTAGTTCAAATCCAGCGCGCCCCTTGGGGCTTGCTCGCGCACGGGGAGATCGCCGAGTACGTGCCCTACGGCCTGTTCGAGCCGGTGCAGGAGTACCTCGAGAGAGCATCCGTCCTCTTGCGGGCGTCGTACCCGCAAGGATCCGGGGAGGGACGGGTCACGGCGTCAGTGCCGGTCCGGGCCCCTTGGGCTCGGACCGGCACACGCGGGTAGATCGATGTACATCAGCGAGTCCGAGAGGCACCCCGGCCGCTTCGACGTCTCGGGCGCCCTGACCTCGACCCTCGGCATGGCCTCGCTGGTGACGAGCGTCAGGACACCTCGTAGAGCGTCATTTCAGCGTCAATATATCGCCCGTGACGCCCACAGGGCACATAATGCACACTCAGCGAAACCGCAGGTCAGCGGCCCTTCTCGGCTGGCTCAAGGATCGCGACGCACTCGACGTGGTGGGATCTGGGAAACAGCGTTGACTCGTGAGAACTACGGAGAGGAGTTAACCCAGATCAACTCACACCTCGCTGCGAAACCCCAGGTCAGTACCCTCCCGCTCCCAATCGCTGCACGAGTGGCAGGACTTCGCGGAGCGCCTGCTCCTGGTCTGGCCCTGACACGCCGAAGTGCACCGGCGCGATCCCGTGGGGGTCGCAGGATCACCGACCCCCACGAGACACCTCAAGGGCTAGACGGCCCGCAGGGCGCCGTTCGTCACCAGGAACCGGGCGAGAGCGACCGCCTCCTCGCCGGCGGGGGTGGCGACCTCGGCGCCGAAGGGGAGATCAGCGAGGCTCAAGAGCCACGGGAGCACGGCCGCGGAGAAGGCCCGGCTCTGCCCGTGGACGGCGATCAGCACGCCGTCCGGAGTCTCGCACCACAGGCGGGGCGCGTTGCTGTCGACCGCCACCCGGCCCACGTCGACCGACCCGTCATGACGCGGCTCGGCCCCCGCCATGCCGTACGCGGACGCGCTCGCCAGAGCGGATGCCTGGTCGGCCCCGCCGAGGAAGTCCTGGTAGCCGGACAGCCACCGGGTGCTCACCTGCCCGTCCGCCGCCGCGACGAGGGGGTACGACCCTTCGCCCGGTACGAAGGACTTGGTGTACCGCGCGATGTTGAACGCGAACGCCGGACCGACCGTCTCCGCGACGTGCCAGGTGCCCGGGTCCCAGGTGAAGAACTCACCGGCGCCGGCGAGCAGCGACGTACCGCGGTCGACCACCGACGGCACCGCCAGGGACGGCAGGTACTCCTCCGGGTCGATGGCGCTCATGCCTTCCGCCGCCCGCCAGTCGACGGAGTCCGGGATCCACTCCTCGCCGTGCCAGAAATGCATGTACTTGCGTCCCTGGAGGACGAAGTGGCTGTTGCCGCACTGCTCCCGGTGGATGCCGCCGGGTGTGGCCTTGTACTCACCGAGGAACACCTCGATGTCGATGTTCCCGCGCACCAGACCGTACTTCTCGAACACCGGCCGGCCCATGGCCGACAGCAGCAGCTCGTACAACTCCCGGTCGTGTGAGGGCAGTTCCCGCGCGTAGAGCAGGACGGGGGTCTCGGCGCCGAACTTCTGCTGCATCCTGCTCAGCCACTCGTCGGGCGACTCGCTGCCGTCCGGGTTCGGCATCAGGGCGTGATCGACGAGCACTTCGTCACCCACGGTGATCTTTATCAGCTCACGCTTGTCGTCGCCGCCCAGGACTGCGCGTACGGCGCCGATGACTCCCTTCCAGACCGCTTCCGGGGTGATCACCCCGCTCTCCCACCCCTCGATGCGCGTGCTCTGGCCCGATGTGGAGGTCTTCGCGATCGTCAGTTGTGTGGACACGATGCTTGCCTTCTCCTTTGGTTGGGACAACTGCCATGGCTCAGGTGGACGCGCCGCACGCGGACGGGCGCGTCCTGTCACTCGGTGGCGTTCTCGGGTGTTCCGGTTCAGAAACGGCCGGCTTCGGTCACTGCGTCGAGTGACCGGCCGCCGCCGTGTGGTGCCTGCGGTTCCAGGACCTGAAGCCGGTCGTACACGCACCTGCCGCGCGCGACGGTGAGGTCCACCCGCGCGTCGCACAGCGCGTCGGGTCCTTCCCGCAGGACGTCGCGATCCAGGACCACGACGTCCGCGGGGTTCCCGGGGGCGAGGCTCGCCGGGTGCCGGTGCAGATGGCCGGTGCCGGTGGTGAACGCCCGGAGGATCTCCCGCAGGCTGATGCGCTCGTCGGGGTTGAGCGGGTCGGGGCGGTAGTCCGGGTCGAGCCACGGCGCGCTCGGCAGGGCGGGCAGCCGGGTGACCGCGACGTAGGCGCCCCAGAGCGGGTTCGGGCTGCTGACGGGCCAGTCGCTGCCGGCGGCCAGCCGGGCACCGGAGTTCACGAGGCCGCCGAACGGATACTGCCCGTCCACGCGGCGGGTGCCGAGCATCGGCTCGTACGTCGTGCGCATCTGCGGGATGTCCGCCGCCCAGAGCGGCTGCACGTTCGCGGTGACGTCGAGCTCGGCGAACCGCGGCAGGTCGCTGTCCGATACGAGCTGTACGTGGGCGATGTGGTGCCGGTGCCGCGGCGAGGGCCCGGCCGCCTGGACGGCGTCGAGGCACTCGCGCACCGCCCGGTCCCCGACGGCGTGGAAATGTACGGAGAAACCCGCCCGGGTGAGCCCGCCGACGGCTTCCCGCAGCTGCGCGGGCGTCAGCTTGCCGGGCGGGGCGAGGGAACTGTCGAGGTACGGCGAGAGGAGCGACGCCCAGCGGTTCTCGCAGATACCGTCCTGCATGATCTTCACGTGGTCGGCGCGGAGCCCGACAGCTCGGGCCTGTTCCCGCCGTTCGCGCAGCTCGTCCAGCTGCTCGAGGCCGCGGCCGGGGTCCCACCACAGCGCGAGCGACACCGAGCCCGTCAGCTCACCGCGGCCGGCGAGCGCGAGATACGCCGGGAGCGGGTCGGGCAGGCCGAGATACGGGCCGACCAGCGCGTCCTGCCAGGCCGTGAGGCCGTGCCGGTGCAGGTACCGCTGGGCGGTGAGCAGGGCGTCCTCCAGTGCCCCCTGCTCCGGCGCGGGTATGTACCGGCCGACGAGGCCGGCCGCCGCCTCGTGCAGGAGGCCCGTGGGCCGGCCGTCGTGATCCCTGACGATCGTCCCGAACGGCGGATCGGGTGTGTGCGCGTCGATGCCGGCGCGCCGCAGCGCGGCGTGATTGACCCAGACGTCGTGGAGATCCCCGCCCATGAGATACACGGGCCGGTCGGGCACGACGGCGTCGAGCAGCGCGGCGGCCGACGTGGTGCCGGGGAAGAAGGCCAAGGTGACGCCTCCGCCGACGATCCAGTCACGATCCGGGTGCTTGCGCGCGTAGGCATCGATGCGGTCGAGGGCGTCGGCCGCGTCGACGGCACCGCTGACGTCGCACCACGACTCGAGCAACCCGGCCGCCAGGGGATGGACGTGAGCGTCCTGGAAGCCGGGCATGACGAGCCTGCCCTCGACGCCGATCACCCGGGAGCCGGGGTCCGCCTGGGCCCGTACCTCCGAGGCGGAGCCGACCGCGAGCATGCGGTCGTCGCGCAGGGCGATCGTGTCGGCGGCGTCCCATCCGTACAGCCGCCCGCCGGTGAGAACGAGATCGGTCATGGCCTCGGTCCCGGAGCATCGGCGGACAGGCGGTAGTAGCGGTCCTCGGATTCGACCTGCCCGCCGCGGACCAGGCCGTCGAGGAGCGCGGAGGTGTCCTTGGCCGTCCAGCGGAAGGTGCGGGCGAGCTCGCGTGGCGTTGCCTCGACCATGGTGTCGAGGAAGACCAGGGCTGCGTCCTTACGACTGGGGCCCTTCCTGGCCCCGGGACTGTCGAAGAACACCCGGCTGGTGAGCTCGATGACGCAACTGGGCCAGCCCGGACCGTCCTGCCGGGTGCCGAAGTTCGTGATCAGAAGCTCTCGGCCGAGTTCCGTCAGGATCTTCTGCGCCCCCTTGCTGTCGAGGCCGAACGCTTCCCGGACGACCCGCATGGACGTCGGCCCTTCGAGCAGCAGGTGCTCCGCCACCCTTTTCCCCTCGGGAGACAGCGCCACGTCCTGGAAATCGTCCGGCTCACCGGCATGGGGATAGAGCAGGTCCGTCATGCGCGGGGAGAGGAGCGACTGACGTCCGCCCAGGAACCGGCCGCACCAGGCCCGCTGTTCCGTGGGCAGCATGTCCTTCCACGTCCACACCAGCTCCAGATCCTCGCCCCAGCCGGCCGGGAGAAGCTTCGCCTCGTCGTCCCTGCCCGCTTCGCGCAGTGAGGGAAGGCTGGCGGCCTTGTCACCGAAGAGCAGGCAGAATCCCAAGTCCTCGATGTACTCGGCAGCTTCGTCGGCGGTGCGCAGCGGCGGCTGGTCCATATGCCATCGGCTGATTCGCTGGTCTTGAAGAACCGATTCTTCAGACATCGGAAATACCTGGCTCCTGGAAGGTTCGGGAGGGGCGAACGGCGAACGGTCAGCCGGGGCAGTGGCCGGGGTCCGGGGCGGCCTCGATGGCGACCACCTGGCCGGGCATACGGCTGATCGAGGTGCGTACGAAACCCGACGCGGAGAGCAGACGATCGAAATCGCCGAGGGACCGTTCCTGTCCCCGGAGGACCGACAGCATGTACAGGTCCATGAGCGCGGTCATCCTGGATGTCCCGGCGGCGTTGTCGTCGTCGGCCGCGATGCGCTCGATGATCACCAGCCGGGTGTCCGCTTTCATCGCCTTCCGGCAGGCGCCGAGTATGCCCACGCACTGGGAGTCGTCCCAGTCGTGCAGGATCTCCCGGAGCAGATAGAGGTCTCCGTCGTCGGGCACAACCTCGAAGAAGTCCCCGGCGACTACCTGTGCCCGCTCCTCCAGCCCGGCGGCGGCCAGCACACCCTTGGCCCGGACAGTCGTCGCCTGCGTGTCCATCAGTACGCCCCGCGCGTCGGGCGAGTTGGTCAGCAGATACGCGAGGAGGGTCCCGTCGCCCCCGCCGACGTCCACGATCGTGCCGCCGGCCGGGCCGACCGCCGCCCGGATGTGCTCCAGGGACAGCTGGAGATCCGCGGCCTGCGAGTGGTCGAAGGTCTCCCGAACCGCGGGGTGTTGGTCCAGATAGTCGAAGAGCGACATGCCGTGCACGTCCTCGAAGCCAGGCCGCCCCGTGCGCAGGGTGGTACGGAGAGCCGCCCACGACGCCCCCATCACGCCGTCCACCAGCAGGGCGGTGGGGCGCGCGGTCCCGGGAGCGTCCGTGCGGAGGGTGGCGCCGAGCGGGGTCAGGGCGTACGCGCCGTCGGGCAGCCGCTCGAAGACCTCGAAGGCGGAGAGCGTACGGAGCAACTGGCCGAGAGCGTCCGGTACGGCGTCGAGTTCGGCGGCGAGCTCGTCGGCACTCCGCGGGCCGTCGGCGAGCGCGTCCGGGACACCCATGATCGCCGCGGTGCAGAGGGCACGCGACAGGAGCGCTCCGTAGAGCATCTCTCGCATCTGCAGCGGAGCGGACGACGTACCGATCACCCGACATCACCTCTACGTTCGGCGGGAATGAATTCTTCGGTGGCCTTCACATAGAGGCGCCGCAAGAGTTCGTCGCGGACCCGGTCGCCCACGTAATGTTCGCTAAATCGTGTCCAATAGGCTTCGAAATCACTGCGCTTCTGACGAAGGAACAGGACGTCGTGGAGTGCCATGTGACGCACGGCGATCACACAGACAGGAGCTTTGGAGACCCGGAAGGATTCGTTGTGGACGGCGCGCTCGTCACAGTCCGGGTGGAACTGGCCGATCATCAGACCCATGGCGACGGCCGCGGCCTTCAGCTCGAGGTACAGGTCATCGATCAAACTCCAGCCTTTCGGGCCGGCGTCGGGAAGAACGATGAGTACGCTGGCGAGCGAGTTACCGGAGCGTCCAGGGGACGCGCTGGTCGCCGCGAAGCTGCTCAGCTCGTCGATGAGCAGGGATCTCGTCTGGTCCTTGTCGGTGCAGTCGACTCCGTAGTGAAACCGCAGGCGCATGGCGCCGTTCTGGAGTGCGGGAAGGACAAACGGGCAAACGGGGCCGATTCTGCCCAACTCCGGTGATGGTTGTCCGACGTAGTCGCGCACCCACTCGAGCACCACGGCCAGATCGTCACCGATCCTTTCGTGATGCTTGCCGACCGGGGTGACCTCTATGGCTCCCGGTGGCAGCGCTGCCGGCGGTTGTGCCGGAAGCATCAGCTTCGTATTCATTGTCTCGTCCTCCCCCGTGGATCAGATCCCTGCCAACGCCCGACCCGCGCCCCGGTCAATGCTGTCCTCCTGCTGCGAGCCGCTGCCCGGCAGTTCCGCCGGGAATCTGGTGGAGGACGGCATGCCCCGCTGAATCACGCTCATGCGGTAATTGCCGGCCTGGAGGCTGTCCACGAGCACCTCCACGACCTTCTCGGGCTTGCAAGTCGTGCCGCAGGTGAAGGTGTCGATGAAGAGGGACTGCGTGTCGGGGTAGGTGTGTACCGCGACGTGTGACTCGGAGAGGAGGAAGACGGCAGTGAATCCACTCGGTTCGAATTCCTTGGTCTGCACGCTGCAGATGGTGGCGCCCGAATCAGAGATTCCGGTCCGCAGCGCCTGCAGGATCAACTCGTTGTCGTTGATATGCTCTGCCGGCACGTCATAGATATCCGCAAAGACATGGGTTCCGACGAATTCGTAGGCCACCGACATCACATCCATTTCGTGAAGCGTTGAGCCACATGCGTGAACTCAGTGAGTCGCCGTTCGAGGATCTCAGAGGTTTCACCTTGTGCAACAAAACTCAATATGGCATCGATACTCGCCGAGGCGCCCGTGAACTCCTGGGGTGTTTCGGCGCGTATGTGGAACTCCCGAACCCAATCCGGGAGATCCGGATTGTCGATTGCCAGCAGAGTTCCACTCCTGGGTGGGACAAGCACCCATCCGTACAACTCGTCGGCGAGCTGTATGGATTCGGTTCCGGGCAGCGGCAGACCGGCCTGGAAACGGATGGTCGCCTGAGCCGGGTTGACGCCGGTCCGGTAGGTCAGTGCCTGCGGAACGTGCGCGCCGCCCAGCCGGGAGGCGATCTCGCAGAAGTAGAGCTGCCCGTCGTCCTCGCGGAGCATGACCTCCAGGTGGAAGGGAGACCGCTCGCAGGCCGGCAGGGCGGACAGCGCGTCGCGAGTGAAGGGGTTCAGGCGGGCGGTCATCGGATCGTCCGCGTCCAGCTGGACGCTGCCCAGCGGAACACTGTCGTGGAACGAGAGACAGTTGTTGATGTACCGCGACGGACAGATGTACCGGGCCACGCCGGCCTCCGCCTCACCGTCGATGTGGTACACCGGCCCGGGTATGTACTCCTCCAGCAGTACGTCGGAGAGCTCCCGCCGGGCGATCTCCTCCGTGAGCCGGTCCGCGGTCCGTACGACCTTCACGCCGGAGGAGGCGAAGCCGAGGCGTGGTTTGATCACGATGGGCCAGCCGTGTTCGGCGGCGAAGGATCGGGCGTCGTCGAGGTCCCGCGGGGCGCGGAACCCGGGAGTGCGCAGGCCGGCGGCGGCCACGCGCTGCTTCATGACCAGCTTGTCGCGGAACGGCAGGGCCTGGTCCAGCGACTGGCCGGGGACGCCGTGCCGGTCCCGGGCCCGGGCGGCCCGGAGGATGTCCTCCTCGGTCACGTGCACGATACGCGTGACGTCGTTGGACCGGCACAGCCGGTCGAGCGCTTCGTCCACGCCGTCGCTGTTCGGGTAGTCGTCGACCTCGATCAGCGTTGGGAACGCGTCCCGGTAGCCGTCGGCCGCCTGCGGGCTCGTGACGAGCGCAACGTCGTCCGCGACTTCGGCGAGCCATTCGCTCAGCGGTGTGAGGCCGGCGGGAACGCGATTCATTACCACGATCACGGCACGACCTCCGCTACCGGTGCGCGGCGGGCGATGTTCCGTACGAGCAGGGGAACACACCCGAAGATCGCTACCGCCATGGTGACGAAGTAGATCGTGGCGCCGATCGCCAGCAGACCACCACCGATGACGGGGCCGACGAAGAATCCGACGTAGCGCAGCTCCGCCAGCCCGAAGTAGGTGCCCTTCTGCCCGTCCTCCGCCATCTTGTGGATGGCGATGTCGGGCATGGGCAGCAGGATCGCCTCGCCCAGGGTCCAGAGCACGATGCCCACGTAGAGGAACACCGGGCTCACCTGCATGCCCAGGAACAGGATGAGCCCCGCGGCGAAGGCGACGCAGCCCATCACGACGAGGGACCGCTCGGACAGCCTCTTCCCGAGCCATGCGATGGGCGCCTGCACGAGGATGCCGAGGACGGCGTTGACCATGAGGAGCGAGGCGATGATGGCCACCGCCCGGTCCTCGTTCTCCGCCCTGATGAACAGGGGGATGATCGAGTCGATCTGGGAGAACACCAGGAAGATCACCATGCCGGCACCGATGGCGGCCATGAGTCGGCGGTCGCGGACGAGGCCGCGGAAGAGGTCGGCGTAGGACTGCTTGGCCTCACCCTCGCCGGTGGCGGCCGCCTCCGGCTCCAGTGCGATGAGGGTCGAACCCCGGACCGCCAGGAGCAGCAAGTACGCGGCGAACAGCGCGGCAGGGCACACGAAGAGGTAGACCGAACCGCCCAGATAGAGAAGGCCGCCGACGGCCGGCCCCACGATGGCGCCGATGCACAGGGTCATGTACCGGAAGCGGAAGATGCTGCCGTCGTCCCCTCCGGCGAGGGACATCAACTTCTTCATCGCCGGCTCGATGAGCAGCCGCCCGAAGCCCAGCAGCATGATCAGGGCGACGATCACGGCCGTCGCCTCCACCAGGGCGAGCAGGAGGTAGATGACGATGTAGATGGCCAGGCCCGCCCTGATGCAGATCACGGCGCCGAGGCGGTCCACCATGACGCCGCCGACGATGCCGCCGATGGCGCTGATCAGCGCGATGCTTCCGACGACCCCGCCGATCACCGCCAGGCTGAGCTGGCTGTGGTCCTTGAGGTACAGGGTCAGAAACGGTGAGGCCGAGAAGAAGGCAATCGCGTTGAGCAGACTGCCTGCGATGAGTAGATGATTCGCTTCCCGATGTTTCTTGGCATTGCTGTCCTCGGGAGCGGACTCCTGTGCGGGTTTCACGTGTATCCCCTGGTCTTCGTTGCCGGCAATGTGATGCTTGTGCGTCAGACGATGGGGAGGGGGACCATACGGCGCTCGCCGTCCGTGATGCCCCGCACGCGGTCCTTCAGCGCAACGAAGTCGTCCAGGATCTTCTGGTCCGAATCGGGGGACATGTAGTACATCATGTTGACGTACCAGTACCAGCCGAGCTCGGTGATGCGGTATTCGTCCGTGTCCTCGACGATGAGACCCTCGGCGATGAGGTTCCCCAGCTTGTCCTTGAACTCCTGCGGAATGCGGTCCCATTCGAGGCGGCTCTTGGGTACGTAGCCGAAGAACGGGAGTCGGAAGACCAGGGACTTCTCGTAGGGGATGTCGTCGGCCCGGATCAGGTTCATCCTGAAGTCGCCGGTCTCCAGGAGGTTCTTGGTGTAGGTGGCCCGGTTCTCGTCGTTCGAGATCGTGTAGGCGCCGGTCTGCGAAACGGCGGAGTTGCCGAAACCGATGAGGTCGTCGTCGCTGTGGGACCAGAAGAAGCTGTTGTAGAGGTTGGTGTACGCCCGCGAGGTGAAGGTCGGGTCGGGCTGCCGACCTTCGGGGATCCGGTAGAACCCGTTGCCGTTGTGCTGCTGGAAGCCGCAGGCGCGGATGTACTGGTTGAGATAGATGGACATCGCCATCTTGTTCATGAAGCTGAGCGGCTTGAGGTTGTTCCGCACATATCCATGGTGCAGCGAGGCCTGCGTCACGACGTTGGTGATCGGGTAGAACTCGATCGTTTCGGTGCCCATGTCGACGGCCGACTGTATTTCCTTGCTGAACTGCTCGATGGTCTGGCCGTGCATGCCGTAGATGATGTCGAAGCTGGTGTAGTCGAAGTACTTGCGGAGCAGGGCGGCGGCTTCGTACGTCTGGTCCAGCGTCGCGGTGATGTTGAAGAGCTCCCGGTAGACCGGGTCGAACGTCTGCATGCCGAAGCGGGCCTTGTTCACTCCGATCTCCCGCATCGCCACGACCTTCTCCTCGTCGATGCTCTTCACCTCCATCTCGAAGGTGAACTCTTCGATCTGGGACATGTCGAAGTGATCGTGAATGGCCTTCCCGATGCGGCGGATCTGCGCCGCGGTCAGCGTGGTCGGCGTTCCTCCGCCGAAGAAGATGGCCTTGATCGGGCGGCACGTGACCGACTCGTACCGGGCCTTGATCTGGATTTCCTTGATCAGCGCCTGGACGTAGAGCTCGATCGCCTCGTCGCCGGTCGTGCCGAGACCTCGGTTCAGTGTGCAGAAGGAGCAGATGGTCTCGCAGAACGGGATGTGGAAGTACAGAGCCCTGTCGCGGATCCGGCCGACATCCAGTCCCGGGAAGATCTTCTCGTGCGAGGTGACGTCCAGCTCCTGGCCCTTCATCGGGTAGAGCCAGTTGTAGACGGGGAACTGCTCGTCGAACTTGATCAGGGTCTTACCGGGCAGCAGCTTCATTGTTAAATGATCTCCACACTGATGGTCGAACGAACGGCTTGAAGTGTTTTCAGTACGTCTGCTTCGGTGGATCCTGATATCAGGAACTTCGCAACCACCGTGTTGAGGTCTTGCGTCATCGGGATGAAGTCACCCGGCCGACGGGGTGCGTGAACTACCTGGACACCCGGTACCTCCGCCGCCTGCGTCAGTCCGTGAATCGCCCCGAGGATTCCCGGGCGGTCGTCGTTCCTGATGCAGCAGATCGCCAGCATGGAATCGAACTCGACGCGTCCGTCCGGGGTGAAGGATGCGCGGGTTTCCTGCGGGTTCCCGAGGAGGACCGACAAGGTGTCCGCATAGGGCTTGAACGAACTGTTCAGTTCCCAGTGCTCCGCGATGGAGGCGCCCGGGAGGCGACTCCCGATTTCGATCAGATGAATGCCGTCGTCCGCGCACTTGACTTCGATGTGGCTGGGGCCGATCCGAACGCCGAAGCAGTCCAGCACCTCTTCGGCGAACTGGACCGCCCCGGAGAACGCCGGGTCGGTGTCGCTGATCTGGACGAGATCCCAGTAGGGCTGGTCGTAGTCCACGGTGCCGGGCTGCCGGTACTCCCAGATGTCGATGACGCGATGCTCGCCGTCGAGCGAGAACATGTTGACGGCAAGCTCACGGCCCCGCACATAGCGCTCGACCAGCCACTGCTCGACATCGGCGCCGAACAGATCGAGCTTGCTCAGCCCGGCCACGGTCGAGGGCAGCTGTGCGGGATCCGCGACGAGACGAACGTCCCTGGAGGCCGCCCCGGTCGAAGGCTTGACGATGACCGGATAGCCGATGGCTTCGGCCGCAGCCGCCAGGCCGGCGACGCCGGAGACGATCCGGAACGCGGGGATCCGCAATCCGCCGGCCGCGGCAAGGCGCCGCATCTCGACCTTGCTCCGCCTAGCCTTGGCCCGCGCAGGATCGTTTCCGGACAGGCCAAGCCGGTCGGCAAGGGTGTCGGCGAGGAAGACGCCGGGCTCGGTGGCGGGCACGACGGCTCTGACGGGCCAGCCGAAGTCGGCCGGCAGGTCTTCGGGCGAATGAACGTACAGACTCAGATCGTCTTTGTCGCGATGTGCGGGGGCGACTTCCGCCAGGACTTCTGCCGAAACAGAATAGATGGAGACGACGGCAAATCCCAGCGACCGGCAAGTGTCCTTGAATGCTTCCCCGGTCATGATGGGATCGACAAGTACCACGGCTTCGCGGTGATCCCGCTTCATCGGAAAGCCGACCGATCGGCTGATCCGGACAGCAGAAATCGTCCCATCTCATCCCCCGTTGAGTGAAGCAGGTCAAGCATCCCGGACAACGCGCTGAACTAATTGCAGGAAAATGCACGAAACCAGAGTCGGCGACTTGGTGGAAGCCGATCCGCTGGATGTAGAAGTTGTTGATCTTGCACCCCGTGATCCCGAGGCATGCTGCCAGAGCGCCATCGGCAGCGCAAGTATGGATGCACCAACTCGGTGGACTTACAAGGGAGTTCGAGGTCAGACCAGGCGGTCCGACGTGGCCAGCGTGGCCGTGTTACTCCCAGGCAGTGCCGAGGTGCGATCGCACTTACAAAGCAGATGTCGGCGGTTCGAAACCGTCCGCGCCCACCAGCCAGAACGCCCCCGCTGCGGGGGCGTTGACGGTAGTAAGTGACGGCAGTTCCTCAGGCGCATCGCGTAGCGGTGGGCTGCGTGAGTAGAATCTTTCCTTCCACATCAGTTAGCGCGTAAGCGGCTCGGTCGACGGCAGACAGGCGTTCAGGGCTTAATACGAATGTTTCCTCTTGATTCCGTCCGCATCAGGAACAACCAACGTAACGGCACTTACGCCGTCGGTGGCGCCTGTAGGCTGTCCCGGTGTACTGACGCCGAACCCCGACGGTGTGGACACCCTTCTTCACATCGTCTGTCTCATCCACGACCATCACCGCCTGCCGGTCGTACAGGTGCTCGACGACGTACTCGCGAACATCGTCACGGACGGCGTCGGCATCCCGGGAGGCCCGGCACAGCAGATGCTGCATGCCGTGCGGACTCGCCTCCCCAGCCCACTCTGCGATCGTCCAGCAGTTCTTGCGCGGCAGGTCCGACAGCAGCACCAGCACCAACCGGCCTGCCCGGCACCGCGCTTCGACCCAGGCGAACCGTCCCGCGATGCGACCCATGGCCACTTCGAACGCCTGCCGCCAACGAGTGGGATCTATGTTGTGACCTGCGGCCACCGTCTCATCATTACTCCACACACGTCACGATGATCAACGGTGCCCGTTCCCGGACCAGGCCCCACTGTCTGCGACAGCGAGGGTTGAGCGCATGCCACCGAAGGTTGCGTAGAAGGTTCCGGGCAACGTCACCGTCTCTTGGGTTGACGCAGCCAATCGGCTACAAGACCACAACGAGGGCGCAACGGGTGGGTGGCGGCGCTGCGGCTCGGCGCGGGTCGTCCCTACCATCCGGCGTACAGGGGTTATTAAAGAGCGATCCCCGAGCAGGGGGGTTCTGTGCAGTCGACCGTTTCAAGGCGCGTGTTCCGGCGCTTCGTCGGTGCTTTCGCGGCCGGCGTGGCCCTGGCCGCAACCTCAGGGTGCACGGTGCCCGTCGATGCCGTCGCCGGCATCTCCGTGACCGGCGACGGCCATCTGCTCGGCGTCATGATGGTCTGCGGGCATCAGATCGATGGTGCGACCCTCTACGTGGACAGCACCGACGTCGACAGTGAGGTGACGGTCGGTTCATGGGCCGCCAACCGACCCCTCACGGCCGGTCTCGCCACCTGGACCCTCGATTCTCCTTCCGCTGGCTGGACCGCGACCAGATCTCCCAAACCGCTGACCGCCAAGACCACCTATACCCTCTACGGCTGGACCAAGGACAGCTCGTGGTCATCGAGTAGCGTCTCCTTCACTCTGACCGACCGGGACCGGCTCACCCCGGGAACGGTCCGCTACGACGACGCCTCGGGCAACGGCGACGAATCCTCAGTCACCGTCCCCGTCGCGGAGTTCAAAGCCAGGGCCTGCAAGAACAGTTAACGCCGCGAAGCCTTGCGCCAGGCCAGGCACTCACAAGATCACGATCTGCAGCTGGAGTACCAAGTTTCGCCGCTTCTCCGGGCGCCAGTTCAATACTGCGGCCTTTCGGGATACCGGCAGAGCCTGGTACCTCTCAAGTGAAGGGGCGGGGCCGGCCACCGGGGCACGGCGGTCCCCCGGCAGGCGTCGTGATGGCCGCATCAGGAGCGGCTGAGCGGTTCTCCTTCGTGGTTGCGCGCAGAGCCTGACCGTGTCGCGTCCGTCGCCGTGACCGTCGTGAACGGCAGCACGAGCCGGGAGGGGTGCGCGGCGTCGCGGTAGATCTTGTGGGTGACGGGGCGGCCCACCGGCAGGTGGAAGGCATCCGGCGGCAGCAGCGCGTTGTGCGCGTCGGCCAGCGGCTCGTCGTTCGACAACTCCACCACCAGGCGGTGACCGGGCTGGAAGGTGGCTGCGAACGGGTAGAGCCGCAGCACGTACTCCTCGATCTTCCCGGGCTCCACCGGCACCGTGCGGGTGTGCGGGTGGTAGGGGTTCCCCTCGGTGGTGCGTTTCTCGTCGAGCTCGCGGTGGGAGGCCTTGAGGTAGCCGCTCGTGATCAGCTGCCGGGCACCGCCGGGAGTCTCGTCCCACAGGCGCAGGATGAAGTTGGTGTCCACCTGGTCGATCTCCGCGAACAGGTGCGCCGCGCCGGTGCCGATCAGCTCGGTGGGCTGCTCGAACGGCCCGGTGCTCCAGCTCAGCATCTCCACCGTGTCGGTGACGGTGAGCGGCGCCTGGTAGAAGCCGTCGGGGGCGGCGTATTCGGCGCCCATGGGCTCGGGTTCGAAGGAGAGCTTGTGCCGCGGGCGCAGGTAGAGCGGCTTGTGCTCGATCTCCTTCGGCGGCCACTGCGCCGCGGTGACCACCTTGCGCGAGCCCTCCACGAAGACGCTCACGGCCGGCTCGTCCATGATGCCGTTGTCGATGCCCTTGAGCCAGTACTCGTACCAGCGGAACATCTTGTCGTGCTCTTCGACCCAGGGGCGCGACTGCATCGGCGGGTACGAGCCGATGTCCAGCTTCTTGGGACCCTTCAGGACGTCGAACAGCTCGATGTGGCCGTCCACGGTCCAGCCGCGTCCCTGGTCGATCTGCAGGTAGACCGGGATATCGATGTTCTCGGCCAGCGTGATGGGATTGCGCTCCTCGTACCACTCCCCGTCGAGGTGGTTCATCACGATGTCGAACCAGAACTCGCGGTTCTTCGGGTACTTGAGCACGTGTACGAGGTTGGGCCAGGCCGCCACGTCCGGGTCCTGCAACCGCTCATCGACGAGCTTCTTCAGCTCCTCGGAGGAGTAGACCTCCTGCATACGGGACTTGACGTGGGTGTGCGCGATGCCGGAGTCCCCGCCGCGGCCCTCGCGGGCGGCGCGCGGCATGAACCACATGATGCCACCGTGGTAGGTGGTCTCGTAGAAATCGTAGTGGCCGCCGCTGACGAAGATCGCCTTGAGGTGCGGTGGCCGCTCGGCGGCGGCGAGCACCTGCATGGAGCCGAAGTACGAGATGCCGATCATGCCGACGTTGCCGTCACACCACGGCTGCGCGGCGACCCACTCGACGAGGTCGTACAGGTCCTGCCCCTGGGAAACGCCGCCGAAGTTGTAGTTGCCGATCATGACGCCGTCGGAATCACCGGTTCCACGCATGTCACCGATGACGTGGACGTAGTCCTCCTTGACGACGCGCGCGATATCACCGGCCTCGATGCAGCCGTCCCACATCGGGCTGGGCCGGCGCTGCGGCGGCGTGGTGAGGGCGAGGGCCTGCAGCTCCTTGCCGTAGGCGCTCATCGCGATCAGAGCCGGTCGCGGCTTGTCGTCCTGGCCCTGGTATGCGTCCACGGCGAGTTCGACGCCGTCCCGCATCGGCACCCGGAGATCCTTGCGGACGGCGATCGTCTGCTCGCCCGCCCGGATCGTCTGAAAGTCAGTCATGAGTGCGAAGCTCCTGTGTCACAAGTTCTGGTCGAGGTGGGTGCGGTAACCGTGCATCGACGTGAAGAACGGCGATGGCTCGAGCGCGGGGTTGCCGATGTAGCCGAGCTCCCCGGCAACGGGGGCGAACGGGGAGTACGGCGAATCCGTCTCCTGCAGGCCGGACTGCAGGCAGCCGCAGGCTGCCTCGGTGACACGGCCCTCGATGGCGAGGCTCTGGGCGATGGCCTCCTGGGCCTGCGCGGTGTCGAGCTCGACACCGTACGGTGTGCCGTCAGTGCGGCGGTACGGGTGCCCGAGGTACAGGTGCTGCGGACGGATCTCGTCACACACGTACTCCAGGCTGGTGCGGTAGGCGACCGGGTCCGTGTAGCCGGGGAAGCCGTTGGCGGCCCCGTGGACCTGCACGGCGTCGCCGACGAACACCGAGCGCTGGCCGTCGATGACGTAGGCGACCGATCCGGGCGTGTGGCCCGGGATCGAGTGCACCGAGACGGTGACGTCGCCGCCGAGGGAGATGGTCTCGCCGCCCCTGACGAGCATGGAGGGCTCCATCTCGCCGGAAATGACGGCATGCGCGGCGGCCGCCACCTTCGCCCCTCCCTCGGGGTCGCCCAGGTACTGGCCCCGTCCCGCGAGGTACTCCTCCACGTGGGCCCGCCGCGAGCGGAGCATCGGTGCGTCGGCCTCGTGGATCACCACCTGTGCGCGCCTGTCGGTGAGCTCCCACAGGGCGTGTGCCCCGCCGACGTGGTCGATGTGACCGTGGGTCAGCAGGATCCAGCGCACGTCCTCGATGCGGCGCCCGATCGCCTCGAGCGCGGGAACCATCCCTTCGGCGGGCGAGGAGGCGATTCCGGTGTCGACGATGGCCGGCTCCGGTGCGTCGATGAAGAAGCTGTAGAGACCGAATCGACCCCACGGTGAGACCAAGGGATGAACGTTGACTGCGTGCGTCATGGCTTTCTTTCTGAACTCGTACGCGGGTCGGCCGGGTCAGCGCCGACTGAGGAAGTCGCGCGTCTCCACGAAGGCCCTGTGGTACTCAGGGATCCAGGAGAAGTGCTGGACGAATCCATGGCCCGCGCCCTCGTACCGGCTCACCGTCGCCTCCACGCCGGCCTCCCGCAGCCGTCGGCCGTAGAGCTCGCCCTCGTCGCGCAGTGGGTCGTGCTCCGCGGTGACGATGAGGGCCGGCGGCAGCCCGGTGAGGTCCACCCGCTTGATCGGCGAGACGACCGGGTCCGCAGGATCTGCGCCACTGTCGATGTAGAAGGCGTTGAAGGGCTTCAGCCCTGCTGTCTCCAGGCCGTAGCCCACCGCGTTCTCCCGCAGCGATGCATAGCGGTCGACGTCGAAGTCCAGGTCGAGCGAGGGGTAGTAGAGGACCTGGTGCGTGATGTGGTGGAAGCCGTCGTCGTGGGCCTTGGCCGCGACCGCGGCGACGAAGTTGCCGCCGGAGCTGTCGCCGGCGATGGCGAGCGTCGTGCCGTCCCAGGCCTGGCTCTCCCCCTCCTCGGCGGCCCAGCGCACGACCGCGTAACAGTCGTCAAGACCGGCCGGGAAGGCGGCCTCGGGCGCCAGGCGGTAGCCGACGGATATGACCTTGAGCCCGGTCTCCTTTGCCAGCGCGCGCGCGACGTGGTCGTGCGTCTCCACGCTGCCGAGGAAGAACGCGCCGCCGTGGAAGTAGACCAGCACGCCGTAACGGTCGGCCTCGACCGGCGTGTAGATCCGCACCGGTACCTCGCCCGACGCTGTCTGCGCGGTCACGTCCTCGACCGCGTGGAGCGGCAGACGCTCCTCGAGGGGAGCGACGTGCGCCTCGTCCGCGGCGCGCATGGAGACCTGGTCGAGCGGACCCTCGGGCGGGGTCGGCAGGCCGGCGAGAACCTTGGCAATCTCAGGATGCAGTGGCATGGCGTCACTCCTTCGTCGCGGCAGCCGCGGGCTTCTGCCCGGGGAAGACGTCATTGATCTCGTCCTCGGTCCACCCCTGACGCGAGATCTGCTGCAGCTTGTCGGTCACCGGTTTGCGGGTGGCCTGGTACAGGACCAGCCCCTCCTTCAGGGAGTCCGACTGCCGCAGGGCGTCGGCGAGCGCGCCGGCGTCCTCGATGGCCGAGTTCGCGCCCTGGCCCTGGTGGTGCAGCATCGAATGAGCCGCATCGCCCACGAGGACTACGGAGTCCGAGTGCCACGTGTCGACCGGGTCGATGTCGTAGACCGCGCGGATGTTCACGGTGTCCATGTCGAGGTCGCGCGTGATGTTCACGAGGCGCTCGTCGAAGCCGTTCACCGTCGCCAGGAGGTCGTCCTTCGTGACCTTCGGTGCCCAGGTGTCGTCCGCGCACAGGGCGGTGATGTCGAACGACACCTGGTTGCGGTGGCGCAGCGGAAGCAGGTAGATCTTCGTGCCGCTGCCGATGTACATCCGCAGGTTGTCGTCGACGACCATCCCGTAGGCGTCGTCGGCTGAGATGACCGCGCGGTAGGCGTGCTCACCCGAGAAGACCGGGCCCTTGTCGCTGAACAGTTGCCGGCGCACCACCGACTTGATGCCGTCGGCACCGACGACCAGGTCGGCCTCGACGGTCTCGCCGTTGGCGAAGGTGAGGACGGAGCCGTCGCCCTTCTTCCGGATGGTCTCCAGCTTGTGACCGAGGTGCACCATGCCCTCGGGGAGCACGCCCAGGAGAGCGTCGATGAAGTCACCACGGTGGATCAGGTGGGTCTTGGTCTCCTCAGCGAAGTCGTGGATCCCCGGCCACGCCTCCTTCATCATCGGCTCGCCGGTGGCTGTAAGGATTTCGAAGCAGTCACTCGGCGAGCTCACCTTCGCGATCGCATCGAAGACTCCCCACTGGCGGAACCGGTTCATGGTGGAAGGACGCAGACCGATGCCGGCGCCGACCTCACGGATCTGGTTCGCCTGCTCGTAGACGGTGACGTCGGCACCGAGCAGGCTCAGGGCCTTGGCCGCCGCCGCGCCGCCGTAGCCCGCTCCGACGATGGCGATCTTCAGGTTCTTCAGGTCTGAGAGCTGCATGATGGTTCTCTCTACTTCTGGATGGTCAGGAAGTCGGCCGGGTTGTCGACGAAGATCGTCTTGATGGCGGCCTCGTCGAGACCGGCAGCGCGGAGGTCCGGGATGAGGTCCTCGAAGATGTAGTTGACGGTGTGTCCCTTCACGCCCGGCCAGCCCAGCGGGCTGCAGTTGGCGTCGGCGGAGGCGAGGACCTGCTTCAGCCGGCCGTCGCCGATGAACCGGAGGAAGTGGTCCAGCCGCTCCTTGCGGGGGCGGGCCCAGAACGGTGGGTCCGGCAGCTCGGTCTCGTAGCCGAAGGTGTCGAAGCCGATGCGACCGCCCTGCTCCGCGATCCAGGTGTCGCGCGTCTTGTCGGCGTTCACACCGTCGTCGACGTGCCCGAACAGGACGCGGTCCAGGGGAAGGCCCTCTTCGTTGAAGATCGCGATCGCGTTCTCGGCGTCGATCGCGAGGTGGGTCAGGATCGGCACTCCTGTGGTGAGCGAGGCGCGGGCCGCGGCGCGGTAGACGCGCTTGTCCAAGTCCGTCATACGGCCGCCGCGGCTCACCCCGACCTTGATGACACCGGCGAGGCTGCCGGTGTTGCCGATGCCGACGGTGATCTCGTGGACGAACTGCTGGGTCAGGTAGTCCACGCCGGCCCGGGCGAAGTGCCGCAGGGCGGTGTCGCCGCCGACGAAGCCGGTGCAGGCGACGATGTGGACGCCGGTCTTGGCAGACAGCGACTTGTAGTAGTCGACGTCACGCCCGTTGCAGATCCCGGTCACGTCGACGAAGGTGCCGCCGCCGTGTTCGTGGAACCTGCGAAGCTTCGGGACGGTCTCCTCGTATCGCTGCTCGGGGGTCTTCCACCACTTCATGTCCAGCTCGGAGCCGGGCATGCCGTAGCCAATGTGCTCATGGATGGCCACGGGACCCAGCTCCTCGGCCGGGATCGGCCCCAGGACGGTGTTCACTCTCGACACAACACTCACCTTTGAAGAAAGAGACTTGATGGTCGTTCGCGCCGGCGCACTCAGCGCATCGACAGCAGGTCGCGCGGGTTTTCCACGAGAATCCGCCGTGTGTCCTCGTCGCTGAGACCCTGTGCCTTCAGGAGCGGGACGAAGGTGGTCAGGACGTAGCTGTACGGCAGGTCGTTGCCGGGGTGGCCTTTTGCCACCCCGGTTGCGTTGCTCGAGAGCAGGATCCGGTTGCCGAAGCCGGCCTGCACGAGGCCGACGACCAGGGCGGCGCGCTCGGCATCGGCGATGTGAGCCTCGTCCTGCACACCGACGTGGTCGAGTGCGACGTAGGCGCCGCGGCGGGTGATCTCCAGAGGCGCGCCCGTGGCGACGGCGTCGTTGCGGTCGAGTCCGCCGACGACGACGCGGTCGGCCGGCAGATTCTCGTCCAGGACGACTTCGAGATCCTGGACGGCGTCGCTCCCGTAGCGGATGGAGACCGCGACACCGGTGCTCAGGGCAGTCCGGGCCGCACCGCGGAACAGACTCTCGTCGGTCGCGGTCATGCCCTCGACGGTCGCGCCGGTGGCTACCAGGCCGGCGGCGCCTCGTCGCTCCACGCGGGGGACCACCATGCCCTCGGCAACCTCCTTGGTGAAGAGGTCGGCGAACTTCTCGGCCGGCCACGGGGTCGGCGGGTTGGTCTGCGGCGTGAGGAAGTAGCCGCCGAGCAGTTCCTCCGGGCCCTGACCAGTCGAGGCGACGATGTGCACGCCGGTCGTGCGGGAGAGGGTCTCGTACAGCCGGACATCCCGGCCGTGGAACATGCCGGTGCTGTCGACGATCGTGCCGCCGCCGTGGGCGCGGAAGTCCTTCAGCTTCGCGGCGAGGGTCTCGAAGATCTCCGCGCGGTCCATGGTGATGTCGAAGGCGTACTCCGCGCCCGGGACCACCGACAGCAGCGCCTCGTGGACCGAGACGACGCCCAGTTCCTCGGTCGGCACCGGGCCCAGGACGGTGTTCACGGTGTTGCTCTTGACGCTCATGCCTGCCCTCACATGTTCGGGGTGGGGTGCACAGCACCCAGTGGCTGCGGTCACAGTAGCCATTCGATTTACATGACGTCAATGAAATGAACATCAAGAAAAAACAATGCACGGAGAGTGAGGCGATCATCCGGGATCGACCGATCGGCGGCCGCTCAGGCCGGGCTGGCGAAGACTCCCCGCGACGCCCTGAGCGCCGCCTGAAGGGCCGATGCCAGGTGCGTGCGGCGTAGGTCCGGCGCGACGAAGTCGATCGAGGCGGCGACCTCGTCGTCGACCGTGATGGGCACGGCCTCGGGAGCATCTCCTCGAGGTCGTCGCGGAACCTTCTGCCCGGACCCGGATGGGTCCGCCGTCGCAGAAGGGGCGACGAGCATGAATGCCATGCATATTGCTGCATGTAAATCATTCATTTGTTGGATGTGAGGCCGACCACTTCACTGAGGGCATGACCACACCACCTACCTCCGACATCGACCTTTTCGCCGACGAGGTCGTGCGCGATCCCTACCCCGTTTACGCCGAACTGCGGGAACAGGGCTCCGTCGTCCACCTCCGGAAGAATGATGTCCATGTGCTGACGCGGTACGACGCCATCCGTGGCGCACTCGCGGACTGGGAGTCGTTCTCCTCGGCCTCGATCGGGTTCAACCCGATGGCCAACGAGGCGCTCACCGGTACCTCGCTCGCGTCCGATCCGCCGATGCACACCCAACTGCGCGCCACGCTCACCGAGAACCTCTCGCCGCGTGCGCTGCGTGGCGTGAAGGGGCGAATCGAGGTGAAGGCGGACGCTCTCGTCGCAGAGCTTGTCGAGAAGGGCACCTTCGAGGCGATCGACGCCCTCGCTCGAGCATTCCCGCTGGAGGTCGTAGCGGACCTGATCGGTTTCACGGGCCACGTGCGCGACAACATGTTGCGCTGGGGGCAGGCCGCCATGCAGGTCCTCGGTCCGCTGAACCAGCGCACGGCCGAGAGCTTCCCGATCGCCGGCGAGCTCTACAGCTGGTGCTCCCAGGTCAGGGCCACTGACCTGACGGAAGGGTCCGTGGGTCGCGGCATCTTTGACGCCGAGGCGCGTGGCACCATTCCGCCGAACACGGCCGGCCACATCATCCACCAGTACCTCGGTGCCGGCGTCGACACCACCGTGGCGGCGATCGGCAACATCGTCGCCCTCTTCGGCTCGCACCCCGAGCAGCTCGACCTGATCCGCAAGGACCCCTCGCTGGTGCCGGCGGCATTCAACGAGGTGCTGCGCTTCTGGGCTCCCGTCCACGCCTGGGGCCGCCGCGCCACCAAGGACGTCGACATCGACGGGGCCGTCATCCCAGCAGGTGCGCAGATCGCGATCCTGTTCGGCGCCGGCAACCGCGACGCCCGGCGCTACGAGAACCCGAATGCCTTCCTCGTTGAACGCAATCCGATCGACCATCTCTCGTTCGGCTACGGCCCTCACGGCTGCGCGGGCCAAGGACTCGCCCGCCTGGAGGCTCACGCTGTGATCGAAGCGCTTTCCCGGCGCGTAAAGCGCCTCGTCCTCGGACCCGAGGTCCGTGTTCCCAGCAACATCACCCGGAGCATCGAGGAGCTCCCCGTCCTGGAAGTGGTTCCCGCATGAAGATCGTTCTTGACCGCCCCCGCTGTGAGGGCCACGGCCTGTGTGAAGAGACTGCCCCACAACTCATGCACCTCGACGACGATGGCGAGCTCGTGCTCGACCGCGAGCAGGTCGACGAAGCCGACGCCGCCCTGGCGAACGCCGCTGTCCGAGTGTGTCCTGTCGCAGCGCTGAGGATCGCATGAGCGCAGGCACGATGGACCGCGTCGTTGTTGTCGGCAACGGGATTGCCGGGCTCACCGCGGCCGATACGCTCCGGGAGGCCGGCTTCGATGGCGAGCTGACCATCGTCGGCGACGAACCGCACCCGGCGTACAGCCGCCCGGCTCTGTCGAAGGCGCTCCTGCTCGACGGCGATGACATGTCGTCGCACGAGCTGCCGCCGACCGGCCACGGGGCGACGGAACTTCTGGGCGTACGTGCGACCGGACTCCACCTCGATCGTCGGCTCGTCACTCTCGACGACGGTACGGCTGTGCCGTACGACCGCGTCGTCCTTGCCACTGGCTCCCGGGCGCGACGGTTGTCCGACCTTCCCGAGGAGCTCACCTTGCGTGGACTCGATGACGCGCTGTCCCTGCGTAGCCGGCTGGCGGGTCGGCCGTCGGTCATCGTGGTCGGCGGAGGCCCGCTCGGAATGGAGATCGCCTCGGGGTGCTTGGCCGCCGGCTGTCAGGTCACCCTCGTCTCCCAAGGGGTGCCACTGATTGTCCAGCTCGGTGCGTACCTCGCCGGCGTCTTCGTCAAGGCTGCGCTGGACCTAGGTCTCACCATCGTCGAGACCGGATCGGCACGGCTCGAACGGCGTGAGGGCAGCGCTCGGGTCGTACTTGACGATGGCGCGGTCCTCGAGGCGGAGACTCTCATCACCGCCGTCGGCGACGTCCCCAACACGGAGTGGCTCGCGCGCACAGGACTTGCGGCGAAGGGCGCCATCCCGGTCGACTCGCGTGGGCTTGTCCGCCCCGACGTCGCGGCCGTCGGAGACCTCGCAGCCTTCCCTACTCCGTACGGCCTGCGCCGCCTCCCCCTCTGGAGTAGCGCGATCGAGCAGGCGAAGGTCGCCGCAAGAGCACTTGTTCGCGGCGACGATGCGCCGCCGCTCCAGTTTCAGCCGTACTTCTGGACCGAGCAGTTCGGACTGCGCCTCAAGGCGGTGGGCTGTCTACCGCTGGAAGGGGAACCGGCGTACGTCGACGGAGGGCCCGGTGGTGGACCGGCGTTGATGCGCTGGTCGCACGATGGCGGAACCGGTGTGGCCGCGGCGCTCAACTACCGGATCCCGATCCCCCGGCTGCGTCGTATGACCCGGGCGGCCGCATAAGGTCTGCTCCATGGGCGACGACGAAGAGGGCACCACGGGTTCGGGGTTGGATCGACTGGCATCGGTCAACCTCAATCTGTTGGTGCCCCTCCTCGCACTCCTCGAGGAGTGTTCGGTGACCAAGGCGGCGGAGCGAGTCGGTCTGTCACAACCGGCGATGAGTCACGCCCTCACAAGAATGCGGCGTCTGCTGGGTGACGACCTCGTCGTCCGACAAGGGACAGGCATCACGCTGACCCCGCGCGCGCTGGAGCTGATCGCGCCGCTACGTAGTGCCCTGCAACAGACGGCACACGTCGTGAACTTGCCCTGCTTCGACCCCGCCACGGATCGGCGCGTCATCACCATCGCCATGACGAACAGCACAGCGTTCGTCGTCGGCCCTCAACTGACGCGGCTCATTGCCGAGCGTGCTCCGCACGCCACGTTGCGTCTGCGTACGATCACGGTGCCGACCGAGGCCACCTTCACCGACAAGGGCGTCGACGTGGTGCTGCTCTCCGAGGGGCACTTCTCGCCGTACCCGCGCGAGCGACTGTACAACGACCGCTGTGTGGTGGTGGCCTCACCGGACACGCCACCGGAAGCAAGCCCGCTCGACCTCCTGACCACACAGCGGCACATCGTCGTCGACACCGATCGGCGAGTCTTCCCGTATTCGGTGCTCGAGGAAAAGGGTGTCACCTACCGCGTCGGCCAGTTGATCTCCGACTTTCTGCTGGTACCGTTCCTGGTCGCACGCGCGGGCGGCGTCGCTCTCCTTCGCTACCAAGTGGCCGCCGCCATGAGGACGCTCGCCGACCTGCGGATCGAGGAGTTCCCGTTCCCGCTTCCCGGGCTGGGGATCGACATGGTCTGGAACCCCCGACTGGCTGATCAGTACTTCATCGAATGGCTTCGGGCGCTGCTGTTCGACGTCGCAACGGATCTCTGACGCCGGCTACGCGCACTGCACCGGCCGGGCCAGGGATCGGCCCGCGCGGCCACCCGACCATTCGCCGTGAGCGGGCGGTAGCCCGACCGCCGACGAGCCGTTCGCCACCACCGTCCGCACACGACCCACCCGGTGCCGGTCGGCGGCCCAGCCCTGCAGCAGGTCCTCCTTGGCACCATCGGCGGTGAAGAGCGCGAGCTCGAAGACGTTGGCCTTCTCTGTGAACAGAAGGTCGGCGTGGGTGAGGACGAAGGTGCCGAGATCCCCGATGCCTGCAGGCGGGTCGTCGCGGGCGATGGTCCAGGTCTGGGCGAGTTTGGCACTTCTTCGTCGTCAGGTGCGGAGAGAAGCTGTCGCAGACGATCGCGATGCGAATCTCGGCCGGGTAGAGGGTGCGCAGGTAGCGGCAGAACTCCAGGAACTACGTCCGCTTCTTGATCGGCTTGATGTGTCCGTAGAGCTTGTCCTTGGCCAGGTCGTAGGCGGCGAACAGGTGCCGGACCCCGTGCGGGCAGGTGTAGGTCGCCCGCCGTCTGGGCCTGGGCTCGCGGTCGGGGTCCTTGCCCTTGCCACCGCGTTCGGCCCACTGGCGGCCCGGGTGCGGCTGGAGGTTCAGCGGGCCGAACTCGTCCAGGCAGAAAACGACTTCCGGCTCGTCTTCCTCGGACATGACCTCGCCGTCGGCGATCGCGTACAGGTGCTCGACGCGCGCCTTCTTGGCCACGTAGTCCGGGTCGCGGGAGGTCTTCCAGGTCTTTATGCGTTGAAAGAAAGGAGACGCCTGCCTCGCGGAGCAGGATGCGCAGGCCCTCGTGGCTGATGTCGTCGACCACCCCCTCGGCAACCAGAAAGTCTGCCAACTTGGTCAGGCTCCAGGTCGGGAACGGCAGGCCGTGCTCGGCGGCTTGGACTTGGCGATCTTCTTGATCTCGCGTCGCGCGGGCAGGGTGAAGGTCTTCGGGCGGCCGCCCCGGTACTTCGGGTAGAGGGAGTCGAAGCCGTCGGTGTTGAAGTTGTGGATCACGTCCCGGACCCGGTGCGCGCTGGTGAAGGTCATCTCGGCGATCTTCGTTACGGCCATGCCCTGGGCGGACAGCAACACCATCCGTGCGCGTCGCCAGGTCACCACCGAGCTGGAGCCGCGGCGGATGATCCGCAACAGTCGTCTGCCCTCGTCATCGTCGAACCCACGGACGCGTACTCGTTCTGCCACCCAGACAGTTTGGCGGGGAAGCGCGCCGGGTGCAGGACCCGGGCCGCGCGTCCCAACTGCCTGATGCGGCTAGCGGGTCCGACCTGTGGATCTACGTCCGATCGAATGTCCAGACGAGCACCACTTGCTCCTCTTCCGGTATGCCTCCGGCGCGTCTGTACGTCGCCAGTGCCGCCGCGTTGTCCTCGTCCGTGATCCCCCACATGCCGTAGCAGTCGCGTTCGCGCGCCAGGTCCGCAAGCGCCGACACCAGAGTCCGGCCGACGCCATGCCCGCGGAACGACTCGTCCACGCCAAGCTCGTACAGGAACATCTCGGTCCCCTTGTCCGGATGCGTCATCTCGACACCGGTGACCATGCCTGCCGGGACGTTGTCGACGTAGGCGATCAGCAGGTGGTGGCGCTCGTCCGCCAGGAAACGCTCAGTCGCCCCCTGCCGAGGGGAATCATCGAACAGGTGCCCGGCCGCCTTGACGGCCTCGATCTGAGTGATCCGACGGATCTCCATGCGGGGATACTGACAGGTTCCGCCCTTGAGGGCTCCGGTTTTTTCTCCCCAAGATCCAGGAACGTCACACCACCGATCCCGACCCCCGCCGGATCACCAACAGGGCGAACGTTGCCTGATTCGGCACTAGACAGCTCCACCACACCGGAGGTCTTCGCCTTTGATCAAGACCCTCGTGTCAATAATGCTCGTGATCAATACCGCTAGGACATGGGCTGCCGTACGGATGAATAGAGGTACTGGCCCTTCCCCAGGGCTGATCCGGAACTTGCCCCCGCCACAGCAATACGCCGTGGCGCCGCTCCCAGTAAGTCGCGTATGCCCCCTTGGCGAGCCGATCCGGCACCAACACCAGCGGCCAGAGGGCCACCAGAGGCTCCCACACCAGGGCAAGGACCAGGCACGGCACCACCAGGAAGGCGAAGAAACCCCAGTCGAAGCTGCGGCGGAAAGACTCGCCCCGCGTAGGCAACACCGTGTCGGGGTTCGCCAGGGGAACCGCACTCTCGAAGTCCCGCTTCTCGCCACCCAGCCACTTCAACCGGGTACAGGCGAGCACCCCGAACACACCGTCGAGCGCAATGAAGAAAACGAGAAGCCACCCAGCGCCGGCATCGATCCTAGGAACGCCGCGCACGCCGAACACCACGGACGCGTTGATGGCCACGGCGCACACCGCTTCGATGACGACCGTCAACTCATTGTGGGCATACCTGTCCACGCTCCCCCCTCCGCACCCACCTCCCCACGGTCGGGTGCCGACCTCACTATGCACACGGCGCCCGCCCCGACAAGTAACCAGCCAGCAGCACCCCCATATCGACAGCTACCGTTGGCCTCCCCGTTCACGCGGATCTGGAGCGCCCGCGACAACAGCACCAAGCGGCGCGCCTCGACGGTGCCCCCTCCGAGTCCGCCGTGCGGCCTGGCGTGCTGAGCAGCTAGTCGCGATCGATCCGGACTGGAACCCGGGACAGTTGGGGTGGACCGTCGATTGGCAACGCCACTACACCGGCCTGACCGCCCTCCTCGAGAGCGGTGCCGGCATCGACGACATCCAGCCCGGCGTCACCCACCGCGGCGACGACATCGGACGCTGGACCGCGAGCCAGACCCGGGACTGGGCACGGCTGAACCCCGAGCAGCAACGACGCCGTGGTGAGTTGGGTGTGAAACCTGGTGCACAGCCCCAGAGGGCATCGGCGCGAACCAACGCGAAGACAGGGGGCAGGAAAGGGCGCAGCACGCGGTACAGAAGCCTTCCAACGGGGCGTGGCAGCCCTCACGCAGTACATCCAACGCGAGGGGAAAGCCGTGGTCGGAAGAGGCCACGTCGAAGAACTCCCAGACGGCACATCGGTGCGGCTGGGCGTCTTCCGCAGCAACCAGAAAGGCCGCCGCGACCAGCTCACCGAAGACCAGCTCACCGCCCTCGCTAACCTCGGCATCGAGTGGGCGTGACGCGGGCGGGGCAGTACATCCAGCTCGAGGGCAAGGCTGCCGTGTCCAGGGGCCACACAGAAGAGATCACGCGCGCACATCACGGGCCTTCGCGGCCTCGCCACTTCACAAACCAAGGGGGAACTGGTCGGGCTGTTCAGTGGATTGCTCCCAGATCGTCATCGGCCAGTCAATTTCGGCCACTAGACCTGTCGCTGGTCAGTGTTGCTCGCGGGCGTGCGTCGCATGTCTACGTCGATCCACTCTGTCGGCTCGCGAGAAAGTACCTGCGATCAAGGGAAATTGATGAGACTTGTCCAACTGGTGACCGCGCAGATTGCCGCAGTCATGGCCGTGGCGGGACTGGCTGCGCCGGCCACGGCAGAGACGCTGCCAGGCGGGAGTTCCCCCTCGAGGCACATCGAGGTCCGCCGGGACCACCCGGACGTGCGGGTGCCGGTCGTCGTGCCGAGGACCGGCGAGGCCGTCATCGACCTGAACGCTGCGGCGCCGGGCACGGACTGGGCCGTGGCTGGTGCCGAATCGGCGGTCGTGTCGATCTCGGTCGACGGCCACTACGCCACCGACCTTGTCGTCTCCGGCGAGCAGTCCCTTCACCGGCAGCTTGCGCTGGGTCACCTCAGCGCAGGCCCACACATGCTGCGCATGCACTTCTCCGACGAGGGCTCTCCGACGGCCGCCACCTCTGCCCTCGTGAACTCACTGCAAGTCACGACGTACGCGCCGGACAGCCCGGAGTACCTGGTGCTGCGGTATGCCCCCGTCGTCTACGGGCGCAACCTCGCCGACCTCGGCAGCCCGTACCAGAACGCGACCACTGACACGCCGCTCATCGCGTGGCACGAGGTCGCCCCGGCAGCCACTCCAGGCCACCAGATCCTCACCTACTCGGTGGTGTGGAGCAACGAGGACGGCGGGACGAACACCCCTGCGCTGATGGCGCGTTGGGGTCGTACGACCGACATCGAATGGATCTACTCGGTCGAGGTCGACGAGCACGGCAACCGGGTTGCGGGCAGCGACACCTACCAAGCCCCCAGCCACCAGACGCTGCACTTCAGCGGCAAGTACGAAGGCGACCACGCCTTGCTGGAGACCTGCACGTCGAACAACAACATGTGCGACGTCGTCGACGACCCGATGCGCTTCTTCCTGTCGACGCTGCAGACGCTGCCGGCCGACCAGCCTCGCGAGTACCTCATGGACACCAACCCTTGGACCTACGAGATCATGGCCAAGGAGATGCTCCGCGAGCACAAGGTCGAGGCCCCCTCGGCGTCCACGCCGTTCACACCGGAAATGAGCAACCAGCGCAACTACCTGTACGCGGTGGTCAAGAAGACCACGCAGCCCGCCAACACGGGTTCGTCCTGGGTCGGAGTCTCCCTCAGTGTGCGCCTCGTCTCCGGCCAGACCATCTACCTGTCGAATCACGTCGATCCGACCTGGTCGATCAGTCGTGACCTCCCGGCGGCCACGACGGTCGAGCTGCCCGCCGGCACCAAGGCCGACGACGTCGCCGAGGTGAGCGCCCACCGTGTGGTCGTCGGCACCGACACCGGCGCCACTGTGCACGTCACCGGCATCAACCGGGGCTTCTTCCTCGGCCAGGACTACCGCCCCCAGCAGTCGTTCCTGACCTGGAGCGGCGACGTGGTCCTCGACGCGAACAACACCTCTGCCGTCATCTGGCGCCGCTGACGCCATTCGTCAGGCGGGCGCCGACCGCCGGTCGACGCCCGCCCACATCGCCGACTGCTTCCCGCGCCGTGAACCGCGCCTGGTGGCACTGTGGCACGGCCGAGGGCCGGCGACCGTCTACGCCACCTTTTGTGCTTCGCTGCCCGTGCTGGCCGAGGCGCACGAGGGCGCGTACGGGCTTCCCATGGACGTCTTCGACCTGGTGGTCGTGGACGAGGCGCACCGCACGAGCGGATCGATGGGTCCACCCGGCGCTGGCCGCCGTCGTCCCCCAGGTGTCGTTCGCCGCCGAACGCGCCGCGGACGAGGCCGCCGCCCGTGCCTCCGGCGACCGGACACTCACCGCACAGGCGGTCGGGCGCGCGGCACTGGCCGCTACCCGGAGCCGCGAGCGGGCCGGACTGTCCTTGCTCGCCGCCGGCGCCGTCACCGGGCCTGTCCCCGCCCGGGTCAAGGCCCTGCTCACCCAGGCCCCGCCCGGCGGATCGCCCCCGCACTGCTGGCCATGGCCCTGCTGTGCACCACAGCCGCCACTTCTTCGCTGGCCGGGGCCATCATTTTGCACCGCGGCGTCGAGATCGCCCAGGGCGAGCACCCCGCCGACTGACACGCCGACCAGGCCCTCACCCTTCGCGGCGCCTCCTGCCTCCTGCACCCACCGCCCATCACAAGGTAAGGGCAGCCTTTCTTAACCGTCTACATGTAAGTAGACTCCGCGGCGGCCGGGCACCCTTGCCCGGCACTTGCGACCCCCGCGTGAAACGAGGCACCCCCATGTCCGCGAAACCCCGTCACCTGCTGGTCGGCGCCGGCACCGTGACCACACTGCTGGACAAGTACCGCACCGGCAGCAGCGGATACGAGTACACCTCCTACGACAAGGTCACCGAACCGCAGCGCAAGGAACTCTCCGACGACGTGAATGCGCTGGCCGAACCGCTGTCCAAGCTCGCCGTCGCGGTCGTCAAGTAGCCCGAAGGAGACAGTCACTCATGTTCGGCAACTTCCTGATCGGACTGCGCGAGGGCCTGGAGGCCAGCCTCGTCGTCTGCATCCTCATCGCCTACCTCGTCAAGACCGGCAACCGCCGCCAACTTCCGCCCCTGTGGGCGGGCGTAGCCCTTGCCGTCGCCCTCAGCCTCGCCTTCGGCGCTCTGCTGCAGTTCGGCTCCTCCACTCTCACCTTCCGGGCCAAAGAAACCCTCGGCGGCACCCTGTCCATCCTGTCCGTCGCTCTGGTCACCTGGATGGTCTTCTGGATGCGGCGCACCGCCCGCCACCTCAAGAGCGAACTCCAGGACAAACTCGACGCCGCCCTGGCCGTCGGCACCGGCGCGCTGGTGGTGACCTCGTTCTTCGCCGTCGGTCGCGAGGGCCTGGAGACCTCCCTGTTCATCTGGACCGCGGTACAGGCCACAGGCGACGGCATCCGCCCCCTCATCGGCGCCCTCCTGGGACTTGCCACCTCCGTAGTACTGGGCTGGCTCTTCTACAAGGGCGCCCTGCGCATCAACCTGGCCAAGTTCTTCCGCTGGACGGGCGCCATGCTCGTCATCGTCGCAGCCGGCGTCCTCGCCTACGGCGTCCACGACCTCCAGGAAGCCAACTTCCTGCCCGGCCTGAACCACCTCGCCTTCGACATCAGCACCACCATCCCCCCGGACTCCTGGTACGGCACCCTCCTCAAGGGCGTCTTCAACTTCCAACCCGACCCGACCCTCCTGCAGGTGATCGTCTGGGTCCTGTACCTGCTCCCCGTCATGGCCTTCTTCCTCGCCCCCGAACGCACCCGACCGGCACCCCAGCCCCCGAAGGCGGCCGCGGCGCCGGCAGCCGAGTAGCCCCCACCACCATCACTCCGGCGGACCGGGCACGGGGCTACTGCTCAAGGATGTCGAGGGTGACCGCGGCGGTCTGCGAGAGGTGGCCGATAGGGGCGCCCAGCAGCGTGGTCTTGGCTAATCCGGAGGCGCCGGTCGGTGCTTCCCGTCCGGTCGTCGACCTGTGATCGCCACATGCGCAAGGCCATCGACGACACACTGCGCTACCTGGGCACCCACGTCGACCTCTACCGGTCCCGCCGCGCCAATCCCGACATCTCCGTCAAGGAATCCTTCGGAGCGGTCAGGAAAAGTTCAGGCCGGCCCTGACAGCGTGCCGTTCCATGACAACCAACACGTATGCGTCCGGTAGGCACTCCGGGCAGCGGCAGATGCTGAACAAGGTCCCGGAAGTGACGCTCTACTTCTGGGTGATCAAGGTGCTGTGCACCACCGTCGGAGAGACCGCGGCAGATCTACTCAACGACAACCTGGGCATGGGGCTGACCAACACCTCGTACCTGATGAGCGCGCTGCTGGTGGTGACGCTGATCTTCCAGTTCAGGGCGCGCGTCTACGTGCCGGGCCTGTACTGGCTGTCCGTGGTCCTGATCAGCGTGGTCGGCACGCTGATCAGTGACAATCTCACCGACAATCTCGGAGTTCCGCTGGAGACCACGACGGCGGTCTTCGGTGTGGCCCTCGCCGTCACCTTCATCGCTTGGTACGCGAGTGAGCGGACCCTGTCGATCCACTCCATCCGGAGCACGCGCCGGGAAGCGTTCTACTGGCTGGCGATCCTGTTCACGTTCGCGCTGGGCACGGCGGCGGGGGACCTCACCGCTGAGAAGCTGAACCTGGGCTACTGGCTCTCCGCAGTGTTGTTCGCGGCTCTGATCGCCGCCGTGGCCCTCGCGCACCGCACCCTGGACTTCAACGCTGTGTGGTCGTTCTGGATCGCATACGTCCTGACCCGGCCGCTCGGCGCCTCGCTGGGCGACTATCTGTCTCAACCGGTGGCGGACGGCGGGCTGGGGCTGGGCACGGTGGGGACCAGTGCACTGTTCCTGGTGGTCATCCTCGGGCTCGTCGTCTTCCTCACCCGAACCCGGCGCGATGTGACGGAGGAGGTTGCAGTCAGCCCGCAGGAAGGGTGACCTCGAAGCGGGCGCCGGGCGCTGCGGTGTCCAGCGTGATATCGCCGCCCGCGGCGCGGGCCATGCGGCGGGCCAGGGCCAAGCCCAGGCCCGCGCCGTCGTGCCCGTCCCGGGGGTTGGCGCGGCGGCCCGGTTCGAAGAGCGAGGCGGCAAACGCCTCGGGTACGCCGGGTCCGTCGTCGGCGACGTACATCGTGACCGCGCCGGCGCGCTGGATGCAGCCGAGGGTGATCGACCGGACTGCGTAGCGGCGGGCGTTGTCCAGCAGTGGTATCAGGATGCGTTCGGCGACCTCCTGCGAGACGCCGATGTCGATGCCCGGGCCCGTACCGCCGGCGAGGGTTCGGTCCGTCACAACTGTCACCACGGGGGCCCCGCCGGGGTCCTGTGCGGCGCTGAGCCGGGCTAGGTGGTGGCCGAGTTCCGGGAAGCGGCAGCGTCCGGGCGTCTGTGCGTTGCGGGTCCTGACCTCGGAGAGCAGTGAGTCGCAGATCTGCTGCATCCTCGCAGCGGCATCCGCTATGGCCTCCAGCGAATCAGCCGTTTCCTGCTCGCTGCGCGGCCGGGCGGTAAGCCAGTCTGTCTCGGCGGTGATCCTGGACAGCGGGGTACGCAGCTCGTGGGAGAGCTCGGCAGCCTGCTGCTGTTCGTGGCGCAGCACCGCGGCCAGTCGGTCGAGGAGTGCGTCGAGGCTGGTGGCGAATGCGGCGAGTTCGGTGGGCCTGCCCTCGGAGCCGAAGCGTTCGGGTGCGCCCGCCGCGCTCCACCGTGTGGCCTGTTCGCTCATTGCGGCGACGGGACGTAGCGCCCGCCGCACGGCGAGACGGGTGAGCAGGTAGAACGTCGCCAGCAGCAGCACAGCCAGTGCGATGGAGCCGACCAGCGCGGTCTCGGCAGTGTTGCGGTACGGATCGAGGCTCAGGGCGCTGACCACGGTGCCGGCCTGCGTGGGTACGTGGCCTCGGACGGCCGGGGAGTCGAGGGGGAAGGAGTACAGCCGCCAGGAATCGGGGCCTCGGGCGTCAGTGAACGCCTCGCGGCTGTCCGCCAGCTGTTGCGCCTGCGCGTCGAGGGCGGCCGGTGCAGCCGGAGGCTTCTCGATGACCCGGTCGCCCTGGAAGATCCACACCCCGGCGTCCAGGGCGCTGTCCTCGGTGGGCTCGCGGACGACGAGTTGGCCGTCGGGGCGTACGTCCACCGTGGCCGCCACTGCCTCGGCCCGGGTGCGCAGGACGTCGGCAGCCTGTTCGTGCAGCCGCTGGTCCAGGGCCAAGTTGAACACAGTGGTCAGGACTGCAATCCACAGCGCGCTGGTGGCGAGGACCATCAGGGCGAGGCGTCCGCGCAGGGTGTGGGGGCGTCGGGTAGCCAAGGTAGTACGGTCGGCCTTCATCCGAAGCGGTAGCCGACGCCGCGGACCGTGCTGATGATTTGCGGGCTGTCCGCCTCGCGCAGCTTGCGCCGCGGCCGGGTCAGGTACTGGTCCAGGGTGTTGTCGCTGACATGGGCGCCCTCCGGCCAGGCGGCCCGCAGCAGCGCGCGGCGCCGCACCACCTCTCCGGGGGCGGCCATCAGTCGGGCCAGCAGCCGGAACTCGGTGGGCGTGAGCGCGATGGGCCAGTCCTGCACAGTCACTCTGTGGCGTACAGGGTCCAGCCGTACCGTGTCGGCGCTGTCGGCGAGGGCGTGGGTGTGGCCGGTGCGGTGCGGCACCGCGCGTACGCGGGCGGCCAGCTCGCTCAGGTGGAAGGGCTTGACAAGATAGTCGTCGCCGCCGGAAGCGAAGCCCGAGAGCCGGTCGGTGAGGTTGCCGTGTGCGGTTAGGAAGATCACCGGTACGGCGATGCCCGCTCCGCGCATTGCCTGGCACACGTCGCGCCCGTCCGAGTCCGGCAGCCCGATGTCGAGGACGACCGCGTGGACGGTCCTGTCGGCGGCTTTGAGGGCCGAGGCGCCATCGGCGGCGGTCACGACATCGAAGTCCTCGTCGCGCAGGCCTCGGGCCAGGACATCGCGCAGGCCGGGGTCGTCCTCGACGACGAGAATGCGGGCAGCGGTCATCAGCCCAGTATGGACCGGTTCGTGCGCGTGCCCCGGTGTGCACGGTACGGCGGACGGCGGTGTTCAGGTTGTGTTCAGGTGGCGGGAGCGATCATCGAGGGGTGTCCAGGAGCGAACAGCGTGTGCGTATAAACCCATCTGTACCGGTCGCGGTAGCGTGATCCGGTGGCACGCATCGTGGTCATCGAGGACGATCCGACGATCGGCGGCGGGCTTGCGTCGGCGCTTCGGGTGCTGGGTCACGACAGCCGGTGGTGTGGTGACGGCGCCGCAGCGCTCAAGTGCATCGAGGAGGCACCCGCCGATCTGGTCCTCGTCGACTTGGGGCTGCCGGACATCGACGGCTTCGTCCTCTGCCGCACGCTACGGGATCAGGCGCCGGACGCGGTCCTGGTCGTGCTGACCGCCCGGACCGGTGAGATGGATGTCATCCAGGCCCTGGAGTGCGGTGCCGACGACTACCTGACCAAGCCGTTCCGGCTCGCTGAACTCCAGGCGCGTGTCACCGCGCATCTGCGCCGGGCCGCGCCCCACACGCCGGGTGCGGCGCCGGAAATCCGGATCGGCTCCCTCGTGATCGACCGAGCGGCCCGGCGCTGCCTCACGGCAAAGGGCGAGGTGGCGCTCCGGCCGCGCGAATTTGACCTGCTCGTACGGCTCGCCGCGCGCCCGGGGGAAGCGGTGAGCCGAGAGGTCCTGATGAGCGAGGTGTGGGACGAGAACTGGTTCGGTCCCACGAAAACACTCGACGTCCATGTCGCTGCGCTGCGCCGGAAACTGGGCTCGCTGGTACGTATCACGACGCTGAGGCAGTTCGGGTACCGGCTGGAGAACCCTGAGGCGCCGTCGGGGCCCGAGGGCCGCCCAGGCACGGTCTAGGAAGGGGCTGCTGTGCGTCGGAGCATCCTGAAGGCGACTGTGCTCGCCGTCGCCTGCGCGGTGCTGCTGTTCGCTCTGCCGCTCGGTGTCGCCGCCCTGCGGCTCTACCAGCAGGACGAGGAGCAGGAGTTGCAGCAGCTGGCCGCGCAGGTCGCGCTCAGCCTGCCGAGCCGGCTCACCGGTACGGATCGTGACCCCGTCGAGCTGCCCCGGAGCGAAAGCGGCACCCACATCGCCGTGTACGGGCCAGATGCACGCCGCGTGCTCGGGGCCGGTCCGCCGAGCGGCGATGCCCCCGTGCAGAAGGCTGCAACGGGCCGTGCCGACACCCGGCGGATCGGCGGCAGCCTGGTTGCGGCTGTGCCGGCGGGCGGCTCCGAGCAGGTTCGGGCGGTCGTCCGGGTCAGCTCCCCGTCCGCCCAGCCGCTCCGAAGGGCCGCGCTGACCTGGGCCGGGATGCTGGCACTCGGCGCGGCCGCGGTGGGGGTGAGTGCGCTCCTCGCCGTCCGCTCCAGCAGGCGGCTGGCCCGCCCGCTGGAGGAACTGGCGCATGTTGCTGCGGAGATGGAGGGCGGCGACCTGACGGCCAGGGCAAACCCGTCAGGCCTCGCCGAACCTGACGCCGTCGGCCACGCCCTGGCTCGCGCTGCCACTCGGATCGGTGAACTCCTGCGGCGGGAAAGGGCCTTCAGCGCGGATGCCTCGCACCAACTGCGCACCGCGCTGACCGGCGTACGACTGGAACTGGAGCTGTCCCTCGGGGCCGGACCTCAGGCGGACCGGCGGGCGGCCGCCCACTCGGCGCTGCGTCAGCTCGACCGGATGGAAATCACCCTCGATGACTTGCTGACCCTCGCCAGGGATGTACCCGAAGGCGCACCGCTCGACATTGCGGCGCTGCTCGACCGGGCCGAGGAGAGCTGGCACGGTCCACTCGCCGCCCGGGGACGGCGGCTGGAGATCGAGGTAGCCGAATCGCTGCCCGAGGCGCTCGGTTCGCAGCGGGCCGCCCGGCAGATCCTCGACGTGCTGCTCTCCAACGCGGCGACGCACGGCGGGGGAACGGTGACCGTACGGGTGAAGGAGACCGCCGGGGTGGTCGCCGTCGAGGTCGAGGACGAGGGAGAGGGACTGCCGGAGCGCGGGGCGGAACCCGGGGGCGATGTGTTCGCCCGTCGGGACGGGGACGATGCGGGGCGGCACGGGATCGGCCTCGCCCTGGCTCGTTCACTGGCCGAGGCCGAGGGCGGCAGACTCTTCGTCTCCCGGCCCCGGCCCCGTCCCCGCTTCACCTGGCTGCTGGCGGCCCCGCCGTCGCTCTGATCCGAACCGGCCTGGGCCCCATCCCGGTCACAGTTCCCGCAGCTCCGTCAGCGGAGGCCGCTTCGCGTGCCGTGCCGCCGCCCAGGCCGCCGCGGCCAGGGCGGCCACTGTGACACCGGCGAGTGAGGCGAGGTAGGCCCACGGCACGGCCACATGGTCCGGGGGCGGGTCGAAGACCCCGGAGAGAACCTTCACCAGCATCTGCGACAGCGCCCACCCGAGCACAGCACCGCAGGCGCCACCCGCCACCGCGACCAATGCCGCCTCGCTCCACACGAACCCGGCCAGTCTGCGCCCCCGGGCACCCAGCACGGAGGCCAGGGCAAGGGTGCGACGGCGCTCGGCCAGGCCGAGCGCGAGGACGAGACCGCCCGCCGCCGCGCCGATTACCAGGGCGAAGCCCAGCTCGACCCGGGTGAGGCCGGCGAGATCGACTGCGGTCAGGCTGGAGCCGACCACCGTCTGCGACGAGGGCAGGTCTGTGACGTGGGCGCTCGGGCCCAGCACTCGCTTCGCCTTCGCGGCGGCCTGGCGCTGGCCGGTGCCCCCGGTGTCAACCAGCAGCGTTCCGGCGGCATCGCTGCCCGTCATACGCGCGATGTACGAGGCGTTCGCGACCAGGAAGCTGTCCTTCGGAGCGGTCGGGAACTCCTTGACGACGCCCTCGAAGCGGAACGGAACCGTACGCAACTGCCCCGTCCGGGCATCGGTCAGCCGTAGCCGCACCTGGTCTCCCGGGTGCAGCACGAAGTCGTGCGCGGTCTCGGCGCTGACCAACAGCCCGTCCGGGCGCGCACTGAGGCGGTCCATCAGCGACCGGGCCGTACCACCGGAGAAGTAGCCGTTCTGGAGCCGGCCCGCCCCCACGATGCTCGTGGGCCGCACCCCGTAGAGGTCCTGCAGATCCGCGCCCACATAGGCGAACCGGTGCTGAAGCGGCTCCACATGCCGCACCCCCGGCACGGCCGCCAGCTTCGCCGTGTCCGACGCCGTGAGCACCGGCCGGGTCACGGTGACATCGGCCCCGTTGGTCAGCACGGCATCAACCTTGGCCTGTTGCTGGTAGGTGGAGTTGAAGACCCCGGTCGACACAGCGAACGCACAGGCCAACGCCAGCAGCACCACGGAGCGGACCACGGTGCCGCGCTGCCGTGACAGGGCCGCGGTGACCGTGCCGGACAGGGAGCCCGCCACCGGTCGGAATAGCCATGCGAGCACCGGCCGGCCCCGGCGCAGAGTCAGGTCCACCAGCAGCCACGCCAGCACGGTGCCCCCGGCCCACAGCAGTGCGGGACCAGCAAACGCCCAGTAGTCGACCGAAAGGGTCGGCGTGCCCTCCGGCGCCAGGACCAGGGCGTAGTTTGTTCCGCTTGTCGCACGGAACACCGCGAGCGAACCGGCGAGCAGCGAGCCGCCCAGCACCCACCACGCGGCGCGCGGAACGGACCTGCGGGCGACGGCGGTACGGCCCGAGGCAACCGTGGCGCGGCGGGCATCGAACCGGGCAGGCAGCAGCACCGTCGCCGCCGCGACGAGAAACCCGACGCCCGAGGCGGCCAGCGCCCAGGCCGCGGGAATGCCGCCGCCATGGAACGCAAGCCGGTCCACCAGCACGGCCAGTGCCAGACCACCGGCCGCACCCAGTACGGCGACGACACCGGCCTCCACGCCCGCCAGACCCACCAGCCGGCCGACAGTCGCCCCGCGGGTCCGAAGCAGCGCCTGTTCCTTGCGGCGGCGGCCTGCCCCCGACTGAGCGACCGCCCAGGCCAGGGACGCGGCCAGGACCGCGCCGGGTACCCCGAGGAAGAGGAAGAGCAACTGGGCGTAGAGGGCGTCGGACCGGGCCGCGTCCAGGACCGAGCCGAGGTTGTCGCCGACCAGACCAGTGCCGGCGAGCCGGACTTCAGCGTTGTGGGCGCTGCCGGTCGCGGTCGTGTACGCCGCAGCCGGGTCGGCGGGCAGGGCGTGGCTACGCAGGGTATGGATCTGCGTCTTCACAAGGTCCGGCCGGGCGGAGGCGAGCGGACCGAAGGCAGTGTGCCAGCTCCGCGCGGGCATCAGCACGACGTTGTCCGGCGGTGCGGACGGCTGCGACTGGGACGGGGCACCGACCTTCTGGAACAGCGAGTCCGCCAGCGGCAGGTCAACGACACCGGACACCCGTACCGCTACCGACGGCAGCCCGCCCGCCCGCTGTATGCGGATCGTGTCCCCGGGGGCCGCGTGCAGATTGGCGGCCGTCTGCTGGGCGAGGAGCACGCCCTGCGCCCGGCCGGCCAGCAGCCGTACCTCGCCGGGGAACGCGGAGGCGTAACCGGTGGGAAGACCGAGGACCATGCCCGTCCCGGTGTTCTGCGTCGTACCACCGGTGTGCGCGGTCAGCCCGTCGGCCTGTGCATAGTCGACCGGCAGAGCAGCCCTGGTGCCGGGCAGGTCCCGGATGGCGGCCAAGACGTTCTGCGGCTGTGCGCCTGTGGCCACCTGCACCTGCCAGTCCACGGCCACAGAACGCACCGACTGCGAGGTCATGGTGGTGCGGGTGGTGGACAGGAAGCCGCCGAGCACAGCGAGCAGGGCGACGGCCACCATCACGCCGAGCGCGGTTCCCGTCAGACGTCCGCTGCGGGTTCTTAGCAGACCGGAGAGCCAGATTTTGATCATCGCAACTCACGTTCACGGGAAGGTTGTTCAGGTGATATGAGCCGACCGTCGGCCATGTACCAACGCTCTTCGAGAGCGCCGGCGATCCGGGCGTCATGGGTGGCGACGAGAACGGCAGCGCCCAGCGATTCGGCGGCGTCGAGCAGTGCGTTCAGGACCTGGCGGGCGGTCTCCCGGTCAAGCCGGCCGGTCGGCTCGTCAGCGAGGATCAGCCGGGGGCCGCGAGCCAGCATCCGTGCGACGGCGACACGTTGGGCCTGGCCCGCTGACATCTCGTCGGGGAGTTTCATGGCGAGCGGGCCGAGACCCAGTCCGTACAGGGCCTCAAATGCCCGCTCGGTGGCCTCGGTCCCGCCGACGCCGTCGATGAGCAGGGGCAGGGCGACGTTCTCCACCGCGGTGAGCGGGGGCAGAAGGCTCGGGCCCTGGAAGACGACGCCGATCTCGCGGGCGGGCAGAATGTCCGAGTCTTTCCCGGACTGACGCTTCCCGGCGCCGCCGGCCCGAGTATCGCCGTTCCAGGTGGCGTTGGTCCGGTTGCCGAGGGCAAGTCCGGGGTGGATGACGCGGCCCGCGGTGGGCCGGTCAAGGGCGGCCATCAGGTGGATCAGGGTGGACTTGCCGGAGCCCGAGGGGCCGACCACGGCGATCCTCGCACCGGCGTGAACCGCGCAGTTCGCCCCGTGCACGGCCACCACGGCACTGGGACCCGTCCCGTAGGTACGGGCCGCATCCAGGCACTGCACCAGCGGTACACCGGCCTCGGCTGACACTCCGGCCGGTGCGCTGTGGGTGCCGGTCACCGCACCCACCTCCCGTCACGCAGTCTCAGCACCCGGTCGGCGACGGCGGCCACCGCCCGGGAGTGGGTGACCAGCACCATCGCGGTCCCGGCCCGCGCCCGTTCCCGCAGCAGAGCCAGGATGCGGCGCTCAGTCTCCCCGTCGATCTCGCCGGTCGGCTCGTCCGCCAGCAGAACCGCGGGGCGGTTGGCCAGAGCCACGGCCAGCCCGGCCCGGGCAGCTTCACCGCCGGACAGCTGCCTTGGCAGCGCGCCCGCCCGTGAGGTGATCCCGACGTCCCGCAACAGGTCGTGCGCGGTGGGCCGGTCTGGCGTCGCCGAGAACCGCTGCACGAGCCGGATGTTGTCGTCGACCGTAAGGTGGTCCAGCAGATTGCCGGACTGGAACAGTACGCCGATGTGCCGGGCCCGCAGTCGGCTGCGCAGCTGTTCACTGCGGTGAGACATGCGCTCGTCGGCTATGCGGACGGTACCTCCATCGGGTTCGTCGAGCCCGGCCAGACAGCTCAACAAGGTCGTCTTGCCGGAACCGGAAGGACCAGTCACGGCGACAATCTCGCCGCGCTCCACGGACAGTCCCACTCCTTGGAGCGCGAAGGTCTCCTCCTCGCCCGTGCGGAAAAACCGGTACAGCGAGTCGGCGGTGAGCGGCGTAGTCATGGCGTCCACCGGAAGGAGTCCGTCACGATGCGCCACGGATCCACGTTGTCGGCGCCGACGGCGCCGGACAGAGTGATCACGACCTGGGTGCCGTTCTTCCAGAAGGCATACCGCTCCACGTCCTGGCGCACGCTCTTGCCAGTCACGGGGTCGGTGGCCGAATCCGCCTGATACAGGGCGAGCACGGCCTTGCCACCGTTGCGCTGCACGGTGCTGACCTTGCCCGCCGTGACGTTCTTGGCTCTTTGCTGGATAGCCGGGAGGTCGACCGAGCGTACGGAGGCGACGGTGGGCGCGGTGTTGACCGACCCCCGGTCGATCCGGACGCTGTTGAACTTGTCACTGAACACGGTGGCCTTGCCAGCCTGCTGGCGGGACCAGCCCTCGGGAATTTTCACCATGTATCCGCCGCCGGACGGTGACCAGGCCACGAACACCTGGTCGTCGGGGATGTCGCCGGCCGGATTCACCTCTTTGGGGGGCGCGGCGGTGGTCGAAGACCCGGAGGACGACGAGCCGGAGGATCCGGGTGAGGAAGAGCAGGCCACTGCCCCGGTGACGACCACGAGGCCAGACACCAGGGCTGACAACGTACGACGCATGGAGAACACCTCTGCGCTCGCGAAGGAGCCGACCGGAATGCCGCCTCGTCCACGACGCTATGAACCCGGCGGCCAGCGCCAAGGGCCTGGCGAGTTAGCGGGTGGTTAACACGCACAACCTTTTGGCGGTCGGGCCTGCGGCGACACTCAAAAAGCCGCTGATCCACCGGGTTGAGCGCGATACGCACCACCCTCAGCGCCGAAGCGGGCAACGGCGTGGACCCGAAACGGGCACACGCGCGGACACCTCAGCATTGACAGCCGTACCCGGCAGCCGTCTCTCCAAGACGACAGCGTGGTGCTCGACTAGAGCGTGTTGCAGGAGGAAGATCGATCCAGCAGCCTTCGCCGGCTGCGCGTGATTCATCTGGCCGGAGCTTCTCGACCGATGGCTCTACTGAGACAGACCACTGCACGGACCTCTGCGGGCGTCACTCATCGTGATATCGGGCAGCATCAACGAAGCAGTACGCGATACGGAGACATGCGAGCTCGTCAGTCCCAAGACCCGTCATCCGAGCCGAATGGTGCCACCGGTGACGGTGATCCGTTCGACAGCCAGCGGCTGCGGCGCGGGGCCGGCCACGACCGCCGCGTCCGCGATGCTGTACCGACTGCCGTGGCAGGGGCAGTTGATGGTGCCATCGCTGACCGCGACGACGATGCACCCCTTATGTGTGCAGACGGCGGAGAAACCCTTGAACTCGCCCTCCTTGGGCTGGGTCACCACGACCTCCTGCTCCTCGAAGACCTTGCCGCCGCCGACCGGAATGTCTGAAGCCTTGCCGAGAACCTCGCCTCCCGGCACGGAACCATCGGCGCTCGCCGCACCTGCCCTGGTGCTCGGCTTCGCGGCCCGGGAGGTCTCCGGTGCCGCGGCCGTACTCCTGTCCCCGTCCCCGTCCCCGGACGAGCCGCAAGCGGTCACCAGCCCCACGGCGCCCGCCGCGCCTGCCGTGAGGACCGTCCTTCGCCGTGCATGCATGACTTGCTCCCTGCCTGGTGGCCACAACACCGGGAACTGTCCGCTCCCGGCACGGGCATCGTCACCCCGCGGACCCCGAGCTCCTAGCAACCTGGCGGCAGGCTCGCCCGAGTGCCACAAGCCCGGTTCCGCACGGCGATTGAGACTGGCGAGCGCACATGGTGAGGTGTCGCGCATGGCTCAGCTGCCGCTGCTCGGTATCGCCATGAGCGACGAGGTCAGGCTCACCGATGTTGACCTGTCGATAACCTGTCCGGGCGATCTTGTAATGCCCCAGTGCAGGGAGACGGTGTCCTGACTGGGCGGGGAGCCTGGGAGAATGGTTGCCTGTGACGGATTCCGATGTTGCTCTCCGTATCCATACAGCCTCTCACCTGACCGGCCAGTTCACACTCCGGTCTGGACGCACGGCCACGGAGTACTTCGATAAGTACCGGTTCGAGGCAGATCCGGTTCTGCTGGACGAGATTGCCCGGCAAATGGCCCTGCTGGTGCCGTCCGGCACGGAGGTGCTGGCCGGCCTGGAGATGGGCGGCATCCCCGTGGTGACTGCGCTCGGTCGGCACACGGGGCTGCCCTGCGCGTTCGTGCGCAAGCGGGCCAAACCGTATGGCACTTGCCGTCTCGCCGAGGTCGAGGGCCGCCGGGTGTCGATCGTCGAAGACGTGGTCACCAGCGGCGGTCAGATCGTGCTGTCGACCGCGGACCTGCGGGGCCTGGGCGCCCAGGTGGGCGAAGCTCTGTGCGTGATCGACCGGGAGCAAGGAGGCGCCGATGCTCTCGCAGTCCAGAACATCGAGCTTCTGTCGCTACTGACGGCCGAGGATCTACGGGCCGCTGCGGCGGCCGATCGGTAGGCCATGTCCGCTTGCCACCCTGGCGCAGCGGCCGAAGCACCGCCGGGCGGGAGATCTCGACGACGCGCTCGCCCACGACCTCGCCGCCTCCCTCGGTAGACGTCCTCGCTGGCCCGCGGCGCGCCGACGGTGTTCCGGCTGGTGCGGCGGATCAAAGCCGCGGGCGCCGCCAAACGCACCCGGTTCCGTGATCGCAGCCGATCGGCAGGACGCCGTCTGAAGGAGATCTCACGCACACTACGGCGCCGGACCGGCCAGGCCATGGGCGAGATTGACCGGCTCACCGGCGAGATCGCCGCGGTGGCCCGGGCCACCGTGAGGGAAGTGGCCGCGGTGGAGCGCAATGCCCGCCGGGCACTGCGCGAGCGGCCTTCGGGACGCCTCGCGCGAGTGGTGGCCGAGTTGGCTGAGACCGTGGCGGGCACCCGCCGACTGCTGGAGGAGACCGCGCAGCGGCTGGCAGGCATCCGCTCGATCCCGGACCGGATGGTCTCCCTGGCTGACCCCGATGCCCGGCCGATCCGCAAGGGCAAGCCTCAGCGTCCGACCCAGTTCGGCTACACCGCGCTGGTGGCCGAGGACGAACGCGGCTTCGTCGTCGATCACCTGCTCCACTGCGGGATCCCTGCCGACGCGCCGCAGTTGGTGCCCGCAGTCGAGCGGGTGACCACGCTGACCGGCCACACGCCTGGCACAGTCGTCGCCGACCGGGGCTTCGGCACCGCGGCCAACGACGTGGCCCTGGCCGAACTCGGCGTGAAGCACATCGGCCTGCAGCGCGCGGGGAAACCGGGCAAGGCTCGCCGCGAATACGAACGCACCCGGTCCTTCCGGCGCATGCGCAACTGGAGAGTCGGCATCGATGCCCGCATCAGCCACCTCAAGCGCAACTTCGGTTTCCGCCGCACCCGTCTCCGTCGCCTGACCGGTGCCCAGACCTGGGCCGGGCTCGGGGTCTTCGCCTACAACCTCCAGCGGATGGCCGTCCTCAGCCGGTGAAGTACGGTCCAATGCCCACGGACGCCGTGTCACCGCACCTCAGCGACGGCCCCGCCACCAGCCCGAACCCTTTTTCAGGGGCAAGTAGCTACTCGGCCTTGGGGGAACTTCAGTGGAAGCCCTGCACCACGTGCGCGACGTGACCTACGGCGAAGGCGCCTCCCGGATCCGCACCGGCACCGCACCCCGCCTCATGGCCACGCTACGCAACCTTGCCATTGGTCTGATGCGCCAGGCCGGCTGGAACAACATCGCCGCCGCAGCCGACCACTACCGGTCACGCCCGGATCACGCCACCGCACTCCTCAAGATCACTCACTGAGAACGCATCAGCCCTGCCCGGGTGGGGGCGTTGATATCCGGGCGGTGGCGCTTTTGGACCCGAAGGGGTCGGCCGTGGATATCGTGCAGGCTATTGGCCGGGCGCTGCGTCAGAAACCCGGGCAGGGCAAGGTTGCGACGCTGATTGTGCCCGTGTTTCTGGCGCGGAGTGAGCGGCCGGAAGACATGTTCACTTCCCCTTCGTATCGCCCCTTGGTGAAGGTTCTTGGGGGCTGCGGGCGCATGATGAGCGTGCGGTGGAAATGCTCGCTATTCCGCAAGAGAACCAGAAGCAAGTCGTTGATCCGTCGCAGTACATCGGTCCGGAGCCGGAGGATGGTGAGGAGGAGTCTCGGCTGCTGCTCCGGTTCGCGGCCCCCAGGGATCCGATGATGGTCGCGAAGTGGGTCAAGTTCCAGATCCTCGACACCGAACGCCAGGACTGGGCCCGCAGCTACGACACCGCCCGACGGTACTTCGAGCGGGAGGGCGCTGGACGTCCCCTACGAACACCAGGAAGGGCGCCTACCCACTGGGCCGGTGGCTGTCCGACCAGAAAAGGGCGTACCGGGCCGGGACCATGTCCAGCACCCGGGCGGATGAGCTGGAAGAGCTCGGCATGGTGTGGGACACCGCTGACGCGCAGTTCACCGAGAACCTCGCCGCCGCCCGCGCGTACATCCAGCGGCCTTCCGCCGGCTTTCTGACACGCGAGCTCGTCCCGCTCCTCCAGCACGCGCGGCCGGGAGCCGGGCGAGGGCAAGGAAGCGGGCCACGGGCCCGATGCAGCCCGGGGAGAGTCGCATCTGACGGCCCTGCCGTCATCGGCAGATCGTTCGACGTGCGCCTGCGTGACGATGGCGCGGAGAATGAAGCAAGGATCCGGTGCCGGGAGGACCGCCATGCCCCGGGACAGCGGCGGTGACCTCCTCAGGAAGGTGGGGACGATGCCGACGTGGCGATTGCGGGATTTCCACGACGACGATCTGGACCGCGCCATCCAGATCTGGGACCAGAATCAGCAGGCGGACGAGGCACCTGCCGTTTTCCCCGTATCGGAGGTCGTGACCGCGGCCAGGGCAGGCGGGCCGGCCGTCGTGGCGGTGGTCGGTGACGAGCTGGTGGGCATCGCCGTGGCGCAGGCTCACGGCGGACGGGGCTGGATCACCCTGGTGGCCCTGGGCGTGGGGTGGCGTAACCGCGGGATCGGAAGCGCCTTGATCGCCGAGATCGAGCGGCGCCTGCGGTCACAGGGGGTCCGCCGGATCGGTGCGCTCCTCACACCGGGGGCGACCGGATCCGTTGCTTTGGAGCACTCCGGCTACCGGTCCCGCGGCGGGCTCGTCTTCTACGAGAAGGTCGAGCACCTCGGCGCGAGCGACGCCGGGCTCCTTGCGGAACTCGGGGGAAGGATGGTGCCTGCGGGCCTGTGGGACAGCCTCGCGGGAATGGAGCGGGTGAAGGAGACCATCGAGCGGCGGATCGTGCTGCCGCTGGCCCGGCCCACGCTCGCCGAGCAGTACGGAGTGATGCCGCCGAAAGCGGTCATCCTCTTCGGGCCGCCGGGCACTGGCAAGACCAGTTTCGCCAAAGGGGTCGCCTCCCGGCTGGAGTGGCCCTTCGTGGAACTCTTCCCCTCCCGGCTCGCATCATCGGGGGAGGGAGGACTAGCGACCTCGCTGCGCGAGGCGTTCACCGATTTGGCCGAGCTGGAGACGGTGATCCTCTTCATCGACGAGGTCGAGGAGATCGCCTCCGTCCGGTCCGGCACGGCCGTCGACCCCGCTCACGGAGTCACCAACGAACTCCTCAAGCTGATACCCGGCTTCCGCGACCACGATGACCGGCTCCTGATCTGCGCCACGAACTCCGTCCGCTCCCTCGACCCCGCGTTCCTACGGCCGGGCCGCTTCGACTACGTCATCCCCGTCGGCCCTCCGGATCCGGTGGCCCGGACGGCGGTCTGGCAGCGCTATGTCGGCCCCGCCGCGGCCGATGTCGACCTGCAACGCCTGGCGGAAGCCAGCGAGATGTTCACACCGGCCGACATCGAGTTCGCGGCACGCAAGGGAGCGCAGACCGCCTTCGAACGCGAAGTCACCCACGGGAAAGGCACACCGCCCAGCACAGAGGACTACCTCCAGGCTATTGCGCAGACCCGCCCGACACTGACCGACCAAGCGCTGAAGGACTTCGCCGAGGACACCGAGCAGTACGTGCGCATGTGACTGTGGACGATCGCGATATTCGGCTCTGTCGCTGATCTTGTGATCGGGTGGGTCAGGCCGTGAGGAGTACGCGTTTGCGGAGGAGGTCGAGGTTCGCGCGGCCGTAGCCCTGGCGGTTGAGGAGCTTCACTCTCGTCACCTGACCCTCGACCTGGCCGGAACTCCAGGGTGTGGACAGGCCGGCGGTGACGGCGTCCTGGTCGCGGCGCAGGCCGGACACGAGCGAGTGCAGGGAGGACAGGTCGTCGCTGAGGACTCGGTCCATCCACGGGGGGAGCTGGTCCCCACGCAGGTCGCGCATCATGGCGGCGAAGTCGCGGACGTGGTGACGGCGTCCAGTTCCGGGCAGGCGGTGCGGATCTCCTTGAGGTCGGTGGCGTCCTTCGGTTGGAGGTGTCCAGGGTCGGTCATGATCCAGCGGACGATGCGGCGTGGCCTCGGAGCTGGACGGGGCGCTGGCGGTGGGATGGTGGAGGACTTGAACGGGCGAAGGTATCGCTGGATGGTCTGGATGCTGCCCTGGTAGCCCAAGGTTCGGTTCTCTTGCAGCAGCTGGGAGCTGGAGCGGCAGCCTTCGTTCCACCGCTGGTGGAGGTGGGGCCTGAACTCGTCCAGGATGGTGTGGCCGATGCCGCGTCGTCGCAGGTAGGCGCGGAATCCGCGGGCCCCCTTGTCGGCCGGCGGCGGCGTGCTGGTGTGCGCGGACGACAGTGGAGTCGATCTGGACCAGCCAATCGACGTCACCGGCCGCATCGGCCTGGGCCTGGACTTGCTGGAGGGCGTGGGTGAAGACGCCCTCCAGGGCGGATCGGCGGAAGCGGGTGTAGACCGTTTTCCACGGCCTTAGCGTTCGGGCAGGTCACGCCAGGTGATGCCGGTGCGGATCTTGTAGACCATTCCGTTGATGACCTGAAGGTCGTCAACCCGAGGTCTTCCGGTCACGGCCCGGGGTACGAGGGGAGCCAGTAACTCCCGTTCCTGGTCCGTGAGTTCATGCCGACGTAGCATCACACCATGATCCACCACTCGAATGATCTTTGAAAAGGAAGTCGCAGAGCTCTTCGTCGCGGTGCTCGAGATGGCTGAGTCGCTGGGCGCAGCGACGCCGATCACGACGCGCATGGCCTGGCTCCTTCAAAGCCGGGAGCGATAAGTTCGATCGCGCGGACGATCTCATTGGTGTCCCGAGAATCGTGGCGCATCGACCGCGCGTCGATGTTCCCGAACCGCTTGAACAGCGCGGCCCCGCCCTCCCTCGCACGCCCAGTCCCGCGGGCGTGGTCAGGTCAGTAGCTGTACCCAACTGGCGCCGAGCTCATCGAGCATCTGGTCACGCGTCAGCTTCCAGTCGGCACGATCCCAGTTCTGGGCGACGAAATCGAGCTGAGCCATCGCAAGAACGCCCCGAAAGTGGCGTTGATGGGGCTCGAGGCGCCCAGCCGTCGTCAGTCCGTCCTCGATGTCGCTGATGGCCTCCTCCAACCATCGCTCGACCAGGTCGGTGAGTTCTGGATCGACCACCGCGGCGTCGCGGCCGGCCCGGATGATGGGCCGGATGGCCGGCCAGCTGTCGGCGGTTCGCCGAAGCCACGCCATGATCGCCTCCGGCGTCCCGTCGACGACGGTGGCGACGAGGTCCTGCGCCGTCGAGCCGTGCTCAGGGGAGCCGACACGCTGCAACGTCTCGTTGAGCTGCTCGTCGATGAGTGCCTTCATCAGTTCACTGCGGGAAGAAAAGTAGGCGTAGAAGGTCACTCGCGTGGTGCCCGCCGCAGTCGCGATGTCGTCGACCGTGGTGGCGGCGTACCCCTTCGTCTTGAACAGCTCGAGTCCTGACTCCAGCAGCAGACGGCGCGTCATCTGCTTCTGCGCCTCACGAAGGTTCGCCATGACTGGATCCTAACGCGCCACTGTACGTCGAGCGCACATACCGGCTTCACGCAATACGCGTTGCACTCAACCCTGACGCACTGTAAGCCGACATGTCACCGTTCGCGCGATTCCCGGTGCCGTGGATCGCCGGCGCTGTTGGCGCTGCCCCCACACCGCGTCGTCGACCGCGGCCGGGTCGAGGTCCGAAGCCTTGGCCAGTACGCCCCTCAGCGCGGTGGCGCCCAGATCATCGGGGCGGACGCCGGCCCAGCGCGCCGCTGAGCCGGCCGAACGGTGCCTGTGCCGCCGTGCACGGAAAGGCGTCGGTCACTTGGCGATGCCTCCCACGAACGCGGGGGCGTCCGCGTCCTCGACATCCGTCTGTGCGAGCGCACCCTCGACGCCCATCTCCTCGAGCCGGGCGGAGGACAGCGGGATCGGGGTGAACATCGCGGGTTCCTCGTCCGGGGCCAGCGCGGTGGGACCGTACACCCAGTCGGTGAAGCCGTAGTCGTGGGCGTCCCGCCGGCGCATGATCGCGTTGCGCTGCAGCCGCTTCTCGCCGCCCAGGTGCCACAGGTCGCCCCACGCACGGGCGGTGGACTGCACCCGGCGACAGTGCTCGACGCGGACGGCCTCGTAGGAGGCGAGTAGGGCGTCCCAGTCCGGAACTCCGGGGTTCCCGATGGACTGGCGGGCGACGTGCTGGGCGAAGACCCAGCCGTCCTCGATCGCCATGATCGCGCCCTGCGCCATGTACTGCAGCGGAGGGTGAGCGGCGTCGCCGAGCAGGGCGATCCGGCCGTGCACCCACGTCTCGATCGGGTCCCGGTCGAGCATCTGCCACCAGCGGTCCCGCCACATCAGCGGGATGCCCTTGCGCACGGTGTCGCAGGTGGCCGCGAAGGCCGTGTCCAGCTCGTCCGGCGTGCCCCAGTCGCCCTTCCCTGCCAGCGCCTTCGGCGACTCGAACACGGCGACCTGGTTGAACATCTCGCCGCCGCGCAGGGCGTACTGCACGAAGTGGCAGCGCGGGCCGACGTACACGGTGACGTCCTTCTCCGCGGTGCCGTTGTCGCGCACCTTGTCGATCGGGACGGCCGCGCGATAGGCGACGTAGTCGGAGCTGACGACGTCGTCGCCGACGAGTTTGCGCCGGGCCACCGAGTGCAGGCCGTCGGCGGCGATGATCACCGGCGCCTCCTCGGTCCGCCCGTTCTCCAGGAGGATCCGGGCGCCGCCGTCGGTGTGCTCGTAGTCGATGACCATCTGGTCGGTCAGCAGCTCCACACCGGCCCGTCGGTGGGCACGCAGGAAGAACATCGCGCAGCTGCGGAGCGAGCTGGAGCTCATCGGCCGCAACGGATTCGCCGTGAACCAGGAGCGCTCCGAGCGCGGACTCGTCGCCGTAGGGGTGCCGGTGCGCGACCGGGACGGGACGGCACAGGCGGGATTGTCGGTGTCGATGCCCAGCGTGCGCTACGACCCCCACGGTCTCCGGTCGCTGATCGCCACACTCAGCGTCGCGGCACGCGCGCTGGAGGCGGACCTGGCCGCGGCGCACTGAGTCCTGCCCGCACCGCCGCCCGCAAAGGGTGTCGCCCCGCCGAGGCAGTCCGACCCTTACGCCGAGGAAATTTCACTTAAACGACGAACATTTCATTGACGTGACGTAAAGCGAGATGCCATTCTCCAGGGCACCGCGCCTGTCTTACTGTGCCCTCCCCCCTCCACCTCGAGTACGGCAGCGGCTCGCCACACCTGTCCCTACAGGACAGACCCGCAGCGCTCGACGAGAAGCCCGTCGGCGTACCCGGGTCCAGGGTCCCGGCGAGAACGGTGAGCGACCGCAACGCTCACCCTCTCCTGGCTTCGGCAGTCGGCCGAAGCCAGTCCCGCCCGACGGCGGGGCACTTCACCTTCCCAGCCAGGGAGAAGCAATGACGCTCAACAACGGGACGGCGACGTCCCACGGCCCCACCGCGGGGGCGGCCCGGAAGCCGGGCTACGCGGGGACGCTGGCTGCCACCTGCTGTGCGGTGTTCGTGGCGCAGGTCGCCAACGCACTGCCGGCATCCCTCCTCGGACTCTTCCAGCAGGACCTGAACACCCACGGCTCCCAACTGACCTGGATCACCGCGGCTTTCATGATCGCGGTGGTCTGCTTCGAATTCACCTTCGGCGTGCTCGGCGACCTGTTCGGCCGCAAGAAGCTGATCACCGTGGGAGCTGGCCTCGTTGCCACCGGCAGCACCGTGGCCGCGGTCGCGCCCAACGTGCAGGTCCTCTGGGTCGGTGCCGCGCTCAACGGTCTCGGCGCCGGCGCCCTGTTCCCCGGCTCGCTCACCATGCTCGCGTCGGTCACCCGCAACGCCCGGGAACGGGCCCACGCCGTCGCCCTGTGGAGCGGGTTCCTCTCCGCCGGCGCGGCCGTCTCGCCCTTCCTCGGCGGGGCGTTCGCCAAGGTCGGCTCCTGGCGCGGCTCCTTCTGGGTGCTCGTGGTGCTCGCCGCCGTGAGCGTGGTGCTCACCCTTGCGCTGACCTCGGAGTCCAAATCACCTGAGGGCCGAGAGCTCGACATACCCGGTCAGATCGCCTTCGCCGTCGGTCTGGTCCTGGTGCTGTACGCCGCCGTGGAGGGGCCCGAGTCGGGCTGGACAACCCTTCCCGTCATCCTGTCCTTCCTCCTCGGACTCTGCTTCCTCACCGGTTTCGTGGTGGTCGAGCTGGGTGCCAAGTCCCCGATCTTCGACCTGACCCTGTTCCGGAACCGGGCCTTCACGGTGGCGTCCGTCGTCGCGGTCATCGGCATGCTTGCCTTTCTCGGCGCATGCTTCGCGACGGCCATGTGGCTCGGACCGGTGCAGCACCAGGACCCGCTTCGCGTCGCCGTCCCGTTCCTGCTGCTGCAAGGGCCCGCGTTCGTCCTCATACCGGTCGTCTCCCGGCTGTTGCACCGGGTCGCCCCGACCTGGCTGCTGACCTCGGGCTTCGTCCTGATGGCCGTCGGCTGCCTCCTGTGCACCCGGCTCGATGTCACCGACCCCGACCTGACCGCGCTCGTCGTGCCCGCACTGCTGATCGGCGTCGGCTTCGCCCTGTGCGTGAGTTCAGTGACGGCCGTGGCGCTGGACAGCGTGCCCCCGCGACTGGCGGGCATGGCGAGCGCCACGACCAACATGCTTCGCGATCTGGGCTTCGCGCTCGGCCCGGTCGTCGTCACCGCGGTCGCCCTCAGCAACGCGGGAACGGCGTTCACGTCGAAACTGAACGTCGCGGACCTGCCGGCGGACCAGTTGGGAGCCGCGCGCGCGATCGCCGCGGAGGGGGGACCCATCGCCGTGAACAGCCTGCCGCCCGGCGTTCCGGGATCGGCGGCGCACGACCTCGCCCTCGACGCGCTGGGCAGCGGCTTCAGCACCGCCTTCCTCATCTGTGGCATCGCGGCCGCCCTGGCCGCGGTCCTTACCGCCGTCGGCATGATCGGCGTCCGCCCTCACCGCTCCCCCGCTCAGTCCCCGGCCGAGCCCTCCGCCACCGAGCGGGGCGGCGCGTCGGAAGCCGCGGCGAAGTAACAAGCCCGGCGAAGAGGAGGAGAACACCATCCACCGCTACAGAGCGGCGCCTGCCGGGGGCCGGACGCACCCTCGGCAGGCGCCGCTCTCACGCATGCGCCGGTGCTCAGTGAGCAGCGGCGATCACCACATCCTCCTTGCCGTCCTCCGCCTCCTCAGCTCGGCTCTTGATGCCGACGACGGCGGCCACCGCACCGATCAGGCAGAGGACTCCGGTCACGGTGACGGTGAGGGCCGCTTCGACGTCACGACCGGCGATGCGTCTCCATACGAGGTGCAGTACCGCTTCGACCCGTACGAGGACGACGCTGAGAACTACGGCTGGGCATCGGTACGCACCACCACACCGACCAGGGCCGTAGCGCCCGAAGCCTCCTACGCCGCGACCCCGGCCACCGACGGCAACCACGTGACGCAGACGCGCACCGTGGACCGGGCGGGCAACGTGGGCCCGATCAAGGACTACGGGTTCACCGCCGGGAACCGGGACTACAACCGCGCCCAGAAGATCGACATCAAGCTGCCGCAACCGGACCTGAGCTCCGACGTCGCGGCATACGTCAACGCCCCACAGCATATTGCCGACTAGAAGCAGGGCAGCTCGTCGCGCACCGTGAGCAAGGGCGGTGAGACGGTCACCATCACGCCGAAGGACGAGCGGTCGCTGGAAGGAACCCGTAAGGCCGCGAGGGAACTTGCCGAGCAGAACAAGACGCGGGCCTCGTCCTACCCTGATCCGATCGTCACCGGCTCCTGGTGCCAGCCGTCGCTGTTCGGGGAGGCCCAGAAGTCTCTGATCACCCGTAACGAAGCCTGCGTCTTCTACGACCTGAACTACGCGAAGGAGTACTACCTCAACGGCATCAAGACCGAAGAACACCACGCCAAGTTCGAGATCGCCTTCCAGGTCAAGACCGACCCACACGACGGAACGATCAAGACATGGATCCAGATGAACCCGGTCTACAACGACTTCCCCGGGCATGACAGATCCGTGCTGTTCGGCGACGGCAACCCCATCGCCCACATCGATTCGATGTGCTATAGCAGTGCCTGCGAAGGTGCCTCTGACGGCCGAGACGTGAAGAACTTCGACTTCTACGGCGACCTCAGCTGGAAGGGCGGCGGCGACGGCACGCCTGTCGACTCCCACATGGCCACCGGTACCGCCACGCACGAGTGGGACGGCTCCACCAACGGCGTCGGCCCCGCCGACGCCAGCCTGTCCAGGGAGCTGCCGGTCTGGTTCATCTTCAACCCAGAGAGCGAGTACGAGCCGCTCGAGGGCAAGGACCAAGACACTGACGGTGGCGATGCCCGCTCACCCGGCATCGATGTGCGCTGCGACAAGGTCGATTCCTACGGCGTGCCGGGATGTGTGCTGACGCAGTACGTTCCTGAGTACCAGATGGATGCTGCCCGCTACCCGGCCGCTGCGGCCCACCTGTGGATGGTGCAGAACAAGTCCGGGGTCCAGAGCCTGGGGACCATCGCCAAGCCGCTCCACTACCGCCCCGACGCGGACAACGGCCGTGTGGACTCCACGTGGACGAAGAAGAAGATCCGTAACCGGGCCTGCGGCTACTACGGCGGCAACCGGGCGGACGGGTACGTTCCGACCAAGGGATTCGTGCCTCATTCGAAGACCTTCCTGCACCCGGAGTTCCGTCCGCAGATCCCCGTCCCGACACCGGACAAGGTGAACTGTGACGAGGTGCCGTTCGCCTCGACATACGAGTCTGTCGGCCTGCCCGCTTCCGCGGGCGGGTTGAACCCGGCTGGCACGGCCGGGGGTGGCGAGTGCATCCAGACCGTTGCGGCGAAGGTCGATGACGGCTCGCCGCCGGCAAGGATCCTGCGGCACTGCACGCCTGCGAGCTCCAGGGACTTGCTTGAGCCGAGCTGCGGGGAAAGCCCGCACGGCCGGTTCTGAGGGGGGACCGCCGCAGCAATGCGGCGGTCCTACCCGACTGTTCGCCGCCTATGCCACCGGCCGGGGACACGCCCTGGTCGACCGCGAGCTCTACCTGCCCAGGTCCTGGACCGACCGTGTGGACCGTTGCCGGGCCGCGCACGTTCCTGACCACCGCGTCTTCGCCACCAAGGGAGACCTCGCCCGCGACATGATCCGCCGGGCCCATGACTCCCCGCTCCGCTTCAACTGGGTCACCGCAGACGCCGCCTACGGACAGGACAGCCGCTTCCGCCGCTTCATCGAAGACCTCCACCTCCACTACGTCGTGGCCGTGCCCAAGTCCCAGCAGGTCCACGGACCTCGCATTGAGGACCGCTTCCGCCGCGAGGCACCGCCGCAAGCCTGGCAACGCCTGTCCGCCGGCCCCGGAGCGAAGGGCGAACGCGTCTACGACTGGGCCGGCGCCCTCCTGCCCGTCGTCCAGGAACGCGACGGCGACGAGCCCACCCGGCGACGGTGGATACTCGCCCGCCGCAGCATCTCCAACCCCGACGACATCGCCTACTTCCTGGCCAGCACCCCGCTCGACGCCACTCTCGCGGACCTCGCCCGGATCGCCGGATGCCGCTGGAAGATCGAGGAGTGCTTCCAGAGCGCCAAGAACGAATGCGGCCTCGACGAGTACGAGGTCCGCCGCTACACCAGCTGGTACCGGCACATCACCCTCGCCCTGCTCGCCCACGCCTTCCTCGCGGCCATGGCCGCTCTGGAACGCGAAAAGGGGGCCGGGACGACGACACGCCCGACCTCGTGGACCTCACACCAGCCGAGATCCGCCGTCTCCTGGCAGCTGGCCCCCCACCCCGAGAACACCGCGACCACGCCGTGAACTGGTCACGGTGGAGACGACGCCACCAGGCGCGCGCCCGCCACTGCCACTACATGCGACGCGGCTACCTGTTCGTCGGCACCAGATGGCCAAAGCCCTCGCACGCCTGTGACGCCCCGGCTAAACTCCCCGCCACCAGGCCGCTGACCAGCCCAAATACCGAAGTCCGGCTGGAGTACTAGTACTCCAGCAGTACTTTGTGGCTTGACCTGGGGAAACGTCGAGCGGTGGGAGTGTAGCGGGCAGGTTGCCGTCACGGACGGCTTCTGCCCG
>NZ_JBSFCW010000024.1:0-103244 GCF_053593595.1 Streptomyces sp. NPDC002206
CTCGCCGTGGAACTGAACAGGTCGGGTCTGGCGGCCGACTGGGCGACCCTGCTGTGGGAGGTGTCCTCGCCCGGTCCGGCGGCCGCACATCCCGGTTCGGTCCGCCGCCCGCACATCCCTCGTGGTCAGTCCGTCGCCCGCGCCGCGTACGCCACGGGGTCGGCCAGCACGTCCTGCATCACCAGCGCCGCCGCACCCCGCGCAGCGTCGCCCGCGACCGACGAGGCGCGCAGCCGCCCGCCGCTCCGGGACCACAGCCCGGACACCACCCTGCCCGTGAGCTCCTCGTCGGCGGGCGCCGACAGCCATGGCATCAGGCCCCGGTAGATCCCGCCGAGCACCACCGCGTCAGGGTCGAGCAGATTCACCGCCCCGGACAGCACCCGGCCCAGCATCCGGCCGGCATCGGCCACTGCAGCCACCGCCCGCTCGTCCCCGGCCCGGGTGCGCCGCTCCAGCTCGGCCACCCCGCTGCCGCGGCCGGTCTCCTCGACCCCGGCCGCCCGCAGCAGTGCCGACTGTCCCGCGTACTGCTCCAGGCAGCCACGCGAACCGCACCGGCACTCCGGCCCGTCCGCGTCGACCACCACATGCCCGATCTCCCCGGCGAACCCGTGCGCGCCGCGCAGCAGTTCACCGTCGATGACCAGGGCGCCGCCGACACCGATCTCACCCGTCAGATACAGAAAGCTCCGGACCTCGTCGAGCCCGCCGAACCAGAGCTCGGCCAGCGCCGCCAGATTGGCCTCGTTCTCCGAACTCACCGGCAGTTCTGTGCGGCCGGGACGCAGCGTGGCGAGCGAGGCCGCGAAGAGTTCCTCGGCCGGAACCTGGTTCCAGCCCAGATTGGGTGCCTGGCGCACGGATCCGCCGGACACCAGACCGGGCAGTGCGAGCGCCACCCCGACCGGGAACAGCTCCTGCTCGGCCGCCGAGTCCAGGGTGCGCGCCGCGATCCCGGCGGCCCGCGCCAGCACCTCGGCGGGCGGGGCGCCGCGGTTGTCGAGGTGCTCGGTCAGCCGGACCCGGCCGGTGCCGGCCAGATCGACGACGCACACCGACACATAGTCGATGTTGACCTCCACGCCGAGCCCGGCGGGACCGGTGCGCGCCACCTTGAGTGCGGTGCCGGGGCGTCCGGCCTGCCCGCTGAACGTCTTGCCCGACTCGGTCAGGAACCCGCTGTCGAGCAGCTGCTCGACCAGCGAGGACACGGCGGCACGGGTCAGTCCCACGCGCGCGGCCACCCCGGCCCTGGTCGCCTCGCGTTCGCCCTCGTCACGGACGGCTCGCAGCACCAGGCTGAGGTTGCTCCGTCGCACGGTGTCCTTGTCGGCCTTGGGCCCCAGCGTCGTGAGGTTGCTCTTCATATCGCTGATGAGCCTATGCGATGCCGTACGTCAGTACGGTCCGGAGCCCGCTCCGGACCCGGCCCGGTGGTCCCCCGCGTGCGGGACCACCGAGCCGGACCGTGCGGCTCACGCCGTGGCGCCGCGCTCCTCGATCATGTCCGCCATCAACACGATCTCCGACTGCTGGCCACGGACCATGCCCGCCGCCAGGTTCCTGATCTCGTCGGTGCCCGCCCCGGCGGCCGCCGCCTGTGCCATCTCCGCACCGGCCCGGTGGTGCACGGTCATCAGTCTGAGATACATCACCTCGGCGTCCTTCCCCTTCGCCGCCCGCAGTGCGTCCAGCTCGGTGTCGGTCGCCATGCCCGGCATCAGAGATCCGTCGCCCCTGGGCTCGCCCGCGTGGCCCATCCACTCCATGGGCGGGCGGCTGGAGCTCTTGGCGCGGCCCCACACGTCCAGCCAGCCGAGCATCATGCCGCGCTGATTGGCCTGGGTGTTGATGATGTCGTACGCGAGCCGCCGTACGTCTTCGTCGGCCGTCCGGTCACGGACGATGAACGACATCTCGACCGCCTGCTGATGGTGGATCGACATGTCACGGGCGAACCCCACATCGACCGAGGTGTCCGCGGGCACGGCTGCCCGGTTCGCCTCCTGCGGGGTGGACGACGAGGTCGGGCGTACGAACATCAGCGCGACCAGCCCCAGAGCCAGCAGCAGCACCGCAGCTCCCGCCGCACCCATCCGCCACGGAGTGCGTACCGAGGACGTCACTGGGCGATCCCGCCGGTGCACGCGGCGCCCGGCTCCGGAGTCTGCGGCCCCTGGACGTACTTGGTGAAGAACTGCGCGACGCGTGCGTCGGTCGCGCTCTTCACCGTGACCTGCTTGCCCCAGGCGCTGAGGATCAGCGGGGCGTCCTGGTCCTTGACCGGGCTCATGAGGGAGTACGGCGTCCTGGCGACGCGCTCGGTGAACTTCTCGATGTCGGCGGGCTTCGCCTTCTCGTTGTACGTGACCCAGACGGCACCGTGCTCCAGCGAGTGGACGGCATTCTCGTTCGGGATCGGCGCGGTGTAGACGTCGGCGTCGCAGTTCATCCACACCGGGTTGTGGTCGCCGCCGACCGGCGGGTTCATCGGGTAGTCGACCTTCTTCTGGACATGGTTCTGGGTGAGCTTGTCCCAGCTCCGTTCGCCTCGGACGGGCGAGGACTTGGCCTGCTCCTCGGCCCGGTCCTGCTTGTCGGCGGCGGACATCAGATAGCCGCCGCCCGCGACGAGTCCGGCGACGACGGCGATGGACGCGGCGATGGTGATGATGCGGCTACGGCGCTCGCGGGCCCGCTCCTTGCGGCGGGCCTCCTCCAGCTTGGCGCGGCGCGCGGCGGCAGGGCTGTGCTGCTTCTTGGCGGAAGGCATGGGGAGTCCTCGGGTTCAACACGATGTACGGAGAGTGGGCAGGCGGAGGAACCGGGCCTGCTTCTAGGTCCGTTGAACCTGGAGACTGAGGCGATCGACGGCGCCCACGGCATCGTTGGAGGGGCCGCGGATACCGGCGGCGCCGGTGAGTCGGCCCACCGGTGCGGCGACCGTGGAGGTGGGGAGTGCGACGGGGGAGGCCTGGGGGGACAGGACGACGGGTGTCGCATGCTCCGAGGCGCCGTGGCAGGAACTGCCGGCGCCCCGGCCGCCCGGAGCCTCGGCCACGACGACGATGCGCGCGGTCGGCGGGGGAGTCGCGCCGGGAGCCGTGACCGGAGTGGGGGTCGCGGGCACCGTCGCGGTCATGGCGTGGTGCGCGGCCGCGTCGGTCTCGGCGAGCGAACAGCACGAGACCACGGTGAGCAGGGCGAGCAGCCAGCCGAGAACGGCAGACACGCGGACGTCACCGCGCCGCGCGTAGGGCCGTTCTCCGAACCTGGTCATCACCGACATCGTAGCGGTGTGTGAAAGTTCAAGAAGTGTGGGGAGCCTGTGGATGCGGCGGTTGACGGTTCCCCTGTCGGACCGGCGGGATAGTGTGCCCCGGTGACAACGCACTCGAACGTATCTGCGGGCTGGTATCCGGACCCTCATGGCGCGCCCCAGCTGCTGCGCTACTGGGACGGCTCCCAGTGGACCGAGCACACCAACCCGGCCGGCGGGCAGCAGCCCCAGGGGCAGGTGCCCCAGCAGCAGGCCGCCCCCCAGTATCAGCAGGCCGCCGCTCAGCCGCAGGCCGCGCCGCAGCAGTTCGCCCCTCAGCAGGTGGCGCAGCCTCAGCAGGGTGGCGTCCCCGGCGGCGCCTCGCTCTTCAACCAGCAGGTCCTGGTCGTGAACCAGAAGGCCAAGCTGATCGAGGTGACGAACGAGTACAGCGTCTTCGACCAGCACGGCAACACGATCGGCTCGGTCATCCAGGTCGGCCAGAGCGCGCTGCGCAAGGTGCTGCGGTTCGTCTCCAGCATCGACCAGTACCTCACCCACAAGCTCGAGATCCGTGACGCGTACGGTCAGCCGCAGCTGCTCCTGACCCGCCCGGCGAAGTTCATCAAGTCCCGGGTCGTCGTGCAGCGCCCGGACGGCAGCCCCGTCGGCGAGATCGTCCAGCAGAACGCCATCGGCAAGATCAACTTCGCCATCATGGTCGACGGTCAGAAGATCGGTGCCATCAAGGCGGAGAACTGGCGCGCCTGGAACTTCGCGATCGTCGACCACAACGACGCGGAGATCGCCCGGATCACCAAGACCTGGGAAGGCCTCGCGAAGACGCTGTTCACGACGGCGGACAACTACGTGCTGCAGATCCACTACCAGCTGCCCGAGCCGCTGCTGAGCCTCGTCGTGGCGACGGCACTGACCGTGGACACCGCCCTCAAGCAGGACGCCCGCGGCCTCGGCTGACCGGCCCCTTCTGCACGGCACGCACCGCCCGCGCATCCGTACATACATGTACGGGGGCGTGGGCGGACGCTTTTCCCCGGGAAGGCCGAACGGCCGCTGCCCGGGACGGGCGCCCCCCGGTGCGACGATGACAGGCATGCCCTACCTGGTGCCGCCCCACATCCCTTCCGGCCGTCTCGCGGACGGTGCGCAGCCCGCCCTGCAGGTCGCCGGCGACCTGCTCCTGCGACCGTGGGAATGCACCGACGCACCCGCCGTTCTCGACGCCTTCTCGGACCCGGCGATCCAACGCTGGCACCTGCGGCGGGCCGACTCCCAGGACGAGGCCCGCGACTGGATCGAACAGTGGCAGGACGCCTGGCACGCCGAGACCGGTGTCCACTGGGCGGTCGTCCGCCCGAAGAACGGTGCGCCGGACGGAGCCGAGGAACTGCTCGGACGGATCTCGCTCCGCTCGCTGCTGCTGGGCATCGGACAGGCCGAATGCGCCTACTGGACCCTGCCCGCCGCCCGCGGCCAGGGCGTCGCACCCAGGTCCGTGGCCGCCGTGACGCGCTGGGCCTTCGACGAGGTCGGCTTCGAGCGTCTGGAACTCGCCCACTCGGTCATGAACGAGGCGTCCTGCCGCGTCGCGACCAAGTCGGGCTTCGCGCTGGAGGGCACCCGGCGGCGGGGTCATCTGCACGCCGACGGCTGGCACGACATGCACATCCATGCCCGGATCCGGGACGACGGGGCGAGCGTGGCCGCCGGTCGGGGTGCCCGTCCCGCCGGGTCCTAGGCGTGGCAGCGTGCTGCCCGTACCGAATGCCACGGTGCGGCAGACGGTCGGGCGGAGCAGTCATCGGCGTTCCAGCGCCCGGTCGGTGAGGAGGCCCGCGGACCCGGTGTACCGGGTGGGGTCGGTCAGTTCCGCCAGATCGAGGCCGGCGAGCTCGGGTTCCTCGCGGAGGACGTCGAAGAGCACATCGGAGAGGTCGGCCGTCTCGGAGCGAGCCCGGTCCGCCGCGCCTGCAAGCACCTCCCTGGCCCGCGCCCGGCCGATCCGACCGGCGAACGCGGCAGCCAGTCGCTCCGAGACGATCAGACCGTCGGTGAGCTGAAGGTTCTCCCGCATGGCGTACGGGACGACCCGCAGTCCGGCCGCGAGTGCGGCGCCGTCGCGCGCGGCGCCGCCGACGAGCCGCAGCAGATCGCGCAGCGGTTCCCATTCGGCGTGCCACGCCCCGGCGGGCCGCTCGTCCTCGGCGGTCAGCGAGCCGTACAGGGTGGCCGCCAGGCCCGGGGCTCGGCGGGCGGCCGCCGCGATCAGCGTGGCGTGCACCGGATTCGCCTTGTGCGGCAAGGCCGACGAACCGCCCCACTCTTCCTCCTCGACCTCGCCGATCTCGGTGCGGGAGAGCGTGAGCACATCGGCGGCCATCTTGCCGAGAGCGCCCGCGGTGAAGGCGAGCGCACCGGCGAGATCGGCGATCGGGGTACGCAGGGTGTGCCAGGGCAACACCGGTTCCGCCAGCCCGAGTTCGCGCGCATAGGCGGCAACCAGAGCAAGCAGGTCGGCCTCCCCCCGCCCGTCGGCGCCCTTCTGCCCCTCGGTGTCCTCCTGTGCGGCGGGAGGGGCGGAGAAGGCGGAGAAGGCCGCCAATGTGCCTGCCGCGCCACCCAGTTGGGCGGGCAGCGACGCCCGTACCGCAGTCAGCCGGTCCCGGGCGTCGAGGATCAGCGCACGCCACCCCGCAGCCTTCAGCCCGAACGTGGTCGGCACGGCGTGCTGGGTGAGCGTGCGCCCCGCCATCTGTGTGTCGCGGTGTGTGGTCGCGTGCCGTGCCACCTCGCCCGCCGCGCGCTCCAGGTCGTCGAGCACCGTTGCCAGCGTCCGTGAGGCGACCAGCATCGCGGCGGTGTCGAGGATGTCCTGGCTGGTCGCACCCCGGTGCACATACGGCCGGGCGTCCTCGGGAACAGCCGCCGTGAGGTCCGCGACCAGGGGGATGACGGGGTTGCCGCCGGAGCGGGCCCGCAGCGCCAGGTCGCGTACGTCGAAGCGGCCGGCGTCCGCCGTCTCCGTCACCGCCCGCCCCGCCTCGGCGGGGGCGAGTCCGCAGGCGGACTGGGCGCGGGTCAGCGCGGCCTCGGCGTCGAGCATCGCCTGAAGGAAGGCGCTGTCGCCGGTGGTGGCCTCGGCGGGGGAGCCGGCCCGCCCGGGGGCGAGCAGGCCGGCATCGCTCTCGTACATCAGCTGAACTCCATGAGGACCGTTTCGCCGGCGCCGTGCAGACGGATGTCGAACCGGTGGGTGCGCCGGTCCGTGGGCGTCGCGATCAGTGTGGCCCGGCGCTCCGTGGCCGGCGACTCCAGCAGCGGACCCGCGGCATGGACGGTGCCGTCAGCGCCCGGAGACGGATCCGGGTGACGGCCCCGGTCCCGGCCGTGATCCGCCGGACACCCCTAGCCTTCCTCGCCCGCCAGGTAGATGCCGAAGACCGCGCCCTGCGGGTCGCGAACCACCGCGATCCGTGGGCCGTCCGGGACGCTCGTCGGCGGCATCATCAGCTTGCCGCCCGCGCCCTGTGCGGTGGCCGCGGTCGCGTCGACGTCCGTCACGGCGAAATAGGGCAGCCAGTTCGGCGGTGCCTCGGGCGGGAACCTGTCGTCCATCACCAGCATGCCGCCGAAGTCGGCGCCGTCCACGCCCCACTGCGGGTACGTCTCCGACTCGGTGACCGTCCAGCCGAAGACCGCCGGGTAGAAGGAGAGCGCGGCATCGGCCTCTCGGGTGACGAGTTCGACCCAGCCGAGCGCGCCCGGCTCGTTCAGCAGGTCGGCGCCCACGAAGGCGCGGCCCTGCCACAGTGAGAACACCGCGCCGGTCGGGTCCGCGACCACCGCGAACCTTCCCTGGTCGAAGACGTCCATCGGGCCGACCAGCTGCGAGCCGCCCGCCGCCGTCACCTTGCCGACCGTGGCATCCGTGTCCTCGGTGGCGAACGAGACCGTCCAGGCGGGCGGCTGACCCGGCTGATAGACCGGGCTGAGTGCGGCGACGCGCTCATCGCCGAGGTGCGCCATCGTGTAGCCGCCGGCCTCCTCGCGCGGGTCGGTCTCGGACCGCCAGCCGAAGAGCGCCGCGTAGAACGCCTTGGCAGCCGCGATGTCGGGCGTGCTGAGCTCGACCCAGCAGGGGCCACCGGACACCGGTTCGGTGAGCTTCATTGCGTTTCCTCTGTTCCCTCTGTCACTGCGTGGACGCGTGGAGGTCCGTGTGTTTTCGCACGCTATGGCCGGCCGGGGAGCGGGGCCAGTGCGCCACGTGAGGAGGAAATTGTTTTACGAGTGTAATATCTGCTAAAGTGTTTGCGTGAGTGATTCATCCATTCGTACCCGGCAGCCCTCCGTCCGCAGACTCCCCGTGGTCGGCCCGTTGCGCCTGACCCGCCCCTCGGACATGTGGTTCAAGCCGGCACTGAGCGTGGTCGTCGCTTCTGCCGTACCGAATCTGGCGCTCTTCGCCTTCGGCCGGCTCGACCTCGTGATGTACACGATGGCAGGCTCGCTCTGTGCGCTGTACGGCCACAGCCTCCCGTACGCCCGCCGCGCCCGTACCGTCGCCGGAGTCGTCGTCGGCATGCTCGTCGGCACGGCGATATCCCTGGTCACGGCCTCACTCACCGACTCGACCGCCGTGCTGATCGCCGTCGGGGCGCTTCTCGCGGCCGGGCAGAAGGTGCTCTGCGACGCCACCCGCATCGGACCGCCCGGACCGGTGATCTTCACGTTCGTCACCTCGGCCGCGCTCTTCGCCCCGCAGCACCTCGGTCAGGTGCCCGGACACCTGGCACTGACCGCGGCCGCGGGCGCGGTCTCCTGGCTGGTCACCGTCGGGCCCGTGCTGCTGCGCCGGGAGGGTCCGGAGCGGCGCGCGACCGCCCGAGCCCTGGCCGCTGCCGCCGCGTACGCGGACGACCCCGGGCACCGCACCCGGCACTCCGCGGCCGCCGCCGTCCACACGGCCTGGCAGACACTGCTCGCCGCCGGGCGCCCCACCCCCGTACGCCGGGAGCTGGAGCGGCTCGTCGTCCACGCCGAAGCCGCGCTCGCCCGGGGAGCCCTGGGTGCGCCGCACCCCGGCGTCCACGCGCGTCGGGTCGGCGACACCGACGGTGGCGGCCACGCCCGTACGGCGGACCGCGACAGCGAGCTCGCCCCTACGGCCGTCGGCACCCGCGCCGCCGACCACGACCTCGAAGCCCGCGTCGCCGGCCCCGACCGGCTCCGCGCCTGGGCCCGCCAGACCCGGGCCCGCGGCCCCGTTCCGACCCCGCCGCCTGCCCCCGGCACCGCCGAGGAGCTCTTCGGGATCGACGCCGAGCGGGCCGCGCGCCGGACCGTGGGCCGAGGCGACGCCCGCCGAGCGGTGCTGCGCGCACTCGCCCCTGGCTCCCCGCTGCTGCCCATCGCCGCCCGCGCCCTCATCGGCTGCGCCCTCGCCGGATATGTCTCGATGGCCGTCGGCGTCGGCCGCCCCTACTGGGCGATCGTCACCGCCGCCTCCCTCTACCAGGCCAATGTCACGCTCTCCTGGAGCCGCGCCCTGCAACGCACCCTCGGCAACCTCCTGGGTGTGCTCGTCTTCGCCGCGGTTCTCCCCGTCTCCCGGACGAGCTCGCTCGCACTCATCGGCTGCTGCCTCTTCTTCAATTTCGCCGCAGAGGCCCTGATCACCCGTAACTACTGGCTCGGCTCCATAGCCGTCACCCCGATGGCCCTCCTCGTGCTGGAGTTCGGCGGCACGCACCCGGCCGGAGAGCTCATCGGCGACCGCGTCCTGGACACCGTCATCGGCGCCGCCGTCGGAATCCTCGCCGCCATGGCCGTCACCAACCGACGGGCCACCGGACGCCTGGAACGGGCCCTCGCCGCCACCGACCGGGCCCGGGCCCACGCCGTACAGACCATCGCCGCCCCGGCGCCCGCGCCCGCCGCCCTCGATGCCGCCCGCCGCAGGCTCACCGGATCGCTCGTCGAACTGCGCGAGGCCGGCGACACGGCAGCCGGCGAATGGTGGCAGCGCGCCCTGCCCGAGGAGCACATTCTCGCGGCCGAGCAGGCCGGACACCGTACGCTCGCGGCGACGGCAACACGGCAGGGGCTGATCGCCCCCGCCTCGGAGAACGGAGCGGTGTGACCGACGACATCGTCGCCTCGGTGGTACGGCAGTGGCACGCCGTCAACCCGGAGCTGGACACCGGACCGATGGAACTCATCGGCCGCATCAACCGCTGCGCCGCCCTGCTCCAGCAGGCGGAGGACGCCCCGCTGCGCGCCGCCGGACTCTCCCGCGCCGAATTCGACCTGCTGGGCGCCGTACGGCGCACCGACCGCGAACTCACCCCCGGCGAACTGGCCAGGGAGACGTTCTCCTCCGGTGCGGCCGTCACCAAGCGCCTCCGGATCCTCCAGGAACGCGGCCTGGTCGACCGCCGCAGCGACGAGCGCGACCGGCGCGTCACACACGTCCGACTCACCGAGGAGGGGCGCGCCCTGGTCGACCAGCTGCTGCCCCGGCAACTGGCGTACGAACGCACCGTGCTCTCCGGTCTCGACGAGCGGACCCGCGGCGAACTCAGCTCGCAGCTCAGCGAATTGCTGGTCCAGCTGGAGGGACGCATCGGCGGGGCCCGGCGCTGACCCACGCACCGGACCCCGCTGCGCCCGGGCGGGTGACGGCTGTCGGACGGCCCGCTCCGGCCGTCGGCCCACCCACGGATGCACGGCCAGGATCAGCAGGCAGACCACTGCGGCGCCCAGTGCGAACTCGTTCATCGCCGGGGCCATCCCCTGATACGTGGCCAGCAGACCGGCGCCGATGGCGGGCAGCCCGAGCCCCGCGTTGACGATCGTGCAGAACGTCGCCAGGACGGCCCCGCAGGCCTCCGGCACCGCCCGGCCCACCAGCAGCCGGCTCAGACCGCCGTGCAGCCCCCGTCCACGACGAGTGCGGTGACGGTCACGAAGCAGGACTCGTCGGAGGCCAGGTGGAGCACGCCGTACGCGATCGCATGTGCCTGCGCACCTCGGAGTGGGACGGAATGGCCCACTCGGTAATCGATGCGGTCTGCCAACTCCTCTACGGCCGTCCCCCTCCGAAAGTTAGTCCTGACAATGTCCCGTACAGCGGTACGTCAGTCGTCACATCGCTCGCGTTCGGGCGCTTCATTACTCCCCGCACACGGCTGAAGGCGGTGCGTGGAAAAACTCGTGAGTGTATTACCGCCGGAGCGCTCGCGCCGGGGGTTGGGTGAATATGCCGAAGCACTGTTTCTATCTGGCTAAGCTCACGCGCAGTGAAGTCGAGTTGATATGAATTCGAGCACTTGTTCCTGTGCGCCCTGGATGCGCGCATACCTCCCGAATCAACCGTCAGAGGTCTTAGATGGTTCGAGTTGAATCACCGCCGATCGACAGAGAAACTCCCGTCGCTCGCGCCGCGTTGCTCCCCGTGCTCCTGATGGCCGGCGCGACTGCCGCAGCCGCGACACTGGTCTCCGAGCCCGCGCGGATAGCAGTTGTCTGGTGCGGAGCCGCCGCCACCGTCGTGGTCGCCTCACTCAGCGTCGTGCTCGTCCGCCGCGGACGCGCGATGCGCAGGCAGCGCGCCGAGTACGAACGCCGTCTCGCCGTCCTTGAACATCGCCTCGCCACCCATGACGAAGAGGCCATTCGGATCAGCAAGGAGCTGCTGCCGGCCGTGATCCACCGGCTCCGGGTGGGTAACTCGCCCGACGAGGTACTGCGCGACGTCGTCGACTCCGACGAGACGTACCGCGATCTTCCCGATGCCCAACGCGCCCTCGTCCGTACGGTGCTGGACATCATCGACAACGAAGAGGCGATGCGTGACTCCGCGCAGCGCGCCTTCGTCAACGTCGCCCGGCGCGTCCAGGCGATCGTCAACCGCCAGGCCTCCGAGCTGCGGGAGATGGAGGAGCACCACGGTCGCAACGCCGACGTCTTCGACGACCTGCTGCGCATCGACCACGGCACCGCGCTGATCGGCCGCCTCGCCGACTCCATCGCGGTGCTCGGCGGCGCCCGCCCCAGCCGCCAATGGCCCAAGCCCGTACCGCTGTTCAGCGTGCTGCGTGGCGCCATGTCGCGGATCCTCGAGTACCCGCGCGTCGATCTGCACTCGATCGCCAAGGTCGCCATCATCGGCACTGCGGTCGAGCCGCTCATCCATGCCTGCGCCGAGCTCCTCGACAACGCCACCCGCTACTCGCCGCCGCAGACCCGGGTGCACGTCACCGCGGTCGAGGTGCAGTCCGGCATCGCCATCGAGATCGAGGACGGCGGCGTCAGCCTCAGCGAGGAGGCCCGCGAACGGGCGGAGAACATGCTCGCCAGGGCGCAGGCCGGATCGAATATGAACGACCTCGGCGAGTCCCCGCGGCTCGGCATGGCCGTCGTCGGCCGGCTCTCCCGGATGTACGACCTCCAGGTCTCGCTGCGGCAGTCCGCGTACGGCGGGGTCCGCGCCGTCGTCATCGTGCCGCGCGCCATGATCACCACCCGCCCCGCACCCGGTATCGCCCACGGCATCGGCGCCACGTCGAGGCCCACCAGCGACATCGACCTCTCGAACATGAAGCACGTCGTTCCGCCGCGCAGCAAGCGCCGCCAGCCTCTCCCCGTGGAATCCCGTCCGGCCACCGGACCGGTCGCCTCCGACTCCCGGCCGGCCGCCCCCGCGTCCGCCATGGGGGACGACGCCCCCGCGGTGACCGAGTGGACCTCCGGTGGCCTTCCGCAGCGCCGCAGCCGCGGCCGCGCACCGCTCGGCTCGCACAATCTCCCCGCGCAGTCGGCCGCCCCCGCCGCAGGGCAGCACAACGGTAGCGACAGCGCCAAGGAGCCGCCGCCCGGACTCTGGCTGGAGGCATTCACCAACGCCGTCAACGGCGTGCCGCAGGAGCCGAAGACCGGCGAAGACTCTGACGATGCGTGGGACAAGGGAGATCTGAAGTGATCCAGCAGCGGGGCAATATGGACTGGATGCTCAAGGAACTGGCCGACGACGTTCCTGACATCCATCAGATCGTGGTGCTCTCCGCGGACGGCCTGCGCATCGCCCGGCACGGCGGCGACCCCGATGTCGCCGACCGGCTGGCGGCCGCCTGTGCCGGACTGCAGAGCCTGGCCGCCGCCGTCGCCTCCGAAATCCCGTACAGCGACGGAATGATGCGGCTCGTCGTCATCGAAGTCACCGGCGGTTTTTTCTACTTGATGGCCGCCGGGACCGGTGCGTACCTCGCGGTCCTTGCCGGAGAGACGGTGGACGCGGGACTCGTCGGAGCGCGGATGCGCGACATGGTCGTCAGGATCGGCGCCCACCTCACGAGCCCGCCGCGTCATGACGGGCAGGCCGGATGAGTTCTCCCCGACGAGAACGCCGAAAGACCGATCCGGCACTGAGTGATCCGGAACGGCTGTACGTGATCACAGGCGATCCCGACGGCAGCGAGCGGGCGGCGCTCGACCTGGTCACGATGATCGTCGCGAAGGTGGAACCGACGCCGACGGTCCAGCCCGAGCAGGCCGTGATCCTGCGGCTCTGCCAGGCGCCGTTATCGGTCGCCGAGATCTCGGCCTACCTCAGCCTGCCGTTCAGCGTGGTGACTTCGCTCCTCACCGATCTCCTCGCGACCGAACTGATCGAATCGCGCGCGCCCATCGTCCGCGCCACACTCCCGGACAGGTCCCTTCTCGAAGCGGTGATGCATGGACTTCAGAAACTCTGACACGATCACCGGCCCCAGGACCGAGGACATCCTGCCCACCACGGCCACAGCGGCCGTGAAGGTGGTGATAGTCGGTGGGTTCGGGGTCGGCAAGACGACCATGGTCGGTTCCGTCAGCGAGATCCGGCCCCTGACCACCGAAGAGACCATGACCCAGGCCGGCGTCGGCGTGGACGACAACTTCGGGGTGGAGAGCAAGACCGCCACCACCGTCGCCATGGACTTCGGCCGGATCAGCATCAGCGACGAGCTGATCCTCTACCTCTTCGGCACCCCGGGCCAGGAACGCTTCTGGTTCCTGTGGAACGGCCTCTTCGAGGGCGCGCTCGGCGCCGTCGTACTCATCGACACCCGACGCCTCGAAGTCAGCTTCGACGTGATCGGGCGTCTGGAGGAGCGCGGCGTGCCGTTCGTCGTCGCCGTCAACACCTTCCCGGACGCCCCGAAGCACCCGGTCGAGGCATTGCGCAGCGCCCTGGACCTGCCGGACGAGGTTCCGATGATCGACTGCGACGCGAGACTGCGCGCGTCCAGCCGCGATGTGTTGATGACCCTGATGCGCTATCTGCACAGCCTGGCCGTCCCGCTCGGCTGACCCCACCGCACCTCACCGCACACCGCGCCGCACCCTGCCCGCCCCCACGCGCACCCCGCCGGACACCCTCTTGGCACCCGCTCGATCCCTCGCCCGTACACATCCGATCTTGGCAGCCTTATCCCTGGAGCGATCGTGACAACCCCTTTCCACTACGAGCCCGGCGCGGCCACGGGGCCGGTTCCACCGCCCGAGTGCCCGGCCCACGGCCTCGGTATCGGACCCGGCGGGCTGCGCCGGTTCTACGGCCCCGAGGCGGAGCGGGACCCCGCAGGGCTGTACGACAAGTTGCGCGCCGAACACGGAACGGTGGCACCGATCCTGCTGCACGGGGACGTACCCGCCTGGCTGGTGCTCGGGCACAGCGAGAACCTGCACATGACCCGGACCCCCTCGCAGTTCTCCCGCGACTCCCGGCGCTGGCGGGCCCTGCAGGACGGCAGTGTCGCCCCGGACCACCCGCTGGCCCCGATCTTCACCTGGCAGCCGGTGTGCGTGTTCGCCGACGGCGACACCCATGAACGGCTGCGCGGCGCGGTCACCGACAGCATGGCGCGCATCGACCACCGCGGCGTGCGCCGTCACATCAACCGCTTCAGTAACCGCCTCGTCAACGACTTCTGCCAGGAAGGCCGCGTCGACCTGGTCAGCCAGTTCGCCGAGCAGCTGCCGATGATGGTGATGTGCGCGATCCTCGGCATGCCCGAGGAGTACAACGACCGCATGGTGCAGGCCGCCCGCGACATGACCCGGGGCACGGCGACCGCTGTCGCGAGCAACGCCTATGTCGTTGCCGCGCTGAGCCGGCTGGTCCAACGGCGCCGGACCGAACCCGCCTCCGACTTCGCCACCTGGCTCGTCGATCATCCCGCGGGAATGACCGACACCGAGGTCACCGAGCATTTGCGGCTGATCCTCATCGCCGCGTACGAGGCCACCGCCAACCTGATCGCCAACGTGCTCCGCATGGTGCTCACCGACCCGCGGTTCCGGGCCAGGCTCAGCGGCGGCCACATGACGGTGCCGGAGGCGGTCGAGCAGACGCTGTGGGACGAGCCGCCGTTCACCGCGGTGTTCGGCCGCTGGGCGGTCGGCGACACGGAGCTCGGCGGCCAGCGCATCAGGGAGGGCGACGCGCTGATCGTCGGCATCGCACCCGCCAACACGGACCCGGTGGTACGGCCCGATCTCACCGCCAACATGGAGGGCAACCGCGCCCACCTCGCGTTCAGCGGTGGCCCGCACGAATGCCCCGGCCAGGACATCGGGCGAGCGATCGCGGACGTTGGTGTCGACGCCCTGCTGATGCGCCTGCCGGACCTCGAACTGGCCGTCGACGAGAGCGAACTGCAGTGGATCGGGAACATCATGTCCCGGCATCTCGTGGAACTGCCCGCGGACTTCGCCGCCCGCCCGCCGCAGGACGACAACGAACCGCCGTCGACGGGCCGGCGCAACCCGGCGCGCGAGAACTGGGAAGTGCAGTCGCCGGTCCCGCACACGCCGCCCGCGTCGGTGCGCACTCCGGCGCCCTCGCCCGTTCCGGCCGGTGCGGGGGCGCAGGCCGCCCCCGGCGGGGCCGGTGCCGTGCAGGGGGGTGGGGTGCAGACCGAGACGGCGCCCGAAAACACGGCCGCGGGGCAGTCGGCAGTCGGCCGGATCCCGCGCCAGCGCAGGCCGGCCGCACCGGCGAGGCTGTGGCGCGCGGTGACGCGCTGGTGGAGCGGCTACTGACCTGGCTGTTCGCGCAACGACCGGCACCGTCGGTACGAGCGCAGTTACGGGCCGGTGGTCCCGGACCTCGGGGTCCGGGACCACCGGCCCGCGCGCTTGCCGCGGTGATGGCAGCGGGCCCGGTACGGAGCTTCGGGCCCGTACCATGCGGAAGCGTGAAGCTGACAATTCTGGGCGGTGGCGGATTCCGGGTCCCCCTGGTGTACGGGGCGCTGCTCGCCGACCACGCCGAAGGCCGCGTCACCGCCGTCACCCTCTACGACACCGACGCCGACCGGCTCACCGCCGTCGCCCGCGTCCTCGCCGATCAGGCCGAGAGGGTGCCGGACGCACCCACCGTTCTCGCCACCACCGAGCTCGACGAGGCACTGCGGGGCACCGACTTCGTCTTCTCCGCCATCCGTGTCGGCGGCCTCGAAGGCCGTGCCGCCGACGAACGGGTCGCCCTCGACGAGGGCGTGCTCGGCCAGGAGACGGTCGGCGCGGGCGGCATCGCGTACGGGCTGCGCACCGTCCCCGTCGCGGACGCCCTCGCCCGCCGCATCGCCCGGCTCGCCCCGCACGCCTGGGTCATCAACTTCACCAACCCGGCAGGCCTGGTCACCGAAGCCATGTCACGCCACCTCGGCGACCGGGTCATCGGCATCTGCGACTCGCCGGTGGGCCTCGGCCGCCGTATCGCCCGGGCCCTGGGCGCGGATCCCGACCGTGCCTGGATCGACTACGTCGGCCTCAACCACCTGGGCTGGGTCCGTGGACTGCACATCGACGGCCGCGACGAACTGCCGCGACTGCTCGCCGACCCGGAGTTGCTGGGCTCGTTCGAGGAGGGCAAGCTCTTCGGCACCGACTGGCTGCGTTCACTCGGTGCGATCCCCAACGAGTACCTGCACTACTACTACTTCAACCGGGAGGCCGTCCGCGCCTACCAGGAAGCCGAGCAGACCCGCGGCGCTTTCCTCCGCGACCAGCAGGAGGGCTTCTACGCCCGGATGAAGGACCCGGCCACCCCCGCCCTGCCGACCTGGGACCGCACCCGCGCCGAACGCGAGGCCACCTACATGTCGGAGAACAGGGAGGTCGCCGGGGCCGGTGAGCGGGACGAGAGCGATCTGGAGTCCGGCGGGTACGAGCAGGTCGCCCTCGCCCTCATGCGGGCCGTCGCCCGCAACGAGCGGACGTCCCTCATCCTCAACGTCCGCAACCGCACCACGCTGTCCGTGCTCGACACGGACGCCGTCATCGAGGTGCCCTGCCTCGTCGACGCCAACGGCGCCCACCCCGTGGCCGTCGACCCGCTCCCGTACCACGCAGTCGGCCTGGTCACGGCGGTCAAAGCCGTCGAACGCGCGGTCCTCGACGCGGCGGCAACCGGCTCACGCGCCACCGCCGTACAGGCCTTCGCACTGCACCCCCTCGTCGACTCGGTCTCGGTCGCCCGCCGACTCGTCGACGGGTATACGAAGGCTCATCCCGGACTCGCCTATCTGAACCGGTCCTGACCGGGACACGGCTGCTCACCCCGGAGCGTCATCAGCATTCGGCGGCCCTCAGCTCGCTGCTCACCAGGAGGTGGAGCTGGGCCTCCAGCCAGGCGGCGGTCCGTCCGCTCTCCGCCTGTCCGTCCAGCGCGTTCAGGAACGCCCGCAGCAATGCCGCCGCGCGGGCCAGCCCGGTCCGTGACAGGGCGGTCGCCGCTTCGTCGATACGGGACCGGGTCGGGGCGGTCGGACGGGACAGCCCGCTGTGGGCCGCGGCGGCGAGTGCGGATATCGCCTCGTCCAGCGCCGCGGTCAGCGGATCCGGTGAGCGGCTTCCGGCCGCCGCCAGAGCCGTGGAGCCGTCACCGGCGGCCAGATCGGGCACGGTCACCCCGGCCGGGGTGAGTACCGCGATCGGGTCGATGACGATGCCGCCGCCGGAGCGGTGCACCGAACCGCTGATATGCGTGGCGCCACTCCTCAGCGCGTCGGCCAGGGCGTCCAGCGCCCCCGGGCACTCCGGGCGGTAGGCGGACGTCAGCACGGCGGACGTTCCCGCAGCGTCCCGGACATGCGCTTCGAGACACTGCTCGGCGGGGTCGTACCCGATACTCCCGACCTCGGACAGGGCGACGACCCGCACCGATTCCGCCTCGACCCTCGGGCGGATCAGCCGCGGCGGCCGCCCACGCCAACTTGCCGTGAGAGCCGACAGATCGCGTACGAGGAGGGGCCCGGGCAGCTCCGTCCACGCGGCGCCGACGGGGGTGATGCTCGTGGTTCCGAGCCGACCCCGGGCGATGGTCAGGGCGCGGCTCGCGGTGCGTCGGACGCTCTCGCTGACCAGGCTGCCGGTGGCCAGCGCGGAGAGCGAAGTGGACAGGACACGGCGGGTGGCCAGCCGGTGCCCGGTGAGCTCCTGGCCGTCGGCGGCCGTCCACTCCCTGCGCAGGACCAGGACGGAGCCCGCGCCGGGGTGCGCGAAATACACCTCGGCGACCAGGGCTTCGGCCGTGCCGCGGACCCGGCAGCCCAGCGCGGTGAGCCGGACCCGGCGCAGCGGGGTGTCCCCGGCCTCCCGGGTGCCGAGCGCACCGGGTACCGCGGCGGCCCGCCGCCGGGCGTGGACCTCGGTGAGCAGGGCGGCGACCAGCTCGGGGCGGTAGTGGGCGGTGCGGTCGGCGTAGGCCGCGAGCTGGCCGGTCAGTTCGGCGACCGCGCCGGCCGGCCAGTGCAGCGAACCGGCGGCCAGCGCGTCACCGGCACGGGCCAGGGCACCTCGGAGCACCGGGCCGGCATGGGCCACCCCCTCCCTCAGCAGCTCGTCGGCGAGCGCCGCCGCCGCGTCCAGTTCGGGGCGGGCCGTGGGCCGGGCGGTGGGGCGCCCGCCGACCTGGACGGTGGTGGACCGGTCCTCGGTCCCCGCTTCGTCGGCGACCCGGAACGCCCAGACCGCCAGCGCCACCATCTCGTCCCGCACCGCGGCGGCCGCGTCCGTCAGCGCGTACGCGATCTCGCCAGGCACCGGGAACCGCACCGTACAGGTGGGCAGTTCGGCCCAGGGCTCCGGACGCTCGGCCGTGGGGCGGTGCACCAGGGCGCCGTAGCCACGTTCGAGGGTGCGACGGGCCGCGGCGAGTGTGCGGGCGCCGAGAGCATCGGCAAGCGCACGGTCGTCGGTGGAGCCGGGGGACCAGTCGATGACGGGGGCGAGGACCGGGGCGCCGTCCGCGCCGGCCCCGGCACCACGTTGATAGGCGAGGACGAGTGCGACGAGGTGGCGGCACACACCGGGTGCGGCGCAGCTGCAACTGCCGTTGTCCAGACCGACACCGGGCGGAAGGACCGCGGTGATGCCGTCGTCGAAGCGAGCACGGATCGTGGTGTCGGGCTCGGACATGAGGCTGGGCGTGGTGCCCGCGTCCAGCTCCTTCGTGGCCCGTTTGACCAGGCCGCGGTTGGCGAGCGCGGCGAGCGTGTCGGGGGTCAGGGCCAGCAGATCGGCGCGGGGCGCGGGCCCGATGGTCGTTTCGGTCATCGGCCCAGCCTCTCGGCGACGAATTCGGCGAGCCGGCCCGGTGTCATCGCCCCGATGTGTGCCCCCGCCTCGGCGAGCCGACCGGCCAGCTCGCGGTCGTAGTCGGGGTTCGCGTCCTCGTCCAGAGCGGCCAGGCCGAGCACCGTGCTGCCCTGCTGCACCAGCCCGCGCACCGTGCGCAGCAGCCGGTAGGAGTCACCGCCCTCGTAGAAGTCGGTGATCAGTGCGACGATCGTGCGGCGAGGGTTCTCCACCAGATCCGCGCCGTACTGCACGGCCCGCGCGATGTCCGTGCCGCCGCCGAGCTGGACCCGCATCAGCAGCTCCACCGGGTCCGACACCTCCGAGGTCAGGTCCACCACATTGCTGTCGAAGGCGACGAGGTGCGTCTTGAGGCCCGGCAGCCCCCACAGACAGGCGGCCGTCACCGCGGAGTGGATCACCGAACCGGCCATCGAACCGGACTGGTCGACCAGCAGGATCAACTGCCACTGGGTGAGATGGCGTTGGGTACGGGAGTGGAAGTGCGCCCGCTCGATCAGGAGGCGTCGCTCCGCCGGCTGGTAGTGGGCGAGGTTGGCCCGTACGGTCTGCCGGAAGTCGAAGTCCCTCGCCAGCGGCACCCGGCTCGGCTTGCGGGAGCGGGTGCCGTGGAACGCCCGGCGGACCTCCGGCTGCAGCTTGGTCAGGAGCTCTTTGACCACCGACGCGACGATGCGCCTGGCAAGCCGCAGTACTTGCGGGTTCATCAGGTGTTTGGTGCGCAGCACGGCCCGCAGCAGTGTGGGGCTCGGCTCCACCCGCTCCAGAACCGCTGGGTCGGTGACGATCTCCTGGATGCCGTACCGCTCGACGGCGTCCCGCTCCAGTCGCTCGATGGTCTCCTTCGGGAAGAGCCGGTGGATGTCGTCGAGCCAGTCGATCGCGGTCACCGGCGAAGGCCCGTCCCCACCGGTGCGACGGGTGCTCGTCCCCGAGCGGCGCACCCCGCGCCTGGCGAGATCGGGGTCACGGCCGTAGAGCCAGTCGAGCGCCGCATCCTGCGCGGCGTGGCCCTGCCCCAGCGGTCCGGTGTGCCGTTCGGCGGCGGCGCCGAGGATCAGCCGCCAGCGCTCCAGCCCGGCGTCGGGCGTCGTCGGTTCGGGTGTCGTGGTCATGATGCGGCTCCCAGGCCGTAACGGGACAGCACGCGGGACACGTTCTCCTCCAGGGCGCCGGCGCGGGCGATCAGCAGCGGGTCCGCGGTGGTCCGCAGCAGACCGCGCGCCGAGCCGCGCACCCCGCGCCGCTCCAGCAACTTTCCGGCGATCCGCTCGCGTTCACGTGGTGGGAAGAACGCGAAGGCCTGGCGCAGTGCGGGCAGACCCGACAGGAAATCGCCGTCGGGCAGCGCACAGACCAGGCTGTCCAGCACATCGACCAGGGACTCCGTGGCGCCGCCGTCTCCACCGCCGCTCTCCACCGCACCCGTCACCTCGTCACGGGCGAGCGCGAACAGCCCGGCCAGCCAGTCGCCGAGCGCATCCGGGCCGGCCGCCGCCACCGTACGCACCGCCTCGGCCGGGTCCGGCGACCTCCCCGGCGCCGTTCCCAGCGCCCGGTGCAGCCCGAATGCGGCTCCCCGAAGATCGATCGGGGCGTCCGGGTCACGGCTGATCCGCTGGGCGATCCCGGCAACTGTCCGCCGCGACGCCGCAAGCAACTCCGGCGCGTGCAGCACCGCATCCCGCACGGCGACCACGGCCCGCAACCGGGGGAAGTCCACCCCCGACGCACCGCGCGCGCCCTCCAGGAGCCACAGCAGCCGTCGCGTCGCCCCGTCGATCACGGCGCCGAGCAAGGGGCCGCGCGCCACCCCGTACACGCGGTCGTGCCGCCACAGGCCCAGAGCCGTGGCGAGCACGTCGCCGAGCGGTCCCGGCGCCTTCAGCTCACCGACGCGGGCAGCCAGTTCGGCGAGCAGTTGCTCCGAGAGGGCGCCCACCCCGCACAGCACGGTGTCGAACAGCACCCGGGCCAGCGCGTCGGCCCCGGCCTCCGCGTCATGTGTCCGCTCGGTGAGCGCGGCCGCTGCCGCCTCCGCCAGTCCCGCCCCGTACGCCCCCGCCTCGACCAGCGCGGCCTCGCGCCCCGGCGACGGCCGCGGCTCCCAGCGCTCGGTGAACACCGGGTCGATGCCGTGCTCGGGACCGGCGGTCCGCCCGTGACCGGGGATCCCCAGCACCCGCAGCCGGTGCAGCACCTGGCTGCGCTCCAGATCGGTGGCGTCGGTGAGGTCGAGGCGGTACGAGGAGCCGTGACCGCCGTCGAGTCCCAGCCGGGCGAGCTGAGCCGCCACATCGTGTACGAGTGGCGGCGCCGGGGTGGCGGGATGCAGCCGCCCTGTGCGGTCGCCGCTGCAGGCCGCCACCATCTCGACGACCGCGGGATGGCTGCCCGTCGACAACGTGCCACGGCTCGTCCACGGCAGCGGACGGTCCAGGTCGTCCGTGATCAGGGCACCCGCGAGACCGTCCAGCACATCGATCCTGGCAGGACGAGGATGGCCGCGCAGCGCGGTGAGCCCCTGGGCCAGACTGCGTGCCGCGATCAGATCGGCGGTGGACACCGGGAACTTCCGGGCCCGCAGCCGCTCGACGACCGTCCGCAGCAGCCCGTCCGCCGCGGCCTCGGGGCCCGCTTCCCACACCTGCTGGTAGTAGCCGGGCGACGGCATGCCCGACTGATACCCGGCGAACGCGTCCAACTGGCGGAACGAGTACGGCACGAGGAAACTCCCCGCCCGTGCCTCCTCCGGAGGAGCGGGCACCTGCGGCCACCCGTCATCCCCGAGTGCCCAACCGTCCCCACCACCGCCGAAAGGAAGTGCGCCGACAGCGCCGACAGCCTCTGCAGCACCGGCAGCCTCGACCACGGAGTCAGCGATTCCGTCGGAGTCACAGATCCCGGCGAGCGCGCGCAGCGCCGGCTGGTGGAAGCCACCGGTCACCACCAGCACCGGCCGCTCCCCGGCCGCAGCCACCGCCGTCCGCACCCACGCCGCCATATAGGCCTCGCGTGCCCGGTCACCCGCATCGGCCTCCGCGTCCCCGCGCACCAGCGCGAAGTACGCGTCGAGACGTGCGGCGAGACCGTCGTCCGGCTCCACCTCGAACAACCGGTCCCACAGCGCGTCCGAGGAGTCCACCGCGAAGTGCCGGCAGAGCCGCTCGGTGGCCTCTGCGTACCGGAGCTCAGCGTCGGCGTACCGGTTGGCGCGCTCGGCGAACGCCGGATGCCAGGCCGGCAGATCGATGAAGCGGACCTCAGCCCCGGCCGCCCGGCCCGCCCGCAGCGCGACCCACTCCGGCGAGTAGTCGCACAACGGCGCCCAGGACGTCGCGGCCCGATGCCCGTCGCGGTAGTGGCTGAACACCGCGACCGGCAGCTCGTGCCCGAGCAGCAGCTCGTCCAGCCGGGCGTTCATCTCGGCCGGGCCCTCCACCAGCACATGGGCGGGGCGCAGCTCCTCGATGGTCCGCTCGACGAGCCGGGCGCAGGCGGGGGAGTGGTGGCGCACCCCCAGGAACACGGCGGGCATCAGTCGGCCAGCAGATGACGTGCGTCGTACAGGGCCTGCCACTGCGGGCCGCGGCGGCGCGGTACCTGCTGCTCCAGGTAGCGGCGCAGCCGGGCCAGGTCCTCCGGGCTGTCCTTGGCAGCCGTACCGGCCAGACACGCCACCACATCGGCCGCGCTGCCCGGCTCGCCGCGCAGGAACCAGCCGCGTACGCCGACGGCATGGGCGACCGAGACCGCCTCCGCCGTACTCATCACGGCCGAGGGCCGGTCCGGGCCCGCACCCGAGCCGCCCGACCCGGCGCCCGCGCGCAGCTCGCGGAACGTACCGACCAGGACCTCCAGGACGTCCCGGTCCGGTGGCGGCTCGACGCCCGAGCGCCGCAACAGGGTGCTCACCTCGGCCTCGACGAGCGCCAGCTCCGTGTCCAGGTCCGGGATCGGGAACACCGTCTCGAAGTTGAACCGCCGCTTGAGCGCCGCGCTCATCTCATTGACGCCCCGGTCCCGGGTGTTGGCCGTCGCGATCACATTGAAGCCCTGCCGGGCGAAGACCATGCCGTCAGGACCGGTCAGCTCGGGGATCGCCACCACCCGCTCGGACAGCAGGGAGAGCAGCGAGTCCTGCACCTCCAGTGGGCAGCGGGTGATCTCCTCGAACCGTACGAGCCGGCCCTCCGCCATCCCGCGCAGCATCGGCGCCGGGACGAGCGACCGTGTCGACGGTCCCTCGGCGACCAGCAGCGCGTAGTTCCAGCCGTACTTGATCTGGTCCTCCGTGGTGGCCGCGCCACCCTGCACCGTCAGCGTCGAGTCCCCGCTGACCGCCGCCGCGATCAGCTCGGACAGCAGCGACTTGGCGGTGCCCGGCTCGCCCACCAGCATCAGCCCGCGGCTCGTCGCCAGGGTCACCAGCGCCCGGTCGACGAGCGACGGATTGCCGACGAACTTCCGGCTGATGCCCGCGTCCGTGTCCCCGATGACGAACCTGCGCGCCGCCCGCAGACTCAACTCCCAGCCCGGCGGCCGCGGATCGCGGTCGTCGGCGCGCAGCGCGGCCAGCTCCCGGGCGTACCGGACCTCGGCCGGGGGCCGTTGCACGGACGGCCCGGCCTCCACACCGGCCGACGGCCCGCCGGACCGGCCGTCCGGTACCGGCTCCGCATCCGTCTTCCGTACGGTCATGACGCGACGCCCTCGGTCAGCTCCGTCAGATCGGCCAGCAGTTCGGAGACGGTCACCGGGTCGAGATCGGCGAACCGCAGCGGATAGGTGCGCAGCGGGTAATGGTCGTTGGGTTGCTCGTCCAGCCACACCGTTTCGAGGGTCTGGTCCGGGAACATGTCGACGACCCCGACCGCGATGCCGCTGTCCAGCGCGATCACCAGATAGACGTTGTCGGCGAGCCGCTTGGAGATCCACCGCTCGACCCCGGCGTCCTGCGGCACACCGCGCTCCCAGCCGCGCCGCTCCAGCCCGAGCACCTTGCCCGTCGGCACCTTGAGCCCCTCGAACCGGGTCAGCCGGTGGCCGCGTGCGTCTTCGTCCGCCGGACGGAACACGGCGCGCCCCAACTGCGGGAACGGCTGCAGGATCTCGTAGTCCGCGAACACCTCGGACCAGTCGTCGAGCTCCTCACCCAGTGCCAGCGGGTGCGCGATCCGTACCGCCGTGCCGTCGGCCGGCTCGAAGGGGTCGTCCTCGACATTCGCGAACGTACGGTCCTCCGCCACTCGGAACGCGGTGGTCACCCCGTCGGTCTCGCTCAGCCACACCAGCCGGCGCACCAGGTGCCAGAGCAGCGGGTGGCGGAGGAACAGCTCACGGAACTCCGCCATCGTCCAGGAACGCTGCGCCACCATCGCGGCCTCCAGGCGCCGCACCTGGTCGGAGGCGACCGTCCGCACATCCTTCTTCAGCGCCATGAACCGCTTGCGCTCCGCGGGGGCCAGCTCCGCGTCGTCCCGCGCACCCGGCACCGGCAGATCCTTGCGGCGCTTGCCGTCGCCGTCCAGCACGTACGGCCGCAGCTGCTCGTCGAAGCCGACGGTGAAACGACGGGTGCCGTAGTCGACGACCGTCGAACCCCCGGCATCCAGTCCGAAGTCGGGCACCAGCCGGTCGGAGAGCTGCTCGCCGGTCAGCCCCAGCCCCGAGGCCACCTCGGCGATCTTCTCCTGGGCCCGTACCTTCAGCGCCTTGAACTTCACGCGCTGCGAGATACCGTGCAGATGCAGCAGCGCCACATCGGTGCCGATGACCGCCAGCACATCGAGACCCTCGACCGCCCTGTGATGTGCGCCCTCGCCCGGCCAGGCCCTGATGACCGGTGTGAGACTCCGTACCGTCCCGTCGTCACCGAGCAGCCCGAGAGCGTGCAGCGCCCAGGACTCCTTGGCGGGCATCCCGGACAGCCTCCACTGCTCGAACAGCGCCCAGGCGAACACGGCGAGCGACTCCGGCTCCGCCGTCTCCCTGAGGACGGCCACCCCCGGATAGGTCTCCCCGGGCCGGGACAGCGCCAGCAGCATCAGCGCATGCCGGACGGACTCCTCCGGCAGCGCGCCGCCGGCCCTGACCCGGATCTGCGGCAGCAGGGCCGGCTCCGCCCACGCGGGCACGACCGGCATCCTGGCGGGCAGCGCCCGCTCCAGCGGGTCGGCCGACAGCAGCTCGTCGATCACGCCTGCTGCACCGGCGCCGTATCCGGCGGCGGCCTCCCGCACCACCGCGTCCCCGTGGAACGCCGCGATCTGCAGCAGCGCCTGCTCGGCAGCACGACGGCCGGCCCCGGCCTTGCCGACCGCGTCCGGCACCAGGTATGCGGCCGCCGTGGCGCCGTGCCGGGTGAACCAGGAACGGGCCGTCGCCGCAGCCGACTTGAGCCGCATCGACCAGTCCGCCATGTGCCGGGCCACCGCAACATCCACGTACGGCAGGAACAGCGAGGCGAGCGTACCCGGCTGGTGGGGCGCCGCACGGAGCAGCACCGGCAGTGCGTCGAGCCCGAAGCGGGCGGCGACCGGCTTGAGTGTCTCCTCGGCGTTCCACAGATCGTCCGGGGCCCATTTGCCGAGCCACGGCCGGACCGTCTCCTCGGGGCCGTGCAGGAACATCCAGGCGGGCTGGAGACTGGTCAGGGTCTCCGCCGCCGCGTACGAAGCGGCCTGCTCCTCCCAGTACTTCGCGCTGCCGTGCGTGCGCTCACGCTCGAGGTTGTGCCAGCTGCGGTAGGAAGCCCACTTCTCCTTCTCGCCCGCCAGCCAGACGATGCCCGGCTCGGCCTCGGCCGTCAGCCCGTCGATGACCGTCGTGCGGGTGGGCTTGCGCGGACGGGACCACGGAGGGGAGACCAGCAGTTCCGGCAGCGTCCGCGAGGAGGCGTCCGCGACCCGTCCGACAGGGTTGAGCAGCGGATCGACCAGCGCGGCCAGGTCGGCGTCGAGCGTGGGGAGCACCGTCTCCACCAGCTCGCGATGGGCGCCGATGTGTTCGGCGAGCAGCAGCCGGGTCGCCTCGGCGGAGCCCGGTCCCGAACCGTCGCGCACGGCCGCGGCGAGCAGCCTCAGCGCGCGCACCGGGTAGCGGTGCGCCGCCTTGAACAGCGCGGCCCGGACATGCTTCGCGTCCGAGTGGGCGAGGAGAAGACCGAAGGCCTCGTCCGACGGGAGCTCCACCAGGGCGTTCGCGATCAGCTTCAGATGGTCGGTGCTGTAGCGGTCGCTCATGCGCCCCGCCAGCAGCGGGGCGACCGCCGGTCCGATGCCCTCCGCGACCGTCCCGATCAGCGCGACCGACCAGCCGACGCCGGGCCGCTCCGCGAGTTCGCCGAGCTGCTCGGACGAGTTGAGCGAACACAACACCATGGAGCGCAGGGTGTGGTCGCTCTCCGCGATCACCTGCGGGTTCGCACAGAGCTCGGCCACCCACTCCGTCTCGCTCGGCACCAGATACGAAACGACGATCCGGCGCACCGTATCGTCGCGGCAGCCGGCGAGCGCGTCGACCGTCGACCGGTAGGCCTCCTCGTCGGCGTTTGCGAGCAGGGCGCGGATCCGGTCGGCGGCCGGCCGGCGCGCGCCCGTCCGGTACCCGTTGCGGTGGTCCGTGAGGGCTTCGAGCCACGGGTCGTACCGCCGCGTTCCCTCCTGGGCCCAGTGCGCCTCCACCGTGAAGAGTTCCACGGTGGCCCGGGCGGCGAACGGCAGCCCGTACGCCTCGGTCCAGCTGTCCGCCCATGCCGCCTGTGTCAATGGGTAGAGGCCGACCACTGCGGCCAGGACAGCCGCCCCGACGGGATCGGGACTGCCGGCCAGATGCGCCCGGGCGGACTCGACGAGCCGGTCGTCGCTGCGCGGAGCCGCCAGAAGCTCGGCGATCCACCCACGCTCCTCGGAGAGCCTGCGCTCCACCGTGTCCAGCGCTTCCTGCGAGGCCTTGCCCGCAGAGCGCCGCACACCCCCGCGCCGCGGGTGCAGCTGGCGCCGCCAGGCGGCCGGCAGCTCGAAGGTGTCCTCGTCGGGCAGTGCACCCACAGCCGCGTCGGCCGCGTCGGCAGCTTGCGCGGGCGCCTGGGCGGCCACCGTGGCCCCGCCCACCTCCCGGTAGCCCTTGCGCTCCTTCTCCGCGATCGTCCTGCGGACCTGCTCCCGCGCGGCGTCCGCCGACGCGTACTCCTTGCTCTGGGTGCGCCCGTCGCTTCCGCACCGCCCGTACCGCACCGTCACCACGGCGCCGTCGGCCCCGGTCTCCCAGAACTTCGATGCACTGCCCTCGACGTACTCCCAGCGCCGCACCGGCCCGCCCCCTTCACACCTGGACAGCCCGCTTCGCGGCGGGCTTCTCGATCAGTGCTGCCACACTAGAACCCGCCACTGACAACGCAGCGTGACGGTGCACCGATCGGGAACAATCCCAGGTCAGGGGCGCAGCGAAGAGGCTGGGGGTCAGCCGGCGGGCACCGCGCGGGGGCCACCGGCCACGGCCCAGGACGGTGTCACCCCGGTGACCTGGCACACCATCAGGAACAGCGGAATGGGCGGGGTGTAGGGGGTACGGCTGTCGGGTGCGTGGATCAGCCGCGGCCGCGTCGCGGGGACGTACGTACCCCTGGCGTACGCGACCTGCGCCGGCCAGTCCAGTTCGAGGTCCGAACCCGCCGGGACGATCCACCACCAGCGGTCGGCGTCCGCGAAGACGCAACCGGTGCGTGGCAGATGGGACAACAGCCGGAAGCCGTATGCGGCCGGGACCCCCACCGCGTCGCAGCCCAGAGTCGCCGACAGCGCGGGCGGCACCGGCAGCTGTACCCCGCCGTCGCCGGCGCCGGGCGACTGGGACTCACGGGAGCGGCGCGTTCCGAGCAACTGGGACATTGCGTTCCTCAACATGACTGCTCCGTGCCGTGCGGCAGTTCTGCCCAGACGATGCGGCCCGAGCCGTCCCCGGCGTCGCGGGACCCCCAGGCGCTGCTCATCGCGTCGACGAGGAGCAGGCCGCGTCCGTGTTCGTCGTCGGCGGTGCGGCGCAGCTTCGGGCCACCGGGCTGATGTCCTTGATCCTGTACGGCTATGCGCAGCCGCCTTTCGAGGCAGTGCAGCTCGCACACGACGCGAGCGCTCGCGGTGTGCACCACCGCGTTGGTGACCAGTTCCGAGACGATCAGGACCGCCGCTTCGTGTGCATCCGCGTCCAGCCGCCACTCGTCCAGCCGGGCCCGCGTCAGCCGCCGCGCACCTGCCACCGATTCCGGGTGGGCGGGCAATGCGAAGCAGTACCGGAGCGCTTCCGTCCCGGGGCTGAGGTCGACGTGCCGGGGGATGAGCGCACTGCCAGGTGCCACGACCGATTCCTCACAGTGGGGGGCTGCGCCACGCTTCGCATTCCGGGGGGAGGGAGCGGGCATGACTAAGTGAACTGGTTCACTCACCAACTCTCCCCCTGTCGCGAACACTTGGCAAGGGGCACTCTGAAAATTCCAGAGTGACTGTGTCTTTGAAGGCATGCGCATGGCACACTGCTCGCAAACAGCGCATCGGGAGGTCTGAAGTGAGCGAACCGCGGTCCGCCCCGACCGTGGGTCAGGTCGTTCTCGGCAAGCGCCTGCAGGACCTGCGGGAGCGTGTCGGCCTGAGCCGTGACCAGGCTGCCAAGGTGCTGAGGGTCGCTCCTGCGACGATTCGCAGGATGGAGACCGCAGAGGTCGCTCTCAAGATCCCCTATGTGCAACTGCTCCTGAAGGCCTACGGGATCGCCGACGGCGAGGCCGACTCCTTCGTCGAGCTCGCAGAGGAGGCCAACAAGCCCGGCTGGTGGCAGCGGTTCCACGACGTCCTGCCCGACTGGTTCAGCATGTACGTCAGCCTGGAGGGCGCCGCAAGCCTCCTGCGCATGTACGAACCGCACTTCGTCCCCGGACTCCTGCAGACCGAGGACTACGCACGCTCGGTGATGCGTACCGGCGCCGTCGGCCAGACCCGGCCCGAGGACATCGAGGGCCATGTGGCGCTGCGGATGGAGCGGCAGGCGCTGCTGACACGCCCGGACGCCCCGAAGCTGTGGGTGGTGATGGACGAGACAGTCCTGCGCCGTCCCGTCGGCAGCGCCGATGCCATGCGCGAACAGACCGACCGGCTGCTCCAGGCGACCGAAATGTCCAATGTGACGCTGCAGATCGCGGAGTTCGCGACCGGCCACCACCCCGGCACCTATGGCCCGTTCGTCCTCTTCCGCTTCGCCGTCCCCGAACTGCCCGACATGGTGTACAGCGAGTACCTGACCGGCGCCGTCTACTTCGACGCGCGCCCCGAGGTGGCCTCCTACCTCGAAGTCATGGACCGCATGGCGGCTCAGGCCGCAACTGCACAACGCACGAAGGAAATCCTCCGGGACTTCCGCAAGGAGCTGTGATGATCGACCCCATATACAACGGCATGCCGGCCGCCGAACTCGGCTCCGAAGGCTGGTCCAAGCCGTGGAGCGGCGGCAACGGGGGCAACTGCGTCGAGGCCATGAGGCTGGCCGACGGCAGAGTCGCTGTACGCCAGTCCGCGGATCCCGACGGCCCCGCCCTCATCTACACCCCCCGTGAGATCGCCGCATTCATCCAGGGCGCCAAGGCCGGTCAGGCAGACTTCCTCCTGACCGGAACCTGACGCGCACGTACCGGACCCTGAAGAGCCGGCGCCTGTTCCGCGCCACACGTCAGTCGCTGTTCGCCGATCCACGGACCCAAGGAGCGCGCTATGACCGGGCACGACCCGCAGCCCATCGAGATCGACACCAGCAAGCCGCATCCCGCCCGGATGTACGACTGGTTCCTCGGCGGCAAGGACAACTACCCGGTCGACGAACAGATGGCCCAGCAACTCCTGGCCCTCGACTCACGGGGCCGTGACATGGCCCGGGTCAACCGCGCGTTCATGCACCGCGCCACCCGCTGGCTCGCCGAGCGGGGCGTACGTCAGTTCCTCGACATAGGCACCGGCATCCCCACCGAGCCCAACCTTCACCAGATCGCACAGCAGACCGCCCCGGATGCGCGCATCGTCTACTGCGACAACGACCCGATCGTTCTCGCGCACGCGGCGGCCCTGCTGCGCTCCACCCCCGAGGGCGCCACCGAGTACATCCAGGTCGACGCCCGCCGGCCGGAGGCCATCCTCGAGAAGGCGGGCAAGGTCCTCGACTTCAGCCGCCCCATCGCGTTGTCCCTGCTGGCCCTGCTGCACTTCCTCGACGACGAGGACGGTGCGGCCGAGCTCGTCGACCGGCTGGTGGCGCAGCTCCCCTCGGGCAGCTATCTGGTGCTCTCGCACACCACCGGGGACTTCAACCCCGAGGGCGCGGCCCAGGCCTCCGCCATGTACAAGGCCCGCGGGATGACGCTGCGTCCGCGCTCGCATGCCGAACTCAGCGCGTTCTTCGACGGGCTGGAGCTCGTCGAGCCGGGCGTCACCCTCTCCGCGGACTGGCATCCGGAGCTCGGCGAGGTCATCGACGTGCCGGGCGACGAGCCGATCCCGGGATACGCGGGTGTGGCCCGCAAGCCCTGACCCCGAGTCCGCGCGACTCACTTCGGCTCAGTGGATCGACAGCAGCCCACAACCCTGCCGTCCCCGCCGTGTTCAGGCCTCCAATGCGTGTCCGGATGTCGCCTCGACATGGTCGGGCACCTCGTCGTGCCGGTCGCCCACCGATGACGTTCCGGACGGCTCGAACAGCAGGAGCGACGCACCGGCCGCCGAATACGGCCGGTGCCACGTGGTGCGCGGGACGACGAACACCGCGCCCCGGTCGAGGGTGACCGTCCGCTCCCCGCCGGCCTCGCGCAGTGCGATGTCCAGGACGCCGTCGAGGACGAGGAAGAACTCGTCGGTCTCCTCATGGACGTGCCAGACATGCTCGCCCCGGACCTTGGCGACCCGCACGTCGTAGTCGTTGACGCGGGTCACGATCCGGGGGCTCCACAGCGCCTCGAATGTCTTGAGGGCATCGCTCAGCAGGATGGGGTCCGGGCCGGTCGTCGCCGTGTGATCGCTCATGCGTCCCATCCTCGGCGGTGGACCACGCTTCGGGTGAGTGCTACGAATCGCACATGGCGCAAGAATCCTCGCACCGGGTCGTGATGATCGTCTCCGCCGGCTCCAACCCGTTCGAGCTGGGCGTGGCCACCGAACTCTTCGGGCTGCGCCGCCCCGAGCTGCCGGTGCCCTGGTACGACTTCGAGCTCTGCGCCGGGACCCCGACCGTGCGCATGCATCACGGCTTCTTCCAGCTCACCGGAGTCGCCGGACTCGACGCCGTCGACCGGGCCGACACCGTCATCGTGCCGAACCGCCCCGACCCGGAGACCGACCCCGATCCGGCCGTCCTCGACGCGATCCGTCGCGCCGCCGGCCGGGGCGCCCGTCTGGTCAGCTTCTGCACGGGTACGTTCACGCTGGCCGCGGCCGGTGTGCTGGACGGCCGCCGCGCCACCACCCACTGGCGCTGGGCCGATGCCTTCGCCGTCCGCTTCCCGCAGGTCCGCCTCGACCCCGATGTGCTGTTCGTCGACGACGGGCAGATCATCACCGCGGCGGGCAGCGCCGCGGCCCTCGACACGGGCCTCCACATCATCCGCGGAGACCACGGCGCGGAGATCGCCGCAGCCGTCAGCCGCCGGCTGGTCTTCGCCGTGCACCGCGACGGTGGCCAGCGGCAGTTCGTCGAGCACCCGCTGCCCGACGTGCCCGACACCTCGCTGGGCCCGCTGCTCGCCTGGGCCGAGGAGCGCCTCGGCACGGAGCTCACGGTCTCCGGCCTCGCCGCGCGCGCCGCCGTCAGCCCCGCCACCCTGCACCGCCGCTTCCGTTCCCAGCTCGCCACCACCCCGCTCGCCTGGCTGACCGAGCGGCGGATCACCTTCGCCTGCCGGCTGATGGAGTGCGGCGAGGAACGCCTCGACGTGGTCGCCCGCGTCAGCGGACTCGGTACGGCGACGAACCTGCGCGCCCAGCTGCGCCGCCGTACGGGGCTCACCCCCACCGAGTACCGTCGCCGATTCGCAGGGACACGGTGACGCACCGGTCCGTTACGGCAGCGTCCCCCCTTGCGCACCTGCCCGGTCCCGTCGCAGGTCACAATGGGGCCATGTCCCGACGCAGCTCACGCCCCCGGCAGACTTCCGCCGCGAGCACCCGGATCGCCCCGGCCACCGCGATCACTCCGGCCTCGCCGTGCCCCTGCGGCCTTTCCGCCACATACGCCGACTGCTGCGGTCGACTGCACGCCGGGGCCGCCGCGCCGACCTGTGAGGCGCTGATGCGTTCGCGGTACGCCGCGTTCGTCGTCCAGGACGCGGCGTACCTGCTCCGCACCTGGCACCCGGACACCCGGCCGCCCGTCATCGATTTCGATCCCGCAATGCGCTGGGTGCGCCTGGAGATCTTGGCGACGACGGACGGCAGCGCTTTCCACACCACGGGCACGGTCACCTTCCGGGCCCACTACACGGACAACGGCCGGCCGGACTCGCTCCACGAACAGAGCCGATTCGTCCGGCACGAAGGCGCCTGGGTCTACTCGACAGCGGTCTTCGCCGACTGATCACTCCGCGGTCCGCCGAGCGGCATCACGCCGAAAGTGCTCACCGCGACCCGGCAGGCGGTGGAGCGAGCAGGCGGCGTCGGTGTCAGGCCGGGGCGGGCACCCGTGACGCACCGGCCGCGTCCGCCGGGGACAGCTCGTGCGTCAGGTCCTCCGCCAGCAGCCGTTTGGCGATGACATGGACCGCGGCCCGCAGCTGCTCGTCGTCGGGGCGGGCGCCGTCGTGATCCACTTGTTCATTGAGCCAGGCGCCCCAGGCGCGGGAGATCGTCGCTGCCTCCCGGCGGCCCGCCTCGGTGTGCGTGAAGAGGTGACCGTCCCCGTTGAGATACCCCTCCTCGATCATCCGGTCGAAGACCGGCACCAGCACCTCGGGCGGAATCCGGTGCCTTGTCGCGATCAGACCGAGGCCCGCATGGCCGACCATCCGGGTGAACAGCTCGACCTGCATCACCGCCCAGGCGCCGGCCATGTCGAGCCGGGTGTCCGAGGCGGCGACGATCCGACGGGCCGTGTCCGGGCCCATACCCCGCAGGATCTTCGCCACCGAGTACTCGAGCAGCTTCGCCGAGTCCCCGTCGTTAGGGGAGGCGAACCCTTCGCCCATGTCGGTCGAGGCGACCCGTGCGGTGTCGCGAAGTTTCACCTCTTTCAGGAAGAGGGCCACGACGAATCCGAGCAGTGCGACCGGCACCGTCCAGAGGAACACGGTGTGGAGCGTGTCCGCGTATGCCTGGACCAGCGGTGCGGACTGCCCGGGCGGCAGGCTGTGCAGCCCCTTCGGGCTCTGCGCCGCCTTCGCCACGAGGGCGGGGTCGCCGCCCGCCCGAGCCGCAGCCGCGATCCCCTGGGTCAGGTTCGGCCCCAGCGCGTTGGCGTAGATCGTGCCGAAGACCGCGGTGCCGAAGGAGCTGCCGAGCGTACGGAAGAACGTCACGCCCGACGTCGCCGTGCCCAGGTCCGCGTAGTCGACCGTGTTCTGCACGGCGATCGTCAGCACCTGCATGGCCAGGCCGATGCCGACACCGAGCACCAGCATGTACAGCGACTCCAGCCAGACCCCGCTTCCCGGACCCATCCGGGACAGCAGATACAGCCCGGCCGCCATGATCAGCGAACCGATGATGGGGAAGATCCGGTACCTGCCGGTCTTGCTGACCACATTGCCGCTGAAGATCGAGGCCGCGAGCAGACCGATGACGAGCGGCAGCGTCCGCACGCCCGACAGCGTCGCCGAGTTCCCGTCCACGAACTGCAGATATGTGGGCAGGAAGATCATCGCGCCGAGCATCGCGAAGCCCACGATGAAGCTGAGGACCGAGCAGACGGTGAAGACCGGGTTCCGGAATAGCCGCATCGGCAGCATCGGTTCCTTCGCCCGGAACTCCACGAGGCAGAAGAGCGCCAGCGCGACGGCACCGCCGGCGAAGAGACCGATGATGACGGGCGACCCCCAGGCGAACTGATTGCCGCCCCAGCTCGTCGCCAGGATCAGGGCGCTCGCACCGATCGTGACCAAGGTGATGCCCAGATAGTCGATGACCGGCCGCCCGGCCGCCTTGACCGCCGGGATCGTCCGGGCGGCGGCTATCACCACCACGATCGCGATCGGCACATTGACGTAGAACGCCCAGCGCCACGAGAGATGGTCGGTGAACAGCCCGCCGAGCAACGGCCCGACCACCGTGGCAACCCCGAAGACCGCACCGATCGCGCCCTGGTACTTGCCGCGTTCACGCAGCGGGATCACATCGGCGATCAGCGCCATCGAGGTGACCATCAGCCCGCCCGCGCCGATGCCCTGCAGCCCTCGCCAGATGATCAGCATCGACATATTGGTCGCGAGCCCGCACAGGAATGAGCCGGTGATGAAGATGATCGCCGAGACCTGGAAGACGATCTTCCGGCCGAAGAGGTCACCGAACTTGCCGACCAGGACCGTCGCCACCGTCTCGGCGAGCAGATACGCGGTGACCACCCAGGACATATGGGCGGCGCCGCCCAGATCCGAGACGATCGTGGGCAGCGCCGTGCCCACGATCGTCTGGTCCAGGGCGGCCAGCAGAATCCCCAGCACGATCGTGATGAAGACGATGTTCCGGCGACGCGGGTCGAGCACGGGCGGCGCGACGGCACTCTGCGCGGCGGGGGCAGTCTCGCTGGCAGTGGTCACGCTTGCACCCTCACATCGGCCCCCGTCCCCCGCATGTGGGGGACGGCCGGACGGGTCAGCGGATCAGCTCGCGTACCGACGTCTTCATCCGGGCGACGAACGCCTCCCGCACCGGCTCCGTCACGCGGTCGAGCGAGAGATACGGATTGAGGTCCTCCAGCTCGACGAGCAGCAGCTCGCCGTCGGCCGTCCGGCAGGCGTCGATCCGCTGAATGCCGTGTGCGAGACCGTTCCACTCCACGAACCGCCGGGCGAACTCCAGATCCACCGCAGTCGGCCCGTACGGCTCCAGCACCCATCGCCTGTCGGTGTGCGGTGCGTACAGCGCGTACTGGAAGTCCCGGTCGATGAAGTAGAAGGACACCTCGTAGCTGAAGTCGATCTTCGGCTGGACGAGCACGGTGCCGACCGGTTCGGCTGCCACCTCGGCGGCGAGCAGCTCCGGTGCGACGAACCGCAGCCCGACCGAGTCCGCCCCCAGCTTCGGCTTGATCACATACTCCGCGGCCTCGGGCAGCAGCCCCAGATCGGCTGCCCGGTCCACGGTCGCGATCACCGGATACTTCGCGGCGCTCAGGTCGACCAGATACTGCTTGCCGGCCATGTCACCGAGGCCGGTCAGCGGGTTGTAGACCGGCACGTTCCGCTCGCGTGCGCGGGCGCAGAACGCGTCGTACGCCTCCTGGTAGTGCAGCACCGGACCGCTGTTGCGTACGACGACGACGTCGAAGCCGTCCAGCAGTGCGGCCGCGTCCCGCGGATGGCAGAGCGCTACGTCGAACTCCTCGCGGAGCCGCGAGGTCAGAAAGATGTCCTCGTCGCAGTAGCGTCGGCCGCGCGCCTCGTAGGCAAGATCGGTGACGAAGAGGACGGACGGGCGCGGACCGGCGGGCATGGCATTTCCCAGGGGGTGTGTGCGAACAGCGGATCGGTGGCATTGCTGCCCGACATTCTCTCCCGGTTCGCTTCACGCTGGTCACCGCGGTCCGACCGGCGGCCGTCGGGACGGCCGATGCGGTGCAGATGTTGTCCGTGGTCCCGTGGATCATGTGCTGCCGATGTCGTTGGCGCTGCAGTCACCAGGAGCTGCCGGGACGCACCGGCAGCCCGGGGTGGTGGGCAGCGAGCACCTTGTTGGCCCGGGCCAGCTCGGACAGGGCCTGCTCGCGGTCGGCCTGGTCCTCGATGCCGAGCCGGGGGCCGCGGAACCTGCGGACCTCGCGGGCGGCGCACTCGGCCTCGAACTCCGCCTGCACGATGTGCGGCGGGATGCAGGAACCGATCAGTACGGCGACCCGGTCCGGGATCGGTACGGGGACGAGGAGGTGCGAGGCGGTCATGGGGGGCTTCCCTCTCGGATGGTTGACCAGGAGGTGGTGCTGGGCGGCCGCCGGATGAGCGGTCGACTTCTCCTTATGTAACGGGACGCAGTTCCGGTTTTCTCGTTGAGAACGTCTCCGTCTGGCAACCGTTCGGGAGTGACCGGCTATTTCCCCTTACTCGAAAGTAAGTTGACTCCTCGTGAGATACGTGCTCGGGTCCGAATCCGCACCGTGTTGCTCAGCGCGGTGTGTCGCTGCTGCGCGCGCAACTGCATCGCACGCAGCACGACCTCGGCCGAGAACCGCGACTCGGGGTCGACGAGTTGTTCGCCGAAGATGGTCTCCAGATTACGCATCCGGTAGCGGACCGTCTGCGGGTGTACGTCGAGCAGTTCGCCCTTCTGCGCCGTTCGCGGTGCGCGGGGCGGCGCACGCTGCGGCAGGCGCCGCCGCAGCGTGTCCGTGTGGTCACCGGAAGCCGCCCTGACCTCCAGATATCCCTCGCGGACAGCGCTTCGAGTTCGTCGGCGTAGGTGAACAGCGCGTCGGCGACGGGATCCCGATCTCTCCCTCCAGCAGTCCGCCGTAGTCAGGCCCTCCGTTACGAAGAGAACTAAGGTGGATTACGGATCATGCAAGAACGCCCCCGGAGGGGCCATGCGCCACCACCGCACCACCCACGTCGACAGCGCCCAGGAAGCCCTGCTCACCCTCGGGCGTCTCGTCGATCAGGCACTGGAGCGGATCAGGATCCAGCGGGCCCGCGTGGAACTGGCCGAGGCGCTGCAGCGCCATCTGCTCCCGCCTCAGCTGCCTCAATTGCCCAATATAGCCATCGCAGCCCGTTACACCCCCTCGCGCGACGGTCTCGATGTCGGGGGCGACTGGTACGACGCCTTCGCGATGACGAACGGTTCGGTCGGGGTCACGATCGGTGACGTGCAGGGGCACGACGTGGAGGCCATCGCCTTCATGGGGCAGGCCCGCACCAGCCTGAGGGCCCTCGCCAGTGCCACGACCGATCCGGGCGAGATATTGGGCCGCACCAACGACCTGCTCATCTCGATGAGCTGCGGTCTCTTCGCGACGTGTTGCTTCCTCACCTTCGACCCGGTCAGCGGCGCCCTCGCCATCTCCCGCGCAGGCCATATCCCGATGGTCTGGGCCACCGCCACCGGCTGGTCCGGCATCGTTCTCGACAGCGGGGGTCCGCCCCTCGGGATTCTCCCCGGCGAGACCTATCCGGTGACGCGACGACGGCTGACGGAGCCGGGATCGTTGGTCCTGGTCACCGACGGGGTCGTGGAAGGGCCGTCCTGCCCGCTCGAGAAAGGGCTCGACGAAGTGGTCCGGCTGGTGCGCGGTGGTTACGACGGAGATCCCGACCGGCTGGCCGGTGACGTGATCAAGGTGGCCGACCTGACGGGGCACCGCGACGATGCCGCAGTCCTCGTCGTCCGCTATGCCGGCACTTCTTCCGCGGGGTAACCGTGTGCGGTCGTCCCACATGTTCCGCGTTGCGACGATGGAGATGTCTTCCGGCGCGTCCTGGCCGGCAGGGCGCTTCCGGGTGGTGTCTGATGACTGGCGTGGTGACCAATCAGGAGCTCCGGCGCAGGGGCGCCGAGACTCTGCTGGTCCTCGCTGTCGCCGCCGTCTACTACGGAGCTGCCCGGCTGGGCCTGCTCGAACAATTGGTGCGCGGGCAGGTCACCCCGCTCTGGCCGCCCACGGGTATCGCCGTGGCCGGTCTGCTCGTCTTCGGACTGCGGATCTGGCCGGGTGTCGCGCTCGGCGCCTTTCTTGCGAATGTGGCCATCGGACCAACAGCTCTCACCGTCCTGGCCATCATGGTGGGAAACACGCTCGCTCCGGTCTGTTCCTACCTGCTGCTGAGGCGTGCGGGCTTCCGCAACGACCTGGACCGGCTGCGCGACGCGCTGGCGCTGGTCTTCCTGGGTGCCCTGGGCGGGATGCTCATCAGCGCGACCGCGGGCAGCAGTGTGCTGGTGCTCTCGGGTGCGCTGCCCGCAGGCGATTTCTGGCCCACCTGGTCGGTGTGGTGGACAGGCGATGCTATGGGCGTGCTGGTCGTCGCGCCATTTCTGCTCGTCCTTTGCAAGGCGCGGTGGCCACGGGGTGTGCCATTGCGGCGGTGGGCCGAGGTAGCGGCCCTGTCGCTCGGCACCCTTGCAGCCGCGCTCCTGGCGACGGCAGGCACCAGCGCCTCCCTGCTCTTCCTCGTCTTCCCGTTCCTGATCTGGGCCGCGTTCCGCTTCGAACGTGCCGGTGCCGCGTCGTGTGCGCTCGGAGTCTCCACGTTGGCGATTCTGGCCGCCGGCAGTGGGACCGGGCCCTTCGCCCACAAGGATCTTTTCACCAACATGGTCACGCTCCAGGCCTTCAACGGCGCCACGGCGCTGACCGCGCTGCTGCTCGCTGCGGTCATCACCGAGCGGAACCGCACCCATGGGGAGATCAAGCGGCTCTGTGCGCGGCTCACGGACATGGTGGCGGCCATACCGGACCACCCGGTGACCGATCAGTGGCAGACGTCCGACGACCCTGAGGACCCCGGAGGCCGGACCGGCGACGGTCAGCCCTGAGGGCTGTCCCGCGCAGGAGGTCTCCGTCCCGCGATGCGCCCGCACGCCCCGCTGGGGCCACCTCCGCCAGGAGCGTGGCACCAGCGGGTCGTTCCGTATGGCAACCAGGCAGTGGCTACTGGACGGCCGGTGCCACGGACCTGCCGTCGGAGGACCCCAGCCCCGGCGACCCCTGCGCCACACCGTCGGGCTCGACGTCAGTGGGCTGACAGCACCTCGGCCAGGTCGTACCCCACCACCTCTTCCAACTGCGCATACGTGCAGCCGCCGGGGGTGCGGTCCGGCCGCCACCGGCGGAACTGGGCAGTGTGCCGGAACCGGTCGCCCTCCATGTGGTCGTACGCCACCTCGCACACCCGCTCCGGACGGAGCGCCACCCACGACTGGTCCTTCTTCGCGGACCACCGGCTCTGCGCACCGGGCAGCCGGGCGCTCTCGTGCGCGGTGGCGTCCGCCCAGGCCGCCCACGGATGGTCGGCGGAGTCGGTCCGTAGTGGCTCCAGCTCCGCCACCAGCTCCTCGCGGCGCTTCATCGGGAAGGCGGCGCACACCCCGACGTGCTGCAGGACGCCCCCGGAGTCGTACATGCCGAGCAGCAGGGAGCCGACGATCGGGCCGCTCTTGTGGAAGCGGTAGCCCGCCACCACACAGTCGGCGGTCCGCTCATGCTTGATCTTGTACATGACGCGGGCGTCGGGGCGGTACGGCAGATCGAGCGGCTTGGCGACGACACCGTCGAGCCCGGCCCCCTCGTATCGCTGGAACCACTCCTGGGCGACGGCCGGGTCCGTGGTCGCGGGGGCGAGATGGACGGGGGCCGAGGCACCGGACAGCGCCGCCTCCAGCACCGCGCGCCGGTCCACCTGCGGGGTACCCAGCAGGGAGTCGTCGCCCACCGCGAGGATGTCGAAGGCGACCAGGCTGGCCGGAGTCTGTTCGGCCAGCAGCCGCACCCGTGAATCGGCCGGATGGATGCGCTCGCTGAGCCGGTCGAAGTCCAGCCGGCCGTCGTACGCGACGACGATCTCCCCGTCGATCACACAGCGCGGCGGCAGATTCTCCCGAACCGCCGTGACGAGTTCAGGAAAGTAGCGGGTGAGCGGCTTGCCGGTGCGGCTGCCGATCACCACCTCGTCGCCGTCGCGGTGCACGATCGCCCGGAAGCCGTCCCATTTGGCCTCGTACTGCATCCCGGGCGGGATTTTGGACACGGACTTGGCGAGCATCGGCTTCACGGGCGGCATCACCGGCAGATCCATGGAGCGATTCTTACCCGGACAGCCCGATCAGGATCCCGATATGCGGCATATGTGAGCCCGGCCTAGCGTGGCCCCATGGGCGCAGCGGGAACAGCGGTGGAGCTGGATGCGGACGGGCGGGCGGTGCGGCTGTCCAGCCCGGACAAGGTGTACTTCCCGGAGAAGGGCTACACGAAGAGGGACGTCGCCGAGTACTTTCTCTCCGTGGGTGCCGGGATCACCCGCGCCCTGCGAGACAGACCGACCACCCTCCAGCGCTTCGTGGACGGCGTCGACGGCGACTTCTTCTACCAGAAACGCGCCCCGAAGAACCTTCCCGACTGGATCCCCACCGCCCGGATCGCCTTCCCCAGCGGCCGGCCGGCCGACGAGATCTGTCCCACCGAAGTCGCCGCCGTCCTGTGGGCGGTCAACCTCGGCACGCTCACCTTCCACGCCTGGCCGGTACGGAGCGCCGACACCGACCACCCCGACGAGCTGCGCATCGACCTCGACCCGCAGCCCGGCACGGACTACGCCGACGCGGTCACCACCGCCCATGAGCTGCGGGCCGTCCTCGACGACCACGGGCTGCGCGGCTGGCCCAAGACCTCCGGCGGCCGCGGCATCCATGTCTTCGTACCGATCGAACCCCGCTGGACGTTCACCGAAGTCCGCCGCGCCGCCATCGCGTCCGGACGCGAACTGGAACGCCGGATGCCGGACCGGGTGACCACCGCCTGGTGGAAGGAGGAGCGCGGCGCACGCATCTTCGTCGACTTCAACCAGACCGCCCGCGACCGGACGATCGCCTCCGCCTACTCCGTACGGCCCCACCCGCACGCCCCGGTCTCCGCACCTCTGCGCTGGGACGAGATCGACGACGCCGAGCCGCGCGACTTCGACATCAGGACGATGCCGAAGCGGTACGCGGAGGTGGGCGATGTGCACGCGGACATGGACGACCACGCCTTCCGGCTCGACGGTCTGCTGGAACTGGCGGACCGTGACGAGCAGGAACGCGGGCTCGGCGACATGCCGTACCCGCCGGAGTACCCGAAGATGCCCGGCGAACCCAAACGGGTCCAGCCGAGCCGCGCCCGGCACGACGAGGACGGGGATGCATGAGCGCGCCCGACCTGGAGCCCGTCACACCGCACGGGGAACATGCCCGGCCCCCGGCCCGCGGTGACCGATGGGCGGCGTTCAAGGCGTCCCCATATCTGCCCGCCGTCGTACTCCTGTTCATCATCGCGGCCGCGGCCGGTCTCTTCGCCGGCTCCTACACGTACGCGATGGCCAACCCGACCCCGCGCAACATCCCGGCCGCCGTGGTCGGCGACCTCGACACCGTGCGCGACAAGGTCTTCCTCGACCGGCTGGAGGGCGCCCTCGACACCTCGCTGGTGCTCCGTGAGTACGCCACCGAAGCCGAAGCCCGCACCGCACTGGAGGAGCAGAAGGTCTTCGGCATCCTGCGGTCCGAGAACGGCGGGGTCGGCCTGGATGTCGCGAGCGCGTCCGGAGCCTCGGTCGCCCAGTTGCTCGCCGAATCCACCCTGAAGGTGGGGGAAGCGGCCCATGTGCCGGTGAAGGTCACCGATGTGAAGCCCCTGCAGCGGGGCGACCCGCGGGGCCTCGCCCTCTTCTACATCTCGCTGGCCGCGGTGATCATCGGATTCATCGGCGCCATCCAGCTGAGTGTGCACGCCAAGGCGCTGCGCCCCCTGGACCGGATCGGGTTCACCGTCGCCTACGCCCTGCTCGGCGGGTTCGCGATCGCCGCCGTGGTGGACTGGCTGCTCGGCTCCGTCAGGCTGCCGTTCCTCCAGTCGTGGATGATCCTCGCCCTCACCATGTTCACCACGGGCATGGTCTTCACCATGTTCAACGCCCTGATGGGCCGCTGGGCGATGATCCCCACCTGGGGCCTGATGGTGCTGCTCGGCAACCCGTCCTCAGGCGGTGCGGTGTCCTGGCCGCTGCTGCCGTCGGTTCTCGGCTTCATCGGTCGCTGGCTCCCTCCGGGCGCCTCGGTCAACGCCCAGCACGCCGCCGTCTACTACCAGGGTCACCAGCGGGTCTTCCCGTACCTGGTGCTCGCCGGATGGTTGCTGGTCTCCTGCACCGTGTTCCTGGTGTGGCGCCACCGGCACCCGCAAGACCGCGACCACATGCCTCAGCATGCGGCCGCGGCCACCTGACATCTCCCTGAGCGGTTACAGCTCCTTGATCCGGATGTCGCGGTACGAGACCACATCCGTGGTGCTGAGGACCTGGAGTCCGATGTGGCCGGAGGAGAACCTGCGGCCGTCGGTGCCTGGGGCGTCGCCCCGCGGCGGCTCGATGACCTGACCGCCGGTGTTGTCGAACTCGTTCAGCAGGACACCGTTGCGGTAGACCAAATAATGCTGGTCCACCACCCTGCTGGTCGCCAAGGCGGACGGCACGGTCCCGGGCTACGACCCGCACGACATGCACGACATGAAGACCGACCCGCCGAAGGCTGAGAAGTCCTGAGGGTCAGCCTCCGGTCGTGCCCGTCGCGAGGCGCAGCTGTTCCTCCTCGACGATGCGCCGGGCCAGGCTTCTCTCCGACACGTCCACGGCGTCCGGTGTCGTCTCGGCGACATCGCTGCGCCGTGCGTACGCGTCGAACAGCCGCTCCTTGCGGGCCAGGATGTCCAGCATCCGCTGGTCGACACTGTCCGTGGCGAGCAGTCGGTGCACCTGGACCGTGCGTATCTGCCCCATCCGGTGGGCGCGGGCCACGGCCTGGTGCTCCATCGTCGGCTTGATCTGCGGCTCGCAGAGGATGACCACCGACGCGGCCTGCATGTTCAGTCCGACGCCCCCTGCCTGGATCTGGCTCAGCAGGACGGCATGGCCGTCCACCGCACTGAACTCGTCGATCAGCTCCTGCCGCCGGGCGGCCGGGAGGTTCCCGGAGACCGGTCCGAACATGCCCTCGCCCAGGGCCTCCCGAACCGTGGCGAGCACCTCGCGGAAGTACGAGAACACGACGACCTTGAGCCCGTTGCCGGCGGCCTCCGTGACCAGCTCGCGCAGCCGGTTCAGCTTCGCCGAGGTCTCGGGGCGGGCGTACGCCGCCCGGCGCATCCGCATGAACTGCCCGGCGGCGACCGCCTCGCGGTAGACGGTGAGATCGGCCTCGCTGAACTCCTCCCACTCGTCGACCTGCACCAGTGCCGGGAGTTCGGTCAGCACGTCCTCCTGGTTGCGGCGCAGATAGGCGGGCGCGACGGCTCTGCGGAAGGCGTGCGAACCCGCGACACCATGGGTGGTGCTGATGGACGGGGCCAGTTCGGGCTGGAGATGGCGGACCAGGCTGCGGAACTCCTCGACGCGGTTCTCCATCGGCGTACCGGTCAGGAAGAGCACCCGGTCGGTGTGTCCTGCCCAGCCGGACACCGCGCGCGAGCGGCGGGTGGCCGGATTCTTGACGTAGTGGGCCTCGTCGACGACCAGCATGCCGGGCCGCTTCCCGCCGTCCCGGGCGGCCGGCAGGGTGTGCAGAGCGTCGAACGTGGTGAGGGCGACCCCGCCGCGCTCGTGCCACTCGGCGAACGCCTCCTGCCGCTCGGGGCCGTGCACCGGCAGGACCCGCAGCGTGGAGCGGGCCCGGACCTCGCGCGCCCAGTTGATCAGCACGCTCGCCGGACACACCACCAGGAAGTGCGTCTCGCCCCGCGCCGAGAGATGCGCGAGCGCGGCAATGGCCTGCACGGTCTTGCCGAGCCCCATCTCGTCGCCGAGAATCACCCGCTTCTGCGCGAGCGCGAAACGGGCGCCGAACGACTGGTAGCCGCGCAGCGAGACCCGCAGGTGCGCGTCGTCGAGCCGCACCCCGCGCACCCGGTCCGCGATCCCGGAGGGGAGGAACCCCTCGGCGGCGTGCCGGTCGGGGCCGGTGCCCGACACCTCGGCGAGCAGGCTGTAGTACTCGGCGGACCGCAGCTCGAAGTCGACCCAGGCCGCGACGTCCGACTCCGGGGCCCGCAGCAGATCGACCGACACCTGCCCGAACAGCAGCGGAAGGCCGCGCTCCGCCGCGTCCGCGACGACGGTCCGTACGGACGCGACCGCGGCGAGCGCCGTCGCGCGGGCCTGCCGGCCGGAGAACAGCATGCGCAGCCGCCCACGGGCCGGCCAGGCCTCCGCCAGCAGCGGCTCCAGCCGGCCGACGAGCCGTCGGGCCGCGTCCACCGCGCGCCGGACGTCCGGTCCGGCCTCGACCATCCGGTGCAGGGCCGTGATCAGGGCGGTGGTGGACTCGTCCGGCGCTTCCACATCGATCCGGACTGCGACCGTGTCCCGGACCGCGTGGGCGATCTGCCCGGCGGCGGCCAGCACCTGGTCGGCGGTCTGCGCACCGACACCGGGAATCTGACGGAGCTCGTACCGGTTGGCCTCGTGGACCTGGCCGACGGTGGCGTAACCGGCCTGCTCGACCGCACCGATGCGCAACCGGCCCTCGGTGACGTCCTTGAGCCGGGAGACCGGGATGGCTGCCAGCTCGCGGTGGATCAGGGAGTCGAGGATCGGGGTGAGTTCGGCGTGTATGGCCTCGACGGCGCGGGCGTGATCGGACAGCACCGCACGCGCCGCGCCGAGCAGCTGCTCGGCGCGCGCGAGCAACTGCCGGGCGGCCTTCCCCGTCGGAGCCCCGGTATCCGTCTCCCCGGCCTCTGTCATGTATGTTCCTCTGTCCGCGCAGCCCCGCTGCCGTCTTGCCCGACACCTGCCCGAGTGAGACATATCGTGCCACGGGCCGATGACAGGAACGGCCGGGCAAGGCAGCGACGGTGGACGGTCAGGGTGCGGGCGGGCGGCGTTCGGCCGGGAAAAGCAGCAGGACCTCCAAAAGCCGCGCACGGGTCCGCGCCCGGGTCAGGAACCACTCGGTGCGCGCCTGCGTGATCAGCGCGGACGTCGCCCCACCGCCGGACCGAACCGCACATGACCTGCGTTGTCCAGCACCGACCGCCGGCGCCCGTAGTGCGGGCGCGGATGCACTGCCTCGGGCACGGCGGCGGTGCGATGTGAGGCGGGGAACTGCGGTGCGGTCGGCGGGGGGCGCGTCGTACGCTCCCGCCGTGAGCCCCTACCCGTTCTGCTACCGGATGACCAAGTACGACCCCGCCGACCGCGACCCGTACGGCAGGTACACCGGCGCCGAGGACTCGGTCAGTGACCACGGGCCGGTCGAGTCCGCCTATCTGGAGTCGGTGGCCGCGTTTGCCGAGGACACCGGAATCCACCACCTGACGATCCGGGAACCGGAGATCGCCGGTTACGTCAACTTCGGCCTGGAGGCGCCGGTCGCCGGGCACGGCCTGGCCGGGCTTTTCCCGCGCGGCCTCACCGGTTACCACGACGGAGCGGAGGTACCCGTCGCGGTCGGACTGGAACTCGTCCGGGCCATGCTCCGCGACAACGGAGCCTGGTGCCGACTGGAGGCGGAGGGCGTATTTGCCGTACACGTCGGGTACGACCAGTACGTCTACGTGTCCAGCAGCGAGCCCTGCGACGGGGCCGTGGCTCGTACCCGCGCACGGGGACTGTTCCCGGAGCGCATAGAAGCGTCCCCCTACATCCCGGACTTCGAGCACCAGTCCGTGGAGCAGCGGCCGTCTGGCAGCTCCTGTACCTGACCGTACCCAGGGGCGGGACGCTGCTCCTCGAAGAAGGCTATGTCGGGAATGCCACCCGCTGGCACCGCGTCACGCGCGCCGGTATCGAAGACGTCCGGTCCGGACTCGCTCCTCGCGCGTGGCTGAATGTGTGGCCGGACTTCCTGTCCCCCGACGTCGATGCCGTGCTCGGCGCGCTTCCCGACGAGTACGGCGTCGAGTTCGTCATGGCGGACGCGGCCGGACGAATCAGCAGCTTCATCGCCCATGAGGCGTCCGCGGCCGAACTGAGAACGATGCTGGCCGGCGCCCGTGCAGTGGGGGCCATGTCCTTTCTCGTCGACGAGCGCGAGCAAGAGCCGCTGTTCACCGCCGTGTTGCCGGACCAGGACGGTGTGCTCCGGGCCCGGTGGAGAACAGATCCGACGCCGAGCGACATCCGCTGGTCCGCCCTCCACAAGGTGACCCGCGGCGAGATCCGTACCGGCACCGTCACCTCGATCGCCCCCTACGGGGTGTTCGTCGACATCGGCGGGACGGAGGGCATGATCAATGCCGCCGAACTGTCCTGGCAGTCCTTCGCGCAGTACACCGATGTCGTCGAAGTCGGCCAGGAGGTCACCGTAGAGGTCCTCGATGTGGATCTGGCCCGGGAGCGGATCTCCCTCTCCCGGAAGGCGCTGCTGGAGGACCCGCTGCTGTCGTTCGTGTCGCGCGTCGGTGAGATCGTCTCGGGGCGCGTCACGAAACTGGTTCCCTTCGGTGCGTTCGTCCGCATCGGAGGCGAAGAGGACGGGTTCGAAGGGCTGGTCCACAACTCCGAGTTGGCCGAAGGAACGGTGGCGAGACCCGAGGACGTCGTGACGGTCGGGGACGAGCTCGTCGTGAAGATCACCGAGGTGGACCGCGAGCGCCACCGCATGGCCCTGTCGCACCGGCAGACTCGCCTCTGATCTCGGGGCGGGGGCGGGGGCGGGGGCGGGGGCGGGGGCGGACGGCGGACGGCGGCGGAACTACGCGCCGAGGTCGACCACCGACCAGTCCGTGCCCCCACGCTCCCGCAGATGGATGCGGGAGCCTCGGCAGACCACCGCGCTCGGGCCCGGCACCTTGCCGTCCGGCCGGACCAGCGACGTCGTCGGCTGCGTCGGCTCGACAGCCGTCCCGGTGATCCGGCCGTGTTCCAGCGTGCTGTTGCCGGTCAGGAAGACGACCCGCTCGTCGTTCACCGCGAGACCGCGTACGCCGCTCACCGATGTGGGGCGCACATGTACGGTCCCGTCGCCGCGGACCTCGATCAGCGGGTAGTGCATGAACGGGCAGGCCCAGGCAGTCCCGCCGTCGACGTTCAGCGCCGTGCAGTCCGACATGTCGATCAGCCCGGGGCCGGGGCTGAACGACCAGAGTGGTTCGCCGGTGCTGCTCCAGCGGCGCAGTCCTGGATGGCTGAGGGAATCCTTGCCGTACACGCCCTCATCGAAATAGCCCACCCATAGATCGCCCGCCTCGTCGGCGATCAGATGCGCGATGGCGTCACCCATCCGGAACGTCCAGGACGACCGGCCCAGCGCGTCGAAGACCTGCACATGCTGCTGGTCGTACGGGGTCAGGGGAAGGGACTCCATGGGTGCTCCTCGGCAGGAATGCAAGAACGCGGAATGTGAACCGATCTGCTGCGGTGGAGAGCAGGGACCGGCGGCGCGTGGGCCGAGGGGCGGAACAGGGGCCGCCTACGAGGCATGGGCCTTTCTGGTCGTCATGAGCCGATCATCCATGAGGGCCGTGCTCCGGCGCAATGGATTCCGGCGTTGCGCGGACCGCGGTTGTCAGTGCCCGGTGCAAGACTCGGAAGGTCAGGAGATACCGCTGCAGTACAGGTACGGGACTCGCTGAAGGAGCCGCGCGATGCTCACCACCGATTTTGTCACCGGATCCCCCAACTGGCTCGATCTCGGCACGCCCGACCTCGATGGGGCCACCACCTTCTACCGAGGCCTCTTCGGCTGGGATTTCATGCCCGGCGGTCCCGAGACCGGCGGATACGGGATGTTCGAGCTGGACGGGAAGTCGGTCGCGGGCGCGATGACCGTCCCGCCGGAGCAGGCGAAGTCGTCCTGGTCGGTCTACTTCCAGACGCCGGACGTCGATGCCACCTCGAAGTCCGTCGAGCAGGCCGGCGGCGTGGTGCCCTTCCCACCGATGGACATCCTCGACTTCGGCCGGATGGGCGGCTTCACCGACCGGGGCGGGGCGTACTTCGGGACCTGGCAGCCGAAGAAGGTCCCGGGCCTCGGCGCGGTGGGCGTTGCGCGCACGCTCTGCTGGGCCGAGCTTTACACCCCGGACGTGCCCGCGGCCGCCGCGTTCTACCGCGCTGTCTTCGGGTGGGACACTGCCCGGACGCCGTTCCCCGGCGGCGGCGGGTCCTACACTGTGATCCGCACCGAAGGCGGCGGCGAAGAGGCCGGATTCGGCGGGGTCGTACCCCTCAACACGGTTCCGACCCAGGCAGTTCTGGGACCGCACTGGCTGCCGTACTTCGAAGTCGACGACTGTGACGCCGCGGTCGCGGACGTCGAGCGGCTGGGCGGCAAGCTGACGCTGGAACCCATGGACATGCAAGGGGTGGGCACGCTGGCCAATGTCGCCGATCCGTACGGGGCACACTTCGCGGTGATCAAGAGCGCCGAGACGCCGGGGAGCTGACCGGAGGCCGTGCGAGCTCCGCATTGATGCGTCGTTGATCAGTCGTTTATCGCGACCGGGCACTGTGTCCGCCATGCTGATCAACACCGTGACCGACCCCGCACTCGCCTGGCAGGAGACAGCGCTGTGCGCGCAAGCGGGACCCGAATTCTTCTTCCCTGCCCCCGGCAGCTCCACACGTGAGGCCAAGCAGTTGTGCAACGCCTGCGAGGGCCGGGAAGCCTGCCTGGAGTACGCCCTCGACAACGACGAGCGGTTCGGCGTCTGGGGCGGCCTCTCGGAGAAGGAGCGGGAACGGCTGCGCAGAGTTGAGCGCAAGCAGGCCTGAACTTCCCCTGTACATGCCACAATTCGGCCCTGCGCATTCCTGAGTCCACAGTCCAGGGGGAGCCGAGTTGAGCGAGTACGACTACATCGTCGTCGGGGCGGGTTCGGCCGGCTGTGTGCTGGCCGCGCGACTCTCCGAGGACCCCACCGTCCGGGTCGCGCTCGTCGAGTCGGGCGGGCGTGACCGAAAGCCGGAGATCCGGATTCCGGCCGCCTTCCCGAAGCTCTTCAAGACCGCGTACGACTGGGACTTCAGTACGGTGAAGCAACCGGCCCTCGGCGGCCGGGAGCTGTACTGGCCCCGAGGCCACACCCTCGGCGGATGCTCGTCGATCAACGCCATGATGTGGGTGCGCGGGCACCGCGACGACTACGACGCCTGGGCCGGGTCCGCCGGTGCGGACTGGTCCCACGATGCGCTCGTACGGTATTTCCGCCGAGCGGAGCGGTGGACCGGCCCGGCCGGCGACGGCACGGTGTACGGCACCGAGGGCCCCCTCTTCATCTCGCCGCCACGCGCCCCCAGCCCGCTGACGGCCGCCTTCCTCGACGCCTGCTCGCTGGAAGGCCTGCCGTTCCTGCCCGAGCTGAACGCCCCCGACCACAGTGGCAGTGCCCTCACCCCGGTCAGCGTCCGCCGGGGCCGCCGCTGGAGCGCCGCCGACGGCTACCTCAAGCCGGCCGGCCGCCGCGCCAACCTCGACATCCTCACCGGAACCCGCATCCGCAGCCTGGCCTTCGACGCCGACGACTCCACTCGCGTGACCGGCGTCGTCACCGAGCGCGGCCACGGCGCGGCCACGCTCACCGCACGCCGCGAGGTCATCCTCAGTGCCGGAGCCATCGGATCACCGCAGCTGCTCCTTCGCTCAGGCATCGGCGACCCGGACCAGCTGCGTGAGTCCGGCATCGAGGTGCGGGCCGCATCCCCGGACGTGGGCCGTCACCTCCAGGACCATCTGTCCTTCGCCGTGACCGTGCACTGCCCGCAGCCGGTGACCATGACCGGAGCCGACAGTCTCGCCAATGTCGGCCGCTTCCTGCTGGCGCGTCGTGGGCCGCTCACCTCGAACCTCGCCGAAGCGGTGGCGTTCATCCGCTCCACCCCGGAACTCGCCGCCCCCGACCTGGAGCTGATATTTGCCCCGGCTCCGTTCATCAACCACGGCCTGACCGCCCCGACCGAACACGGCATCACCATCGGCGTGGTTCTGCTCCAGCCCGAGAGCGCCGGCCGTATCACCCTGGACCCGGACACCGGCGAGAACGCCGACGGCGCCCCAGGTGTCCGCATCGACCCCGGCTATCTGACCGCCGAGTCGGACCTGCAGCGCATGATCGCCGGAGTCCGCCGCGCCGAGTCCCTGTTCGCCGCCGCGCCCCTGGCCGCGCACACATCGGGTCCGATGGGCCCGTACCCCGGCCCGGTCGACGACGCGCATCTCGCCGAGGCGATCCGTACCGGAGCCGAGACGCTCTACCATCCGGTCGGCACCTGCAGGATGGGCGAGGACGCGGAGTCGGTGACCGACCCCCGGCTTCGGGTGCGTGGCGTGGCAGGGCTGCGGGTGGTCGACGCCTCGGTGATGCCACGCATCACCCGCGGCCACACCCATGCGCCCACGGTGGCCATCGCCGAGCGGGCGGCCGAAATAATTCGTGAGGACGCAAGGGTGACAGCTGGTTAGGATCTCCCCAATGCCCGGACGTAGCGCAGAGGCAGGCGCGCCGCCTCGCCGAGGCGGATACGCCGGTTCGAATCCGGCCGTTCCGGCAGGTCGTCCTCTTGGGGCCCCGTAGCGCAGAGGCAGTCGCGTCCGCACTGCATGCGGAAAGACGCCGGTTCGATTCCGGCCGGGGACCACGAGGGGCGGATCGATGGACAGTGGCATCACGGACGCGGAGCTGGCGGCCTTCGACCGGCTCGTCGGCCGGCTCCGGGCGCTGCCCGCCGACGACCCCGCCCGGCTCCGCGCCGAACAGGTCGCCGCCTCGTTCACCCGCGACGGCCGGCTGGGGCGCCGCAGGATACGCGGCGAGCAGCAGATCATGGCCGACGCAGCCGTCACCTCGGCGACGGCGACCGGTGCGGCCGACCGGCGCGAGGACGCCCCGCTGGATTCCGGCGCGGTACCCGTCCGTCCGGCGGGAACGCTGGCGCGGGCCCGTCGTTGCTACATCTGCAAGATCCGGTACCGGCAGGTCGACGCCTTCTACCATCTGCTCTGCCCGGACTGCGCGACGGAGAACCGGTCCCGTCGCGCGCTCTCCACGGATCTGTCGGGACGCCGCGCCCTCCTCACCGGAGGCCGGGTCAAGATCGGCTTCCACCTGGCGCTGATGATGCTGAGGGACGGCGCCGAACTCGTCGTCACCACGCGCTTCCCGCACGACACCCTGCGCCGCTTCCGGGCCGTCGAGGACAGCCCGAAATGGCTCGACCGGCTCACCGTCGCCGCCGTCGACCTCCGCGACCCGCGCCAGGTCCTCGGCCTGTGCGAGCAATTGCGGGAAACGGGTGAGACGCTCGACATCCTGATCAACAACGCCGCCCAGACCGTGCGTCGTCCACCACGGTCGTATGCCTCGCTGGCGGCGGGGGAGCACGGAACACTGCCCGCCGGTGTGCTCCGTGCCCCCGGTTATGCACCCATGACCGCCCTCGAACGCCCCTCCGCGTCGAGCGCACTGGCGCTTGTGCTGTCCGACGCGGGGGAGACCGGACTGCTGCCCCGCACCGACGACGCGGGTCCGCTGCCCGCCGTCGACGAGGCGGGCCTGCTCCCCGACACCGCGCCCGTGAACTCCTGGTCCGCGCGGATCGGTGAACTCGACCCCGTCGAAATCCTGGAGACCCAGCTCGTCAACGCCCTGGCCCCCGCGTTCCTCTGCGACCGGCTGCTCCCCCTCCTGCTGGCCTCCCCGCGGCCGCGCCGCTACATCGTCAATGTGACGGCGGTGGAAGGCCGGTTCGCGGTACGGAACAAGACCGGTGGGCACCCGCACACCAACATGGCGAAGGCCGCACTCAACATGCTGACCCGCACCAGCGGCGCCGAACTCGCCGCCCAGGGCGTCCATATGTGCGCCGTCGACACCGGCTGGATCACCGACGAGAATCCGGTGCCGAAGAAGGAACGGATCGCCGCAGGAGGCTTCCGTACTCCCCTCGACATCGTGGACGGCGCCGCCCGCGTCTATCACCCGGTCGTGTGCGGCGAGGCGGGATCGCCCGTCTCCGGCGTCTTCCTCAAGGACTACCGGGAAGCGGCATGGTGACTCCGCTGCCGCACGCCGGAGTCCCCGCCGTGCATGCCGATGTCCCCGCCGTCCGCAGCGTTCACCGGGACGCTCGTGGCACTTCGTTCCCGGAAGGAACAATCGCCCCATGGTGAAAGCTCTCCTGGACGCCCTCGATCCGCTCCCGTATCCGCAGCGCATGCGGGAACTCGCCGCGCGGGCACGCAGGCTGGCCGCCGACGGCGAGCTGCGCCCGGTCCTGGCGGAGCTGGAGCGGCGTGGACCGTACGAGCGGGGCCTCGCCGTCATCGCCGCGGCCGTCGGCCGGGACAGCGACTGGATCACCGCGCACCTCGCCGACGAGGACACCTTCGTGCAGGGCCACGCCCTGCGGGTCGCGCACAGCCTTGACGTACCGGACACGGCGTACGAAGCGGCGCTCGACGATGCCCCCGAAGCCGGACGCCGCAGACTGCTGCGTGCCGTCGTGGACGGGCACCGCACCGCGCTCGCCGACCGGCTGATCGACGGGGTGCGCGCCACCTGGGGCGACGCCGAGGCGGCCCGTCTGCTGCCGGGCTGCTCCGCCGAGACCGTGACCCGACTGCTGCCGGAGCTCTTCCACGCGGTGTCCTGCTGGTCCGCGTTGGGCCGCCGCCACCCCGGCCCGCTCCTCGACGCCGCGGAACGCGAACTGGCCGCCAAGCCGGAGGCATCGCGTGACGGATGGTGGCAGTGGTACGGGCACGACCGAGGGATCGCCTCGGCCGTCACGCACCGTCCGGAGCGGGTCCTCGACCTGCTCGAACGGTACGGTCCGTCACAACTGCCCGCGCCTCTGCGCCGCCGGCTCGGCATCCTGGTCGCCGCCGAACCCGCACGCGTCGTACGGCTGCTGCTCGGCCACCACGGCTTCGCGATCCGTCGCAGTGGCGCACTCACCCGCACCGTGCTCCGCCGCCTGGCCGACACGGTGCCGGAGGAACTCCTGGTCGAACTGGGCCGCGCCATGGACGGGTTCTCCGAGCAGAACCGGCTGATCAAGGCGCTGCCACCGGGCCGTCGTGGAGCCTTCCACACCGCGGTCGCCGACGGTCAGGGCGACGGCTCGCGGGTGACCGTCGACGCCACGCTGCTCGATGTGCTGCCCCGTACCTCCGTCGTGGACCAGGCGCGGCGGATGGCGGACCGGGCCCGGGACCGCGGCGCCCCGTGGTTCACCGTGCTGCTGGCGGAGTCGTATCTGCCCGTCGGTGAGGTGCGGGAGAAGCTGCTCGCCGCCACCCGGCGGTCTGCCGCGGACGACCGTGCCGAAGCCTGGCCACTGCTGATCCGCAACGCCGGACGCTCCGGCGACCCGGCCGCCGTCGCCGTTGTCCTGGACGACATGGCGAGGCTGCGCAACGAACAGGATCCCGTCAGGTCCGCCGCGCTGCGCGCGCTCCTCGCCGTCCCGCCGGCACTCCTCACCGACGATGTGGAACCGCAGCTGGACCGGTTGGCCGCCGACGTCGTCGAGGCCCGCGACTCCTCCCCGTACACCCGCGAAACGCTGAGCTCCCTCGCTGTCACCGTGCTGCGCACGCACACGGTCACCGGGCAACGTGCCCTGGTCAGCTGGGCGTTGCGTACCCTGACCAGGCTCTCCGGGAACACCGGCGGCGCCGACCTCGGCCGGCTCGACCGCACCCTGCGGCGCGGCCAGGAGCACACGGTCTTCGAGGCGCTGCGCCCCTGGCTGGAGGCGGGCGCCGAGAAATCCGACTACGGTCTCGTCCTCGCCCTCACCCGGGCGGTGGGCCGCCGCGCGGCCGCCATGGAGGACCTGCAGGAACTGCTGTGGCAGGCCGTGCGCTTCGGGACCGGCTCCACCTCGCAGGCCGCCGTCGACCTCTGGCTGCAGCCGCGCGCCGACCGGGACGTCCGCGTCGAACGGATCCTCGCCCGCGAGCCGTCGGCCGCCGTGCTCCCCGCCGTACTCTCCGTCCTCACCCGGCGGCGCACCGATCTGCTCGACCGATTCCTCGGCGACACCCCGCCGTACGGACGGTTCCTCACCCATGGCACGCCGTGGACCGTGCCGGTCGGGCGAGAGGTGCGCCGCTGGGTGCCACGTCAGATGCGGGCCGCCGCCCGTGCGCTGGAGCAGTCGGCGCAGGACGAGAAGTTGCCGCTGCACGCACGGGCGGCGGCGATCGGACAGCTGGCCGCGGTTCCGGAGTCGGGGGCGGAGGCGCTGAGCCGCTGGACCGGTTCGTCCGACGTGGTGCTTGCCGAGGCGGCACTCGCCGCGCTCGCCCGGACCGACCGGCCCGCCGACGTGTTGCCCGAACTGCTCGCACATACCGGAGACGACCGGGCCCGGGTCGCGGTGTACGCGGCGAGCCGCGTCTCGCGCCACGTCCGACCGTCACGGCTCGGTCCGCTGCTGCGCGAGCGGGTGGCGCCCGGTACCGGCAAGGTCACCAGCCGCAAGGAGGCCGTGCGACTCGCCGCGACCCGGCTGCCGGCCGGTGAGGCGGCGGGCGTGCTCGCCGAGGCGTACGCACTGCCGGGCCAGCATCCGGATGTCCGCGCTGCGTGCGTGGCCTTCGGTACGGAACTGCTCGGTGACGAGCGGATGTGGGAAGTGATGGCGGACGCGGCGACCGGCGGCCGGGCACTGCGGACCGCCGTGCTGCGGGTGGGTCCGGCCGAGCTGCCCGAGGCGTACCGGCCGCGTTACGCGCGCCTGGTGCAGCAGGTGTGCGCCACCGACGACGAGGACCTGGCCGCGCTCGCCCACCAGGCGCTGGCCCGCTGGGTGCCGTGGGCGCCCGGGGCCTGCGCGGTGCTTGTCGACGCCCTCACCGACCTGGACCGCCGTCGTGGCTGGCAGTCCGCCGCCGCTGCGCTGACCGGCGCGGCCTCCGCGGCGCCGGAGGCGGCCGGTGAACTGAACCGGGCGCTACGGACACTGGCCACCACCGACACCGCCGACGAGGCGGGGTCCGAACGGGACCGGCCCGCCCGGCAGCGGATCGATCACCTCGTGAACCTGTTGACCGCACGGGCCGTGACGCACCCCGAAGCGTTCCGGGCGGAACGTACCGCCGCCGCCGATATCCTCGCGGCGCACCGCGGTTTCGTACCGCAGGCTGCCGTACTCCTCGCCCACGCGCTGGACCTGGACGCCGGTCCCGACCCGCTGCACTCGGCGCTGGTCCGGCTGGCCCGTCTGCACGAGGGGCGGCCCGTGCTCGCTTCCCGTACCGCGCAGACGCTCGCCACCCGGATCACGTACGTACACCGGAACGGCATCGGAGACACCGACACCCTGCTCACTGTCGCTGCCCGGCTCGGCGCCACCGGAGACACCGCGGAAGGGCTGTTCGCCGCTGCGCTCACCGCGACAGGCGGCGCCCGCACCGCGTGGACCGGGCCCTGGCGCACCCAGCTGAGGCTGCTGCGCCAGCACCCGGTCCCCGACGTGCGCGACGCCGCCTACGCAGAGGTGACGGCCCACGAGTGAGCGGGCTCGTGGGCCGTCGGTGAGCGGTGGGATCCGTGGGTCAGGCGCCCGCGCGGGCGGCCATCCGCGCCTTGCGCGCGGCCAGCTTCTCGTCGAACTTGGCCGCCTCGCTGTCCAGGCCGCCCATGTACAGCCCCAGCTCCTCCTGCGCCTTCAGCCCGTCCGGGCCGAGCCCGTCGATGTCCAGGACCTTCAGGTAGCGCAGCACGGGCTGGAGCACGTCGTCGTGGTGGATCCGCATGTTGTAGATCTCGCCGATCGCCATCTGCGCGGCGGCCCGCTCGAAGCCGGGCATGCCGTGGCCGGGCATCCGGAAGTTGACCACGACGTCGCGCACGGCCTGCATCGTCAGGTCCGGGGCGAGTTCGAAGGCCGCACCGAGCAGGTTGCGGTAGAAGACCATGTGCAGGTTCTCGTCGGTGGCGATGCGCGACAGCATGCGGTCGCAGACGGGGTCGCCCGACTGGTGACCGGTGTTGCGGTGCGAGACGCGGGTCGCGAGCTCCTGGAAGGCGACGTACGCCACCGAGTGCAGCATCGAGTGGCGGTTGTCGGACTCGAAGCCCTCCGCCATGTGCGCCATCCGGAACTGCTCCAGCTTGTCCGGGTCGACCGCGCGCGAGGTGAGCAGGTAGTCGCGCATCACGATGCCGTGCCGGCCCTCCTCGGCGGTCCAGCGGTGCACCCAGGTGCCCCAGGCGCCGTCACGGCCGAAGAGGGAGGCGATCTCGTGGTGGTAGCTGGGGAGGTTGTCCTCGGTCAGCAGGTTCACGACCAGTGCGATCTTGCCGATGTCGGTGACCTTGGACTGGTCCGCCTGCCAGGCCTCGCCGTCCTCGAAGATGCCGGGGAAGTTCCTGCCGTCCGAGAACGGCACGTACTCGTGGGGCATCCAGTCCTTGGCGACCTTGAGATGGCGGTTGAGCTCCTTCTCCACCACCTCTTCCAGGGCGTACAGCAGCTGGGCGTCTGTCCACGCCTGCGAACTGCCGAGGTGGGGAGAGGTGATCGTCACGGGGGCTCCTGGGGACGGGAGAATTACTTACGGCCTCGTAGGTTACGAGACCGTAGGTTAAGGCGGGAGTAAGGCCCCCGCCAAGCCCACTTACCCGAAGTTCGCTTACGTACCGTTATGTACGCAGGTCACGCTGGGTGTGCGGAGAGGTACATCACGCAGTTCCCGAGTGTCGCGAACTCACTGATGCGGGGGTACGGCGGCCGGGACCGCGCCCCGGCGGCGAGCGCTCCCGCCGCCCGCCGCCCGGTCCTCATCCGTCCGCCGATCCGCCCACCCCCTCACATTTCCGCGCGTACCACCTCGGCCGTCGTGTCACGCAGTTCGCCGTCGAGCAGCAGCCAGCGCGTGATCCCGAGCGACTCCAGGAACGGCACATCGTGGCTCGCCACGATCAGCGCCCCCTCGTACGACTCCAGAGCCGCCGTCAGCCGGCGCACGCTCGCCATGTCCAGGTTGTTCGTCGGTTCGTCCAGCAACAGCAGCTGCGGTGCCGGCTCGGCGAGCAGCAGCGCAGCCAGCGCCGCACGGAAACGTTCCCCGCCCGACAGCGTTCCCGCAGGCCGGTCCGCCCGCGGCCCCTTGAACAGAAAATGCGCCAGCTTCGCCCTGATCCGGTTCTCCGTCGCATCCGGTGCGAACCGCGCCACGTTCTCCACGACGCTCAGGCCGTCGTCGAGCACATCCAGGCGCTGCGGAAGAAAACGCAGCGGCAGATGGGCCGTTGTCTCACCGGCTGCCGGTGTCAACTCGCCGGCCAGCGTGCGCAGCAGAGTCGTCTTGCCCGCGCCGTTGCGGCCCACCAGGGCGATCCGCTCGGGGCCGCGCACCTCGAACTCGCCGCGCACCCGCGCCCCGTGAGCGAGTTCCAGGTCGCGCAGTACGAGCACCCCCTGGCCCGGATGGACCTTTGTGTGAGGCAGTTCGACCCGGATCTCGTCGTCGTCGCGCACGGCCTCGACAGCCTCGCCGAGGCGTTCCTTCGCCTCGGCCAGCTTCCCGGCGTGCAGGACGCGGTGCTTGCCGGCCGATACCTGGGCGGCCCGCTTACGGTTGCCCATGACCGCCTTCGGCTCGCGCTTGGTGTCCCACATCTTCTGCCCGTAGCGCTTTCGCCGGGCCAATTTGACCTGGGCATCGGCCAGTTCGCGCTTCTGGCGTTGTACGTCGGCCTCGGCGACCCGCACCATGCGCTCGGCCGCCTCCTGCTCGACGGCGAGTGCCTCCTCGTACGCCGTGAGGTTCCCGCCGTACCACGTGATCTGACCGTCCCGCAGATCCGCGATCTGGTCGACACGCTCCAGGAGGTCACGGTCGTGACTGACGACGACCAGCACACCCGTCCAGGCACCGATCGCTTCGTACAGCCGCCGGCGGGCGTACAGATCCAGATTGTTCGTCGGCTCGTCCAGCAGCAGCACCCCGGGACGGGCCAGCAGGAGTGCGGCGAGGCGCAGCAGCACGCACTCGCCGCCCGACAGCTCGCCGATGGTGCGGTCGAGTCCGATGTGACCGAGGCCGAGCTGATCGAGGGTGGCACGGGCGCGCTCCTCCACGTCCCAGTCGTCACCCACGGCCGCGAACCACTCCTCGCGGACGTCACCCGCCTCGATGGCGTGCAGCGCGGTCCGGGTGTCCGCGATGCCGAGGGCGGCATCGACCCGCAGTGCCGTGTCGAGGACCAGATTCTGCGGCAGGTAGCCGATCTCGCCCAGTGTCCGGATACGGCCGTCGGTGGGGGCAAGTTCACCGGCGATCAGCCGCAACAGTGTTGATTTTCCACAGCCGTTGAGACCGATCAAACCGGTCCTTCCGGGTCCCACGGCCAGCTGGAAGTCGTCGAAGACCTCACTGCCGTCAGGCCAGGCGAAGGAGAGCGACGAACAGACGATGTGAGTCATGGGGGCAGACATACGGATCTCCCGGTTGCGAGGAAGGACAGGAGGCAACGGGTGAGACACCGGTCAAGGGCGTTCCACGGGCATGGCACACGGCCAAGGAGGAACCCCGGTTGCGGAGGACGGCTCGAAGAGCTGAGGTCACACTCGGGCGCGCAGACATGACAGACATGGACGGGCATGAACTGTCCGGACACGGCGCGCAACGCGGTGTCTCACGGCCTCAGACGAGCAACGTCCTTCTCCGATCCGACGACAACAAGGACGTCACGAACGGTACGACCGGGCTTCGCGGCGCAGCAAACGATTTACGTCGATCCCGGCCGCGCCGACGGGTGCGGCGGAACCCGGACCGCTGGAGCCGCCGGGGGAGTCCGGGTCAGCAGGCTCCGCCGAGCAGGTCTGCCAGACTGCGGTCGAGATCCAGGTACCGGTGCTCATCGCCCGGCGGGACCAGCGCCTGCGCCCGCCGGAGGAAGCGACGCAGCTCCCCCGTGCGGACATGCACCATCGCGATGCCCTCGGCGGCATGGAATTCCAGAACCGTACGGTCGTAACCGAACGGCCTGATCCGTACGTCCCCGACCCCGGCCGGCGCGTCCATGCCCGCCGCCAGCAGTTCGCGGGAGAACTCCCAGGCCACCTCGGCGCCTTCCAGCGTCGCCGGGGCAGGGAACGCCATGCGTACGGCGAACGGGTCTCTGCGGTCGTACTGCAGCGTGGCGGGAAGGGTCTCCATGCGTGGCGCGGACGCGACCATGCGGGCCTGCACGGACTGCTCGATAACGATGGACACGACCTGCTCCCCCTCGGGCCGGATGAACGGTAGCCGGCACCGACAGAGACGACAGAAGTCTCCGAACCGTGCCCGGGGGACGGCGTGAGCTGCGTCACCGTACGACGCCGCCGCGATCGGACGTCCGCTTCGAGAGGGCGCACCCTGGACGGCGCACTGACGGTCGGTTAGCTTCCTGCGCCATGAGGCTCAAGGGGAAGACGAGACGACTGATGTCATGGGGACTGTGCGGGGCGGCGCTGACCGCCGCACTGGCCACGCCGGCCGCGCAGGCAGTACCGGGGGAGCGGCACGGGCCTGGCCACGGGCCCGGCTGGACGCTCACGGAGACGGGAACAGACGCCCGCTTCCGCGGCCTCGCCGCCGTCAGTAGCCGCACCGCCTGGGCCGCGGGCTCGAAGGGCACGGTCCTGCGCACCACCGACGGAGGCCGCCACTGGCGCGACGTGGCGCCGCCCGGCGCGGCGGAGGCGGCCCTGGAGTTCCGCGACATCGAGGCCTTCGACGCGCGGCGCGCGGTGGTACTGGCCATCGGGGAGGGCGACGCCTCCAGGGTGTTCCGTACGGACGACGGCGGGACCACCTGGACCGAGTCCTTCCGCAACACCGACGCCCGTGCCTTCTACGACTGCCTCACCTTCTTCGACAGCAGGCACGGCCTCGCCATGAGTGATCCGGTGGACGGAAAATTCCGCATCCTGTCCACCGCGGACGGCGGCCGCAGCTGGAAGGTGCTGCCCACAGCGGGTATGCCCGACGCCCAGCCAGGCGAGGCGGGGTTCGCCGCGAGCGGCGAGTGCCTGGTCAGCTCGGGGTCGAAGGACGTCTGGCTGGCGACGGGCGGCGCCGCCTCCGCCCGGGTGCTGCACTCCGCCGACCGCGGGCTGACCTGGACGGCGACCGAATCGACGATCCCGGCCGGAGATCCGGCCCGAGGCGTCTTCGGCCTGGCCTTCCGTGACCGTACGCACGGCATCGCGGTCGGCGGTGACTACCGGGCCGACCAGGCCTCGCCGAACGCCGCGGCCGTCACGGGCAACGGAGGCCGCAGCTGGCAGCAGTCCACCACCGCGCCGCCCGCCTACCGCTCCGGTGTCGCCTGGGTTCCGCACACCCGCTCGACGGCACTGGCCGTCGGCCCGACCGGGACGGACCTGACGACGGACGGCGGGCGCACCTGGCGCACGGTCGACACGGGTTCGTACGACACCGTGGACTGCACACCGGACGGCGGCTGCTGGGCGGCGGGCGAGAAGGGGCGGATCGCCCGGTCGGCCTAGGGTCTTTCGTTTGGATCAGGCTGGATCAGGGAGCGGGGTCTGGTGCGTGCAGCTGCAAGGCGGAGGAAGGAGCCCACGCGGAGCGAATGGGGGCTCCCCTGCTCGAGCGAAGCCGAGAGCTTGGGGAAGACTGACGACAACGCGGCAGATGTGCGTGCCAGACCCCGTGAGCCCAGCATGATCCAAACGAGAGGCCCTAGGGCCCGCCGTCAGGGCAACTGCTGGCGGTACGGGGCGAGTTCGTCCGACGTCTTCGTCGCGATGAACTCTGTGATCCGGTACGCGCACACGCCCTCGGCCGCGAAGGGATCGGCCGCCGCGATCTTCTCGATCTGCGCGCGGTCGTCCCCCACGGCGAGGATCACACCGCCGTCGCGCGGGTTCTTGCGGCCGGACGCGATGAAGACCCCGGCCGCGTACTGCGTGTCCAGCCAGGCGACATGCGCCTCCATCAGCGCGTCGACACGCTCGACGGGGGCGGTGTAGGTCAACTCGAGTACGAACATGAATGGCACCTTATCGAGGCCGCATCGGAGCCCGCCCGGACGGGACTTCTAAGCTGGTCGGCACCATGACGACCTTCCGCACTCCCGCCGACGCAGCCGAAGCCCGCGCCATCCAGGACGCCCTCCGTGCCCGCGTGGTGCTCGACGAGCCGGGCCCGCAACCCGGCACGGGACGGGCTACCGGTGTCGACGTCGCCTACGACGACGAGCGCGATGTCGTGGTCGCGGCGGCGGTCGTGCTCGACGCGGCGACTCTGGAGGTCGTCGCGGAGACCACCGCTGTCGGACGGGTCACCTTTCCGTACGTCCCGGGACTGCTCGCCTTCCGGGAGATCCCGACCGTGCTGGCCGCGCTGGAGGCCCTGCCGGTCGACCCCGGTCTCGTCGTCTGCGACGGCTACGGCAGGGCGCACCCGCGCCGCCTCGGGCTCGCCAGCCACCTGGGCGTTCTCACCGGACTCCCCGTCATCGGTGTCGCCAAGAATCCGTTCACCTTCACGTACGAACAGCCGGGCCCCCGGCGCGGAGACTCCTCGCCGCTCCTCGACGGGGACGAGGAGGTGGGCCGGGCGCTGCGCACCCAGGATGGCACCAAACCGGTGTACGTCTCGGTCGGACACCGGACCGACCTGGACAACGCCTGCGCGCACACGCTCCTGCTGGCCAGGGATTTCCGCCAGCCGGAGACCACCCGCAGGGCCGACGCGCTGTGCAGGCAGGTGCTCAGGGAGGCGACCGCCTGAGTACGGGCAGCCCCCCGCACCTGAGTATGTGTACGGATACCGCCTGCCGATCATGACCGGCACCCTTGTACGCATGAACGATCATCGAACGTCCGCACGTACCGGAACTGTCCATGTCGCCCAGCGGCGCCTCGCCGTGGGAATGACCCTCGGCGTCCTCGCGGGCGTCGTGTGGACCGTCTCGATGATCTGCACGCTCGCGTCCTGGATGCTCTGACCGACAGCTCCGCCGGCCTGCCGGGTCCTCCCGCGACGGGCCGAGTGGCCGATCCGCTCAGCGGACCGCCGCGACCCGGAAGCGCAGCCCGGCCCCGCGCAGCCGCTCCAGCAGCGCGTCACCCATCGCGACGGCCGTGGTGACCTGCCCCGATGTCGGCGGAAGCTCGTCCAGGGCGAGGCAGAGCGCCGCCTGTGCGAGCATCTTCGCCGTCTCGTCGTAGCCGGGGTCACCGCCGGACACCTCCGTGAAGACCCGGCGGCCGCCGCCCTCCCCGACGAAACGCACCGTGAACCAGCTCCGCCTGCGGCGCTCCGCGTCCGGGCCCGCCCCCGGCTCGTACCGGTCCATCAGCCAGTTCCGTGCGGCCGGCAGCTGAGCCACGCCGAGGAGGGCGCCGATCGCGGCCGTGCCGCCGAGCGCCACCGGCAGGCGCTTCACCGAGGCGAAGTGGCGGTAGCGGAAGTCGGGGCCGTACCGCGCCAGCCGCCGCGCCGAGCGTTCGACGACCTGTGGGTCCAGTGTCGGCAGGGGCAGCGCCCAGGTGCCGGTCTCCGCACTGAAGTGCGGGGTGCCGAGCGATGCGCGGGCGCGGCGGCCGACCAGGCGTGGTTCGTGCAGCCGGCGCTCCTGGGCGGTGCGCAGCATCTGCGGGCCGCGGCCCATCGCGGTGAGCGCGGATGCGAACGTACCGCCGGAGAAGACGGCATTGCTGCGGACGAAACCGTCGATCGTCAGCGGCACGTCCTGCGGCAGCTGCTGGACGGTGAAGTACACCCCGAGGTCGTGCGGCACGGAGTCGAAGCCGCAGGCGTGCACGAGGCGGGCCCCGGTCTCGCGGGCCCGCGCGTCATGCTCCAGATACATCCGGTCGACGAACTCCGCTTCGCCGGTCAGGTCCGTGTAATCCGTCCCGGCCTCCGCGCAGGCGGCGACCAGCTTCTCGCCGTACCAGACGTACGGACCCACGGTCGAGGCCACCACATGCGCCGATTCGGCGAGTTCGCGCAGCGCGTCGGGGTCGTCGGCGTCGGCGAGCAGCAGCGGAAGGTCGGCACAGCGCGGATCGATCGCGGTCAGGCGGTCGCGCAGCTGAGCCAGCTTGGCCGGGCTGCGGCCGGCCAGCGCCCAGCGGCAGCTGTCGGGTGCGTGGGCGGCGAGATATTCGGCGGTGAGGGCACCCACGAAGCCGGTGGCACCGAAAAGGACTATGTCATAGGGGCGTTGTGCCCCGTTCTGCCTGTTCACGAGTGCCTCCGCAGGGGCCGGCGCCGATGTAGCAGGCAGAGGTTAGCGGAGGGGGTCGTGGCGGTGTACAGCCGGGCGGCGATCGTGAGGGAGGATCCAGGGGAAAGAGCTAAGCGCTTGCTCGGCTCAAGGGGTTGTGCGGAGCGCAGCACGTTCTTAGCATCATCGCTGTTACATCAGTTGTGTCACACCGCTGGGGGCTTGATGGCAACGACAGAGCACGGCCCACTGGCGGGCGTACGCGTGGTGGAGCTGGCGGGCATCGGCCCCGGCCCGTTCGCCGCGATGCTCCTGGCCGACCTCGGCGCCGATGTCGTCAGGGTCGACCGGCCCGCCGGCCGGGGGCTCGGCATCGATCCCGCGTACGACCTCACCAACCGCAACAAGCGTTCCGTGCTCGTCGACCTCAAGGCCGAGGACGGCCCGGACCGCGTTCTGGACCTGGTCGAACGTGCCGACATCCTGATCGAGGGCTATCGGCCGGGCGTCGCCGAACGCCTCGGCGTCGGCCCCGACGCCTGTCTCGCCCGCAATCCCGGGCTCGTCTACGGGCGGATGACCGGCTGGGGCCAGGACGGGCCACTCGCCGAGCGGGCCGGACACGACATCGCGTACATCGCCCTCACCGGCACACTCTCCATGATCGGCAAGCCCGGCGAGCCGCCCACCGCCCCCGCCAATCTGGTCGGCGACTACGCGGGCGGCTCGCTCTATCTCGTCGTCGGCGTCCTGGCCGCCCTCCAGCACGCACGCACCCCCGGCGGCACGGGCCAGGTCGTGGACGCGGCGATCGTCGACGGCGCCGCCCATCTCGCCACGATGATCCACGGGATGCTGGCGGCCGGCGGCTGGCAGGACCGGCGCGGCTCCAACCTCCTGGACGGCGGCTGTCCGTTCTACGGTTCGTACGAGACCGCCGACGGCGAGTACATGGCGGTCGGCCCGCTGGAGCAGCAGTTCTACGACGAGTTCATCAAGCTCCTCGGCATCGAGGACCGGGCCCCGGACCGCAAGGACGTCACCCGTTGGGAGGAGCTGCGCACGGTCGTCGCCGACCGGTTCAGGACCCGGACGCGTGCGGAGTGGACCGAGGTCTTCGAAACCACGGACGCCTGTGTGGCCCCCGTCCTCTCGCTCCGCGAGGCCCCGCACCACCCGCACCTCGCCGCCCGCTCCACCTTCGTCGAACACGGCGGCCTCACCCAGCCCGCCCCCGCACCCCGCTTCTCCGCCACACCCGTCTCCGTACGCAGCGGACCCGCGCAGCCCGGCGCGGACACCGAGGACGTCGCCCGCGACTGGGACGTACCGAGCATGCACCGGCCCCGGAAGGACACCACCGACTGATGGAACTCTCCCTGCCGCTGAGCTACGCGGGCGACCCGCGCGAGGCCTGCGACCAGGTCGCAGCCCTGGAGTCCGCCGGACTCGACGCCGTCTGGGTCGCGGAGGCCTACGGCTTCGACTCGCCCACCCTCATGGGCTATCTGGCCGCCCGCACCGAGCGCATGAAGATCGGTGCGGCGATCCTCAACGTCTACTCCCGCACCCCCGCTCTGATCGCCCAGACCGGCGCCGGACTCGACGCGATCTCCGGCGGCCGGGCGCTGCTCGGGCTCGGCGCGTCCGGGCCGCAGGTCGTCGAGGGCTGGCACGGCAAGGCGTACGACAAGCCCCTCGGCCGGACCCGCGAGACCGTCGAACTGTGCCGCCGGATCTGGCGCCGCGAGGTCATCGACCATCACGGCATCACCGACATGCCGCTGCCCAGGGAGAAGGGCGGCCGGCTCGGCAAGCCCCTGAAGATGCTCACCCGTCCGGTGCGCGAGGAGATCCCGCTCTACATCGCCTCGCTCGGCCCCGCCAACGTCCGGCTGACCGCCGAGATCGCCGACGGCTGGCTGCCCACCCTTTACCTCCCCGAGAAGGCCCAGCAGGTGTGGGGCACGGCCCTCGCCGAGGGCGCTGCCGAGCGCGACCCCGCGCGCGGCCCGCTGCAGACCGTCGCCGGCGGACTCCTTGCCATCGGCGACGACGCGGCCGCGCTCAGGGACCTCGCCCGCCCGCAGATCGCGCTGTACGTCGGCGGAATGGGTGCCAAGGGCAAGAACTTCTACAACGACCTCGCCGGCGCGTACGGATACGAGAAGGAAGCCGCGCTCATCCAGGAGCTCTACCTGTCCGGGAAGAAGAAGGAGGCCGAGGCCGCCGTCCCGGACGAATTCTGCGAACTCATGTCGCTGTGCGGGCCCGAGGGGTACGTACGCGACCGCGTCGAGGCGTTCCGCGAGTCCGGCGTCACCATGCTCAACGTCATCCCGGTCGGTCCCGATCCGGCCCGGCTGATCTCCACCGTCAAGAACTGGCTCTAGGGGGCCCGCAGTGCAGCGGCAGATCTTCACCGAGGAGCACGACGCGTTCCGTGAGACCGTCCGGACCTTCCTGACCAAGGAAGTCCTCCCGCACTACGAGCAGTGGGAGAAGGACGGCATCGTCTCGCGCGAGGCCTGGCTCGCGGCCGGCCGGCAGGGGCTGCTCGGCTTCGCCGTACCCGAGGAGTACGGGGGCGGCGGCACCACCGACTTCCGCTACAGCGCCGTCCTCGCCGAGGAGTTCACCCGGGCCGGCGCCCCCGGACTCGCGCTCGGCCTGCACAACGACATCATCGGCCCCTATCTCACCGGGCTCGCCACCGAGGAACAGAAGCGGCGCTGGCTGCCGGGCTTCTGCAGCGGCGAGATCATCACCGCCATCGCGATGACCGAACCCGGCGCGGGCTCCGACCTCCAGGGCATCCGCACCACCGCCGAGGACAAGGGCGACCACTGGCTGCTCAACGGCTCCAAGACGTTCATCTCCAACGGCATCCTCGCCGACCTGGTGGTCGTCGTGGCGAAGACCACCCCGGAGGGCGGCGCGAAGGGACTCTCGCTGATCGTCGTCGAACGTGGCACGGAGGGCTTCGAGCGGGGCCGTAACCTCGACAAGATCGGCCAGAAGTCCCAGGACACGGCCGAGCTGTTCTTCAACGACGTCCGCGTCCCCAAGGAGAACCTGCTCGGTGAGCGCGACGGCGCGTTCATCCACCTGATGACCAACCTGGCACAGGAGCGGATGGGCATAGCGGTCGCCGGTATCGCCGCCGCCGAGTACCTCCTGGAGATCACCACCCAGTACGTCAAGGAGCGCGAAGCCTTCGGCCGGCCGCTCTCCAAGCTCCAGCACATCCGCTTCGAGATCGCCGAGATGGCCACCGAGTGCGCCGTCACCCGGACCTTCGTCGACCGGTGCATCGTCGACCACTCGAACGGCGAACTCGACGCCGTACACGCCTCGATGGCCAAGTGGTGGGCCACCGAACTGCAGAAGCGCGTCGCCGACCGCTGCCTCCAGCTCCACGGCGGCTACGGCTACATGACGGAATACCGGGTCGCCAAGGCGTTCACCGACGGCCGCATCCAGACCATCTACGGCGGAACGACCGAGATCATGAAGGAGATCATCGGCCGCTCGCTGCTCGCCTGACCCCGACGATCGACCACCCCCGAAAGGCTGCTGTCTTGAGTACCGAAGCATTTGTCTACGACGCGATCCGCACCCCGCGCGGCCGCGGCAAGGCCAATGGCGCCCTGCACGGCACCAAGCCGATCGACCTCGTCGTCGGCCTCATCCACGAAATCCGCAACCGCTTCCCCGGCCTCGACCCGGCCGCCATCGACGACATCGTCCTCGGTGTGGTCAGCCCGCTCGGCGACCAGGGCTCCGACATCGCCCGGATCGCCGCCATCGCCGCCGGACTCCCGGACTCGGTGGCGGGCGTCCAGGAGAACCGGTTCTGTGCCTCCGGTCTGGAAGCCGTCAACCTGGCCGCAGCGAAGGTCCGTTCGGGCTGGGAGGACCTGATCCTCGCAGGCGGTGTCGAGTCGATGTCCCGGGTGCCGATGGGCTCCGACGGCGGTGCCTGGGCGATGGACCCGATGACCAACTACGAGACCGGCTTCGCCCCGCAGGGCGTCGGCGCCGACCTCATCGCCACCATCGAGGGCTTCTCGCGCCGCGACGTCGACGAGTTCGCCGCACTCTCCCAGGAGCGGGCCGCCGAGGCATGGAAGGACGGTCGCTTCGCGCGCTCCGTCGTCCCGGTCAAGGACCGCAACGGCCTCGTCGTCCTCGACCACGACGAGCACATGCGCCCCGGCACCACCGCCGACTCGCTGGCCGCCCTCAAGCCCTCGTTCGCCACCATCGGCGAGCTGGGCGGCTTCGACGCCGTGGCACTGCAGAAGTACCACTGGGTCGAGAAGATCGACCACGTCCACCACGCGGGCAACTCCTCCGGCATCGTGGACGGTGCCGCACTCGTCGCCATCGGCAACAAGGAGACCGGCGAGCGGTACGGCCTCACGCCGCGCGCCCGGATCGTCTCCGCCGCGGTCTCCGGCTCCGAGCCGACCATCATGCTGACCGGCCCCGCCCCCGCCACCCGCAAGGCCCTCGCCAAGGCCGGACTCACCATCGACGACATCGACCTTGTCGAGATCAACGAGGCGTTCGCCGGTGTCGTCCTCCGCTTCGCCCGGGACATGGGGCTCTCCCTCGACAAGATCAACGTCAACGGCGGCGCCATCGCGCTCGGACACCCGCTCGGCGCCACCGGCGCGATGATCCTCGGCACGCTCATCGACGAACTGGAGCGCCAGGACAAGCGGTACGGCCTCGCCACCCTCTGCGTCGGCGGCGGCATGGGCATCGCCACCGTCATCGAGCGTCTCTGACCGTCCCCGGCCACCCCTTGCCTACGGAGAACACAGCAATGACCGAGAGCACGACCATCCGCTGGGAACAGGACGAGACCGGCGTCGTCACCCTCGTACTCGACGACCCCAACCAGTCCGCCAACACGATGAACCAGGCCTTCAAGGACTCCATCGCGGCCATCGCCGACCGCGCGGAAGCCGAGAAGGACGCCATCCGCGGCATCATCTTCACCTCCGCCAAGAAGACCTTCTTCGCGGGCGGCGACCTCAAAGACATGATCAAGGTCGGTCCGGAGAACGCCCAGGACGCCTTCGACGTCGGCACCGCCATCAAGCACTCGCTGCGCCGCATCGAGACACTCGGCATCCCCGTCGTCGCCGCCATCAACGGAGCGGCCCTCGGCGGCGGTTACGAGATCGCGCTTGCCTCCCACCACCGCATTGCGCTCGACACGCCCGGCTCCCGCATCGGCCTGCCCGAGGTCACCCTCGGCCTGCTGCCCGCGGGCGGCGGTGTCACCCGCACCGTACGCCTCATGGGCGTCGCCGACGCGCTGCTGAAGGTCCTCCTCCAGGGCACCCAGTACACCCCGAAGCGCGCTCTGGAGAACGACCTCGTCCACGAGGTCGCGGCCACACCCGAGGAGATGCTCGACAAGGCCCGCGCCTTCATCGACGCCCACCCCGAGTCCCAGCAGCCCTGGGACGTCAAGGGCTACAAGATCCCCGGCGGCACCCCGTCCCACCCGAAGTTCGCCGCCAACCTGCCCGCCTTCCCGGCCAACCTGAAGAAGCAGCTCGCGGGCGCCCCCATGCCTGCGCCGCGCAACATTCTGGCCGCCGCCGTCGAGGGCTCCCAGGTCGACTTCGAGACCGCGCTGACCATTGAGGCCCGGTACTTCACCGAGCTCGTCACCGGCCAGATCTCGAAGAACATGATCCAGGCGTTCTTCTTCGACCTCCAGGCCGTCAACTCCGGCGCCAACCGCCCCAAGGGGATCGAGGAGCGCCAGGTCAGGAAGGTCGCCGTCCTCGGCGCCGGGATGATGGGCGCCGGCATCGCGTACTCCTGCGCCCGCGCCGGCATCGAGGTCGTCCTCAAGGACGTCTCCACCGAGGCGGCCGCCAAGGGCAAGGCATACAGCGAGAAGCTGCTCGCCAAGGCGCTCTCCCGGGGCCGTACGACCGAGGCGAAGCGCGACGAGCTGCTGGCCCGCATCACCCCGACCGGCGACCCGGCCGATCTGGCGGGCTGCGACGCCGTCATCGAGGCGGTCTTCGAGGACACCGCGCTCAAGCACAAGGTGTTCCAGGAGATCCAGGACATCATCGAGCCCGACGCACTGCTCTGCTCCAACACCTCGACCCTGCCGATCACGGTCCTCGCCAAGGGGGTCACGCGCCCCGCCGACTTCATCGGCCTGCACTTCTTCTCGCCCGTCGACAAGATGCCGCTCGTCGAGATCATCAAGGGCGAGCAGACCGGCGACGAGGCCCTGGCGCGCGCCTTCGACCTGGTCCGCCGGATCCAGAAGACGCCGATCGTCGTCAACGACTCGCGCGGTTTCTTCACCTCGCGTGTCATCGGCCAGTTCATCAACGAGGGTGTCGCCATGGTCGGCGAGGGCGTCGAGCCCGCGTCGGTCGAGCAGGCCGCGGCGCAGTCCGGCTACCCCGCGAAGGTCCTCTCGCTGATGGACGAGCTGACGCTGACCCTGCCGCGCAAGATCCGCAACGAGACGAAGCGCGCGGTCGAGGAGGCGGGCGGCACCTGGGCCGGGCACCCTGCGGACGCGGTCATCGACCGGATGGTCGACGAGTTCGGACGTACCGGACGCAGCGGCGGCGCGGGCTTCTACGAGTACGGCGAGGACGGCAAGCGGGCCGGGCTGTGGCCGGGGCTGCGCGAGCACTTCGCCAAGCCGGACGCCGATGTCCCGTTCGAGGACATGAAGGAGCGGATGCTCTTCTCCGAGGCACTGGACAGCGTGCGCTGCCTGGAGGAGAACGTCCTCATCTCGGTCGCCGACGCCAACATCGGATCCATCATGGGCATCGGCTTCCCGCCGTGGACCGGAGGCGTGCTCCAGTACATCAACGGGTACGAGGGCGGCCTGCCCGGCTTCGTGGCACGCGCCCGGGAACTCGCCGAGAAGTACGGCGACCGGTTCCTGCCGCCCGCGCTGCTGGTGGAGAAGGCCGGGAAGGGCGAGACCTTCCACGACTGACCGGCGGCCCAGCGGGCCACCTACCGGCCCGAGGCTGCGGTATCCGCACCCTCCGGCCGGAAAATACCGGGTGGACAGCGGGGCACCCTGCTAGCGTCAGCGCCATGAAGCGCGCTGCCATGACGACGACGCCGGAGAGTGTCCCGGCGCGCTGACAGATGTCTCAGTCCGAAGCCCCGGGGCGAGTGCCCCGGGGCTTCGGCACGGGGATTCCTCACTGCTCGAGCGAAGCCGAGAGCTCGGGGGAGGTCACTCGCCCGATGACCGCGAGGAGACCGCCATGCACGACCACCGCAAGCTCGGCCGCGAACTGGCCCTGTTCGACACCGACCCGCTGATCGGCGCGGGACTTCCGTACTGGCTGCCCGACGGCGCGACCGTGCGGCACACCCTGGAGGAGTACATCCGGACCGCCGAGCGGCGGGCCGGCTACCGACACGTGTACTCGCCGGTGCTGGGCAAGCGGGAGCTGTACGAGATCTCCGGGCACTGGTCGCACTACAGCGACGACATGTTCCCGCCGATGGAGCTGGGATCGGAGCAGGTCGTCCTGCGGCCGAGTCTCTGCCCCCACCACGCGGTGATCTACCGCTCCCGCTCCCACAGCTACCGTGAGCTGCCGCTGCGCATGGCCGAACTGGGCGGCATGTACCGCTCCGAACTCTCCGGCGTGCTCGGCGGACTGACCCGCGTCCGGGCCATCCAGCTGAACGACGCGCACATCTTCTGCACCCTGGACCAGGTCGCCGACGAGGCGCGGGCCGCCCTGGAGATGATCCGCAGCGCGTACGAGGCACTGGGCATCCGCCCGGCCCGCTACCGGCTCTCCCTCCCCGGCCCCGGCGGCAAGTACGTGGCCGCGCCCGAGAAGTGGCAGCGGTCCACCGCCCTGCTCACCGAGGTACTCGACCGATCCGGCCTGCCCTACGACTCGGCGGAGGGCGAGGCCGCGTTCTACGGCCCGAAGATCGACGTCCAGGTCACCGACGGTGCGGGCAGGGAGTCCACCCTGTCCACCGTCCAGGTCGACTTCCACCAGCCCGAGCAGTTCGACCTGCACTACATCGGCGCGGACGGCGCGAAGCACCGGCCGGTCATGGTCCACCGCAGCATCATCGGCAGCGTGGAGCGGGCCGTCGCCCATCTCATCGAACAGCACGGCGGCGCCTTCCCCGCCTGGCTCGCCCCGACCCAGCTGGTGATCCTTCCGATCTCCGAGGCGGAACTGCCCAACGCCGTGGCGCTGGCCGAGCGCTGCACCGACCGCGGGCTGCGGGCCGAGATCGCCGGGCCGGAACGCGGCACCCTGGGCGCCCGCATCCGGGAGGGCCGCCTGGTGCCGTACCAGGCCGTGATCGGAGCGAGGGAAGCCGCCGACGACCACGTCGCCGTGCGGCTGCGCGACGGACGCCGCCTCGACCCGCAGCCCGCCGATGCCTTCCTCGACCGGATCGGCGCGCTCATCGACGCCCACACCACCGAGCTGTGGGACGGCGCCGTCCCGTAACGGACCACCCGCCGGGAAGGTGCTGCGGCCGCCTGCGGCGGGGACTCACTCCGCCGTGAACGCGGCCCGCAGCTCTTCCTTGAGCGACCGCTGGAACGCAGTCACCAAGGCCTGCAGCACCATCGGCTGCATATGGGCCGACAGCGACTTCATCGCCGCCACATGCTCCGGGTCCGACTCCCGCTCCCGGTACGGGTTCCACACCTCGTCCCGGAACAGCCGCGTCAGCTCGTGCGCAGCGGAACGGGTGTGCTCAAGCAGCACCGTGCGCGCCGCGAGGATCGTCTCGTTGGCGATCGGTACGTCGAGCAGCTCGACCCCCAGCCGCAGCATCCCCGGATCGACCCGGAAGCTGCCGTCCGCCGCTTCCGCGCGCTCCAGCACACCCATCGCGGCCAGCCGGTCCACGTCGTCCTCGGTCAGCGCCCGCCCCGCGCGCCGCTCCAGCTCCGCCCGGGTCGCCTCCTCCGCCGAGTCCGGCGCCCAGGACGCCACCAGCGCCCGGTGGATCGCCAGATCGTGGGCGCTCAGATCGGGCGGCAGCTGCTCCAGATAGCGTTCGATCGCGGCGAGCGTCATGCCCTGATGCTGAAGCTCCTCGATCAGCGCCAGACGGGACAGGTGGTCGTGCCCGTAGTGCCCGACCCGGCGCGGCCCGATCACCGGAGGCGGCAGCAGCCCCCGGGTGCTGTAGAAACGCACGGTGCGCACGGTCACTCCGGCGCGCGCCGCCAGCTCGTCGACAGTGAGCGTCGGCTCCTCGGTCCCGGTCGCCATGTCTGCTCCTCGCTGCTGACCGCTGGGCACTGCCGTCCCCGGTTACGCCTGTACCGACGGCACTGTCCGCATCCGTGTGCACCAATCCAGTTCAACAGTATTGCTGTCTCACCACTGTTGTGAAACCCTCCGGCCCCACCGAAGCGCAGGAGGACCGCTGTACTCGCCGCCGGGCCACCCTCACCCACCTGGGAGCAGCCGTCGGGTGATCCACGAAGGGTACGCAGGGCTCATCGAGGCGCTGTGCGGGGCGGGCCGAACACATGCCCCGGATCGGATGCGGCCTCGCACGCGGTAAGTGGTCCCGGACAGAGCCGTTGATCGAGCGTCGGCTGCTGAGCCGGGGCATAGCCGTGACGGTGTACGACTACGAGTAGGGCGCCGGGCGCTGAGCCCGCGTCACAGGTGAACCGTCGCCCACCGTAGGCTCCCGGCCATGCGAACCGACGGCGCTCCGGAAGCCCGCGCCCTTCTGATCACCGGCACCGTCGGGGCCGGCAAGACGTCGGTGGCCGACGCCGCAGGAGAGCTGCTCACCGGCGCCGGCGTGCCCAACGCCGTCATCGACATGGACTGGCTCTGCCGGACCTGGCCCGCGCCCGCCGACGACCGCTTCAACTTCGCCCTGCTGGTGCGCAACCTGAGGTGCATGGTCGGCAACTACCTCGATGCGGGCGCGACCCGGCTCGTTCTCGCGGGCGTCGTCGAGGACGCGGAGGACCGGGAGCAGTGCGAGAAGGCGGTGGGTGTCGGCCTGTCCGTGTGCCGGCTCCGGGTCGAGCTGCCGGTGGTCCGGCAGCGGCTGTCCCGGCGCCACGCGGACGAGCCCGAGGCGCTGCGGTGGCACCTGGACAGATCGGAGGAGCTCGACGGGATCCTCGACCGGGCCCGGGTGGAGGACTTCACGGTCGACGCCACCCACCACCGAGTCGACGAGGCCGCGGCCGCGGTGCTGGAAGCAGCCGGCTGGCGGTGACGGGCGGCACCGCCCTCCCGCGCACACAATGGCCGCCATCCGAACCGGTACCGCCGCCCCTGCTGCTCGCCGGGCCGCCCGCGATCGCATACTGGAATACACATCAGCCGGGCACCGGCCCGCACGTCCGTCGACTGCTGGGAGCCCCCGCATGAGCAGCGAAGCACCCCGGGGCAGGGACCGGAAACGGGAGCCCGAACCGCCGCCGCCCGGCGGAGTGCTCTGGAGCCTTGCCGGGGACGTCCGCGCCATGCTCATGCTGCCTGCCGCCCTCACCCTCCAGGTCGCCCACCCGGCGGTCGGCGCGGGCGTCGACGATCACTCGGTGTTCCGCACGGACCCGTGGGGGCGCGGCGAGCGCTCCCTGCGCTCGCTCCAGCTCTGGGTGTACGGGGGTGAGGAAGCCGCCGAGGAGGGACGCAGGCTCCGGAAGCTGCACCGCACCATTCAGGGCACCGACACCCGCGGGCGCCGCTACCATGCGCTGTCACCCGCGAACTATGCGTGGGTGCACGCCACGGGCTTCCCCATCTACCGGCACGGCACGCGGTATCTCGTCCGCCCGCTCACCGAGGCGCAGGAGCGGGCCCTGTACCGGGAATGGCTCCAGGTCGGCCGGATCCTCGGCATCAACGACCGGGACATGCCGCAGTCGATCGAGGAGTTCTGGCCGTACTACCGCAAGGTGCTCGCCGACGAGATAGAGGCGACCGTCGTTGTCGAGGAGCTGGTCGCCACCGACCGGCCGGTACCGCCGCCGGACCGGGGTCCGCTGCCGGTCAGGCTGCTGCTCAAGGCCCTGTGGCCGGTCCTGTTCCCGCCGCTGGCCCGGTTCCGCAGGTTCATCACCATCGGGCTCATGCCACCGGACGCGCGCGAGGCGATCGGTCTGGAATGGACGGATGCGCAGGAGCGGAAGCTGAGGCGGTTCTGCGGTGTCGTCCGGGCCGTGGTGCCCGTGCTTCCTGAGCGGCTGCGCTATCTGCCGTACGCGCGCCGGGCCCGAGCCGCCCATCGGATGCGGGGCGCCCGCTGAGCTCACCCGGGCCCACGGTGTTCAGCTGCCCGATGCGCCTTCGGCGACTGCGGGCGGCTGCCGGCCGGTCGCGGCCGCACGGGCTCGCATGCGGGCGGGGGCGCCGGTGCCGATGGCGTCTTCCGCCCGGACGGGTCAGGCCGAGGCCCGCCGGACCAGCTCGGTCGGTGTGATCACCGAATCGGGCTGCTCCCCTTCGCCGTTCAGCCGCTGCATCAGCAGTCGCACCATCAACCGTCCCATGCCTTCGACGTCCTGACGGACGGTCGTCAAGGGAGGACTGGTCGCTTCGGCGACCTGCTCCATGTCGTCGAAGCCGACCAGCGCCACGTCCTCCGGTACCCGGAGGCCGTGCTCGCCCAGCACCCGAAGGGCGCCGGACGCCATCAGGTCGTTGGACGCGAACACGGCGTCGAGGCCGGGGTGGCGCTCCAGCAGCTCGGCCATCGCCCGGGCACCGCCCTCGACGGTGAAGTCGCCCTCCACGACCAGTGACGGATCGGTGTCGGGCAGCACATCGCGGTAGCCGTCGATCCGGTCGAGCGCCGACGTCTGGTCGCGGGGCCCCGCGATGTGCCCGATCCGCTGCCGGCCGAGAGAGACCAGATGGCGTACGGCCTCGCGGGCGCCGCCGCGGTTGTCGCAGTCGACGTAAGGGACGGCGTGTTCCGATGCGTCCCCCGGCGTGCCGGGGCGGCCGCCGTAGACCGTGGGCACCCGGAACCGGCGGATGACGGCGGGAAGTTCGTCGTCGGTGTGCAGTGAGAACGCCAGCACGCCGTCCACATGGCCACCGGCCAGATAGCGGGTGATCCGGTCGAAGTCCCCGCTGCCTTCCACCAGGAGGAGCACCAGCTGGGCGTCGTGCACGTTCAGTTCACGGCTGATGCCACGGATCTGTCGGGAGAAGAACGGGTCGGAGAAGATCCGGAACTCCGGCTCGTCGATGATCACGGCCACCGCGCCGTTGCGCCGGGTGACCAGGGTCCGCGCGGCATGGTTCGGTATGTACCCGAGCTCCTCGACCGCCTTGCGGACCTGGTCCACCAGCGGCTGCCGCACCCCCGCCCCGCCGTTCACGACCCGGGAGGCCGTCGCCCGCGAGACTCCGGCGCGGGCTGCCACGGCCTCCAGTGTCGGGCGGGCATCACGGGAGGAATCGGGGGTCGGACCGGGCAAGGGACGCTCCTCGTACGCGCGGGAACCGGCCGGAATCGGCCGAGGCTGGCGGAACAGCACGAACCCCACCAGCCTAAGGGCTGTCCCGTAATCCCTGGTGGGCGCGTGACGACAGCTACGGCGTCTCGCCGCGTGGTCGGAACGCCCGAATACATCCAGTATGCGGGCGTCCATCCGCCTTGCGATGCACCGCATCTGACGCCGCGCGCTGATCCACCAGGGATTACGGGACAGCCCTGAGGGCTTGGTGTCCGCGAGGTCCCGCCCGACCGGTGCCACCGGCCCGCGACCGGGCGCCGCCCCACCAGGGAAGGCGGCGCGCAGGCCGAACCCTTCGGGGCAGTCCCGGACGTGTCCATGACCGCTGCTGTCGCACGGTCGCCCTTCGGCCGTCATGACACCTCGACTGCTTCCACGTCACGTCGATGCGCAATCGCCCCCTGTTGCACAGGAGTTGACCGGGGTACCTTCCGCAGATGCCGATACGTGTGCGGAGCACCCGCTTGACGTACAGATCGCTGGTGGTGGCGGCCTCGGCCGCCCTGATGACCGTCCTGCTCTCACCGGCGGGCGCGCAGGGCGCGAGCCCGCGGGAGAGCAGACCCGTCTACTCGTACGGGAACGCCGTCCGGGAGTCCGTCTGGGTGGACACCGGACTGGACGGCGACGGAAACGGAAAGAGCGACCGGGTCGCCGTCGACATCGTGCGGCCGCGCGAACCCGCAGCGCAGGGCCGGAAGATACCCGTGATCATGGACGCCAGCCCGTACTACTCCTGCTGCGGGCGCGGCAACGAGAGTCAGCTGAAGACGTACGACAGCCAGGGAAATCCGGTCCAGTTCCCGCTGTACTACGACAACTACTTCGTCCCGCGCGGCTATGCCTTCGTCGCCGTCGATCTGGCCGGCACCAATCGCTCCGACGGATGTGTCGATGTCGGAGGCCGCTCCGACATCCAGTCCGCCAAGGCGGTCATCGACTGGCTGAACGGCCGGGCCCGCGGCTACACCACCCGCACCGGCACCGAACGCACCGGAGCCGGCTGGTCCAACGGCCGTACCGGAATGATCGGCAAGAGCTACGACGGCACCATCGCCAACGGGGTGGCGGCGACCGGAGTCGACGGTCTGCGGACCATCGTTCCGATCGGCTCCATCTCCTCCTGGTACGACTACTACTTCGCCCAGGGCGCCCCCCTCTACGACAGCGGCCCCGAATGGCTCTCCGACTATGTCGAGAGCCCCGCGGCGCGGGCGCGCTGCGCCGCCGTCCAGCAGAAGCTCGTCGACGAGGCACCCCGCACCGGCGACCGGACGAAGCTCTGGAACGAGCGCGACTACGTGAAGGACGCCCGCAAGGTGAAGGCCAGCGTCTTTGCCGTCCACGGGATGCAGGACCTCAACGTCCGCACCAAACACCTCGGCCAGTGGTGGGACGCCCTCGCCGACCGGGGCGTCGAGCGCAAGATCTGGCTCTCCCAGACCGGGCACGTCGACCCGTTCGACTACCGGCGCGCCGAGTGGGTCGACACCCTGCACCGCTGGTTCGACCACTACCTCCTCGGCTACGACAACGGCATCGACCGCGAACCGATGGCCGACATCGAACGCCACCCCGGCCAGTGGTCGACCGACAAGGTCTGGCCGCCGAGCACCACCGCGGCCACCACCGTGCGCACCGGCAGCGGCACCACGCCCGGCGTCGGCACCCTGACCCGCAGGCCTGCCCGCCCCGGGGCCACCGAGACGTTCACCGACGACCCGAAGCAGAGCGAGACGGACTGGGCCGCCGACCTGGAGAGGACCACGGGCGCCAAGGCCGGGTTTCTCACCGCACCACTCGCCCACGACCTGCGGCTCGCCGGTTCTTCGCAGGTGACTGTCACCGCGACCCCGACGACCGCCACCGCCCATCTCTCCGCGGTCCTCGTCGACGTCGGCCCCGACACCATCCGGGACTACGGCGCATCCGGCGAAGGCATCACCACGCTCACCGACCGCACCTGCTGGGGCGCGAGCACCGCCGGGGACAGCTCCTGCTTCAAGGCGACCGAGGCCAGGACCACCGCCGTCGACCGGACGGTCTTCAGCCGCGGCTGGGCCGACCTCGGGACATACGCCTCCGCGGACAAGGGGCGCCCCCTCACTCCGGGCAAGCGCTACACGATCACCGTCGACCTCGCCGCGAGCGACCACGTCGTGCCGGCCGGACACCGCCTTGCTCTGATCGTCGCGGGCACCGACAAGGACCTCATCGACCCGCCTGACTCCACCCCCACGCTCACCCTCGACCTGGCCCGTACGTCCGCGAAGCTGCCGTTCGTCGGCGGCGCCGCAGCGTTCGTGCGCGCCACCGCGGGCCCCGCGCCCGCGACAGCCACCCCCCGCGTATCCCGTCCCGAGGGCGTGGCACCGCCGCGTCCCGCACACCACATCCCGGGAGGCAGCCGCTCATGACACCCCGTATCCCGATCGTCCGTCAGTTCCGCGCCCGTCCTCGCCCTCCTCGCCTCGGCATCCGTCGGCCGGTACCCCGGTACCTGTCCCTGACGGCCGCGGCCGCGGTTCTGGCCGTGCCCCTGGTCACGGTGCCGGCCGAGGCCGCGGACACCCCGCCCCGTACCGGCTTCGAGATCAGCAACGGGGCCCACTGGACCGGTCAGCCCGAGGAACAGTCGTTCCTCGCCGCCGTCGACCGGGGCAGCGACCGCGTCTCCATCGACCGGATCGGCACGACGAAACAGGGCCGCCCGCTCCAACTCGTCCGTATCGGCAACCACCGCCCCACGTCCGACACGATGCTGCTGATCTGCAGCCAGCACGGCAACGAACCGTCCGGCCGCGAGGCCTGTCTGACCACTGTCCGGGATCTCGCGTACGCCAAGGACCCCGCGACCCGCGCCTTCCTCTCCCGGACCGATGTCCTCGTCGTCCCCACCGCGAACCCCGACGGGCGGGCGGCGAACACGCGCGGCAACTCCGACGGTGTCGACATCAACCGCGACCACATCGCCCTGCAGACCGCCGAGGCCCGTGCCATGGCCGCGGTGATCCGCGACCGGAAGCCCGATGTGATCTACGACTTGCACGAGTACGGTGCCACCCCGCCGTACTACGACAAGGACCTGTTCGTCCTCTGGCCCCGCAACCTCAACACCGACGACCGGGTGCACGGCGAATCGCAGACCCTGGCCGAAGAGTATGTGCGGCCCACAGCCAAGGAGGCCGGCTACAGCAGCGGTCTCTACGGCATCTGGACCGACCCGGTCACCGGCGACCCGATCAAGCAGACCGCGGGCGACGGACAGGAGCGCATTCTGCGCAACACCGCGGGCATCAAGCATGCGGTGGGCCTGCTCATCGAGTCCCGGGTCGACGCGCTCACCGACGCCGAGAAGGCCGACCCGGCACTCAACAGCCGACGTCGCGTCGACTCGCAGCTGGCCGCACTCGACGGGCTGTTCAGCTTCACCGACGAGCGACGCGGGCGCATCGAGGCCGCCACGGCCGCGTCCCGCACGGCAGGGTTCAAGGACCGCGGTCCCGTCTACCTCGGCGGCGCCGACAACGAGGCGGCCGAGCCCGCCAAGATTCTGCAGAACCCGCCTTGCGGCTACCGGCTGACCGCTGCCCAGTTCACCGACGTCAAGGACGAACTGGCCCTGCACGGCGTGACGTTCCGGCGCGACGGTGACGGAGCGTACGTACCGCTGCGCCAGTCGGCCCGGAACCTGGTCCCGCTCCTGCTGGACGAGCGCGCCACATATCACCTCACAAACGGGCAAGCCGATACCGCTTGTTGATCCAGCGAACGGCACGATGCGTGTAGTACTGCTCTACGGTGAGCGAAGTTTCAGCTTCCGTGAAAGGCGCCACTCGTGTCGCCGGACGAACAGGGAACGGGCGGCCGGGGGGATCTTCCGGTAACGGCGGATCTGCCCGGCGACCCGACCCAGGGATCGGCCCCGGCGGCAGCCGGATCACCACCGAACACCACGACAAGTCCGACCGTTCGAACCCGCCCGGCGATTGAGGACACAACGGGGCCCGAGCCCCCGCACGCGGCGGCTCAGCCCACCAACTGGGCCGCTGTCTCCGCACAGCCCCAGGCAACCGTCACTCCCGCGCCACCGTGCCCGTAGTTGTGGACCAACCGCCCGCCGCCCGGCAGCGGTTCGGCCTCGATCCGGACACCCGCGTCGCGGGCCGGCCGCAGCCCCACCAAGTGCCCGATGATCCGCGCCCGCGCGATCTCCGGCCGGATCCGGGCACACCGGGCCACGATCTCCCCGGCCGTACCGGGATCGGGCACCGTGCTCCGGTTGTCCACCTCGGCCGTGCCGCCGAGGACCAGCCGCCCGGGCTGCGGGAAGTAGTACGTGGTCGCTTCCGACGCCGGGTCCGCCTCGGTGAACCACTCCTCGATCCCCGGGTTCTCCACCAGTACCAACTGGCCGCGCACCGGTCGCACCCCGGCATCCGGGACCAGTTCCCGGGCCCCGAGCCCGGTGCAGTCGACCACCGTCGTGGCCTCCGCCGCCGCTTCGTCGAACGCGGTGACCGCGCGCTGCTCGACCGCAACCCCCGCCGCCGCGAGCCGCCGTTCCAACCAGCCCAGGTACACAGGCATGTCGATCAGCGGCAGCCGGGCCCGCAGCCCGTCCGCCACCTCCACCAGGTCCTTCAACTGCCCCGCCCACGGCCCGAGCGCGGCGAGCCGCTCGCCCCGGTGCAGGCCGGCGACCAGCCGTACACCGGTTTCCTCCGAGCGCCCGGCCAGCTCCTCGTACCTCCGCAGCGACGTCAGTGACCAGTCACCGACCAGCTCCGCCGGCTCGATCCGGTACGGCCACCACAACGCGCCTGCCACGGCCGATGCGGTCGCCGCCGACGGCTCCCGGGACCAGACCCGCACCCGGTGACCGCGCTCGGCCAGCACCAGCGCCGTGGTCAGTCCGCTGACCCCACCGCCCACCACGATCACGTCCGACACTTCTGCCCCGCCCGTCCCGACTGCCCAGCGCTGCTCATGGGCGGACGCTAACGGAATGCCCGATGCCGCGCTCACAACAGGTCCGAGCCAGGAATACTCGGGTCATGTCTGCCGAGTACGCGACCTTCGGCCTTGCGCCGGCGATGCGAGCCGGTGGAGTCCTCGCCCATGGCGACTACCAGGTGCACCGGGACTTCATGGACTTCATCGTCGACGGCCGCCCGCTGCTGTTCCAGCTCACCGACCTCGATGCCGTGTCCCCGCTCGCCTCCGACGTACCGCCCGCGATCTTCACCACGCACGTGCGGCGCCTGCTCCTCGAAGTGGAACCCCCGCTCGCCGACGGGCGCTACGTGATCTACGGCTGCCCCGAGTGCGAGAGCCTCGAATGCGGGGCGGTCACCGCTGTCATCGAGCGCGACGGCGCCGACATCGTCTGGCGCGACTTCGCCTGGCAGACGTACGAGACCGTCGACCTGGAGCAGAACGGCTACCACGGCATAGGGCCGTTCCGCTTCGACGGCTTCCAGTACCGGCAGGAACTGGAACGACTGCTTCCGACCGCGTCGGCGGACGGCTCCGAGCCGGGCCCGGACGTGCCCGCCGGGCGCCGCGTCCTGCTGATCGGCGCCCGCGTCGCCGTACTCGCCAAGCTCGCCGCCGCGCTCCGCGCCATCGGGATCGGTGCCGACATCACCGCCGACGTCGCCCAGGTGTCGCCCGACGAGCTCCGCGGCTACCGTGCCGTGGCCTTCGGCCGCGCGATCACCGAAGACGAACGCGCCGCCGTGCGGCAGGCATTCACCCGGGCCGGTGCGGACGTCGCCCACGTCGACGGCCTCGCCCCGGTCATCCCCGTGCTGGTCGCCCAGATCGAACATGCCCTGGACCGCAGCGCACCCGCCCAGCGCCGTCTGGTCCGGCTGGCGGCGGCGGACGGCACGGCCGGAGTCCACGTCACCTCGTCCTGCCGGGTCAGCCTCGTCGCGTACCGCCTCGACCGGCTGTATCGCACCCACACCCAGGAGGTCTTCGACGGCGTACTGGAACCGGGCGAGCACCGAATTCCACTGGACGCACGGGCGGTGAAGGGGCAATCCTTCATCGTGGCGCGCACCATGGGGAGCGTGCTGGTCGCACCGATGGTGCACCACTGAGCTGGAAGTCGATGGCCCCGGTGAGCCGCCAATCGCCGCACACGATGCCTCGTACGCACCACCACTCGTCCAGGAGGTCCGCCTCCGAGCCGCGATGAGCGGCGACCGGAGCGGGCCCGCGATCCGCACCCGTACCCGCACGGAACTCCGCCGCACCCGGCGCCCGCGCGCACACTCCTGCTGGGACCACCTCTACGCCGCCCCGCTCTGGCCGCTGCACGGCGCGAATCTCGGCACCCTGGCCCGCACCTGTGACGCGGTCGGCGCCTGCCTCACTGTGCCCCGCCAGCCGTGGGTGCCCGAGGCCCTGGCCCGCGGCAACACCCTCCGCAAACCTCTCTGCACCCACTGGACCGGCGATCCCCTCGGCTGGTTGCAGAAGCAGCGCGAGCGCGGTCTGCGGATCGTCGGTGTCGAACTGGCCGACGAGGCGATCCGCCTCGCCGACCTGCCCGCGGCCCGCGAACCGACCGTGATGGTCCTCGGCCACGAACAGCAGGGCATCCCTCCCGAGGCCCTGGATCTCCTCGACACCTGCGTCGAGATCCCGATGATCGGCACCGGCGCCAGCCTGAACGTCGCCGTGGCGGGATCCCTCGCCCTCTACCGACTGGCCGGCCTGCTCTGACACCCGTCGAGGGCGAGGCCGGGCGCCGATTAGGATCGGGACCCTGATGACTGCCACTCTCGTCGCCAAGGACCTCGCCGCCGGACACGGCGACCGCACACTCTTCGCCGGGCTCGACCTCGTCGTCGCGCCCGGCGACGTGATCGGTCTCGTCGGAGTCAACGGAGCCGGAAAATCGTCGCTGCTCCGGCTGCTCGCCGGGCTCGACCGGCCGGAGGAGGGCGAGCTGCGGCTCTCCCCGCCCACCGCCACCGTCGGCCACCTCCCGCAGGAGCCGGAGCGGCGCCCGGACGAGACCGTGCGGGAGTTCCTCGCCCGCCGGACCGGCGTCGCCGACGCACAGGCGGCGATGGACGCCGCGACGCAGGCCCTGGTCGACGAGGCGCCGGGCGCCGACGACGCGTACTCCGACACCCTCGAACGCTGGCTGGCCCTCGGCGGCGCCGACCTGGACGAGCGTGCCGAGGAGATCGCCGCCGATCTCGGTCTGACCGTCGGCCTCGACCTGCCGATGACCGCACTCTCCGGCGGTCAGGCCGCCCGCGCCGGACTCGCCTCGCTGCTCCTGTCGCGGTACGACATCTTCCTGCTCGACGAGCCCACCAACGACCTCGACCTGGACGGCCTGGAGCGCCTGGAGCGGTACGTCTCCGGGCTGCGCGCGGGCACGGTCGTGATCAGCCACGACCGCGAGTTCCTGATGCGCACGGTCACCAAGGTCCTCGAACTCGACCTTGCCCAGCAGCAGATCAACCTGTACGGCGGCGGTTACGCGGCCTACCTGGAGGAGCGCGACCGCGCCCGCCGGCACGCCCGCGAGGAATTCGAGGAGTACGCCGACAAGCGCTCCACCCTCGAGGGGAGGGCGCAGATGCAGCGAGGCTGGATGGACAAGGGCGTGAAGAACGCCCGCCGCAAGGCCACCGACTCCGACAAGATCGGCCGCAAGTTCCGCAGCGAGGCGAGCGAGAAGCAGGCCGCGAAGGCCCGGCAGACCCAGCGCATGATCGAACGGCTCGATGTCGTCGACGAACCGCGCAAGGAGTGGGAGCTGCGGATGGAGATCGCGACGGCCCCGCGTTCCGGTTCGGTCGTCGCGACCCTGCGCGACGCACAGGTCGTACGCGGCGATTTCGCGTTCGGTCCGGCGTCGCTGCAGATCGACTGGGCGGACCGGGTGGCGATCACCGGCGCCAACGGAGCCGGTAAGTCCACCCTCCTCGCGGCGCTGCTCGGCCGCCTCCCGCTGGAATCGGGCCATGCGACGCTCGGCTCGGGCGTGGTGGTCGGCGAGGTGGACCAGGCACGGAAGCTGTTCCACGGCTCGGAGTCGCTGCTGGAGGCGTTCTGCGCGGCCGTCCCGGAAACCGAACCCGCCGAAGTCCGCACGCTGCTCGCCAAGTTCGGGCTGCGCGCGGACCATGTGATGCGCCCCGCGACGACGCTCTCCCCGGGCGAACGCACCCGCGCGGCACTGGCCCTCCTCCAGGGCAGGGGCGTGAACCTCCTGGTCCTGGACGAGCCCACGAACCACCTCGACCTGCCCGCGATCGAGCAGCTGGAATCGGCGCTCGACTCGTACACCGGGACGTTGCTGCTGGTCACGCATGACCGGCGGATGCTGGAGGCGGTGCGGACGACGAGGCGCGTCGAGGTGGCGGCGGGCAGGGTGACCGAGGCCTGACGGCCTTCCGGGGCTCCGCCCCGGCCCCGCTACTCAATCGCCGGAGACGTCCGGAAGATGTCCTCGGACGCCGGACTGGCTGGACTTTCCCGCCGGACGGGCACCTTCAGCCCGTCCGGCGGGAACCCGGTTTCGGGAAGGGGCGGGGAGGGGGCAGCCCCGCTCGGCGGAGCGCCCCCACCCGCGCCGCCGTCAGCGCTTCTTCCCGCTCTGCTTCGGATCCGCCAGTCCCGCCCGCCGCAGCGCATCCGCCATCGCACTGTTCACCGGCGCCGACGCCGGCGCCGGACGGGCAGAGGCACCGCCACCACGCCGCTCGCGGTCCTGACCGCCCTGGCCCTGACCCTGCCGCTGCCGCGGCGGCCGGCCACCCTGACCGCCCCGCTCGGCCCGTTCCCGCTTCGCCCCGCCGCCCTGAGGCGCCGCCCCCGCCGACGCCTCGTCGTCCAACCGCAGCGTCAGCGAGATCCGCTTCCGCGGGATGTCGACGTCCATCACCTTCACCTTCACGATGTCGCCCGGCTTCACCACATCCCGGGGGTCCTTCACAAAGGTCTTCGACATCGCCGACACGTGCACCAGACCGTCCTGGTGGACGCCGACGTCCACGAACGCCCCGAACGCGGCAACATTCGTGACGACCCCTTCCAGCACCATCCCGGACACCAGATCGCCGATCTTCTCGACGCCCTCCTTGAAGGTCGCCGTCTTGAACGCCGGCCGCGGGTCGCGCCCCGGCTTCTCCAGCTCCTTCAGGATGTCCGTGACCGTCGGCAGACCGAATTTCTCGTCCACGAAGTCGTCGGCCCGCAGCGACCGCAACACTCCCGTGTTGCCGATCAGCGAAGCGACGTCACTGCCCGTCCTCTTCACCATCGCCCGCACCACCGGGTACGCCTCCGGGTGCACGCTCGACGCGTCCAGCGGGTCGTCGCCCCGGATCCGGAGGAAGCCCGCGCACTGCTCGTACGCCTTCGGGCCGAGCCGCGCCACATCCTTCAGCGCCCTCCGGGACCGGAAGGGGCCGTTCGCGTCCCGGTGCGCGACGATGTTCTCCGCGAGGCCGGAGCCGATGCCCGAGACCCGGGAGAGCAGCGGCGCCGACGCGGTGTTGACGTCGACACCGACGCCGTTCACGCAGTCCTCGACAACCGCGTCCAGCGAACGCGACAGCTTCACCTCGGACAGATCGTGCTGGTACTGGCCGACACCGATCGACTTCGGGTCGATCTTCACCAGTTCGGCCAGCGGATCCTGCAGGCGCCGAGCGATGGACACCGCGCCGCGCAACGACACGTCCATGTCGGGGAGCTCCTGCGAGGCGAAGGCCGAGGCCGAGTAGACCGAGGCGCCGGCCTCGGACACCATCACCTTGGTGAGCTTCAGCTCCGGGTGCTTGTCGCACAGCTCACCGGCGAGCTTGTCCGTCTCGCGGGACGCGGTGCCGTTGCCGATCGCGATCAGGTCGACGGAGTGCTCCCTCGCCAGCCGCTCCAGCTTGGCCAGCGACTCGTCCCACTTGTTCGCCGGGACGTGCGGGTAGATGACGTCCGTCGCCACGACCTTGCCCGTCGCATCGACGACCGCGACCTTCACCCCGGTACGGAAGCCGGGGTCGAGCCCCAGCGTGGCCCGCGTCCCGGCCGGCGCGGCGAGCAGCAGATCGCGCAGGTTCGACGCGAAGACCCGTACCGCCTCGTCCTCCGCTGCCGTACGCAGCCGCAGTCGCAGATCGATCCCCAGGTGAACGAGGATCCGGGTCCGCCACGCCCAGCGCACGGTGTCGCCCAGCCACTTGTCGCCGGGGCGGCCGCGGTCGGCCACGCCGAAGCGGCGGGCGACCATGTTCTCGTACGTCGACGGGCCCGGCTCGGCCGACGACTCCTCCGGCTCCAGGACCAGGTCGAGAACGTCCTCCTTCTCGCCCCGGAGCATCGCGAGCACCCGGTGCGAGGGCAGCGCGGTGAACGGTTCGGCGAAGTCGAAGTAGTCGGCGAACTTCGCGCCGGCCTCCTCCTTGCCGTCCCGCACCTTCGCCGCCAGCCGCCCACGCGACCACATGCGCTCGCGCAGCTCGCCGATCAGATCCGCGTCCTCCGAGAAGCGCTCGGCCAGGATCGCGCGGGCGCCCTCCAGGGCCGCCGCCGCGTCCGCGACGCCCTTGTCGGCGTCCACGAAGGCAGCCGCCGCGGCGAGCGGCTCGACCGACGGGTCGGACAGCAGCCCGTCGGCGAGCGGTTCGAGCCCCGCCTCCCGGGCGATCTGCGCCTTCGTTCGCCGCTTCGGCTTGAACGGCAGATAAATGTCCTCAAGACGGGCCTTGGTGTCGGCCGCCCGGATCTGCGCCTCCAGGGCCTCGTCCAGCTTGCCCTGCTCGCGAACGGAGTCGAGGATCGCGCTACGCCGGTCCTCCAGCTCCCGCAGATACCGCAACCGCTCCTCGAGCGTGCGCAGCTGCGCATCGTCGAGCATCTCGGTCGCTTCCTTGCGGTAGCGCGCGATGAACGGCACGGTCGACCCGCCGTCGAGCAGCTCGACGGCCGCCTTCACCTGCCGCTCGCGTACGCCGAGCTCCTCGGCGATCCTGCCTTCGATGGACGTCGTCACGGTTTCTACCGACTCGCCTTCTCGTACTGGCTGTGCTTACCGGGGGCCAGGGCACGCCGTGGCTCCTTCGCCAGCATTGTGCCGCGTGGTCGGGCGCCGTGTCGCCCGACCACCCCGTTTGTCGACCGGTCGGCGGCTCAGCGCTTGCCGATCAGATCGGCCGGGAACGCACCCTCCGAAGCCGCCGTGAACAGGAACCCGCGCGCCAGCTCGGTCAGCCGCGCCACGCCCTCCGCGCCGAGGTGCTCGTACGGTGCCGCGTCCATCCGGTCGGTGGCGTCCTCCAGCTCCGCGCGCAGCGCCACGCCGGTCTCCGTCAACTCGCCCTCGCTGTCGAGCAGTCCACGCCCGCGCAGCCGCTCGGTCGCGTCCTCCCAGTCGGTGCGGCGCCAGCCGCGGGTGGCGAGAACCCAGCGAGGCGACATGCCCTTGCCGGTTGCGGTGTGGCTGGCCAGGGCCTCGACCGGGTCGAGACCGGCGGCGAGGAGCGCGGCGAGATGGCCGTCGCCGCGGTGTTCGCGCAGCAGTGTCGCGGCGTGCCAGTAGGCCAGGTGCGGCTGCTCGGGCACGGGCAGATCGGCGTGGGCGGCGTACAGCGGCCGGGCGTGTCGGGTGCACGCCTCGGCGGCGCGCAGCGCCAGCTCCGCCGCCTCGGCCAGTTCGGGGGAGTCGATGATCTCCGGGCCGAGCAGCCGGCGCAGCGTCGTGTCGACGGCGCGCAGCCGGGCCTCCAGGACCGCCTCCGGCGAGGCGACGGACCACACCGCGGGCAGGTGCCGGGCGACGAGCTCGTGGCTGAAGTTGTAGAAGGTCGCGGTGACGGTGCCCGGTCCGACAGCTCCCAGCGCCGCCCCGCGTGCGGCGAAGTAGGCGGCGTTCGAGTCGTCGATGCCGAGCTCTCCGAGCTCCTTGCCGAGGTCGGGGGAGAAGTAGACCGTCGAGTGCAGCGGGTTGATGGCGTTGTGGCAGCGGCGTCCGGCGAGCGGCGGCAGAGTACTCATGCCAGCACGTTACCGACTGGTCGGTACGCGACGGAACCCCGGGAGCGAAGCCCGGTCCGTACGGATCCGGGATGGCAGGAAAGGTGGGTTATTCGTCATTGCGGCCATCTTCGCGGCCCACAAGGATGGAAGACATGAAGCAGCGATCCGTACTCGTCGTCCTCTTCGACGGCGTCCAGAGCCTCGATGTGACCGGGCCCATGGAGGTCTTCGCGGGAGCTGCCCGCTTCCCGGACGTCACGTACGACCTCCGTACCGCCTCACTGGACGGCGTACCGGTCCGCACGAGCGTCGGACTCACTCTCGTACCGGACAGCAGCCTCGCCGACGCGGAACCGCCCCACACCCTCCTCGTCCCCGGCGGCCAGGGCACCCGTACCCCGGACCCGGCACTCGTCGACTGGCTGCGGGTACACGCCCCGCGCGCCGAGCGGCTGGTCTCGGTCTGCACCGGAGCCCTGCTGCTCGCGGAGGCGGGACTGCTGGACGGGCACCGGGTGACCACGCACTGGGTGGTCGCCGAGCACCTCGCCCGCACCTATCCGGCCGTCGAGGTCGACCCGGACCCGATCTTCGTACGCGACGGGAAGCTGGCCACGTCCGCCGGTGTCACCGCGGGCATCGATCTCTCCCTCGCTCTCGTCGAGGAGGACTTCGGCAGGCAGATCGCGCTCACCGTTGCCCGACACCTTGTCGTCTTTCTGCGGCGGCCGGGCAACCAGGCCCAGTTCAGTGCGCAGCTCACCTCGCAGATCGCCCGCCGCGAACCACTGCGCGAGGTCCAGCACTGGATCACCGAGCACCCCGGTGACGACCTCTCCGTCGAGGCGCTCGCCGCCCGCGCCCGCCTCTCGCCCCGCCACTTCGCCCGCGCCTTCCAGGCCGAGACGGGGCAGACACCGGGCCGGTACGTCGACCGGGTCCGGCTCGAACACGCCCGGCGGCTCCTGGAGGACACCACCGACGGGGTCGCCCACGTCGCGCACGCCTGCGGGTACGGCACCCCGGAGGGGATGCGCCGCGCCTTCATCAAGACCCTCGGCACCGCGCCCGCCGAGTACCGGCGGCGGTTCCGCCCCCAGCCCATGACCAGCACCGGCTGAAAGGCTTGCCATGCAGATCGCCATCGTCCTCTTCGACCGTTTCACGGCGCTCGACGCCGTCGGCCCCTACGAAATCCTCTCCCGCACCCCCGGCGCCGAGACCGTCTTCGTCGCCGAGCGGACCGGCCCCGTGCGCAACGACAGCGGCAGCCTCGCGCTCGTCGCCGAACGGACCCTTGCCGACGTACCCGCCCCGGATCTGGTGATCGTCCCCGGCGGCCCCGGCCAGAGCGCCCAGATGGAGAACGAGACGCTCCTCGGCTGGCTGCGCGCCGCCGATGCCGGCAGCACCTGGACGACCTCCGTCTGCACCGGCTCGCTGCTGCTCGCCGCGGCCGGTCTGCTGGAGGGGCGGCGGGCCACCTCGCACTGGCTCGCCCTGGACGTCCTGAAGACGTTCGGCGCCGAACCGACCGGCGAGCGCGTCGTCATCGACGGCAAGTACGTCACGGCCGCCGGCGTATCGTCCGGCATCGACATGGGGCTCACCCTGCTCGGCCGGATCGCCGGCGACGAGCACGCTCAGGCCGTACAGCTGCTGACGGAGTACGACCCCCAGCCGCCGTACGACGCGGGGGCACCGGAGAAGGCGCCGGCCGCGCTCGTCGAGGAATTCCGCGCCAAGAGCCGCTTCATCCTCCGCTAGGGCTGTCCCGGCCGACGCTCAGGTCGTCCAGGTGAAGCGGGGCGCCCGCCGCTCCAGAAAGGCGGCGACACCCTCCGCAGTGTCACCGCTGCGGCGCGCCTGCTCCGCCCAGTACGCGTCCCGGTCCTCACGTCCTGCGGCGAACTCCTTCGCCGCCGCCTGCGTCAGCTGCGAGCGCGAGGCCAGGATCCGTACGTACGACTCCACCCGCTTGTCCAGCTCCCCGGCAGGCAGCACCTCGTCCACCAGACCGGTCCGCAGCGCGCGCTCCGTCCCGATCAGCTCGCCGGAGAACAGCAGATGCTTTGCCGCGGCCGGTCCGATCAGCGCGACCAGCCGCCGGGTCGACGACGCGGCATAGACGATCCCCAGCTTGGCCGGGGTGACGCCGAAGGACGTGCCCTCCTCGGCGAACCGCAGATCGCAGGCGGTCGCCAGCTGGCTGCCGCCGCCCACGCAGAAGCCGCGCACGGCGGCGAGCGTCGGCCGGGGAAAGGCCGCCAGAGCCTCCTCGGCCGCCACGGCGAGCGCCTGCGGATCGTAGTCCGGATCGCTCGCCCGGTCCCGGAGCGAGGAGATGTCCGCACCCGCACAGAAGGTGTCCCCGGCGCCGGTCAGGACCAGGGCGCGCACGGCGGGGTCGGCGGCCAGCCGCTCCAGCAGTGCGGGCAGCGCCTGCCACATCGCGGCCGTCATCGCGTTGCGCTTGGCCGGGTTGCTGATCACGACGGTGGCGACGCCGTCCGCGACGGTGTGCTTCAGCTGCGGTTCCTCACGGTCCATGCGCCGGATGCTATCCGCACTGTTCGAACCTATGATCAAGGAGGGGTCGCGAAGCAGGCACGCACCGTGAGGAGCTGTCGGATGACCGATCCCGCAGTCCAGGGCAGGAAGCTGAGCCGCAGTTTCGGCCTGCTCGCCCTGCTCGGTGCCCTTCTCGTCGTGGCGGGCCTGGTCGGCCTCGTATACACCGGCGTCGCGACCCTGACCTCGATGATCCTCTTCGGCTGGCTGCTGCTGATCGGCGGCCTGGTCGGTCTGCTCCACGCGATCCAGTCCCGCGGCACCAACTACTTCTGGCTGGGTGTCGTGGTCGCCGCGCTGAACATCGCCGCCGGAGTCGTCGTCATCCGCCATCCGCACGGCACGGCCGAGGCGCTCACCATGTTCGCTGCGCTGCTCTTTCTGACCGGTGGGGTGTTCCGGCTGGTGGGGAGTGTCGTGGTGCGCGGGCCACAGTTCGGCTGGACGCTGCTGCAGGGGGCCTTCGGTCTGCTGCTCGGGCTGCTCGTGCTCTTCGACTGGCCGCACAGCAGCCTCTATGTGCTCGGCCTGTTCTTCTCGCTCGCGCTACTCTTCGACGGTCTCGGCCTGATGGCGATCGGGGTGGGCGGCCGCCGGATCGCCTCGTTGGTCTCGGATCGGACGGTGACCGAGGAGCTGCCGGACAAGCCGTAGAAGAAGATCAGAAACAGTCCGAGAAGTGGCGCCGTCCTACTTGATCGATCAAATTCTGTCGATAGGGGTCGACTTATGTTCAGTAGTACGGTCCGGACCAACCACTCCCCGCACTCTGTACTCGACGTGCAGTGACCAACGAGTCGAGAGCGGGTGCCGGAACTATGGAGAGCCGCGGGAGTGTCCCGGCCCGGCCCGTGTCGTACGAAGGGGTCTGGCGCTTCACCGCGCCTGCCCTCGACGTCTCCGTACCGCAGGCCAGGCACGCCGTACGCGATCTGTTGAACCGCCAGGGCGTGCCGATGGACGAGGACATCGCCCAGGGCCTGCTGCTCATCGTCTCCGAGCTGGTCACCAACGCGGTGAAGCACGCCGCGCTGCTCTCCCCGGAGCTCGCCGTGGAGGTGGCCGTCGGCGCCGAATGGGTCAGAGTGTCCGTGGAGGACAACCATCCGTACCGGCCGACGGCCCTGGAGGCGGACTACGCGCAGACCGGTGGGCGCGGGCTGCTGCTGGTCCGGGAGATCACGTTCGAAGCGGGCGGCACCTGCGACGTCGAGCACACCGCCGCCGGCGGAAAGATCATCTGGGCGGCGCTGCCGCTGAGCGCCAAGTTCTGACCGCCCGTACCCACCCCGATCCGCGGGTCCGTGCCGTCCCCGGTCCGTCGGTCCGTGCCGCCGACTCCGAGCCGCCGGCCCGCTGCTACCAGCCCGCGGACGGGCCGGTCAGCTCCCGGATCGCCGGGCGCGCCGCATCGAGCACCGTCATGAACCAGGCCGAGAACGGCGCCTCGTCATGCCGCTTCGCCAGCTCGTCGGCGGCCACGAACGCCGTCTCGCCGATTTCCTCCGGGTCCGGCCGCAGCTGTGCCTGTGCCAGCCCGACGAAAAGGTGGTTGAACTCCTGCTCCACCAATCCGGATGCCGGGTCGGGGTGGTTGTAGCGGACGGTGCCGGCCTCGGCAAGCAATGACGGCGAGATCCCGAGCTCCTCGTACGTACGCCGGGCGGCAGCGGCGAAGGGCGCCTCGCCCGGATACGGGTGACCGCAGCAGGTGTTCGACCAGACACCGGGGGAGTGGTATTTGCCGAGCGCACGACGCTGCAGCAGCAGCCGGCCCTGCTCGTCGAAGAGGAACACGGAGAACGCGCGGTGCAGTTGACCGGGCGCCTGGTGGGCGGCGAGCTTCTCCGCCGTGCCGATGGTGGTGCCGTTCTCGTCGACCAGTTCGAGCATGATCGCTTCTGCTGTGCCGTTCGACGAGCTGTTCGCCGCGGTGGCTGGTGTGGTCGGCATACCCATCCTTCGCTATGGTCCCGGCATCGTGCGCCGGTCCCCTCGAGTCTGCTCAAGTCTGCCGTACAAAAGCGGCTTGTCCGTACTTCGGGTCCTGGCATGTCCGGCCCCACCGCACTGTACGGATGCGGTGGGACCGGGCCACGCTTCAGGCCCCGAATGCCGCCGGATACTGGATCATGCCCTGCGGCACCGGCGTGGAATCGTCGAGCACCAGAGCCATCATCGCCTCGTCCGGTACGTCGAAGCCCGGACGGATCCCGTACCGGGAAGCCGGTACGAAGCCGAACCTCGGGTAGTACTCGGGATGACCGAGTACCAGCACCAGCCGTTCGCCCCGCAGCCGGGCCGCATCCAGCACAGCCCGCACCACCGCCTGACCGGCCCCTTCGCGCTGCCGGTCGGGGACGGTCGCCACGGGTGCCAGTGCCAGCGCCGGCACGTCACCGACCCGGCACCGGGTCAGCAGCGCGTACGCGGCGATGTCTCCGTCCGGCCCGTCCTGCGCGACGTATGACAGGCCGGGCAGCCAGGCCTCCGGATCGGCCCGCAGCGCGTCGACGAGACGGGCCTCGTCCGGTGTCGGGAACGCGGCCGCGTTGACCACGTGCACGGACTCGATGTCCGCCGCGGTCTCCGGCCGGGTGGTCCAGCGGGGGTCGGCGGGACGCAGGGCGTACGCGGCGTAGCCGTACTCCCTGCCGTGGTCGCGGCGCATGGCCAGTTCCGCACGGGTGGACGCGAGCGCCCATGCCATGCCGGGCGCCGAAGGATCCGCGGCTTCCACATGCCGGGCGAGCGGGACGTAGTACTCGTCCCAGTCGCTGTCGGGCTGCACCCGCACCCCGAGGACGTGATAGCCGGCCGCGACGGCCGCCGCGCTCTGCGCGGGCACCGGGAGCATCGGGCCGTCCTGGTCCCAGAAGGCGCGCGCCTCGTCCGACGGCTCGTCCGTCGTCCAGACGCAGTGGCTGACGACCAGGGAGCCGCCCGGGGTGAGCAGCCGCTTCCAGTCCCGCAGCGCGGTGTCGAAGCCGATGATGTACGCGGACCCCTCGGCCCAGACGAGATCGAACGACCCGTCCGGGAGGTCCGGTGTGCCAGGGCCGGAGAGCTCGCCCATATCGGCCCGGACGGTACGGATCCGGTCGCCGAGCCCGCGCGCCTCGGCAGCCACGCGCAGCTCGTCGAGGAACGGCTGGTGGGTGTCGACGGCTGTCACTTCGGCACCCGCCTCGGCGGCGAGCAGCAGCGCGGCCCTGCCGGGGCCGCAGCCCAGATCGAGGACGCGCGGACGGTGCGGCAGCGGGCCGGTGAGGGCGAGCATCTGCCGGGTGGTGGCGTCGGAGCCGGGGCTCTGCCGGGGCAGGTTGTGGTGCAGGGAGAAGAACGCCTCGTAACGAACGGCGTGATCGTCACGAACGGAGTGATCGTTGTCGGTCAACGTGGGAAACCCTTGAGTGAGAGGGCTCCGGCCAACGTCGCGACTCGGCGTGAGTCGGGGTGCTAGCCGGGAACCCGGGAGCTGAAGAAGGACCGGATGCTGCGCCGGGCAGGCGCCGTCGCGACGGTCATCAACCTCAGCTCCTCTCTCAGACACGGGCGAGGCTCGAATGCCTCTGCGGGGACCCTACACCCGTCCCCCGAGGGGCCGTTCAGTGGCAGAGCTTCGCCTCGTGCTCCGCATGACCGATGGGTTCGAGCTGGAAGGTGCAGTGCTCGACATCGAAGTGGACGCCGAGGCAGCCCTGCAGTTCGTGCAGCAGCTTCTCGTGCCCCACCGAGTCGAGCAGTTCCTGGTGCACCACCACATGGGCGGAGAGCACCGGCATGCCCGAGGTGATGGTCCAGGCGTGCAGGTCGTGGACGTCCAGCACTCCGGGCAGGGCGGTGATGTGGGCCCGTACCTCTCCCATGTCGACACCCTTCGGGGCCGACTCCAGCAGCACATTGAGTGTCTCCCGGAGCAGCTTCACCGTGCGGGGGACGATCATCAGACCGATCAGCAGCGAGGCGATCGGGTCGGCGGCCTGCCAGCCGGTGGCCAGGATGATGCTCGCCGAGACGAGCACGGTGACCGAGCCGAGCGCGTCCGCCAGCACCTCCAGATAGGCGCCGCGCACATTGAGGCTCTCCTTCTGTCCGCGCATCAGCAGCGACAGGGAGATCATGTTGGCCACGAGGCCGACCAGCGCGAAGACGATCGTCAGGCCGCCCCGGGTCTCGGTCGGTGTGATGAAGCGCTCGACCGCCTCGAACAGCAGATAGCCGCCGACCCCGAGCAGCAGCAGACAGTTGGCCAGAGCGGCGAGGATCTCTGCCCGGGCGTAGCCGAAGGTGAGGTTGAGTCCGGCCGGCTTGTTGGCGAAGTGGATCGCCAGCAGCGCCATGCCGAGCCCCAGTGCGTCGGTCGCCATATGGGCGGCGTCGGCGATCAGCGCCAGCGAGTCCGAGAGCAGACCGCCGACGATCTCCAGGACCATCACGGTGAGCGTGATGCAGAGCGCGACCCGCAGCCGCCCCTTGTACGCGGCGGCCGCGGTACCGGTCGGCGGCGGCCCGCCGTGTGTGTGTCCGTGATCGTGCCCAGCCCCCATGGGGACGCCTCCGGTCGTTTCGCGGACCCGGGCCCGTATCGGCCCGAGAAGGCCAGTGAACTACGGGTGGGGGGTATCCGGCAACACGGCACTGAACACCGTTGTCAACTGCTCTGACCTGCGGAAACGGTCGCAGGTCAGAGCGGTTGGGTGATCAGGTGCGGGTCAGGTGCCGAGCGCCTGGGGGTGGCGCAGGCACCAGCCCTCCCAGGCCGACTCGACCATCTCCCGCACCCCGCGCCGGGCCGTCCAGCCCAGCTCCTCGGACATCCGCGTGGCGGAGGCGACGGCCCTGGCCGCGTCGCCGGGCCGGCGCGGCTCGGTCTCCGGCTTGATGTGGTGGCCGGTGATCTCGCCCACCAGATCGGCGAGCTCGCGCACCGAGACGCCCTCGCCGCGGCCGATGTTCACGGTCAGGTCCGCGGGACCGCCCTGTTCGCTCAGCCTGCGGGCCACCGCGAGATGCGCGTCGGCGAGGTCGGCGACATGGATGTAGTCGCGGATGCAGGTGCCGTCCGGCGTCGGATAGTCGTCGCCGAAGATCCGCGGGGCCTCGCCGCGGGTCAGCCGGTCGAAGAACATCGGAATGACATTGAAGACGCCGGTGTCCGACAGTTCGGGTTCGGCCGCTCCCGCCACATTGAAGTAGCGCAGACAGCCGGTGGACAGGGAGTGCGCCTTCCCGGCCGCCCGGACCAGCCACTCCCCGGCGAGCTTCGTCTCACCGTACGGATTGATCGGGGTGCAGGGGGTCTCCTCGGTGATGAGCTCCGCGTTCGGTACGCCGTACACCGCGGCCGAGGAGGAGAGGACGAAGCGCTGCACCCCGGCCGCGACGACGGCCTCGAGCAGAACCGTGAGCCCCGAGACGTTCTCCCGGTAGTAGAGCAGCGGCTTCTCGACGGACTCTCCGACCTGCTTCTTCGCTGCGAGATGCACCACACCGGTCACGGCGTGCTCGGCGAGCACCCGGTCGAGCAGTGTGCGGTCGGCTGCCGAGCCGCGGACCAGCGGAACTTCGGCCGGGAGCCGCTCGGGAATGCCGGTGGAGAGGTCGTCCAGGACGACCACCCGCTCCCCGGCGCCCGTCATGGCACGCACCACATGTGCCCCGATATATCCCGCTCCGCCTGTGATCAGCCATGTCATGTCTGTCAGCCTAGGTCCATGCCACCGCGGTCCATCGGCCGAGGCCAGGGCCGTGGCCACCGCGGTTTGTCGGGCGGGGCAGGGATCGACGATGATGATCGCGGGCGGCGCCGCATGATGGCGACCCACCCCGAACGGAACATAAACGGGCGGTGAACTCCCGCTTCCGTTCATCAGATAGCCTCTGCCGACGTGCCGCCGGCCCGCATCCGGGCCGCACTGTCGCGCGCCGACCCTGTCAGCACCAAGGAGTGAGTTCGTCTGTCGACCGCCATCCTCACCGGTGCGCCGGTACCCGGGTCGTCGCTCGAGGACGATCTGAGATCGCTGGGCTTCGACGTACAGGCCGCCGCTGATGTCACCGAGGCCGCGGAGCTGCTCGCCGCGGCTCCCGCCGACGCCCGTGTCGCCCTGGTCGACCCCCGCTTCGTCGGGCATGTCCACGCCCTCCGGCTCGGACTGACCGACCCCCGCTTCACCGCCGTCACCGTGCCCGGTGCACTCACCGCGCAGCCGGAGGCGCGTGCCGCGCTCGTCCAGGCCCTGCGCAGCACCGCTGCGGCGGTCGGCGCGGGTGTCCCTGTGGGACGGGCCGGCGGCGCGGACACCGTGCCCGTCACCGACCGCACCGTGCCCGGCCGCATCGCCGTCGCACTGGAGGCCGAGGGCACCGCCGTTCAGCGCCCCGAACTCGGCTCGCTCGTCGCCGCCGTCCCTGCCGACCAGGCCGCCCGCGCCACCGCGCAGTCCGCCGTGGCCGCGGTCGACGACGAGGCGGTACGGCTGCGCAGCGCCGTGAAGGCCCGCGACGGCTTCTTCACCACGTTCTTCATCAGCCCGTACTCGCGCTACATCGCGCGCTGGTGCGCGCGCCGCGGCCTCACCCCGAACCAGGTCACCACCGCCTCCCTGCTCACCGCGCTGATCGCGGCGGGCTGCGCGGCCACCGGCAGCCGCGGTGGCTACATCGCCGCAGGGCTGCTGCTGCTCTTCTCGTTCGTCCTGGACTGCACCGACGGGCAGCTCGCCCGTTACTCGCTGCAGTACTCGACGATGGGCGCCTGGCTGGACGCCACGTTCGACCGGGCCAAGGAGTACGCGTACTACGCGGGACTCGCCCTCGGCGCCGCCCGCAACGGCGACGACGTGTGGGCGCTCGCGCTCGGCGCGATGGTGCTGCAGACCTGCCGCCATGTCGTCGACTTCTCGTTCAACGAGGCCAACCACGACGCGGTCGCCAATTCGAGCCCGACGGCAGCGCTCTCCGACAAGCTCGACAGCGTCGGCTGGACGGTCTGGCTGCGCCGGATGATAGTGCTGCCGATCGGTGAGCGGTGGGCGATGATCGCCGTGCTGACCGCGGTGACCACTCCGCGGATCGTCTTCTACGCCTTGCTGATCGGGTGCGCCGTCGCAGCCTGCTACACCACCGCCGGCCGCCTGCTGCGTTCGCTGACCCGCAAGGCACAGCGCACCGACCGGGCCGCCGGGGCGCTCGCCGACCTCGCGGACTCCGGGCCGCTGGCCCGGTTCGTGGCGGCGCGGGGACCCCGTATCGGGAGCGGCTGGGCCGCACCGGCGGCGGCCCTCGTCGGCGCGCTCGCCCTGGTCGCCGCCGCCCTGACGCAGCCGTTCGGCAGCCGCCAGATGATCGTCGCCGCGGTCTTCTACGCGGTCTGCTCGGGCGTCGCCGTGGCCCGCCCGCTCAAGGGCGCACTCGACTGGCTCGTACCCCCGATATTCAGGGCGGCGGAGTACTGCACGATCCTTGCTCTGGCCGCCCGCAGCGATGTCGATCAAGCCCTTCCCGCAGCTTTCGGGCTGATTTCGGCCATTGCCTACCATCACTACGACACGGTGTACCGCATTCGCGGGGGCACCGGCGCGCCGCCCCAGTGGCTGGTGCGGACGATCGGTGGGCACGAGGGCCGGACCTTGGTGGTGGCCGTACTCGCCGCCGTATTCACTCAGCATTCAGGCTTCACCGTGGCACTCACCGCTCTCGCAGTGGTCGTGGCACTGGTGGTGCTTGTCGAGTCCATCCGTTTCTGGGTCTCCTCCGGAGCACCTGCCGTTCACGACGAAGGAGAACCCGCATGATCGGCCTCGTACTCGCAGCCGGTGCCGGACGGCGTCTGCGCCCCTACACCGACACGCTTCCGAAGGCCCTCGTGCCGGTCGACGGCGAGAAGACCGTGCTCGACCTCACGCTGGCCAACTTCGCGGAGATCGGCCTCACCGAGGTTGCGATCGTCGTCGGCTACCGCAAGGAGGCCGTCTACGAGCGCAAGGCTGCGCTCGAGGCGAAGTACGGCCTGACGCTCACCCTCGTCGACAACGACAAGGCCGAGGAGTGGAACAACGCCTACTCCCTGTGGTGCGCCCGTGACGTGCTCGCGCGAGGCGTGATCCTCGCCAACGGCGACACCGTGCACCCGGTCTCCGTCGAGAAGACGCTCCTCGCCGCCCGCGGCAACGGCCAGAAGATCATCCTCGCCCTCGACACGGTGAAGAACCTCGCCGACGAGGAGATGAAGGTCATCACCGACGGCGACAAGGGCGTGCGGCGCATCACCAAGCTGATGGACCCGGCCACGGCGACCGGCGAGTACATCGGCGTCACCCTGATCGAGCCCGAGGCCGCCGCGGAGCTGGCCGACGCCCTGAAGGCCACGTTCGAGCGCGACCCCGACCTGTACTACGAGGACGGCTACCAGGAGCTCGTCAACCGTGGCTTCACCGTCGACGTGGCCGCCATCGGCGAAGTGACGTGGGTCGAGATCGACAACCATGACGACCTCGCGAAGGGCCGTGAGATCGCATGCCAGTACTGAGCCGGCTCATTCCGTCGCCGGTCGTCGTCGACATCCGGCGCGGGGCCCTGGACGATCTGGCGGCCCTCCTCGCCGACCAGCGGATCTCCGCCTCCGGCAAGCTCGCCGTCGCGATCAGCGGCGGTTCCGGCCTGGCCCTGCGTGAGCGGCTCGCCCCGGCGCTGCCCGGCGCCCACTGGTACCAGGTCGCCGACGGCACGATCGACTCGGCCGTCAAGCTCGCCGACGACATCAAGGGCGACCGGTACGACGCGGTGGTCGGTCTTGGCGGCGGCAAGATCATCGACGTGGCGAAGTACGCCGCGGCGCGCGTCGGCATGCCGATGGTCGCGGTCGCGACGAACCTCTCGCACGACGGTCTCTGCTCGCCGGTCGCGACCCTGGACAACGACAACGGACGGGGCTCCTACGGCGTCCCCACCCCGATCGCCGTCGTCATCGACCTCGACATCATCCGTGAGGCGCCCACCCGCTATGTGCGCTCCGGCATCGGCGACGCCGTCTCCAACATCTCGTGCGTGGCCGACTGGGAACTCGCCCACCAGGTCAACGGCGAGGAGATCGACGGACTCGCCGCGGCCATGGCCCGGCAGGCCGGCGAGGCCGTGCTGCGCCACCCCGGCGGGGTCGGCGACGACTCCTTCCTGAAGGTGCTGGCCGAGGGACTGGTGCTGACCGGCATCTCCATGTCGGTCGCGGGGGACTCCCGGCCGGCCTCCGGTGCCTGCCACGAGATCAACCACGCCTTCGATCTGCTGTATCCCAAGCGCGCCGCCAGCCACGGCGAACAGGTCGGCCTCGGCGCCTGCTTCGCCATGCACCTGCGGGGCGCGCGGGACGAGTCGCTGCTCATGGCGGCCGTCCTGCGCCGCCACGGGCTGCCGGTCCTGCCCGACGAGATCGGCTTCACCGCCGACGAGTTCGTCCAGGCCGTCGACTACGCCCCGCAGACGCGCCCGGGACGCTTCACGATCCTGGAACACCTCAACCTGTCCACCGACCAGATCAGGGACGCGTACGCCGACTATGCCAAGACCATCCGTAGCTGAACTCCGTCCGGTCGTTCACCCTCCGGGCGTCAAGGACCGGCGCAGCGGCGAACACTGGGCGGGCCGGCTCTACATGCGTGAACTCTCACTGCGTGTGGACCGGTATCTGGTGAACACCGAGGTGACACCCAACCAGCTGACCTACCTGATGACCGTCGCCGGCGTGCTAGCCGCTCCGGCCCTGCTCGTGCCGGGTATCCCCGGCGCGCTGCTCGGGGTTCTCATGGTCCAGCTCTACCTGCTGCTCGACTGCGTCGACGGCGAGCTGGCGCGCTGGAAGCAGCAGTTCTCCCTGGGCGGCGTCTACCTGGACCGTGTCGGCGCCTATCTCTGCGACGCGGCCGTGCTGGTCGGCTTCGGCCTGCGCGCCGCCGACCTGTGGGGCAGCGGAAGGATCGACTGGCTCTGGGCCTTCCTGGGTACTCTCGCGGCCCTGGGCGCCATCCTGATCAAGGCGGAGACCGACCTTGTCGGGGTCGCACGTCACCAGGGCGGGCTGCCGCCGGTCAAGGAGGCCGCGTCCGAGCCGCGCTCGTCCGGCATGGCGCTCGCCCGCCGGGCCGCCGGTGCGCTCAAGTTCCACCGGCTGATCCTGTGCGTCGAGGCGTCACTGGTGATTCTGGTCGCGGCCGTCCTGGACTCGGTCAGGGACGATCTCTTCTTCAGTCGCCTCGCGGTCGCGGTCCTGGCCGGCATCGCCCTGCTGCAGACCCTCCTCCACCTCGTGTCGGTCCTGGCATCGAGCAGGCTGAAGTGAGCACCCCCATGAAGCTCGGCGCGGTCATCATCACGATGGGAAACCGTCCTGACGAGCTGCGCGCCCTCCTCGATTCGGTCGCCAAGCAGGACGGCGACCGGATCGAGACGGTGGTCGTCGGCAACGGCGCCTCCGTCCCGGACGTTCCCGCGGGCGTCCGGACGGTCGAGCTCCCCGATAACCTGGGCATCCCCGGCGGCCGCAACGTCGGCATCGAGGCCTTCGGCCCGTCCGGCGCCGACGTCGACGCCCTGCTCTTCCTCGACGACGACGGACTGCTGCCGCTGACCGACACCGCCGAGCTGTGCCGGCAGGCGTTCGAGCAGGACCCGAGGCTGGGGATCATCAGCTTCCGGATCGCCGACCCGGACACCGGTGTCACCCAGCGTCGGCACGTCCCGCGGCTGCGCGCCGCCGACCCGATGCGCTCGTCGCGGGTGACGACCTTCCTCGGCGGCGCCAATGCCGTCCGGACCCGGGTCCTCGCCGAGGTCGGCGGGCTGCCGGGCGACTTCTTCTACGCGCACGAGGAGACCGATCTCGCCTGGCGGGCGCTGGACGCCGGCTGGATGATCGACTATCGCGCCGACATGGTGCTCAACCATCCGACCACTGCTCCGTCGCGGCACGCGGTTTACCATCGCATGGTGGCCCGTAACCGGGTCTGGCTGGCACGCCGCAATCTGCCCGCGCCACTGGTGCCGGTCTACCTCGGCGTCTGGCTGCTGCTGACCCTGCTCCGCAAGCCCTCGGGCCCCGCACTGAAGGCGTGGTTCGGCGGCTTCCGGGAAGGCTGGGTGAAGTCTTGCGGACCGCGCCGTCCGATCAAGTGGCGTACGGTATGGCGGCTGACCAGACTCGGCCGACCTCCCGTGATCTGAGAAGCTCTCCCCTGAGAGCATGAGGCGTATTTTTTCTTTACGGGACCTGTCCGCCTGAACCGCGTCGGCGACTGGCTGCGCATCTTGAATACGAGAGTTTCATCTGGTGAGTGACACAACCCATGATGGTGCGGTCGCGCTGAGCACCCCGCCATCCGCCGACGACGGCCTGAGCGCCGCCGAGAGGGCCGGAAAGTACGGCCTGACGGTGAGCGGAGCCCGGCCCGGGCTGTTCGAGTACGTGCAGCAGCTCTGGGGGCGCCGCCACTTCATCATGGCGTTCTCCCGGGCGAAGCTGACCGCCCAGTACAGCCAGGCCAAGCTCGGCCAGCTGTGGCAGGTGGCCACGCCGCTGCTCAACGCCCTCGTCTACTTCTTGATCTTCGGGCTGATTCTGGGCACCAGGAAGGGAATGCCCCAGGAGGTCTTCATCCCCTTCCTGGTGACGGGCGTCTTTGTCTTCACCTTTACGCAGAGCTCGGTGATGGCGGGCGTACGGGCGATCTCCGGAAACCTCGGACTGGTGCGCGCACTGCATTTCCCGCGCGCCTCGCTGCCCATCTCGTTCTCGCTGCAACAGCTCCAGCAGCTGTTGTACTCGATGATCGTGATGGCGGTCGTGGTGGTCGGCTTCGGCAGCTATCCGTCGCTGTCCTGGCTGCTGATCGTCCCCGCGCTGGTCATGCAGTTCGTCTTCAACACCGGTCTCGCCCTGATCATGGCCAGGCTCGGCAGCAAGACCCCGGACCTGGCTCAGCTGATGCCCTTCGTCATGCGCACCTGGATGTACGCGTCCGGTGTCATGTTCTCCATCCCGGTGATGCTCCAGGACAAGCCGGAGTTGATCGGCAGGGTGCTGCAGTACAACCCGGCGGCCATCTACATGGACCTGATCCGCTTCGCGCTGATCGATGGGTACGGCTCCGAGAACCTGCCGCCGCACGTGTGGATCGTCGGGCTCGCCTGGGCGGCCTTCATCGGCGTCGCGGGCTTTTTGTACTTCTGGAAGGCAGAGGAACGGTACGGCCGTGGCTGAGGACAACACTTCGGGGCGCGTCCCCACCGTCATCGCCGACGATGTGCACATCGTGTACCGGGTCAACGCCGGCGGCGGAGGCAAGGGCAGTGCCACCGCGGCGCTGAGCCGGATACTGCGCCGCGGCAAGGGCGAGGCGCGCGGAGTCCGGAAGGTGCACGCCGTACGCGGCGTCTCCTTCACCGCCTACCGGGGCGAGGCCATCGGTCTCATCGGCTCCAACGGCTCCGGCAAGTCGACCCTGCTGCGGGCCATCGCCGGTCTGCTGCCGACCGAGCACGGCAAGGTGTACACGGACGGTCAGCCGTCGCTGCTCGGTGTGAACGCGGCGCTGATGAGCGACCTGACCGGCGAGCGGAACGTGGTGCTGGGCGGGCTCGCGATGGGCATGACGCGCGAGGAGATCCGCGAGCGCTACCAGGGGATCGTCGACTTCTCGGGCATCAACGAGAAGGGCGACTTCATCACCCTGCCGATGCGGACGTACTCCTCCGGTATGGCCGCCCGGCTGCGCTTCTCCATCGCCGCCGCCAAGAAGCACGACGTCCTCATGATCGACGAGGCGCTGGCCACCGGCGACCGCAAGTTCCAGATCCGCTCCGAGAAGCGCATCCGCGAGCTGCGCAAGGAAGCGGGCACGGTCTTCCTGGTCAGCCACAGCAACAAGTCCATCAGGGACACCTGTGACCGGGTGCTGTGGCTGGAAAAGGGCGAGCTGCTGATGGACGGCCCCACCGACGAGGTCCTCAAGGCGTACGAGCGGGAGACCGGGAAGTAACACCCCCACCGCTCTCCGACACCGCAGCGGCCTCTGCCGGAGCACTCCGGCAGAGCCGGCGCGCGCGGTCACACATGCCCGGTGCTCGGCAGCGGTGAGACTGCGTATCCGTAGC
>NZ_JBSFCW010000025.1:0-92947 GCF_053593595.1 Streptomyces sp. NPDC002206
GGTGCCGGGCAAGAAGCCCCGTACCCAGGGTGGTTCGGTGGCCCGCGCGGCCTGCGAGATCGCGGACTTCCTGAACGGCAAGGCGCTGGTCGCCTTCACCAAGTCCGGTGACACGGCCCGCAGGCTCTCCCGCTACCGCGCCGCACAGCCGATCCTGGCCTTCACCACCGACGAGTCCACCCGTAACCAGCTCGCGCTGAGCTGGGGCGTCGAGGCCTACGTCGTGCCGCACGTGGACAACACCGACGCCATGGTGGACCTGGTCGACGCGGAGCTGCTGAAGCTGAGCCGCTACAACGCCGGCGACACGATGGTCATCACGGCCGGTTCGCCCCCCGGCGTCCCCGGCACCACCAACATGGTCCGGGTGCATCACGTGGGCGGCGGCGCCCGCGACTGACGCGTTCGCCCCGCACCGGCGTACGACTGTGGCCCGCACCCCCTTCGAAGGGGGTGCGGGCCACAGTCTGTGCGGCTCCCGAACGGGTCCTGGGTCCACGGGCGCTAGCTGTTGCCGCCGGTGAAGTAGTTGTGCAGCCCGGGCACCGTGAGCGTGCCGCCGAACTGGCCGGCCTGGGTGACCTTCACGTTGGTGAAGAACGCGAACGGTACGTTCACCGGCGGCGGGGTCTGGGGGCTGAACGTGATCGGGATGAGGCCGAAGAGGTTGCCCTTCAGCTCCTCCGTGTACATCGTCACCGTGCCGTTGCGGATGGTGGACGTGGAGCCCTTCCGCGCCTGGACATGGCCGGTGGTGCCGTTCGGGCCCTCCGTCAGCTGGTGCAGGTCCTTGATGTCGACGGACGAGGCGGTGAACTTGAGCACCTTCTTGGTGGTGCCGTCGCCCTTCTCCACCTCGACGATGCCCTTGTAGTCGAGCCCGCTCAGGGTGAGCAGCGAACTCTCCAGGATCCACGGCTGGTTCGGCAGCCGGGGGATGCCCTGCTCCAGGTCGGCCGCGGCCAGCGCCTTGGGGTCGGCGGTGGGGCACGGGAAGCGCTCCTTGGCGCCGTCCGGGATGTCCACGTCCTTCACGGGGTCGAGGCCCTTGACCCCCTGGTCGAGCTCCTCGACCGTCGTGCCCGCCTTGTCCGCCGCGTCACGGATGGCGTCGGCGGTCTTGCCCACGGTGTCCGTGACCTTGTCGGCGGGGTTGTCGGTCGACTTGGTCGCGGTGTCGGACGGCTTCGGGGACGCGGTGGTGGCGCTCGGGGACGGGCTTGCCGTCCCCTCGTCCGATCCCCCGAGGAGGCCCTTGAGCGCGTCGCCGACGCCCAGCGGGTCCAGCGGGTTCTCCGTCGCCGTGGGCGACGGGGAGGCGCTCGGCGTCGTGGCGGACGCGTCGCTCGACGAGTTCGACGTGCCGCTCGCCGACGAGGTCGCCGAAGGCTTCGGGGTCGCCCCGTCGCCCTGGTCCGAACCGTTGCCGCTGTCGCCGGTGGTCTCACTGGCGGACGGCGACGGGGACTTCGTCGCCGAGGCCGACGGCTCCGGAGACTCGCTCGGCTCGTCGGACCGGGTCACGCAGGGGCCCGGCGCGAACGGGATGTTCGTCGCGTCGTCGGCCAGCGCCAGCTTGGGGGTGAGCCCCATCCCGACAAAGACCGCCGTCGGCATCGCGGCGAGAGCGAAGGCCTTGCCCGCGGGTATGTGCAGCTTCGTCAGCAGCGACTTCCTGGGGGCCGCGTGACGCGGCCCGCCTCTGCTCCGGAAAACCTCGCCTCCGGTCGAGTTCAGCTGCGTCTCGTCACCCCGCACTGTTCCTCCCGCCGTTGGCTTCAACTTTGCCGTTCGTGCTGTCGTCGCTCCACGGAGCGGGACCCGGGCTGTACGTGGGTCCGGCGCCGAACTGAGGTTCCGTGCCGTCAGGCGCCGAACCCTCAGGAGCTTCCGGGCCCTTCGGGGAATGCCCGGCCGCGTACTTGGCCGGCTGCTCGCCCGTGGGCGTGCCCGGGGCCCAGGACAGGGCGAGGCAGCCGCCGATCAAGGCGAGCAGGAACCCGACCACGAAACCGCCGAGGTTGGACACCGGAATGGAGACCAGCGCCAGCAGGATCGAGGCGACACCGGCGAACACCCGGACAATTTGGTGGTACCACATGGTCAGACCGAGCGTGACCAGCAGTACACCGATGATCAGTGAGCCCGCACCCGCCGTGGTCGCCATGGCCAGCGTGAGGTGGCCGAGCTTGAGATTGGCGTACGGGAAGTACGCGATCGGCGCCCCACCGAGTGCGGTGAGCAGGCCGGCCCAGAACGGCCGGGTGTGCCGCCAGGCACGGAACCGCAGCCGCCAGTAGGCGAAGTCGCGGGAACCTGTGGTCTCGGCGCTCATGGAAAACAGCTCCCTGGAACCGGTATTGCTGTGAAAAAAGAGTGGGAGACGGGCAGGCGGGGCAGCTTCACGCTTCCCCGCCCACCCGGGCGGAGTGCTTAGTAGCACTCCTTGACGCCGTTGTAGAGGCGCATGCTCAGACCGCTGAGCTTGAAGGTGCCGGCGGTGGTCGCCCACGCCTTCTGCTTCACGTTGTCGAGAACCGCACGGTCCGCCTGCTGGGCGAAGCCGTTCTCGTTGACGTTCTCGCCGTCCTTGATCTTCGGACCCTTGTTGGCGTCCTTCGCCGCAACACCGATGTCGATGTTGGTGAACGTGGCGTCGGCGTCCAGCTCCGCAACGTCGAGGTACAGGTTCTCGGCGTGAACCGGGGTACCGCCGCCGCCGGCCTTCAGCTGGAGGCTGACGGACCCGAGGAGCGGGATGTCCGGCGTGACCACGGACTGGCACATGCCCGTGATGTCGGCCGACTTGAACGACGAAATAGCGACCGGGTGCAGGGTCTTCTTGTCACCCTTGAGCTCCGCGTAGCCGGCGTCTATGCCGCCGTACTGCGAGAAGCCCTTGCCGTCCAGGTGATCCGCTGTCACCTTGAACGACTGGCCGGAGACGCTGAACGAAGCAGCCAGCGCGCCCTGTGCAAGGGACACACCTACCGCTGCCGTCAGGGCCACGCTCGGCACCATGACGAGAGCGAACCGCTTCCATCTGGTCCCGCCACGAACTTGGGACTCCATGACTTTCCTCCTTCTCGGACGTACATCTCCGGTCCGGGTCTGGCCCGTCCTGGGATGGGAGAAGTGCTACGTCCTCGGAAAGGAGAGCGCCGGAACCGGAGGCGTCAGCCGCGTCCGAATCACTGGCGATCACCCCCGAGCGACAACCACTGGCCACGCGTTCGCGCAACCTGTTCGGACAGGCCCTGCCGGTCAGCAGGAACCCCCCTGTCCGCAGTCGGCGCCACTGCCGCCGACCGACTCGGTGGGGACCCAATTCGGCCGCCGCGCCGACTGGCGGTCGGGCTGGCGTCATTGGACCGAGCGTGGCCGATCGTGGTCCATTCGCGCCCGCGACACAAGGGGGATCGTTACTCGCTAGTAACGGCCCGATAACCGATGCACCACCAGGTGACATCGACCGGCCACACAGGGTGGTGCAGGGCGCATGGAGAAAAGGGGAGATCGAGGCTCGTAAGCGGACAGATCCCAACGCACGATTTACTGCGAGTAACAGCCCGAGCTTTTATCAAGATTTGGTAAAGCGGGGGCGGGTCCTGTCGCTCGACCGCGAAAAACGGCCGTGGCGCCGGCGGGGCACCACGGCCGCGTTGTCACATCAGAACAGGACCCGGGCCAGCGCCGTGCGTGCGGCGACGACGCGCGGGTCCTCCGGGCCGATCACCTCGAAGAGCTCAAGGAGGCGCAGCCGCGCCGCGTCCCGGTCGTCACCGAAATTGCGACGCACGGTCTCGACGAGCCGCCCGAAGGCGTCCTCGACATGGCCGCCGACCAGATCCAGATCGGCGGCGGCGATCTGCGCCGCCACATCGCCCGGCTGCTCGGCGGCGTCGTCGCGGACCCGCTGCGGGTCCATGTCCCGCACCCGGGAGAGCAGTTCGGCCTGGGCGAGACCCAGCTTGGCCTCGGTGTTGGCCGGGTCGTCGGAGAGCACGTTCTTGTACGCCTGGACGGCGCCGGCGAAGTCGTTGGCGTCCAGCGCCCGGACCGCCGCTTCGAGCAGCGCGTCGTACGGACCGGCCGGCACCTCGGCCGGGCCCTGCTCGGCTCCCTCCGGACCGGCCGCGGCCGCGGCCGCGTCGACCGCGATCCCGGTGAGACCGAACCGCTCCTCGCCGACCTGGATCAGCTGGTCCAGGGTCTGCCGGATCTGGGCCTCCGGGGCCGCGCCCTGGAAGAGCGGGAGGGCCTGCCCGGCGACGACGGCGAAGACCGCCGGGATGCCCTGGATACCGAACTGCTGCATCAGCATCTGGTTGGCGTCGACATCGACCTTGGCCAGCAGGAAGCGGCCGTTGTACTCCTGGGCCAGACGCTCCAGGAGCGGCCCCAACTGCTTGCACGGCTCGCACCACTCGGCCCAGAAGTCGATGACGACGGGGACCTCGGCGGAGCGCTGGAGAACGTCGCGCTCGAAGCCCGCCTCATCGACATCGATCACCAGGGCGGACGGCGGCACGGCTCCGCCGCCACCCTGCCGGGCGGCCTCGGCACGGGCCTGCTCCGCCTTCACCTTGGCCTCGCCGGCCGCCTTCACCGCGGCGAGGTCGACGACACCGCTCATGGACATGTTCCTAGGCTGCATACGTACATCCTCCCCCCTTGGCACGCCGTTGCGGAAAGCGATCCGGGAACCGCATCCGTCCGTGGCTCCCGCCGGCATGCGGGGCGCACGGACATCCACGGCCCGAGGGCCCCGGAAGGGCCCTTTTTCCTGCCGGGTCCCCACCCGGCGCATGTGGCTGTCGTTCGCTCGTGGCGCAGCAACGGCACGGCCGTCGTCCTTACGCTACGACCCGTAGCGTAACTGTCCCGCCCCCCTCGTGCACAAGGGTGTTCGGTGATCTGTCTCACGACGAACGGGAACGGCTTGTTCTCGCTACTGGCGGGTATGGTCACGGAATGCTGAGCCACGGCCACCCCAAACCCGCCCGAACGGGACGACCGCGCAACGCCGCGGCCGATGAAGCGATCCTGGAAGCCTGCCGGGCCTCGCTGGTCGACCTCGGCTGGTCGAAGCTGACGATGGGTGATGTGGCCACACGGGCCGGGGTCGCCAAGACGACCCTCTACCGCCGCTGGGCCGGAAAGAACGAACTGGTCGTCGACGCCGTCGCGGTCCTCTTCGACGAGCTGGAACTGCCCGATCTGGGCAGCCTGTCGGCCGATGTGCAGGGCGTGGTGCTGCAGTTCGCCGCGCTGCTGGAGCGCCCGGAGACCAGGACCGCACTGATGGCCGTCGTCGCCGAGTCGACCCGCGACGAGGCACTGCGGGCCCGGATCCGCGACTCGATCGTGGACCGGCAGAAGCGGCTCGTGCTGCTGGGGCGGCAACGGGCGCAGCAGCGCGGCGAGTTGCCCGTCGAGGCGGACGAGGCGACGGCGGCCATGACGGCCGACCTGATCTTCGATGTGATCGCCGGTGCCGTCGTGCACCGGGCACTGGTGAGCGCCGAGCCCGTCGACGAGGACTGGGCCCGGCGCTTCACCGTTCTGCTGCTCGCGGGGCTGGGCGCGGCGGCCGCCACGTAACGCGGGGCCGCCGGCCGGGCGCCCCCGTCAGAAGCCGGGCGGCTCGGTGTACGTGCCCCACTCGTCCCGCAGGACCCCGCAGATCTCACCGAGCGTCGCCTCGGCCCGTACCGCGTCGAGCATCGGTCCGATCATGTTCGAGCCGTCGCGCGCGGCGGACAGCATCGCGTCCAGTGAGGCGCGGACCCGGGCGTCGTCACGGGCGGCCTTGCGGCCGACGAGCTCGCGGACCTGCTCGCGCTCGACCTCGTGGCTGACCCGCAGGATCTCCAGGTCGCCGGTGACCGAGCCGTGGTGGACGTTGACGCCCACGACCCGCTTGTCGCCCTTCTCCAGCGACTGCTGGTACTGGAAGGCGGACTCGGCGATCTCGCCGGTGAACCAGCCGTCCTCGATCCCGCGCAGGATGCCCGAGGTCATCGGCCCGATGGGGTGCTGCCCGTCCGGGTGCGCCCTGGTGCCGCGCTCCTTGATCTGGTCGAAGATCTTCTCGGCGTCGGCCTCGATCCGGTCGGTGAGCTGCTCGACGTACCAGGAGCCGCCGAGCGGGTCCGCCACATTGGCGACACCGGTCTCCTCCATCAGCACCTGCTGGGTGCGCAGCGCGATCTCGGCGGCCTGCTCGGAGGGGAGCGCGAGGGTCTCGTCGAGGGCGTTGGTGTGCAGCGAGTTGGTGCCGCCGAGAACGGCGGACAGTGCCTCGACCGCGGTCCGTACGACGTTGTTGTACGGCTGCTGGGCGGTGAGGGAGACCCCGGCGGTCTGGGTGTGGAAGCGGAGCCACTGCGCCTTGTCGGTCTTCGCCCCGTACACCTCCTTCATCCAACGCGCCCAGATCCGGCGGGCGGCGCGGAACTTGGCGATCTCCTCGAAGAAGTCGAGGTGCGCGTCGAAGAAGAAGGAGAGCCCGGGGGCGAAGGTGTCGACGTCGAGCCCGCGGGAAAGGCCGAGCTCCACGTAGCCGAAGCCGTCGGCGAGGGTGTACGCGAGCTCCTGCGCGGCCGTCGCTCCGGCCTCGCGGATGTGGTAGCCGGAGACCGAGAGCGGCTTGTACGCGGGGATGGCGGCGGCGCAGTGCTCCATCAGGTCGCCGATCAGGCGCAGATGGGGCTCGGGCTGGAAGAGCCACTCCTTCTGCGCGATGTACTCCTTGAAGATGTCGGTCTGGAGCGTGCCGTTGAGCACCCCCGGGTCGACGCCCTGGCGCTCGGCGGCGACCAGGTACATACAGAAGACGGGGACGGCGGGGCCGCTGATCGTCATGGACGTCGTGACGTCGCCGAGCGGGATGTCCTTGAAGAGGACCTCCATGTCGGCGGCGGAGTCGATGGCGACACCGCAGTGCCCGACCTCGCCGAGCGAGCGCGGCTCGTCGGAGTCGCGGCCCATCAGCGTCGGCATGTCGAAGGCGACGCTGAGCCCGCCGCCGCCCGCGGCGAGGATCATCTTGTACCGCTCGTTGGTCTGCTCGGCGTTGCCGAAGCCGGCGAACTGGCGGATGGTCCAGGTGCGGCCGCGGTAGCCGGTCGGATAGAGACCCCGGGTGAACGGGTACTCACCCGGCCAGCCGATCCGCTCGAAGCCCTCGTAGGTGTCCCCGGGGCGGGGCCCGTACGCGGGCTCGACCGGGTCCCCGGAGAGCGTGGTGAAGTCCGCGTCACGCTTGCGGGCCTTGTCGTAACGGGCCTGCCAGCGTCGGCGGCCTTCCTCGATCGCGTCAGCGTCCATGGAAACCAATTTACTAGGACGTCCTAGTAAATGTCGATGACAAACCGCCCGGCGCTTTGCGCGGGGCGGTTCGGGTGGGGCCGGGTCAGACCTTGGCGGTCACCGGGGAGCCGTCCGCGACCAGCGGCTCGATCTCCTGTACGACCTTGCGCTCGACGAAGAAGGCGGCGGTCGGGATCGTGCCGGAGACCAGCACCCAGAGGAGCTTGCCCATCGGCCACTTCGCCTTGGAGCCCAGGTCGAAGGCGAAGATCAGGTAGATGATGTACAGCACACCGTGGATCTGGGAGACGACGAGCGTCAGACCCTCACCGGTGTCGAAGCCGTACTTGAAGACCATGCAGGTGCAGAGCACCAGCAACATGACGGCGGTGACGTAGGCCATCACCCGATACCGGGTCAGCACACTGCGTTTCATGGCAACGAGCGTAACCGGGCAGCCGGGGGGATCTTGAAGCGGGCCGGGGGTCGTGCGTGCCGGACCCCGCGAGCCCCGCATGACCCGCATGACCCGCAAGGAAGACCCTAGTGCTCCTCGAAGTCATGGGCCGCGATCCGCAGCGGACGCAGCATGGCGAAGATCTCCGCGCACTCCTCGGCGTCGTACACCCCGAGTCCGAACTCCATGTCCACCAGGTCCCGGGTGGCCGCCTCGACCACCTCGCGGCCCTTCTCGGTGATGGAGGCGAGCGTGCCGCGACCGTCGTTCGGGTTGGGCCGCTTGGCGACCAGGCCGGACCTGACCAGCCGGTCCACCGTGTTCGTGACGGAGGTGGGGTGCACCATCAGCCGCTCGCCGATCTTGGACATCGGCAGCTCGCCCGCCTTGGAGAAGGTGAGAAGCACCAGCGCCTCGTACCGCGCGAAGGTCAGCCCGTACGGTCTGACGACCGCGTCGACCTCGGCGAGCAGGATCTGCTGCGCACGCATGATCGAGGTGATCGCCCCCATCGCGGGGACCGGACCCCAGCGCTGCTGCCAGAGCTCGTCGGCGCGGGCGATGGGATCGAACGGGAGACTGAGCGGCTTCGGCACGGCACCGACCTTACCCACTGGTCATATGCTGGTCAGCCCCGTCTCGCGCTTCGGTCCGGCTACCGTCCACAGGTACGGTTGCGCGTGCGGTTCTGCTGACCTCGCGGACGAGCAGAAGGGTGCAGACGGCGCCGATCACCCCGGCCCCGGCGACCACCCGGTGCACGGGGAGGAACTCGGCGGCCAGGCCGGCCAGGGCCATGCCGATGCCCTGGACCGTCATCAGTCCTGCGGTGAGCAGGGTCATGGCCCGGCCCCGCAGCTCCTCCGGGACGGCGTCGACGAACCACTGGTCGAGGCCGATGATGTACGCCGCCCCCACCCCGGCCAGCGCAAGCGCCACCAGGGTCAGGACCATGCCGGGGCGGAGCCCGTACAGCAGGAGCGGCAGCAGGCCGACGGCAGCGACCGGCAGCACGATCCGGGAGCGGGTGCGCGGGGCCAGCACGGTGCCCGCGTACAGCTCGGCGGCGATGTGCCCGACCGGCATCGCGCACATCAGCAGCCCCAGGGCGGCCGGACCGAGGCCGATCTCGTCCGCGTACGGGGCGGCGAGCGCTTCCGGTGCGACGACGAACAGCGCGGGTACCCAGAAGAGCAGCATCAGCGCGCGGATTCTGCGGTCGGCGAGGACGATGCGGGCCCCGGCCAGTGATTCCTTGAGCAGCGGGCCGCCGCGGTCACCGCCGGTCCTGGCGGGCCGGTTGCGGGTGCCGAAGCGGAGCAGGGCCGCCGAGCAGAGGAACGTCCCGACAGTGATCGTGATCGCCCCGCGCGCGGACAGTGCGGCAAGCAGCACCCCGCCCACACCGAAACCGATCAGCAGCGCGCTCTGCGAGACGATCCGCAGCAGCGAGCGGCCCAGTACATAGAGGTCGCCCTCGCCGAGGATGTCGGTGAGCGCGGCCATCCGCGTCCCGGTGAAGACGGGCGACACGGATGCGACGAGACAGCGCAGCGCGAGAAGCCCGCCGACCGGGGTGCCCGGCAGCACCATGACGGCGACGCAGCCCGCGCAGATCAGATCGCAGGTGACAAGAACCCGGCGGGCCGGGTAGCGGTCGGCGACCCCGGCGAAGAGCGTGCCGCCGACGAGGTACGGCAGGAAGCCGAGCGCGAAGGTGAGGGCGCTGAGCAGGGGCGAGCCGGTGAGGTCGTAGACGAGGACGGTGAGCGCGAGCTCGCTGACCACGACGCCGAGGAGGGAGAGCAGATGGGCGGCGAAGACGGCCCGGAACTCCCGCACGGCGAAGACCGCACGGTAACCGCGAGGGGTGGGCTCCGGGGACGCGGCGGGGGCCCGGTCCCGGAGCGCGGGCGACGGCTTCGGGTCAATGGGCTCGGCGCGCTCCGGGGCAGGGGCCGAGACCGGCACCGGTCCGGCGGGGTGGACGGTCGCGGCGCGGGGCGCGGCTGACGGGTCGCGTGGGCCCGTCGGACCGTGCGGGGTGTCCGCCGCGTCGCGGGGGCCGCCCGCCGGGGTGGGGCTGTTGCTCGGCATGGCCGCAGCTTGGAGGACCGGGGGCACCGCTCCATAGACTTTCGGCTGACGCCGAATCTTCGCGAGGCCGCCCATGCCGTTCCATCTGCATTTCGACGAGAGCGATCTGCTTCGCTGCCGGTTCGCGCTCTCCCCGCTCTGGGAGACCCAGGCCGCGGTACGCACGCTTCTGCACCCGGGGCGGCACGGCTACCACCAGCCGTGGCTGCGGCGCATCCAGGACGCCGCCGCGGGTCTCGATCTCGGGCCGCTGTGGTCGTTGATGCCGGAGGGCGGACACAACCCGGACTTCCTCTGCCCGCCGCCGCTGGGGCCCTACGCCTCGTTCGAGGAGGAGATCGCCGGCGTACGCGCCATCGACCCCGAGCTCATCCGTGAGGACCTGGCCCTGACGCTCGCCGACCAGCCGGGTGCGCTGGACTCCCCTGCCGGGCAGGCGCTGCTCGCCGATCCTGCGCGGGCGCTGCACGAGCTGGCCGCACTGCTGGAACAGGCCTGGCGGACCCTGGTCGAGCCGGACTGGCCGCGGCTGCGCGCCTTGCTGGAGGCGGACATCGCGTACCACTCGCGCCGGCTCGCCGAGGTCGGCTTCGCACGGCTGCTCGGCGAGCTGAGTCCCCAGCTCAGGTGGACGGACTCAACCCTCACGCTCGTCGGGATGAAGGGCCGGCACTCCCGGGTGCTCGGCGGGCAGGGCCTCGTCCTGATGCCGAGCGTGTTCGCCTGGCCGGATGTGATCAGCGGGTACGAACCGCCCTGGCTGCCCGCGGTGATCTATCCCGCGCGCGGGATCGGCGGGCTGTGGACGGAGCCCGCCGACCGTACGCCGCAGACGCTCGCCCGGCTGCTCGGCCGGGCGCGGGCCGACGTACTGTGCGCGCTCGACGAACCGGCCGGGACGAGCGCCCTCGCCCACCGGCTGGGCCTCGCGCCGTCCTCCGTGTCGGCCCATCTGTCGGTGCTGCGGGCGGCGGGGCTGCTGACGTCACGGCGGTACGGACATCAGGTGCTGTACGAGCGCACGCCGCTCGGGATCGCACTCGCGGTGACGTCCGGGGAGGGCACCACCTGACGAACCCCCGCGCCGTACGGCGCGGGGGTTCGTCAGGTGGTGCGGCGGGCGGTGTCAGTCCGCGAGGTAACGCTCGACCGTCTCGACCTTGGAGGTCAGGCCGTCGGTGACGCCGGGGCGGATATCGGCCTTCAGTACGAGGGAGACGCGTCCGGCGCGGGCCTCGACGGCCGCGACGGCTCGCTTGACGACGTCCATGACCTCGTCCCACTCACCCTCGATGGAGGTGAACATGGCGTCCGTACGGTTGGGCAGTCCGGACTCGCGGACAACTCGGACGGCGTCGGCGACGTACTCGCCGACATCCTCACCGACACCCAGCGGACTGACGGAGAAGGCGACGATCATGCGCCGACCACGCCTTCCCGGCGGGCGCGGGCGGCGATGACGCCGTCGGCCTCGTAGCGCTTCAGCACCTTGTCGCCGTACAGCCCGCCGAACGGGAGCAGCGCCAGCAGGAAGAAGAACGCGACGCGCTTGAACGGCCACTTGGTCTTGGACCAGACGTCCAGCAGCAGAACGGCGTAGATCACGAAGAGGACGCCGTGCAGCATGCCGAGCGGCATCATCAGGAAGTCGATGTCCGAGACACGGCTGAGGATCGAGCCAAAGATGATCAGCGCCGGGAAGGAGAGCGCCTCGGGAATCGAGATGAGGCGCAGCCGGTGCAGGGCGGTGGCGGTCTTGATGTCCACGAGGGCACCTTCGGTGGGAGGGTCGTGACGGCTTGTGAATACAGGCACAAGCGTCCCCCATTGTGACATCGCGCCCCACCTGCCCCGGGGGCGGGGGGCGGCACCCGCCGCGGGGCACTTATCGGCGCATATCAGGGTCGACTCAGGGGCCGGATAGGTCCATGGGCCCTGTCCGGGCCCCGGTCCGGGCCGCTAACGTCACCCCGTGGCAATGTTCCGACTCCAAGGCAGCAAGACGCTCGCCGTCGACCTCACCGGCGACGCCGTCAGGGCGAAGAACGGCTCGATGGTCGCGTACGACGGCCGGATGGCGTTCAAGAAGATGTCCGGCGGCGGTGAGGGGATCCGCGGCATGGTGACCCGCCGGCTGACCGGCGAGCAGATGACCGTGATGGAAGTGACAGGACAGGGCACCTGCTACTTCGCCGACCGCGCGAGCGAGATCAACCTCGTGTCGCTGCGCGGCGAGAAGCTCTACGTGGAGGCGAGCAATCTGCTCTGCACCGACGCCGGGCTGCGCACCGGCACCACCTTCACCGGGCTGCGCGGCGGGGCGACCGGCAACGGCCTGTTCACCACCACCGTCGAGGGCACCGGCCAGGCGGCGATCATGTCGGACGGCTCGGCCGTGGTGCTGCGGGTGACAGCCCAGTACCCGCTGTTCGTCGACCCCGGCGCGTACATCGCCCATCAGGGCAACCTCCAGCAGCACTTCCAGTCCGGGGTGAACTTCCGGACACTGATGGGCGAGGGCTCGGGCGAGTCGTTCCAGATCCGGTTCGAGGGCGAGGGCCTCGTCTACGTGCAGCCGAGCGAGCGGAACACCATCGGGGGCGATGTCTGATGCCGTTCCGTGAGATCAACTCGAAGATGGTCGAGGCGACGGTGGTCCCCGGCCAGAAGATGTTCAGCCAGCGCGGCGCGATGCTCGCGTACCGCGGCGAGGTGTCGTTCACCCCTAACATCCAGGGCGGCCAGGGCGGCCTGATGTCGATGATCGGCCGACGGGTGGCGAACGAGGCGACCCCGCTGATGACGGTCGAGGGCAACGGCACGGTGATGTTCGGCCACGGCGGCCACCACATCCAGGTGATCAACCTGGCCGGCGACACCCTCTACGTGGAGGCCGACCGGCTGCTCGCCTTCGACGGGATGCTGCAGCAGGGCACGATGTTCATGGGTGCGCAGGGCGGGGTCATGGGCATGGTGCGCGGCCAGGTGACCGGGCAGGGCCTGTTCACCACGACGCTGAAGGGCCATGGCGCGGTCGCGGTGATGGCCCACGGCGGGGTGATCGAGCTGCCGATCGCCCCGGGCCGCGAGGTGCATGTGGACCCACAGGCGTATGTCGCGCACCACGGCGACGTACGCAACAAGCTCTCCACCGCGCTCGGCTGGCGCGACATGGTGGGGCGCGGCTCCGGCGAGGCATTCCAGCTGGAGTTCAGCGGCAGTGGCGCGGTGTACGTCCAGGCGTCGGAGGAGAAGCTGTGAGCACGCCCGTGATCTTCGATCCGATGACGCTGCCGTCGGACGACAATGTCAACGCGTACACCTTCTGCGTGGAGCTCAAGGGGAGCCAGTGGTTCCTGCAGAAGGGCAAGATGATCGCCTACTACGGGCGGATCGAGTTCAACGGCATCGGTCACGGCCGCTTCGAGCGGCTGATCCGTACGAGCTTCCACTCGCCGCTGCACGCGAGCGACTGGGTGGTGGCCGAGGGCAGCGGCAAGATGCTGCTCGCCGACCGGGCGTTCGACGTGAACTCGTACGACCTGGAGGACGGGAACCTGACGATCCGTTCCGGCAACCTCCTCGCGTACCAGCCGACGCTGGCACTCAAGCAGTCGATCGTGCCGGGCTTTCTCACGCTGATCGGTACGGGGAAGTTCGTGGCCGCGTCCAACGGGCCGGTGGTCTTCATGGAGCCGCCGCTGCGGGTCGATCCGCAGGCGCTGGTGGGCTGGGCGGACTGCCCCTCGCCGTGCCACCACTACGACCACGGCTACATGACGGGCGTGATGGGCGGGCTCAGATCGCTGACCGGGATCGGCGGGACGTCGGGGGAGGAGCACCAGTTCGAGTTCGTCGGCGCCGGTACGGTGCTGCTCCAGTCGACGGAGGTCCTGATGCCCGAACAGGCGACCGGGCTGACTCCGCAGCAGGCCGGGGTGCCGGGCGGTGGGCAGCACTCACCCGGTGCTGGTCAACCCGGCTCCGCCCCCCGTCTGCCCGGGCAGCTGGGGGACCTCCAGCGCCGCTTCGGTTTGTGAACGGTAGTCTGCAGAGTGTGACGTCGAACGCCTGCACCCAGCTCGGACCGGGCTCCTGAGCCGGTCTCCGGGCGAGTGCCGGAAGTCACACCCAGTCTACTTCGTCCAGATTTCAACTTCTTAGGTAGAATCCATACATGGAGACCGAGACGGCCACTCGCTGGCTGAGCGACGCGGAGCAGTGCGCCTGGCGCACCCACCTGGACGTCAGCAGACTACTGATGCATCAGCTGGAGAAGGATCTCCAGCCGTTCGACCTGACCATGAACGACTACGAAATCCTGGTCAACCTCTCGGAGTCGGACGGCCAGCGCATGCGGATGAGCGACCTCGCCACCGCCACTCTGCAGTCCAAGAGCCGGCTCTCGCACCAGATCACGCGGATGGAGTCGGCCGGGCTGGTCCGCCGGGCGAACTGCGAGTCCGACCGGCGTGGGCTGTTCGCGGTACTCACGGAGACGGGCGCGGAGACGATGCACAAGGTTGCGCCGCACCATGTCGCTTCGGTGCGCAAACACTTCATGGACCTACTGACGCCCGAAGCCCTGGCAGACCTGCATGCGGCGCTGACGCCGGTTGCGGATCATCTGCGGGGGCGGCGGGGCAAGCCGTAGCGCGGCGGAGCGCGCGGGTGGGGGTACACGGGCAGGGGACGCGGTTGCGGGAATGCGCCGTTGCACGGACGCGGCGGCTTTGTCCTCGATCGCCGGGCGGGCTCGAAAGGGCGGATGCTGCTCCGCAGGGAGCCTGCTGTTGCCCTCATCTGCCTGGATCCGGTCTTGCCGGCAGGCGTAGTTCGAAGCGGGCACCGCCTTCCGGGGATCGGGTGACCGTCAGGGTGCCCTGGTGCCTGCGGGTCACGTCTCTCGCGATGGCGAGGCCCAGGCCCGCGCCGCCCTCGTCGCGACTGCGGGCGTCGTCCAGGCGCACGAAGCGTTCGAAGATCCGCTCGCGCTCGGGCTCCGGAACGCCCGCCCCGTCGTCGCTGACCGCGACCACCACGCTGCCGCGTTCCGTGCGCACCGAGACGGCGACCGAACTCTCCGCGTGACGCTCCGCGTTGTCCAGCAGGTTGCCGATGATTCGCGCCAACTGGCCGCGTGAGCCGGTGACTTCGAAGGGCTCCGACGGTGGTACGGACACCGTCACCGGGATCCGGTCGCCGGTGCGCTGCGAGACCTCCTCGTGGAGGAGCGCGCCCATGTCCAGCCGGGTGTTCCCCGGCCGCTCCCCCGCGTCCAGCCGGGCCAGCAGCAGCAGATCGGCGGCCAGCGCCTGCAGCCGTACGGTGTCCGTGACCGCGCCCGGCACATCCAGCAGGTCCGGATGGGCCGCGCCCACCTCCAACTGGGTGCGCAAGGACGCGATCGGGTTGCGCAGCTCGTGCGAGGCGTCCGCGACAAAGCGCCGCTGACGGTCGACCGATGCCTCCAGCGCGGTCAGGGTCTCGTTGGTGGTACGGGCCAGCCGGGCGATCTCGTCGCGCGAACCGGGCTCCGGCACCCGCCGGGACAGGTCCTCGGACGCCGTGATGGCGGCCATCTCCGCCCGGATGCCCTCGACGGGCCGCAGCGCGCGCCTCGTCATCAGCCAGGTCACCGCGGCGACGATCAGCAGCATGACGGGCAGCCCGATCAGCATCGCGCCGCGCACACTGCCCACCGCCTTCTGCTCGGTGGCGAGCGGGGCGCCCGCGTGGACGGTCAGGGTCACACCGGCGCCGGTGGTCGCGGAGACCGAGGCGAAGCGGTAGTCGGCCGTGTCTCCGCCGACGGTGGCGGTGCCGTTGGTGAAGTCCGGGTCGTCGGTGGAGACTTCGCCGCGGGCGGGAATGCTGCCGCTCGCATCGTCATCGCCCCGGTTTTCGCCTCCGTGCCGGTCGCCGCTGCCGTCGTCGTCGGTGCCGGTACTCGTCGGCACGGCGGATGCCTGGGGCTTGACCCGGCCCGTGCCCGTGCCGGTGATCGCCACCAGGTCCTCGGACACGGCCACCAGCCGCCCGTCCTCGTCGGTCACCTGGACCGGGTGCTCCTCCGCGTCGGGCAGGTCCAGCCGGTGGACCGGCACATCGAGGGCCAGCTGTCCGGCGACCTCGCGGGCCGCCACCTCCGCCTGGAGGCCCGCCTGGTCGGTGAGGTTGGCGCGCAGGACGAGGAGTACGGCGAGCCCTGCGCCGATCAGGGCGACCGCGACCACCACCGTGGCACCGAGCGCGGCCCTGGCCCGCACCGATCTCACAGCGCCTCCAGCCGGTAGCCGGCGCCGCGCACCGTACGGATGGCCGCGGCGGAGAGCTTGCGCCGCAGCGCGCTCACGTACACCTCGACGATGTTCGGGTCCCCGTCGTACGCGAAGTCCCAGACGTGTTCCAGGATGTCCGCCTTGCTGACCACCTGTCCCGCCCGCAGGGCCAGCTGCTCCAGCACGGCGAACTCCTTGGCCGTGAGCGTGACTTCGTCCTCGCCCAGGTGGACACGGCGAGCGGCGGTGTCCATCCGCAGCGCGCCGGCGGTGAGCACGGGTGAGGCGGAACCGCCGCCCCGGCGCCGCAGCAGTGCCCGGATCCGGGCGACCAGCACCACGTACGAGAACGGCTTGGTCAGATAGTCGTCGGCGCCGGTGTCCAGCCCCTCCGCCTCGTCGTACTCCCCGTCCTTCGCCGTCAGCATCAGGATCGGCACCTCGTGGCCGGCGGCGCGCAGGGCGGCGCAGACCCGGTAGCCGTTCATCCCCGGCAGCATGATGTCGAGGACGACGAGGTCGTACGCTCCTTCGGCTGCCCGGTGCAGCCCTTCGAGGCCGTCGTGCACGACGTCCACGGCGAAGCCCTCGGCCGTGAGTCCCCCGGCCAGGGACGTCGCCAGCCGCTTCTCGTCCTCCACTATCAACAGGCGCATACGCACAGAGTGGCAAACGGAACCTGAAGACGGCTTCAGGTGGCTTCAGGCTGCGTTCAGCATCGGTGCGCCACGGTGGTTCACGTTGCACACGGGCAACCCACATCGGGAGGAACCCTCATGAAGCACAGGATCGCCATCGCCGCCGTCACCGCGGCCGTACTCATCGGCGGCGGGACCGCCACGGCCGCCGCCTTCGCCGACGACAGCGGCCGGCACAACCACGACAGCGCGAAGGTGCTCGGCAAGCACACCTCCGACGACAACAACAACCACCGCGACCTGCAAACGCCGCGGCCGGCCCAGGTCACACGCTCCGCTGCGATGGACGCCGCTCTGCGCTCGGCGCCCGGCACGGTCACCTCGATCGAGCTCGACGACGCCGACCGGAGCGGCGGAGCGCAGCACTGGGAGGTCGAGATCAACGGCAAGGACGGCAGGCATCACGAGCTGAACGTGGACGCCACGACCGCCGAAGTCACCCCCGACCACGCGGACGACGGCCACCACGGGGGCGACCGGCCCGGGCACGACCGGCACGACGACCGCGACGACCGCGACGACGACTGATCAGGGGGCGAAGCCCGAGAGCGCCGTCCCGGCGGCGAAGATCAGTAACACCACGTCGCCTCTCGCGATCAGCTCCGGCTCGGCCCTCCCCTTGGGCCGGCCGGAGTTGAGCTTCATGTTCTTGCTGTTGACGTCTCCCGCGCGGGCGTGGCCGGCGGGAGCCCTGGGCCCTGGGTCGGCGCGACAGCCAGGGCGGGGACGCAGTCTGTTGCCTGGGTGGGCAGTTGATGCGGCAGCAGCTGGCTGCCGCCGGCGGTCTCGGTCGGTGTGCGGCCGGGCAGCAGCGGGCCGTCCAGGGCGCGGACCCGAGCCGGTTCCCTGCCGTACTCGGCCGATCCGTCCGGGCGAGTCCTCACGCAGCGGCCCCAGCATGTGCCGCTGCCTCCGGTGTGCATGACACGTGTCGGGCCGCAATCCTGCCACGCGCCGCTCGGGGACCGCGCGACCGGACCCGCACGGCCGGCAGCGCGAACAGCACACCAGGGTCCGACAACTGACGCATTCTCAGCACACACCGCCCCGGGCGGAAGGCGGCCCGCACGCCGCCCGCCGCCCCGGGTGTCAGGCCCCGGTGATTCCCGCCACCAGTTCGTCCGCCGCGGCGTACGGGTCCAGGCTGCCCGCCACGATGCGTTCGGCCAGGGAGTCCAGCCGGCGGTCACCGTGGAGGTCGCCGATGCGTTCGCGGAGTCTGGTGACCGCGATCGTCTCGACCTCGCGGGCCGCGCGCGCTGCCCGCCGCTCAGCGAGGACGCCGTGCTCCTCCATCCACGCCCGGTGCTTCTCCAGCGCCTCGACGACCTCGTCGATGCCCTCGCCCCGGGCGGCGACCGTCTTCACGATCGGCGGCCGCCAGTCGCCGGGCCCCCGGGACTCCCCGAGGCCCAGCATGTGGTTGAGCTCACGCGCGGTGGCGTCCGCACCGTCCCGGTCGGCCTTGTTGACGACGTACACATCGCCGATCTCCAGGATTCCGGCCTTCGCCGCCTGGATGCCGTCGCCCATGCCCGGGGCGAGCAGGACCACGGAGGTGTCGGCCTGGGAGGCGATCTCCACCTCCGACTGGCCGACGCCGACCGTCTCCACCAGGATCACGTCGCAGCCCGCCGCGTCCAGCACCCGGATCGCCTGCGGCGCCGACCAGGCGAGGCCGCCGAGATGTCCGCGGGTGGCCATGGAACGGATGTAGACGCCGGGGTCGGAGGCGTGCTCCGACATCCGGACCCGGTCGCCGAGGAGCGCGCCCCCGGAGAACGGCGACGACGGGTCGACAGCCAGCACACCGACGCGCTTGCCGGCCCGCCGGTACGCCGAGACGAGCGCCGACGTGGAGGTCGACTTGCCGACACCGGGCGAACCGGTCAGGCCGACGACGTACGCGTTCCCGGCCAGCGGCGCGAGGGCCGCCATCACCTCGCGCAGCTGCGGCGACGCCCCCTCCACCAGCGAGATGAGCCGGGCCACGGCCCGCGGCCGGCCCTCACGGGCCTGCTCGACCAGGGTGGGGACGTCCACCATTACCGCTCCGTTCGGTTCGCTCTGCAGCTGCGTACGTACGACTACTACTTGCCCGGAACGCGAATGATCAGCGCATCGCCCTGGCCGCCACCGCCGCACAGCGCCGCCGCACCCGTGCCGCCGCCACGCCTCTTCAGCTCCAGCGCCAGGTGCAGCACCACACGGGCGCCGGACATCCCGATCGGGTGACCCAGCGCGATCGCGCCGCCGTTGACGTTCACCTTTTCCGGGGAGACGCCGAGGTCCTTCATCGACTGGACGGCGACGGCCGCGAACGCCTCGTTGATCTCGATGAGGTCGAGGTCCTCGACGGAGAGGCCGTCCTTCTTCAGCGCGTGCTTGATCGCGTTGGACGGCTGGGACTGCAGCGAGTTGTCCGGGCCCGCCACATTGCCGTGCGCACCGATCTCGGCGATCCAGTCCAGGCCCAGCTCCTCGGCCTTGGCCTTGCTCATCACGACGACCGCCGCGGCGCCGTCGGAGATCTGCGAGGAGGTGCCGGCGGTGATCGTGCCGTCCTTGGCGAAGGCCGGGCGCAGCTTGCCGAGGGACTCGACGGTCGTCTCGGCGCGGATGCCCTCGTCCTTGGAGAAGAGGACCGGGTCGCCCTTGCGCTGCGGGATCTCGACCGGGGTGATCTCGGCCTCGAAGAGACCGTTCTTCTGGGCGGCGGCGGCACGCTGGTGGGACAGGGCACCGATCTCGTCCTGGTCCAGGCGGTTCAGACCGAGGCGGGTGTTGTGCTTCTCGGTGGACTCACCCATCGGGATGTTTTCGTACGCGTCGGTCAGACCGTCGTACGCCATCGAGTCGAGCATCTCGATCGCGCCGTACTTGTAGCCCTCGCGGGACTTCGGGAGCAGGTGCGGGGCGTTGGTCATGGACTCCTGGCCACCGGCCACCACGACGTCGAACTCGCCGGCGCGGATCAGCTGGTCGGCCAGCGCGATCGCGTCGAGCCCGGACAGACAGACCTTGTTGACGGTGAGCGCCGGAACGTTCATCGGGATGCCGGCCTTGACCGCGGCCTGGCGTGCCGGGATCTGCCCCGCCCCGGCCTGGAGCACCTGGCCCATGATCACGTACTCGACCTGGTCGCCGCCGATGCCGGCCCGGTCCAGCGCGGCCTTGATGGCGAAGCCGCCGAGGTCGGCTGCGGAGAAGCTCTTCAGGGAGCCGAGAAGACGCCCCATGGGCGTACGGGCGCCCGCGACGATCACTGAGGTGGTACCGGTCGTTCCGGACATGAGGCACGGCCCCTTGGATTAGATGTGAACGAGGGTTTACTCGAATGTACTGAGCGGTACCCCGCCCGTCATCCTGCGGCGGGTGTGATCGCGCGCACGTTGCGTAACCATCGGTGGAGCGCTCCACTGTTGTCCATGCTGACGCGAATCGACCACATCGGGATCGCCTGTTTCGACCTCGACAGGACTGTCGAGTTCTACCGCTCGACCTATGGCTTCGAAGTGTTCCACTCCGAGGTGAACGAGGAGCAGGGCGTACGGGAGGCCATGCTCAAGATCAATGAGACCTCGGACGGCGGTGCCTCCTACCTCCAGTTGCTCGAACCCACTCGCGAGGACTCGGCCGTCGGTAAATGGCTGGCCAAGAACGGCGAGGGGGTCCACCACATCGCCTTCGGCACCGCAGACGTCGACGCGGACGCCGCGAACATCCGTTCCAAGGGCGTCCGGGTGCTGTACGACGAGCCCAGAACCGGGTCGATGGGGTCCCGGATCACCTTCCTGCACCCCAAGGACTGCCACGGCGTCCTCACCGAACTGGTCACGTCCGCAGCGGAGCACTGACCTCCGGATACCTGGCCCGGTACAGTGGGCAATTCCGGGCCGGGGCCGGGTCGGGGCCGCGCCCCCAGCCGTTGATCTGTCACCATTCCCCGGGGGACCGTTCGCCGGCGAGCGGTACTCGTTTGGAGAGTTGCGACCAGGGGACGGATGGGACCGCGCAGTGCGGGGCTACGAACGCCAGGAGAGCCACCGAGCTGAAGACGACCATCTCTCGCGGTTCGAAGCCGAGATGGACCGGCTGAAGACCGACCGGGAGAAGGCCGTCCAGCACGCCGAGGACCTCGGTTACCAGGTCGAGGTCTTGCGCGCCAAGCTGCACGAGGCTCGGCGCAATCTTGCGACCCGTCCCGCGTACGACAGCGCGGACATCGGCTACCAGGCCGAACAGTTGCTCCGTAATGCCCAGATCCAGGCCGATCAGCTGCGTACCGACGCCGAGCGCGAGCTCCGTGACGCCCGGGCGCAGACGCAGCGGATCCTGCAGGAGCACGCCGAGCACCAGGCACGGCTGCAGGCCGAGCTGCACAACGAGGCCGTGCAGCGGCGGCAGCAGCTCGACCAGGAGCTCGCAGAACGCCGCCAGACCGTCGAATCGCACGTCAACGAGAACGTCGCCTGGGCCGAGCAGCTGCGGGCCCGGACCGAGTCCCAGGCCCGCCGGCTGCTCGACGAGTCGCGGGCCGAGGCCGAGCAGGCCCTGGCCGCCGCCCGCGCGGAGACCGCCCGGCTCGCGGACGAGACCCGGCAGCGGCTCGGCTCCGAGGCGGAGTCCGCCCGCGCCGAGGCCGAGACGATCCTGCTGCGCGCCCGTAAGGACGCCGAGCGGCTGCTCAACGCCGCGTCCAGCCAGGCGCACGAGGCCACCAGTCACGCCGAGCAGCTGCGTACGTCGACGAACGCGGAGACCGAGCAGACCCGGCAGCAGACCGCCGAACTGAACCGGGCCGCCGAGCAGCGCATGCAGGAGGCCGAGACGCAGCTGCGGGAGGCCCGCCTGGAGGCCGAGAAGGTCCTCACCGAGGCGAAGGAGGCCGCGGTCAAGCGGCTGGCTGGCGCCGAGTCGCAGAACGAGCAGCGCACCCGTACGGCCAAGTCGGAGATCGCCCGGCTGGTCGGCGAGGCCACGAAGGACGCCGAGGTGCTGAAGGCGGAGGCCGAGCAGGCGCTCGCCGACGCCCGCGCCGAGGCGGAGCGGCTCACGTCCGAGGCGACGGAGAGGGCCCGCACAGCGGCCGCCGAGGACACCGCGGCGCAGCTCGCCAAGGCGGCCAGGACCGCCGAGGAGGTGCTGACCAAGGCGTCCGAGGACGCGAAGTCCACCACCCGTGCGGCGAGCGAGGAGGCCGACCGGATCCGCCGCGAGGCGGAGGCCGAGGCGGACCGGCTGCACGGCGAGGCGGCGGAGCAGGCCGACCAGCTCAAGGGCGCGGCCAAGGACGACACCAAGGAGTACCGGGCCAAGACGGTCGAGCTGCAGGAGGAGGCGCGCAGGCTGCGCGGCGAGGCCGAGCAGCTGCGCTCCGAGGCGGTCGCCGAGGGCGAGCGGATCCGTGGCGAGGCCCGCCGCGAGGCCGTCCAGCAGATCGAGGAGGGCGCGAAGACCGCCGAGGGACTGCTGTCCAAGGCGAAGGCGGACGCGGAGGAGCTGCGGACCTCCGCGGGCAGCGAGAGCGAACGGGTCCGTGCCGAGGCGATCGAGCGCGCCACGGTGCTGCGCAAGCAGGCCGAGGAGGCCCTGGAGCGGGCCCGCGCAGAGGCCGAGCGGCTGCGTACCGAGTCCGAGGAACAGGCGGAGTCCACCACGGCCGCGGCCGAGCGGGCGGCGGCGGAGCTCCGTGAGGAGACCGAGCGCGCGGTCGCGGCCCGGCACGCCGAGGCGGCCGACGACCTGATCCGGCTGCACACCGAGGCCGAGACCCGGGTCACCACCGCCGAGCAGGCGCTCACGGACGCGCGCGCCGAGGCGGAGCGGATCCGGCGCGAGACGAACGAGGAGTCCGAGCGGCTGCGCGCGGAGGCCGCCGAGCGGCTGCGCGCCCTGCAGGAGCAGGCGGAGACCGAGGCCGAGCGGCTGCGCGACGAGGCGGCGGCGGATGCGTCGCAGTCCCGCGCGGAGGGCGAGGCCGTCGCCGTACGGCTGCGCAGCGAGGCGGCCGCCGAGGCGGAGCGGCTCAGGACCGAGGCACAGGAGAACGCCGACCGGGTGCGGTCCGAGGCCGCGGCCGCGGCCGAACGGGTCGGCACCGAGGCCGCCGAGGCGCTGGCCGCCGCCCAGGAGGAGGCGAACCGGCGCCGCCGCGAGGCCGAGGAGACCCTCGACGCCGCGCGCACGGAGGCCACCCAGGAGCGCGAGCGGGCCCGCGAGCAGAGCGAGGAGCTCCTTGCCTCCGCCCGCAAGCGGGTCGAGGAGGCGCAGGCCGAGGCCCAGCGGCTGGTCGGCGAGGCGGACGCCCGGGCGACCGAGATGGTCTCCGCCGCCGAGCAGACCGCCCAGCAGGTACGGGATTCGGTCTCCGGGCTCCAGGAGCAGGCCGAGGCGGAGATCGCCGGGCTGCGCTCCACCGCCGAGCATGTCGCGGAGCGGACGAAGTCCGAGGCACAGGAGGAGGCGGACCGGGTCCGCGCCGACGCGTACGCGGAGCGGGAGCGGGCCGGCGAGGACTCGGCACGGATCCGCCGGGAGGCCCAGGAGGAGTCCGAGGCCGCGAAAGCGATGGCCGAGCGGACCGTCAGCGACGCGATCACCGAGTCGGAGCGGCTGCGCACGGACACCGCGGAGTACAGCCAGCGGGTGCGTACCGAGGCGTCAAACGCGCTGGCCTCGGCCGAGCAGGACGCCGCGCGCAGCCGCGCGGAGGCCCGCGAGGACGCCAACCGGATGCGTTCGGACGCCGCGGCCCAGGCCGACCGGCTGGTGGGCGAGTCGACGGGCGAGGCCGAGCGGATCCTCACCGAGACGACGCAGCAGGCGATCGAGCTCGTCGGCGACGCCACCAACGAGGCGGAGCGACTCCGTGCGGAGGCGGCAGCCACCGTCGGCTCGGCGCAGGAGCACGCGGCCCGTACCCGCGAGGAGTCGGAGCGGGTGCGCGCCGACGCGGAGGCGGCGGCCGAGCAGATGCGCGGAGAGGCCCGCGAGGAGACGGACCGGCTGCTCGACGAGGCGCGCGAGGCGGCGGCGAAGCGCCGTGCCGACGCCGCCGAGCAGGCCGACCAGCTCGTCAACAAGGCCCAGGAGGAAGCGTTGCGCTCCGCCACCGAGGCCGAGAAGCAGTCCGACACGATGGTCGGCGTGGCCCGCAAGGAGGCCGTGCGAATCACCGCGGAGGCGACCGTCGAGGGCAACTCCCTGGTGGAGCGGGCCCGTGCGGACGCGGACGAGCTGCTGGTCGGCGCCCGCCGGGACGCCACGGCCGTACGGGAGCGGGCCGAGGAGCTCCGGGCCCGTCTGGAGAGCGAGATCGAGGAGCTGCACGACCGGGCGCGGCGCGAGACCTCCGAGCAGATGAAGACGGCGGGCGAGCGCGTCGACAAGCTGATGAAGGCGGCGACGGAGCAGCGCGAAGAGGCTGCGGCGAAGGCCAAGGAGCTGCTGGCGGACGCGAACTCGGAGGCGAGCAAGGTCCGGATCGCCGCGGTGAAGCGGGCCGAGTCGCTGCTGAAGGAGGCCGAGCAGAAGAAGGCCAGCTTGGTCCGCGAGGCCGAGAAGCTGCGCGCAGATGCCGAGCAGGAGGCGAAGAAGACGGTGGACGAGGGCCGTCGCGAGCTCGATGTCCTGGTGCGTCGGCGCGAGGACATCAACACGGAGATCTCCCGTGTCCAAGACGTCCTGGAGGCGTTGGAGTCGTTCGAGGCACCGGGCGGCGGTAAGGGGGCGGGCGGCGGTTCCACGGGCGGCGTCAAAGCCGCGGCCTCGGCCGGCACTCGATCGAGTGGCAAGTCGTCCGAGGGGTAGTCACCCGGCCCAGTCACATGCTTCGACAAGGAGGTTCGCCCCTCCGAGTGGCAAGGGTTCCGGGGGGTTAGCCACTCAAAAGGGGTGTCATTCTCCAGATCAAACGGGCATCCGCTCGATGACACGCCGCTCGGGCCCCTAGGATTCCCCCTATCACCTCACCGGTCTTACTTCGACAGGAACCCCATGAGTGACCCTTCCTCCCCCTTCGGCTTCGAGCTCGTGCGGCGTGGTTACGACCGCGGTCAGGTGGATGACCGCATTACCAAGCTCGTCGCCGACCGTGATAGCGCTCTCACCCGCATCACGTCTCTGGAAAAGCGCATCGAGGAGCTGCACCTCGAAACGCAGAACGCCCAGGCCCAGGTGAACGACGCGGAGCCGTCGTACGCCGGTCTCGGTGCGCGCGTGGAGAAGATCCTCCGCCTCGCCGAGGAGGAGGCGAAGGACCTGCGCGAGGAGGCCCGTCGCGCCGCCGAGCAGCACCGCGAGCTCGCCGAGTCGGCCGCCCAGCAGGTGCGCAACGACGCCGAGTCGTTCGCGACCGAGCGCAAGGCGAAGGCCGAGGACGAGGGCGTACGCATTGTCGAGAAGGCCAAGGGTGAGGCCACCTCGCTGCGTACCGAGGCCCAGAAGGACGCGGCGCAGAAGCGCGAGGAGGCGGACGCCCTCTTCGAGGAGACCCGCGCCAAGGCCGCCCAGGCCGCCGCGGACTTCGAGACCAACCTGGCCAAGCGCCGCGACCAGTCGGAGCGCGACCTCGCGTCCCGTCAGGCCAAGGCCGAGAAGCGCCTTGCCGAGATCGAGCACCGTGCCGAGCAGCTCCGCCTGGAGGCCGAGAAGCTCCGTACGGACGCCGAGCGCCGGGCCCGCCAGACGGTGGAGACCGCGCAGCGCCAGGCCGAGGACATCGTGGCCGACGCGAACGCGAAGGCCGACCGGATCCGCAGCGAATCGGAGCGCGAGCTGGCGGCGCTCACCAACCGCCGCGACTCGATCAACGCGCAGCTGACCAACGTCCGCGAGATGCTGGCGACGCTGACCGGTGCCGCGGTGGCCGCCGCCGGTTCGCCGGTGGACGACGAGCCCGTCACCCGTGGGGTCCCGGCTCAGCAGACCCGCTGACCCCGCAGTACCTCAGCTGTACCCCCTGCGCGCCCGGTTCCGCCCTTGTGGTGGCGCCGGGCGCGCGCCCGTTCTAGCGTGAGCGCATGATCGAGCTTGATGGTCTCACCAAGCGCTTCGGTAACAAGGTTGCCGTCGACCACCTCTCATGCCAGGTCAGGCCTGGAATGGTGACGGGCTTCCTGGGCCCGAACGGGGCGGGCAAATCCACCACGATGCGGATGATGCTCGATCTCGACAACCCGACCAGCGGATCGGTGCGGATCGACGGCAAGCACTACCGCGAGCTGTCGGAACCCCTGAAGCACATGGGCGCGCTGCTCGATGCCAAGTCGATGCACGGCGGCCGCAGCGCGTACAACAATCTCCTCTGTCTCGCGCAGAGCAATCGCATCCCGGAGAGCCGTGTCCCGGAAGTTCTCGACACCGTCGGCCTGAGCGCGGTGGCGAAGAAGAAGTCCAAGTCGTTCTCCCTCGGTATGGGTCAGCGGCTCGGAATCGCCGCCGCGCTGCTCGGTGATCCCGAGATCTTGATGTTCGACGAACCCGTCAATGGTCTGGACCCCGAGGGAATTCACTGGATTCGCAATCTGATGAAGACGCTCGCGGCGGAAGGCCGGACGATCTTCGTCTCCTCGCACCTGATGAGCGAAATGGCCCTCACCGCGGAACACTTGATCGTCATCGGCCAGGGCCGGCTGCTCGCCGACACCTCGATGGCCGACTTCATCCACCAGAACTCGCGCAGTTACGTACGGATGCGCTCCCCGCAGCAGGAACGGCTGCGCGATGTGCTGCACGAGGCGGGCATCATCGCGGTCGAATCGGGGAGCGGCGTACTGGAGATCGACGGCGCCACCAGCGAACAGCTCGGCGAGCTGGCCGCGCAGCACCGGATCGTGCTGCATGAGCTGAGCTCCCAGCGAGCCTCGCTGGAGGAGGCGTTCATGCAGATGACGGCGGACTCCGTGGAGTACCACGCCCACGCGGACCACGCCGGGCCGCAGCCGGCGCTCGCGGGCCCGCAGTGGGGCGAGCAGTGGAACCTGCAGTCCGGCACCCCCGGCCCCGGAAAGGGGGCGTGACGACGATGGCATCGGTACCCGCGGTCCTGAACTCCGAGTGGACCAAGATCCGTACGGTCTCCTCGACCACCTGGACCCTGATCTCCGCGTTCGTCGTCACCGTGGCGATGAGCGCGGCACTCTGCGCACTGATGAACGCCCAGTTCGACGACCTCCCCGCACCGGAGAGGGCCACCTTCGACCCGACGTTCCTCAGCTTCTCCGGCATGATCCTCGGTCAGCTGGCGATGGTCGTCTTCGGTGTCCTGGTGGTCGGTACGGAGTACAGCTCCGGCATGATCCGCACCTCGCTGGCCGCCGTACCGCAGCGCGGCTCGTTCCTCTTCAGCAAGATCGCGGTCGCCGGCGCCCTCGCCCTGGTGGTCGGCCTCGCCACCAGCTTCGTCACCTTCTTCCTCGGCCAGGCCCTCCTCGGCGACCACCGCACGGACATCGGTGCGGACAACGTCCTGCGCGCGGTCTTCGGCGGCGGCCTCTACATGGGCCTGATCGCGATCTTCTCCATGGGCGTGGCCACGATGCTGCGCAGCTCGATGCTGTCGCTCGGCATCCTGATGCCGTTCTTCTTCCTGGTGTCCCAGATCCTGTCGGCGGTCCCGGGCGCCAAGGACGTGGCCCGCTACTTCCCGGACCGGGCCGGCTCCAAGATCATGCAGGTGGTTCCGGACGCCATGCGCAGCAGCCCGGCCCCGTACGGACCGTGGGGCGGGCTCGGCATTCTGGCGGCGTGGGTGGTGGCCGCGCTGATCGGCGGCTATCTCGTACTCAAGAAGCGGGACGCGTGATCCCGGAGGAAGCGGGAGGAAGCGGAGGAAAGCAGGAGGAAGAGATCCGGTTCGGTCCGATACGTGGGTGACGCACCCCTGCAACGGCTTGGCCGGAACCGTCAAGGCCTGGATATCCTCCTAACTCTTACGGGGGGCGTGCGGCCGGTCGGCCTGGGCCCCGACGACAGATAAGTCGATGGGGCTGGAGCATGATCGAGGCAGTCGGCCTGACCAAGCGCTACGGCGCGAAGACGGCCGTGTACAACCTTTCCTTCCAGGTGCGGCCGGGTGCCGTCACCGGATTCCTCGGTCCCAACGGGTCGGGCAAGTCCACCACCATGCGCATGATGCTCGGCCTGGACCGTCCGACATCGGGCCATGTGACGATCGGCGGGCATGCATTCCGCAGCCTGCCGAACGCCCCGCGCCAGGTGGGTGCGCTGCTGGACGCCAAGGCGGTGCACGGTGGCCGCAGCGCCCGCAATCACCTGCTCTCGCTGGCCCAGCTCGCCGGTATTCCGGCCGCCCGGGTCGACGAGGTGCTCGGCGTCGTCGGTCTGCAGGACGTCGCGAGGAAGCGGTCCAAGGGGTTCTCGCTCGGCATGGGGCAGCGGCTCGGGATCGCGGCGGCGCTGCTCGGCGACCCACAGGTGCTGCTCTTCGACGAGCCGGTCAACGGTCTCGACCCCGAGGGCATCCTCTGGGTCCGGAACCTGATGAAGATGCTCGCCTCCGAGGGGCGCACGGTCTTCGTCTCCAGCCACCTGATGAGCGAGATGGCGCTCACCGCCGACCATCTGATCGTGATCGGCCGCGGGCAGCTGCTCGCCGATATGAGCGTCAAGGACTTCATCTCCGCCAACTCGGCCGATTTCGCCCGGGTACGGGTCCCGGACGCGCAGCCGGAGCTGCGGGAGAAGCTGACCGCGTCGATCACCGAGGCGGGTGGCCGGGTCATGTCGGAGCCGGACGGGGCGTTGCGCGTCACCGGACTGCAGCTGTCGCGGATCAGCGATCTGGCGCACGAGTCGGACGTCCGGCTGTGGGAGCTCTCGCCGCACCAGGCCTCGCTGGAGGAGGCGTACATGCGGATGACGCAGGGCGCCGTGGACTACCGCTCGACGGTGGACCAGAAGGCCGGGCTGCAGCAGCCCATGATGGGCGGCGGGTACGCGCAGCCGCCCGTCCACGAGGTGCCGCAGCAGGGCTGGTACGCCCCGCCGCCGCCCGGACAGAACCCGTACGCGGCGCCCCCCGTGGCCGCCCCGGCCGTGCCCGCCGCCGGCCCCGCAGACCTGACCCAGCGCGACACCAGCGAGGACGCCCGATGACAACGCCGCCGACCCCGCAGGCGCCGTACCAGCAGCAGGCGCAGCAGTATCCGCAGCAGCCCCCGGCCCCGCAGCAGAACTGGCAGGGGGCACCCGCCGGCCTCTACGCCTCGCCGATCCCGCAGCGGCGCGCCACCCTCGGTGACGCGCTCGCCTCCGAGTGGACCAAGATCCGTTCCGTGCGCTCCACGATGTGGACGCTCGGCATCATGATCGTGCTGCTGCTCGGCATCGGGCTGCTGTCGGCGATCGCCGTCGACGCGTCCGGTTCCGAGCTCGGCAACACCCCCGTGCTCAGCCTCGGTTTCTTCGGGGTGCTCCTCGGTTCGATCTGCGTGATCACGCTCGGCGTGATGACCATCGCCTCCGAGTACGGCACGGGCATGATCCGTACGACGCTGACGGCCTGCCCCAGCCGCGGCCGGGTACTGACCGCGAAGGCGGTCGTCTTCTTCCTGCTCACCTTCGTCATCACGACCGTGACGACCGCGCTCGTCGCGGTGATGCAGACGGCCATGCTCGGCGGCGTGGAGCCGACCGGCGGCGACTGGCTGCGCGCCACGGTCGGTGTCGGCCTCTACATCGCGACGCTGGGGCTGCTGTCGCTCGCGGTGGGCGCCCTCATCCGGCACTCCGCCGGCGCGATCACGATCATGATCGCCGTGGTGCTGCTGCCGCTCGTGCTGGCCATGTTCATGTTCTCGCAGTCGCTCGCCGACGTGCAGCAGGCGCTCTTCGAGTACTCGATCCCCAGCCAGCTCGGCGCGTTCTACGACGCCTCGGTCGCCTCGTCGGGGCCGTCCGGCTGGGAGCCGCTCTGGATCATGCTCGGCGTCACGGCCGTGGCCATGATCGGCGCCTATGCGTCGCTGGACAGGCGCGACGTCTGACCCGTCAGCGGCCGGCGCAGCTCAGTAGCGCGGCGCGTTCCTGGACCGCTGCACCCTTGTGGTGCGGCGGTCCTTCGCATTCCAGCAGGCCTTGTGCCAGTGCCTGCGGTCGTCGATCCCGCCGTACTCGGACCAGGCCACGAGATGCGGAACGCCGGACGGGATCTCCTGGTCGCAGCCGGGGCAGCGGTACCGCTTGCCCGCCGCGCTCGCGCCGCTCACCGGGCGGACCGACCACTGCTCGCCCTGCCACTCCTCGGCGCGCCCGCCCCCGCCGTACCGCTCGCCCGCCGCGCTTGCGCTGCCGGTGGGACTCTCGCCGCCTCGGGGGCGGTTGCGGCGCGGGGACACGTGACACCTCACTGGGCGGGCGGGCAGTTCCCGTCCAGCGTAGGGCCATTCGGACGGGGCAGGCGTCCAGGAGGCCCCGGAACGGGGCCGGGACAGGACCGGGTTACCGGAAAATCGCAACAACTTCGCCGTGGACCGTGCCTTTGGCACGTGTCAGACGTTGTTGCCTATAGGGGAGAGCCGTGTCGGCCGCAAGGAGGCAATTGGCGATGCGCGTGGGAACGTTTGTACTGGCAGCCCAGTTTCCGGGCCAGGGGCCGGGTGAAGCGCTGCATCGCGCGATCCGGTCCACCGAGGTCGCGGAGGAATCCGGACTCGATTCGGTCTGGCTGGCCGAGCATCATTTCGTGCCGTACGGGGTCTGCCCGTCCGCCGTCACCCTGGCCGCGCTGCTGCTCGGCCGCACCCGCAGAATCAGGGTCGGTACGGCGGTGAGCGTGCTGCCGTCCCAGCATCCGGTGGCGCTGGGCGAGCAGGCCGCGCTGCTCCATCTCACCAGCGGGGGCAGGTTCTCCCTCGGCGTGGGACGGGGCGGCCCCTGGGTGGATCTGGAGGTGTTCGGAGGGGGCCTGGAGGCGTACGAGAACGGCTTCCCCGAGTCGTTGGAGCTGCTGCTCGACTGGCTGAGCAAACCGCGCGTGGCGGGCCGTGGGGAGCGATTCGGCTTCCGTGAGGTCGCGGTGGTCCCCCGCGCCGACGAACTCCTCGACGAGCACCGCGAGGACACCGCGCAGGGGCCGGGCGGCCCCGAGGTGATCGTCGCGTGCACCTCGCCGAAGAGCGTGAAGCTCGCCGCGGAGAACGGCCTGCCGATGCTCCTCGGCATGCACTGCGGGGACGAGGAGAAGGCCGAGATGGTCGCCCTGTGGCGCTCCACCGCCCTCGCCGCGGGCCGTTCCCCGGAGAGCGTCCGGGACGCGGGCCATGTCTCCGCGGGCGTCGCCCAGATCACGGACCGGCGCGAGGAGGCCGTGGAGACGCTCGTGAAGGCGATGCCGGGCTGGCTGCGGCAGGGGCTCGACGCCCATGTGACGGTCGACGGCAGGCACCGGGTGATGCGCGATCCGGTCGCGTACACGGAGTTGCTGTGCGGTCTTCATCCGGTGGGCCCGCCCCGGCTCGCGGCCGACCGGCTCGCCGCCACCGCCGAGCGGACGGGCATCACCAGGTTCGCGCTCCTGGCGGAGGGTTCGGGAGATCTCGCGGCCACGGAGGAGAACGTAGCGCGGCTGGGCACCGAGGTACTGCCACTCCTGACATGAACACCCGTACGGGTACGGGGAGCTGCCGCCCCGAAGCCAGTTGCACCTCCCGCGGCCCGGAGCGACAGCAGAAGCGTTCAGCAGTCCCGTAGTTCGGGCGACTGGTTGAGCAACTGACCTCTCACCGAGGTGAATCGGGCCAACCGCTCGTCGACCGAGGCGTCCAGCGGGAACACCGCGACGCGGTGGCAGTTCTGGAATGCCAGGCGCACCCCGAAGTGCCGCTGCAACGCGCCGCGTATCGCATCACTCGCGAGCGCACGCAACAGCTGACCACGTGCCTGCTCGTCCGGCGGCGGCGTCTGGTTGTCGGCGAACTCTCCGCCGTCGACCTTCAGCTGGGCCACCAGAGAGCTGATCATCTCCCATGCGTAGGGCAGGGAGGTCCGGACGCAGTCGACGAAGTCGGCTTCGTCGACCTCGCCTCGCTCGGCCTGTTCCAACAGCGCCGGTGAGACGTCGAGCGACATGGGTTCTCCTCTCGCGACCCCGGCGGTCGGCCGGGGCCTTACGGGCAGGGAAGGAGGACGGCGACGCAGCGTACACACACGGCGACCTCCTGCTTCCACGGTAAGGGCGCAGTCCGGGCCGCACCAGGAGATTGGGAACACAACCGGCCAATAACGAAGGTGCGCAAAGAGGGGCAAGCCCGCGGGCGGGAAGGGCTGTGGCAGGCGGTGGTGGTGGGTTGCCGGAGGGAGAATCGCGTGGAGCACCCGTCGTCGAGTAGCGTTGCCGACCATGCGTCTCGTCATCGCCCGCTGCTCCGTGGACTACGCGGGCCGGCTCACGGCCCACCTGCCCTCCGCTCCCCGTCTCATCCTGGTCAAGGCGGACGGGAGCGTCTCGATCCACGCCGACGACAGGGCGTACAAACCCCTCAACTGGATGTCACCGCCCTGCACACTGAAGGAGGGCGCCGACGACACCGAAGGCGTCTGGACCGTGGTGAACAAAGCGGGCGAGAAATTGATCATCACGATGGAGGAGATCCTCCACGACTCGTCGCACGAGCTGGGCGTCGATCCCGGCCTCATCAAGGACGGCGTGGAAGCGCACCTGCAGGAGCTGCTCGCCGACCGGATCGAGACCCTCGGCGAGGGCTACACCCTGATCCGCCGCGAGTACCCCACCGCCATCGGCCCGGTCGACATCCTGTGCCGGGACGCCGACGGGAAGACCGTCGCCGTCGAGCTCAAGCGCCGTGGTGACATCGACGGTGTGGAGCAGCTGACCCGCTACCTGGAGCTGCTCAACCGCGATCCCCATCTCGCCCCGGTGAAGGGCATCTTCGCGGCGCAGGAGATCAAGCCGCAGGCCCGGGTGCTGGCGACGGACCGGGGAATCGGCTGTGTGGTCCTCGACTACGACGCCATGCGCGGCATCGAGGACGACAAGCTGCGGCTCTTCTGACGCCGTCCCCCGCAATACGCGAACCCCTGCATGCGCAAGGCCCCGGACCGCCGATGTACGGTCCGGGGCCTTGCGCGTACGGGTGCCTGTTCGTACGGGTCCCGTCTCAGGCCACCGTCGGCTCCGCCGTGGTGCCGGACTCGCTCGCCGTCGTCGACGGACCGCTCGCCGAGACGGACGTGTCCGGCGTGGTCGGTCCCGATTCCGTCTCGGTCGGGCTGGGGCTGTCCGTCGGCCCCGTCGGGGTCGGGGTCGGCGTGGGTGTCCCGGTCGGAGGTTTCGTGGGGGACTTGGTCGGCGACTTGGTGGGCGTGCCCGGTGTGCTGGGCCTCCCGGTCGACGGCCTGCCCGATGACGACGGGCTGTCGCTCGGCCCGGTCGATCCCGTGGACGGCGCACCGCTGCCGCTCGGGGTGGTCCGACTGCCGGACGGCCCCGGCGACGAGGGACTCCCACTCGACGAGCCCTTGCCCGGTGTCGAGGCGTCCGTCGGCTCGTCGGCCGGGAGCCCGCTGTCGCCGTCGCCCTCGTCGGCCGGCTGCTCGGTCGTGACGCCGCCGCCGTCCCGGGCGTCGCTGCTGGACGTCATGCCGAGCGTCACCACCGTGCCGAGCACAGCCACCAGCGCGACACCCGCGCCCGCCGCGACGAGATTGCGCCGGGCGCCGCCCAGCAGCGCAGCCTTGCGGCCGCCTGACGCACCGGTGCCTGCCGCCGGGGCGACCCGGGATATCAGCGCGGTCTCGTCCTCGGACGTACGCGGCGCGGCCTTCGGCCCGCTCACCGGTATGACGACGGGCGGCCGCGGCGACTCCTCGTACCGCGAGGCCGGCACCTCCTCGCCCGACGGGCGGCCGCCGGGCACCTGTCCGCCGGAGCGGTCGGCGACCAGGGCGAGCGCGCGGCGTCCGGCCACCGCCCCGGACTTGTCGGCGAGCGCGCCGCGCATACCGATCGAGGCCTCCAGCTCGGCCCTGGCCCGGTCGAGATTGCCGGTACAGAGCGCGAGGACGCCCAACTCGTGGTGGAAGTAGGCCTCTTCGGCGACCTCACCGGCGATCCTGGCAGCCTCCTGCCCGAGCCGCAGGGCCTTCTCCCAGCCGCCCCAGTGCAGCCCGGCGGCGAAGGCGGGGGCCGCGCTGCGCGCCAGCAGCACGGCTGCGCTGGTCTGTCCGGCCCCGTCGCCGGGGACCAGCTGGGTCATGGCCGCGATGATCGCGTCGGCCTCGGCGACCGCGCGGGCAGGGGTGACCGAGGGATGCCCGGACCACCAGGCGTAGTGCTGGGCCGCCGTACGGGCCCGGTCGGCCGCGTCCTCGCCGTATCCGGCGGCCTCCAGCTGGGCGAGGACACCGGCGGCCAGCCGGTAGCGGGGACCGGCCGGGGAGAGCAGTCCGCAGCCGGCCAGCTCGCCGAGCGCGGCATCGGCGTGGGTGTCCCCCACAAGGGCCGGCAGATGCGCCTGGTGCGGCACCTCGCCGCCGAGTGCGACCGCGAAGTGCAGGGTGTCGCGCGCGGGCTCGCTGAGCCGGGAGGCGAGCAGCGCGGCGGGCGCGGCGCCCTCGCCGAGGCTGGGCAGCGGTACGTCGTGGCCGTCGGCATCGGCGTCCTGGCCGAAGGCGTCGAAGGAATCGTCGACGGGCCGGCCGTCGAAGTAGCCGTGCTCGTCGTACGCGGTGGGGTCGGTGCCCAGCATGTCGCGCTGGCGCAGCAGGGCGCCCGCCTGGACGAAACGCAGCGGCAGCCCCTCGGACTCGAACCAGAGGTCACCCGCCCAGTTCGCCTCGTCCTCGGTGAGCGACCGCTCGACGACCTGTTCCAGCAGGTCGACCGAGGCGCTGCGGCCCAGCCCGGCGAGGAAGACCTCTTCGAGGTGCGAGTCGGCGGTGGGTGCGGCTATGTCGGGTGTCGCGGCGAGCAGGAACGCGCACTCCGGCGTCGCGTCGAGCAGCTCCTCCAGCGCGGCCCCGCCGAACTCCAGGTCGTCGAGGACGACGACGGCGCCGATGCCCCGGACCTTTTCGAGGAGGACGGCGCGGTCGGGGCGTAGCAGCGGCGCGTCGAAGACCGCCTCGTAGAGCCCGTACAGCAGGTCAGTGGCGGTGCGCTTGTAGCCGCAGAGCCGTACGACTCCGTCCGGTGCGAGGTCCGCGCAGTCGGCGGCGACGGCGTTCAGCAGCGCGGTGCGTCCGGATCCGGCCGGTCCGGTGAGCCGCACCGAGCGGCCGCGCGCCAGCAGGCGCACCAGCCGCTCACGCTCCTCAGCGCGCTCCAGGAGCGGCAGTTGGGGGGAGGGAGGTCCCGGCGGTACGGGTGGTGCGGCGGCGCGGTCGCGGTCGGTGCGCTCGGCGGGGGTGCGGCGAACCGGAGTGGCGGGCTGCTCCCCCGGCGGGCACAGCTCGACCTCGCTGCCGTCGACCGGGTTGACGGTGAGGAGGAAGTCGCCGGGAAAGAGCTGCACGACGCGAGCCTGCTGCGGCGACTGCTGGCCGAATTCGGTGAGCGGGTCACGGGACCGCCGTCGGCCGGTGTCCTCGCCGTAGCCGTCATTGTCATGGCCGAAAACTTCCGGCCCTCGGTGTGTCGAGTCCATCGCCAAACCCCCCAGATGCGTCGCGCACGGTTGCCCCTCCCGGCCTCGCACGCCCTGCTGTCGCTTCTGGTCCGGTGTCCGCCGCATGGGTTCCGTCAATCGGCGGACGGCCGAACCCTAAACCGTCGCACAGTATCTACAAACCATCGGGGTGCCGCGCCGTCCAGGACGTCACGGTCTCGTGAGGATTGTGCGGATTCGGGCGGGAGGACGAGCGCCCCTACGCCCGTGCTAAACCCGCGGCAGGGAGTCCGCGGCGATTCCGCCTTCGATCGCCAGAATGCGGTGCAGTCTCGTCGCCACCAGCAGGCGCTGCATCTGTGGCGGCACACCACGGAGCACCAGCCGCCGTCCGGCCCGCCCGGCCCGGCGGTGCGCGCCCATGATGACGCCGAGACCGGTGGCGTCCCAGGAATCCAGCTCGGTCAGGTCGAGAATCAGGTCGCCGACCCCGTCGTCGAGGGCCGCATGCAGGACCGTACGGGCGTCCGCCGCGCTTCGGACGTCGAGGCGGCCCCCGACGACCAGCTCGGCGTGGTCGCCCCTGATGTGCATATGCGCTCCCCGGAAATGCTCCATGGCACGGTCGTCTGTCTGTTTCTGTCTCTGCCACAACTGACTGCGGCAACGACAGGGAAGTTTCCGTCTGTAAGCGAACCGATACCGAATTCACTCCGTGGAGTGAATTCGGCCCGCTCAAGGACCACCGCAGCCGGGGAGTGACCCCCGTCTCCCCCGGGCGTGATCGACGGCAATCAGTCGCCCAGGGGCCGAGAACAATCAGTAGGTGTAGAAGCCCTGCCCGCTCTTGCGGCCGATGTCACCTGCATCGACCATCCGGCGCATCAGCTCGGGTGCGGCAAACTTCTCGTCCTGCGACTCGGTGTAGATGTTGGACGTGGCGTGCAGCAGGATGTCGACGCCGGTGAGGTCCGCCGTCGCGAGTGGGCCCATGGCGTGGCCGAAGCCCAGCTTGCAGGCGATGTCGATGTCCTCGGCCGTGGCGACGCCCGACTCGTACAGCTTGGCGGCCTCGACCACCAGCGCCGAGATCAGCCGGGTGGTGACGAACCCGGCGACGTCACGGTTGACGACGATGCAGGTCTTGCCCACGGACTCGGCGAACTCCCGTGCGGTGGCGAGCGTTTCGTCGCTCGTCTTGTAGCCGCGCACCAGCTCGCAGAGCTGCATCATCGGAACCGGCGAGAAGAAGTGCACACCGACGACACGCTCCGGGCGCTCCGTCACGGCCGCGATCTTGGTGATCGGGATGGCGGAGGTGTTCGAGGCGAGGACGGCGTCGTCCCGCACGATCTTGTCGAGGGCCCGGAAGATCTCGTGCTTGACCTCGAGCTTCTCGAAGACGGCCTCGACGACGACATCCGCGTCGGCGACCGCGTCGAGGTCGGTGGTCGTGGTGATGCGGGCCAGCGCGGCGTCGGCGTCGGCCGCCTCCAGCTTGCCCTTGGAGACGAACTTGTCGTACGAGGCCTTGATGCCGTCGCGCCCACGAGCCAGGGCCTCGTCGGTGACATCACGCAGCACGACGTCCCAGCCCGCCTGGGCGGAGACCTGCGCGATACCGGACCCCATGAGTCCGGCCCCGATGACGGCGAGCTTCCTGGCCACGTTCGCACCCCTTTGTGTCAGTCCTCGACGGCCGACGTCCACGACGGCTCCCCGGACATATTCGTAACGCTTGTTCACATGCTCTCCGGCGGAGATTAGTACCCGTGAGGCGCGCTGGGGCAGTGAAGAGATACGCGTCACGTCTCACATGACGGACATCACACCGGGACACGTCATTCGGCGGCGCACCGCGCGCAGTTGAGCACCCTGTCGCCGAGGAAACCGTGAAGTCCTCTTGGCGTGCGCGTCCGCCCGTGTTCCGGACCGCCGGAGCGGGAGGGGGCCCGGATAGGCTCGGCCGCATGGTCAATCTGACGCGCATCTATACCCGTACCGGCGACCAGGGCACCACCGCCCTCGGCGACATGAGCCGCACCGCCAAGACCGATCTGCGGATCTCGGCGTACGCGGACACCAATGAGGCCAACGCCGTCATCGGTACGGCGATCGCGCTCGGCCAATTGCCGCAGGAGGTCGTGAAGGTCCTCGTCCGCGTGCAGAACGACCTGTTCGACGTGGGCGCGGATCTGTCGACGCCGGTCGCCGAGAAGCCGAAGTATCCGCCGCTGCGGGTCGAGCAGAATTACGTCGACAGGCTGGAGGCGGACTGCGACCACTTCCTGGAGCCCCTGGAGAAGCTGCGGAGCTTCATCCTGCCGGGCGGTACGCCGGGCGCCGCGCTGCTCCACCAGGCGTGCACGGTGGTCCGGCGTGCCGAGCGGTCCACCTGGGCGGCACTGGAAGTGCACGGTGACGTGATGAACGCGCTGACGGCGACCTACCTCAACCGCCTCTCCGACCTTCTGTTCATCCTGGCGAGGACGGCGAACAAGGAAGTCGGCGACGTGCTGTGGGTGCCGGGCGGCGAGCGGTAGACCGAGCCCGTCCGGCGGCCGTCCCCGTCGTCAGTCGCCGGACGCCCCCGGCGAGCCGCTCGGCCCCCGCTTCGGGAAGACCGTGTAGCTCCCCGCGATGATCACATTGATCCCGATCACGAAGAGCATCGTCTGCTGCCAGGACCGCAGCGAACCGATGTCCCCGACGTCGCCGACATACCGGATCGCCCCCTGCAGCAGGACGAGCGCCGTCACCGCGGCAACCACCCACCGCCCGGCGACCCGCCACTCGTGCGCCGCCCGTGCCATCCCGTACTTCGGCGGCTTCACCGGCGGCGGGCCGCCGGCGAACCGGTGGGCGACGCGGGCGTCGACCCACTTGATGGTGGCGTGGCCGAGTCCGACCGTGAAGCCGATGTAGACGGCAGCCAGCCCGTGCTTCCAGTCGGGCTCGGCGCCGTTCTTCAGGTCGATGGCCGTCACCGCCAGCAGCACCACCTCCAGCAGCGGCTCGCACAGCAGCACGGCCGCTCCGAGCCTGGGCTTCTTCGCCAGGTACCGCAGCGCGAGTCCCGCAGCCAGCAGCACCCAGAAAGCGACTTCGCAGAGCACAATCAGCGTGACGATCACAACACTTCTCCTCCCGGTCCCCTCCAGCCTCCTGTCCGTACCGGCGCGTCACGTCGTCGGCAGTGACGAACCGCGACTGCATCCTTCGATGTAGCCAGGTCTCACTCCCAGTACGGAGGCCGGCGGCAAGGGGGCCGTGTTGGATGGGAAGGTGCTCATTCCTGTCCGCCCGCACCGCGACGACGTACTCATCGCGGTCATCGGGTTGTTCAGCGGTGTGTTCCTGACGGCTGTCGGCCTCTACATGCAGCGTGGCCGGCCGCTCGACTCGCCGTGGATCCCGCTGGTGCCGCTCGTCGTGATGTCGGGACTGGAGCTGCTGCGCCGGTCCGCGCCCCAGACCGCGCTGGTCATCGGCACGCTTGCGCTGATCGCTGACCAGTTCACGGCCGGAAATCTGGCGACCGTACTGATGTTCACCGACCTCATGTACGCGGCCGTGGTGTACGGAACCCCAGCCGCGGCCCGCCGTATCCCGGTGACCACCTTCCTGATCACGGTCGCGGTCACGATCGGGTTCCTGGCCTGGTTCCGTACCGCCGAGGCGCTGCTCATCGGCATTGTCACCGGCCTGGTCTCGTTCGCGCCGGCCATCACCGGGGTCAGTGTGCGCAACCACCGCGACGCCGCCGCGACCGCCCGGCTGCGCGCGGACCAGACGGCGCTGCTCGCCGAGATGGACCGGACGCAGGCGGTGACCGCCGAGCGCGCCCGGATGGCCCGCGAACTGCACGACATGGTCGCCAACCGTCTCTCCGCGATCGCCATCCACTCCACCGCCGCGCTCTCCATCGACGACCCCGCGACCTCCCGGGACGCGCTCGGTGTCATCCGGCACAACAGCGTCGAGGGCCTGGCCGAAATGCGACGGCTGATCGAGCTCCTGCGTACTGGGAGCAAGGAGGCAAAGCCGAGCGTCGCGCCGACTCTCGCGGCGCTGGACGCGCTGATCGAGCAGACCCGGACGAACGCCGCGTCGAGCGGACTGACCTGCACGCTCCAGGACGTCCGCACCGAGCGGGGCGCGCTGCCGGCGCCGGTCGAGCTGGCCGCGTACCGGATCGTCCAGGAGTCGCTGACGAACGCGCTGAAGCATGGGGCGCCGGGCCCGGTGGTGGTGCGGCTCGACCGGGCCGGGCCATTGCTGACGGTGGAGGTCACAAGTGTGTTCGGGGACCGTCCGGGGCCGCGCGCACCAGGGTCGGGGGCGGGTCTGGTCGGGATGACCGAGCGAGTGGCGCTGCTGGGCGGCGCGTTCGAGGCGGGGCCCGTGACCACCGCGGGCGGGGCGAAGATCTGGCGGGTACGGGCCGAAGTGCCCGTCGAGGAAAGGACCGTGCAGGAATGACGATCCGGGTACTGGTCGCGGAGGACCAGTCGGCCGTGCGCGCAGGGCTGGTGCTCATTCTGGGCAGCGCGCCCGATATCGAGGTCGTCGGGGAGGCGGCGGACGGCGAGGCGGCGGTACATCTCGCCCGTGAACTGCGCCCGGATCTGGTGCTGATGGATGTCCAGATGCCCCGGCTGGACGGGGTGTCGGCGACGAGGCAGGTGGTGGCCGAGCAGTTGGCCGATGTGCTCGTGCTGACGACGTTCGATCTGGACGAGTACGTCTTCGGGGCGCTGCGGGCGGGCGCGGCCGGCTTTCTGCTGAAGAACACCGAGGCGCACGAGCTGCTGGAAGCGGTACGGACGGTGGCGCGCGGCGAGGGCCTGATCGCCCCTGCCGTGACCCGCCGCCTGATCGCCGAGTTCGCCGGGACGACGCCGGCGCGGCCTGCGAACGCACCCGATCCGGCGATTCTCGACGCCCTGACGCGGCGCGAGCGCGAGGTACTCGGATGTCTGGGCGTCGGGCTGTCGAACGCCGAGATCGCGGTGCGTCTTTCGATGGCGGAGGCGACGGTGAAGACGCACGTCAGCAGGTTGCTGGGGAAGCTGGAGCTGCGCAGCAGGGTCCAGGCAGCGGTACTGGCACAGGAGTTGGGGATCTGAGGTTTAGTTCCGTTCTATGGTCCAGACCTCTTGACGATTGGTCCAGACCTTCCTAACCTCACCGAACACACTGCGGTGAGCGCGCCATGACAAAGCGTGCTCAGGGCGGCGCAGGGTTGCAGTCCACGGACCACCCCCGTTTGTCCGGACCTCACCCGAGGAGCACCGTTGAGCACCGAAACCCCCCTACGTCGAACCAGATTCAGATTCGGCCTGGCCACCACCACCCGCACGAAGGCGATGGCGGGCCTCACCGCACTACTGCTCCCCCTCGCCGCAATGGTCGGACTGGCCACCCCGGCCCAGGCCGCCACCTCGGCGACCGCCACCTACGTCAAGAAGTCCGACTGGGGCACCGGCTTCGAGGGCCAGTGGACGGTGAAGAACACCGGCACCACCGCCCTCAGTTCCTGGACCATCGAGTGGGACTTCCCCTCCGGCACGTCGGTCACGTCCGCCTGGGACGCCACTGTCACCAGCTCCGGAACCCACTGGACCGCAAAGAACGCCGGCTGGAACGGTGCGGTCGCCCCCGGCGCCAGCGTCAGCTTCGGCTTCAACGGCGCCGGCCCCGGCGCCCCCACCGGCTGCAAGGTGAACGGCGCCTCCTGTGACGGCGGCAGCGTCCCCGGCGACAACGCCCCCTCGGCACCCGGCACTCCGACCGCGAGCAACATCACCGACACCGGTGTGAAGCTCACCTGGACAGCCGCCACCGACGACAACGGCGTCAAGAACTACGACGTGCTGCGCAACGGCAACAAGGTCACCACGGTCACCGGCCTGACCTACACCGACAGCGGGCTGACCGCCGGCAGCGACTACTCGTACACGATCCAGGCGCGTGACACCGCCGACCAGACGGGCCCGGCCAGCGGCTCGGTGGCCGTACACACCACGGGCGGCGGAGGAAACCCCGATCCCGGCAGCAAGGTCAAGCTCGGCTACTTCACCGAGTGGGGCGTCTACGACCGCAACTTCCACGTCAAGAACCTGGAGACCAGCGGCAGCGCCGCCAAGATCACGCACATCAACTACTCGTTCGGCAACGTCACCGGCGGCCAGTGCGCGATCGGCGACGCCTACGCCGCTTACCAGAAGACCTACGACGCGGCCTCCAGCGTCGACGGCACCGCCGACACCTGGGACCAGCCGGTGGCCGGCAACATCAACCAGCTGCGCGAGCTGAAGAAGATGCACCCGGGCCTCAAGGTCCTCTGGTCCTTCGGCGGCTGGACCTGGTCCGGCGGCTTCACCCAGGCCGCGCAGAACCCCACCGCTTTCGCCAACTCCTGCTACAACTTGGTCGAAGACCCGCGCTGGGCCGATGTCTTCGACGGCATCGACATCGACTGGGAGTACCCCAACGCCTGCGGTCTGTCCTGTGACAGCAGCGGCGCCGCGGCCTTCAAGAACGTGGTCTCCGCACTGCGGACGAAGTTCGGCAGCTCCAACCTGGTCACCGCGGCGATCACCGCCGACGCCTCGTCGGGCGGCAAGATCGACGCGACCGACTACGCGGGCGCGGCACAGTACGTCGACTGGTACAACGTGATGACGTACGACTTCTTCGGCGCCTGGGACGCGGACGGACCGACCGCCCCGCACTCCCCGCTCACCTCGTACAGCGGCATCCCGCTGGACGGCTACAACAGCGACGCCGCGATCACCAAGCTCAAGGGCAAGGGCATCGCGGGCAGCAAGCTGAACCTCGGCATCGGCTTCTACGGACGCGGCTGGACCGGCGTCACCCAGGCCACCCCGGGCGGCACGGCGACCGGTCCCGCGCCCGGCAAGTACGAGCAGGGCATCGAGGACTACAAGGTGCTCAAGACCAGCTGCCCGTCCACCGGCACCATCGCCGGCACTGCCTACGCCAAGTGCGGCAGCAACTGGTGGAGCTACGACACCCCGGCCACCATCGCCGGAAAGATGACCTACGTGAAGAACCAGGGTCTCAAGGGCGCGTTCTTCTGGGAGTTCAGCGGGGACACCAGCAACGGTGAACTCGTCAGCGCGATCGACAGCGGCCTGAGGTAGTCACCGCGGTCCTCGTGCAGAACAGCGCGTAACCCCGAAAAGCAGCCGGGGAGACAGGTCCGCCCCCTGTCTCCCCGGTTCTTCTCTGTGCCCGTGGTCATGCCCGTACATAAGGGGCCTCGGTCCAGGTTCACCGTTCCCGGAGTTCATCCGGGGGGACCCTTTACCGGCGAGGCCCTTTCTCAAGCAACATTGACTCGCTGGCCGGGCGGAGCCGCCTCCAGCCAGGCGAGAAATCCGGTGAGGGCGTCCTCGCTCATCGCCAGCTCCAGGCGGGTCTCGCGGTGGAGACAGCCGAGCACGACGGCGTCGGAGAGCAGCGCCAGCTCCTCCTCACCCTCGGGCAGCCGCCGGGAGACCACCTCGATCGCGGAACGCTCAAGAACCCGGCGGGGCCGGGGAGCGTACGAGAAGACCCGGAACCAGTCGATCCTGTCGCCGCTGTACCGGGCGACCCCGTACACCCAGCCCTTGCCCGAGAGATCGGGCTCGGCCGACACGTTCCACCGCACGCTGCAGTCGAACGTCCCGCCTGAGCGCTGAATCAGCCGCCGGCGCAGGCCGAAGACGAAGAGACCCACCGCGACCAGTACGACGACCAGGCCGCACACCCACAAAGCGAGGACCATCTCCACCGACCTCCTCGCATCGTCGAGTAACGGATACCACCCTGACTGCACCTGCACCTGCATCGCCTCAGCCGCGGCACGGTCTGGAGAGATCCAGCTCGGGCCGCGGCTGAGGATAAAAACATTCGGCGGGGTGCTTAACGCACCGCCACCGCACGGAGTCGGACATCGGCGCGACGCTCGGCGGCGCCGTCCGTCTCCGACTTCGCACGCTCCAGCGCACGCTCGGCGCGCTGGACATCGATCTCGTCCGCCAGCTCGGCGATCTCCGCCAGCAGCGACAGCTTGTCGTCCGCGAACGAGATGAAACCGCCGTGCACAGCCGCGACTACGGTTGGGCCCTCGCTCGTACGGATCGTCACCGGGCCCGACTCCAGCACACCGAGAAGCGGCTGGTGACCGGGCATGACGCCGATGTCGCCGGACGTGGTACGCGCGACGACCAGGGTGGCCTCGCCGGACCAGACACTGCGGTCCGCGGCGACCAGCTCGACGTGCAGCTCAGCAGCCAAGAGTGGCTCCTCGGGTCACCACCCGGCCGTTGCAGCCGGGTGTTGGGTCAATTCTACGGGGCGTGGTGAGGGGGACGGGACGCACCCGCCCCCCTCGGTGAGCCATGGGCTCAGGAGACGCCGAGCTCCTTGGCGTTGGCCTTGAGGTCCTCAATGCCACCGCACATGAAGAACGCCTGCTCCGGGAAGTGGTCGTACTCACCGTCGCAGATCGAGTTGAACGCGGCGATCGACTCCTCGAGCGGCACGTCCGAACCGTCCACGCCGGTGAACTGCTTGGCGACGTGGGTGTTCTGCGACAGGAAGCGCTCGACACGACGGGCACGGTGGACAACGAGCTTGTCCTCCTCGCCCAGCTCGTCGATACCGAGGATCGCGATGATGTCCTGGAGGTCCTTGTACTTCTGGAGGATCCCCTTGACACGCATGGCGGCCTCGTAGTGGTCCGCCGCGATGTAACGCGGGTCCAGGATGCGGGACGTCGAGTCCAGCGGGTCGACCGCCGGGTAGATGCCCTTCTCCGAGATCGGACGCGACAGAACGGTCGTCGCGTCCAGGTGGGCGAAGGTGGTCGCCGGCGCCGGGTCGGTCAGGTCGTCCGCGGGGACGTAGATCGCCTGCATCGAGGTGATCGAGTGACCACGGGTCGACGTGATGCGCTCCTGCAGCAGACCCATCTCGTCGGCCAGGTTCGGCTGGTAACCCACCGCGGACGGCATACGGCCGAGCAGCGTGGAGACCTCGGAGCCGGCCTGGGTGTAACGGAAGATGTTGTCGATGAAGAAGAGCACGTCCTGCTTCTGCACATCGCGGAAGTACTCCGCCATGGTCAGACCGGCAAGCGCGACACGCAGACGGGTGCCCGGGGGCTCGTCCATCTGGCCGAAGACAAGGGCGGTCTTGTCGATGACGCCCGACTCGGCCATTTCCTCGATGAGGTCGTTGCCCTCACGGGTACGCTCACCGACGCCCGCGAACACCGACACACCGTCGTGGTTGTTGGCGACGCGGTAGATCATTTCCTGGATCAGAACGGTCTTGCCGACACCGGCACCACCGAACAGGCCGATCTTTCCACCCTTGACGTACGGGGTGAGAAGGTCGATGACCTTGACGCCGGTCTCGAACATCTCGGTCTTGGACTCGAGCTGGTCGAAGCTGGGCGCCTTGCGGTGGATCGGCCAGCGCTCGGTGACCTCGGACTCGGCCTCCGGCTTGTTCAGGATCTCACCGAGGGTGTTGAATACCTTGCCCTTGGTCATCTCGCCGACCGGCACCGTGATGCCGGAACCCGTGTTCGTCACCGGGGCCTGGCGGACCAGACCATCGGTGGGCTGCATCGAGATCGCGCGGATCACGCCGTCGCCGAGGTGCTGGGCGACCTCGAGCGTCAGCTTCTTGATCTTGCCGTCCTCGGCCGGGTCGGCCACCTGGACAGTCAGCGCGTTGTAGATCTCCGGCATTGCGTCGACGGGGAACTCCACGTCGACGACCGGGCCGATGACCCGGGCGACGCGGCCCGTGGCAACGGCCGTCTCAACTGTGGTCGTCATTACTTGTCACTCCCCGCGGTCGCGTCGGCCAGCGCACTGGCACCACCGACGATCTCGCTGATTTCCTGGGTGATTTCGGCCTGGCGGGCCGCGTTGGCAAGCCGGGAGAGGCTCTTGATGAGATCTCCGGCGTTGTCGGTGGCCGACTTCATCGCGCGGCGGCGGGCAGCATGCTCGGAAGCAGCGGCCTGCAGCAGTGCGTTGTAGATCCGGCTCTCGACGTACCGCGGAAGCAGGGCGTCGAGGACGTCCTCCGCCGACGGCTCGAAGTCGAAGAGCGGCAGGATCTCGCCCTTGCCCTCTTCGGTCTTCGTCATGTCGAGGCTGAGCGGCAGCATCCGGTTGTCCACCGGGTTCTGCGTCATCATCGACACGAACTCAGTGAAGACGATGTGCAGCTCGTCCACGCCGCCCTCGGCGGTCTCCTGGGTGACCGCTTCGATCAGCGGGGCCGCAGCCCGCTTCGCATCCGCGTACGTCGGGCTGTCGGTGAAGCCGGTCCACGAGTCCGCGACCTTGCGCTCACGGAAGCCGTAGTAGGCGACACCCTTGCGGCCGATCACATACGTGACGACCTCCTTGCCCTCACCGCGCAGACGCTCGGTCAGTCGCTCCGCCGCCTTGATGGCGTTGGCGGAGTAACCGCCGGCCAGACCGCGGTCGCTCGTGATGAGCAGGATCGCGGCCCGCGCCGGAGCGTCGGCCTCGGTGGTCAGCGGGTGCTTGGTGGTGGAGCCGGTCGCCACCGCGGTCACCGCACGGGTGAGCTCGGTCGCGTACGGCGTCGACGCCGCCACCTGGCGCTGCGCCTTGACGATGCGCGAAGCGGCGATCATCTCCATCGCCTTGGTGATCTTCTTCGTGGCGGTGACGGAGCGAATGCGGCGCTTGTAAACGCGAAGCTGAGCGCCCATCGATCAGCCCTCGCCCAGGAGCTTGCCGTCCGAGGTCTCGAACTGCTGCTTGAAGGCGGCGATCGCCTCGGCGATCGACTGCAGCGTGTCGTCGGACATCTTGCCGCCCTCGGCGATGCTGGTCAGGAGCTCCTTGCGCTCGCGGCGCAGGTACTCCAGCAGCTCGCTCTCGAAGCGACGGATGTCCTCGACCGGGACGTCGTCCATCTTGCCGGTGGTACCGGCCCAGACGGAGACGACCTGCTCCTCGACGGGCATCGGCTGGTACTGGCCCTGCTTCAGCAGCTCGACCATGCGCTTACCGCGCTCCAGCGACGCCTTCGAGGCCGCGTCCAGGTCGGAACCGAAGGCGGCGAACGCCTCCAGCTCGCGGAACTGGGCGAGGTCCACACGGAGACGGCCGGAGACCTGCTTCATGGCCTTGTGCTGGGCGGAGCCACCGACACGGGAGACCGAGATACCGACGTTCAGGGCCGGACGCTGGCCGGCGTTGAACAGGTCGGACTCCAGGAAGCACTGACCGTCGGTGATGGAGATGACGTTGGTCGGGATGAACGCCGACACGTCGTTCGCCTTGGTCTCGACGATCGGGAGGCCCGTCATCGAACCGGCACCCATCGCGTCGGAGAGCTTCGCGCAGCGCTCCAGCAGACGCGAGTGGAGGTAGAAGACGTCGCCCGGGTAGGCCTCACGGCCCGGCGGACGGCGCAGCAGCAGCGACACGGCGCGGTAGGCGTCGGCCTGCTTCGAAAGGTCATCGAAGATGATCAGGACGTGCTTGCCCTGGTACATCCAGTGCTGACCGATGGCCGAACCGGTGTACGGCGCGAGGTACTTGAAGCCGGCCGGGTCGGACGCCGGGGCGGCGACGATGGTCGTGTACTCGAGCGCGCCGGCCTCTTCGAGGGCACCGCGCACGGAGGCGATGGTGGAGCCCTTCTGACCGATGGCGACGTAGATGCAGCGCACCTGCTTGTTCACGTCGCCCGAGCGCCAGTTGTCGCGCTGGTTGATGATCGTGTCGACGGCCAGAGCGGTCTTACCCGTCTGACGGTCACCAATGATCAGCTGACGCTGGCCACGGCCGATCGGCACCATGGCGTCGACGGCCTTGTAGCCGGTCTGCATCGGCTCGTGCACCGACTTACGGACCATGACGCCAGGGGCCTGCAGCTCGAGGGCGCGGCGGCTGTCGGTCGCGATCTCGCCGAGACCGTCGATCGGGTTGCCGAGCGGGTCGACGACGCGGCCGAGGTAACCCTCGCCGACGCCGACGGAGAGCACCTCACCGGTGCGCTGCACCGGCTGGCCCTCCTCGATCCCGCTGAACTCGCCGAGAACGATCGCACCGATCTCGCGCTCCTCGAGGTTGAGGGCGAGACCGAGGGTTCCGTCCTCGAACTTCAGCAGCTCGTTCGCCATGGCCGAGGGAAGACCCTCGACCTTCGCGATGCCGTCGCCGGCAACGCTGACCGTACCGACCTCCTCGCGCGAGGCCGCGTCCGGCTTGTACGACTGGACAAAGTTCTCCAGCGCGTCCCGGATCTCCTCCGGCCGGATCGTGAGCTCCGCCATCTGGGTTCCCTGCTCTCCTTGTTGGGCCCGAAGTTTCTTAAGGGGGTCTGGGGGCCGACCCCCAGGAATCTTCTGCAATTTCTGCACGGCCCAACCGGGCCGCTGGTCTTGCTTGTTCTGTTGCTGCGCTGCGTCAGCCGGCCATGCGACGGGTCGCCTCGTCGAGGCGCTCCGCGATGGTGCCGTTGATCAACTCGTCACCGACCCGCACCGCGATCCCACCGAGGACCGTCGGGTCCACGTCGAGGTTCAGGTGCATCGGCCGACCGTAGATCTTCGCCAGTGCGGCACCGAGGCGCTGCTTCTGCTGATCACTCAGCGGCACTGCCGACGTGACCACGGCGACCATGCGGTCCCGGCGCTCCGCGGCAAGCTTGGAGAGGGACTCGAGTCCCGCTTCCAGGCTACGTCCCCGGGGCTGGGTCACAAGCCGCACGACGACCCGCTCGGTGACGGGCCGCGCCTTGCCGCCGAGCAGGCTGCGCAGCAGCTCGCCCTTGGCGGCGGTGGACGCGGACCGGTTGGTGAGCGCGGCGCGCAGCTCCCTGTCGGAAGCCACGATCCGGCCGAACCGGAACAGCTCGTCCTCGACGTCGTCGAGGTCTCCGCTGCGCTGGGCTGCGGTGAGGTCTGCGATGTTCGCCAGCTCCTCGACCGAGTCGACCAGGTCACGCGACTGCGACCACCGGGAGCGGACCATGCCGGAGATCAGGTCGACGGTTTCGCCGCCCACCTGGCCCCGCAGCAGCCGTCCGGCCAGCTCCGCCTTGGCTTCGCCGGCCTGCGACGGGTCGGTCAGGACCCGCCGCAGTGAGACCTCGCGCTGGAGCAGCGCCGTGACGGCGGCCAGCTCCTCGGCGAGCTTCGCCACGTCGACCGACGTGCTGTCGGTCAGCGCGTCGAGACGCTCACGTGCGGCAGCCAGTGCCTCGCGGCTCGCGCCGTTCATCGGACAGCCTCGGCCTTCGCCTCGAGCTCGTCGAGGAAACGGTCGACGGTGCCGCTCTGCCGGGCGTGGTCCTCGAGGGACTCGCCGACGAGCTTGCCGGCCAGGTCGGTGGCGAGCTTGCCCACGTCCTGACGCAGCGCAGCGGCCGCAGCCTTGCGGTCGGCCTCGATCTGGGCGTGGCCGGCAGCGATGATCTCCTCGCGCTGCCGCTGGCCTTCCGCCCGCATCTCCTGGAGGATCACGGCGCCCTGCTCCTGTGCCTCCTGGCGCAGGCGCGCGGCCTCGTGACGGGCCTCGGCGAGCTGAGCCTTGTACTGCTCAAGAACGCTCTGGGCCTCGGTCTGGGCCGCATCGGCCTTTTCGATACCGCCTTCGATGGCCTCGCGGCGCTCGTCCAGAACCTTGTTGATGTTCGGGAGGAGCTTCTTGGCGAGGAAGCCGAAGACGATGAGGAAGGCGATGAGGCCGATGACGAGCTCGGGGATCGGCGGGACGAGAGGGTTTTCCGTCTCGGCCGCGGCCATAAGCATCTGGCTCACGTCATTGCCTTTCGTCTAGTGGGCTGGTCGTGGATCCGAAGATCACTGGCCGTAGACGAACGGCATGACCAGACCGATGAGGGCGAGCGCCTCACAGAAGGCGAAGCCGAGAATCTGGTTGGCACGGATGAGACCGGCAGCCTCGGGCTGACGGGCGAGAGCCTGGGTGCCGTTACCGAAGATGATGCCGACGCCGACGCCGGGGCCGATGGCGGCGAGGCCGTAACCGATGGAGCCGAGGGAGCCGGTGACGGCAGCAAGGGTCTGGGACATGCCAGTTCTTCCTTCTCTTTCACGGACCGGTGGGGGTTGGCCACCGGACGAATAAGGGTCGGAGCGCGAGATGCTCAGTGGTGCTTGGCGAGCGCGCCCTGGATGAAGGTGCAGGTCAGGAGTACGAAGACGTACGCCTGCAGCGCCTGAATGAAGAGCTCGAACGCGGTCATCACGATGACCATCACAAAGGAGACGCCCGCGTAGGCGATCCCGATGCCGTTGAGCAGGTACCAGCTGGCAATCGTGAACAGCAGCAGCAGCGTGTGGCCTGCAAACATGTTCGCGAAGAGTCGGACCGCGTGGGTGAAGGGGCGGACCAGCAGGTTCGAGAAGAACTCGATGAGCATGGCCAGCGGGAGCACCGGGCCGAGCGACTTGTCGTATCCGGTGAAGTTCTTGAAGGCGCCGACGAAGCCGTGACGCTTGAAGGTCAGGCTGACCCACAGGACGTACACGATCAGGGCCAGCACGATCGGGTACGCGATGATCGACGTCACCGGGAACTGCGCGACCGGGATGATCGACCAGAGGTTCATCATCCAGACGAAGAAGAACAGCGAGACAACGAGCGGGACGTACTTCTCGCCCTCACGCTTGCCGATCGTCTCGTAGACGATGCCGCGACGGATGAAGTCGTAGCCGCTCTCGGCAACCATCTGCAGCTTGCCCGGGACGACCTTCGGCTTACGGAAGGCGGCCCAGAAGAAACCGACGACGATGATCGAGCCGAGCAGGGCCAGCAGCATCGGCTTGTTGAAGTACAGGTTGCTGTCCGCGTCGCCCCAGAGGGGCTCGAACAGGAACGAGTGCAAGCCGGGTGCCGGGAAGCCACAACCGTTGTTCTGGAAGATGTGGCAATCGGTCTCGAAGGCGAGCACCTGTGTCGGGTCAGCACTCACCGCGGGCTCCTTCAGCGTGGCGCATAGGTACGGCAACCTCGTTGTGTCGGCGCGGCGCGCAGCCGCGGTTCGGCACTGGACTGGTGTTACGGATGTGTGAGCGGCAGTCAGGCATTGAGCCTCGCGATCGAGCAGGCGTCAGCTCACATGCCCGCGCCCGCAGTGCCGCAGTTGGAACCGGACGATAGCAGGGTCCGGAACGTGCACTTATTCCGCCCCTACCTTTCACGTCTGCGAGCCCGTGTTTTTGGGCTTGTCGCCCTGGTCGGACTCGGGCTCGACGTAAAGGATCTTGGCCTTCATGTGCGCACGCGCCTGTGCGCCGATCCACACGAGAGTCGTCGCAACCAGCGTGATCGCGAAGGCCTTCGGGTTGAACAGCGTCGTGTTCTTGAATGCGGCAACAAAGATGAACAGCAGCAGGAGCTGGGCTGTATACAGCATCAGCCCCATCGCCTGGAACAAGTGGGGCAGGGACCTCGCGGTCCGTTGCAGGACCATGAGGCCGATCCCCATGAAGAGGATCACCACGATCGTCGCAACGACCGCGCCCAGGGCTCCCTTGCCACCGGCAACGCCACCGCTGATGGCGGCGGCAACAGCGCCGGCGACAGCGGTGGGTACGGCGGCTTGAAGGAGAGTCCGGACGTCGTTGGACGGCATGGCGGCAGCTCCGCTTGCAGGGGGTGGGCAGTGTGTCGTCATGGACGAGCGTAGGCCCGGTTCGAGTCGATGCCTCGGGCCAATGGAGCGTCTCACTAGGCTCCTTCGGCTCCGTCACCGGGCTTAGTGAACGGTATCACAAACTATTTGATGAGGTCTTTACCAAGAAAGTGTGGTCGCTGTCACACATGAGAGTTAATCCGCGCGTGTGAGCAAAACAACTCAACGCTTTGTCTGGTAATGCCCTTCGGTGCCCGAATCGTTAGCGGGTCGTATCGGCTTTGTGTCTCTCCGGGAGGCGCGAACGAGGGCCGATCGCGGTCGCTCCGTTGACGCCGGAGACTCCCGCGACGACCGGGCGCCGCCCCTGGGGCCCCTCCGCGTCCTGCCCCATCTGCGCGCCCCTGGGCCCCTGTTGGGTCCCGTACGCAGATGAGGGCGCCGCTCCCGGCTCCTCGCCGTGATGGCCCCGGCGGCGGTAACGGGGCGGCACGAAGTGCTCCGCCCAGCGCGGGGCGCGCGGGGTGAAGCGGGGCATCAGCAGCAGGACCAGGCCCACGGCGCTCAGCCCCACGATGACCAGCACGATCCACAGCGATGCCGAGTGCACGGAGTAGCCGACCGTCCCGAAGGCGATCAGAGCCGACCAGAAATACATGATCAGCACGGCCCTGCTGTGCGAATGACCGATCTCCAGCAGCCGGTGGTGCAGATGGCCGCGGTCCGCCGCGAACGGCGACTGGCCGTTCCAGGTACGCCGCACGATCGCCAGCACCAGGTCGGCGGCCGGGATCGCGATGATGGTCAGCGGCAGCAGCAGCGGGATGAAGACCGGCAGCATCGCGTGGGTGGCCTCGCGCTCACTGCCCGCGAAGAGCTTCATCGCGTCCGGGTCGACCTGGCCCGTGACGGAGATCGCGCCGGCCGCCAGAACGAGGCCGATCAGCATCGATCCGGAGTCGCCCATGAAGATCCGGGCGGGATGCATGTTGTGCGGCAGGAAGCCGAGGCACATACCCATCAGGATCGCGGTGAAGAGCGTCGCGGGGGCGGCCGCCTCGATCATGTGCCCGTACCAGAGCCGGTACGTGTAGAGGAAGGACGCGGCGGAGGCGATGCACACCATGCCGGCCGCCAGGCCGTCCAGGCCGTCGACGAAGTTGACCGCGTTGATCGTGATGACGACCAGTGCGACGGTGAGCAGCGTGCCCTGCCACTGGGTGAGGGCGACCGTGCCGATGCCGGGGATCGGCAGCCAGAGGATCGTCAGACCCTGGATGACCATGACCGCGGCGGCGATCATCTGCCCGCCGAGCTTGATCAGCGCATCGATCTCGAACTTGTCGTCGAGGACGCCGATCAGCCAGATCAGGGCGGCGCCGGAGAGCAGCGCCCGCGGCTCGTTGGAGAGCTGGAAGACGCCGTCGAGGTTGTACAGATGGTCCGCGACGATCAGTCCGGCGCACAGCCCGCCGAACATGGCGATGCCGCCGAGCCGCGGTGTCGGTTCTCGGTGGACGTCACGCGCTCGGATCGCGGGCATCGCCCCGACCGCGATCGCGAACTTCCGCACCGGACCGGTCAGCAGATAGGTCACCGCGGCCGTGACACACAGTGTCAGCAAGTAATCACGCACGGGCTGCCCCACAGGTTTCGCCGGCCATCTCAGCCCACACCTTAACTACGTCGGCCTCATGGTTGAGGACACGGAGGTACGGGTGATGGTTGCACGAGCCACGTCTACCCCGGATAGGGGGGATATTTCCCTGCCAGTTCCCGCACCTCCGCACGGACGTCGCCTTCCTCACGTACAGCCGCCCCGAAGAGCACCGCGATCCGCGCCATGTCGGCGTCTCCCATGCCCTGGGTGGTGACCGCGGCGGTGCCGAGCCGGATGCCCCGGGCGTCCCCGTACGGCAGCGCGCAGGTGTCCAGCACCATGCCCGCAGCCGCGAGCCGCTCGCGGGCGGTACGGCCGTCGACGCCCAGCGGCGCCGGGTCCGCGACGATCAGATGGGTGTCCGTGCCGCCGGTGGTCACCTCGAAGCCCTCGGCCTCCAGGCCGGCCGCCAGCACCCGCGCATGTGCCACCACCTGGTGGGCGTACCCCGTGAACGCCGGTGTCGCCGCCTCCCCGAACGCCACCGCCTTGGCCGCGACGGTGTGCATCTGCGCCCCGCCCTGGGTGAAGGGGAAGACCGCCCGGTCGATCCGCTCGGCCAGCTCCGCGCCGCACAGGATCATGCCGCCGCGCGGCCCCCGCAGCACCTTGTGCGTGGTGGCGCACACCACATCGGCGTACGGGACGGGACTGGGCGCAGCTCCCCCGGCGATCAGCCCCATCGGATGCGCGGCATCGGCGATCAGATACGCGCCGACCTCGTCGGCGATCTCGCGGAACACCTCGTAGTCGGGGTGACGGGGGTACGAGATCGAGCCGCTGACGATCGCCTTGGGCCGGTGGGTGCGGGCCAGGGTGCGCACCTGCTCGTAGTCGATCAGACCGCTGTCGGAGTCGACCCCGTAGCCGATGAACTCGAACCAGCGGCCGGAGAAGTTGGCGGGCGAGCCATGGGTGAGGTGTCCGCCGTACGGGAGTCCCATCGCGAGGACCGTGTCGCCGGGGCGCAGCAGTGCCGCGTACGCCGCAAGGACGGCCGAGGAGCCGGAGTGCGACTGGACGTTGGCGTGCTCGGCACCGAAGAGCGTGGTGGCCCGCTGGACGGCGATGAGTTCGGCGGCGTCGGCCATCTCGCAGCCCCCGTGGTGGCGGGCGCCGGGGTATCCCTCGGCGTACTTGTTGGCGAGCGGTGAGCCGAGGGCGGCAAGGACCGCGGGCGAGGTGAAGTTCTCGGCGGCGATCAGCTGCAGCGTGCTCGACTGCCGGTGCAGCTCCCCCAGCAGCACATCGGCGATCTCCGGGTCCTCCCGGATCAGGGCTGCGAAGTCCTGCGGCAGGGCGGTGACGTGGGCGGAGGAGGGGGCGGCGGGGGTGGTGACCGACATCTGACGGCTCCGGGCCTGGAGTGGGGGTGCGCTGGCGTCAGATCCAAGGTAGGCCAGTACCCGGCTCGCTGCCTGCTGCACGCTGCCCCCGGACGCGTCAGTGCGGGGCCGGTACGCCCGTCAGTGCGGTGACCACCGGGTCGAGGGCCTGGTTGATCTCGTCGCCGACGGAGCGGAAGAACGTGATCGGGGCGCCGTACGGGTCGTACACCTCGTCGGCCTCGGCGGTGGGGGCCAGCAGCCAGCCGCGCAGCGCGGCTGCCGCGCGGACCAGCGCGCGGGCGCGTTCGACGACGCCCTCGTCGCGCGGGTCGGGCAGCGTCGCGGGGTCTATGGCCCGGACCAGCCGGGTGAATTCCTTGAGCGTGAACGTCCTCAGGCCGGCCGAGTGACCCATCGAGATCACCTGGGCGCGGTGGTCGCGGGTCGCGGTGAGGACGAGGTCGGCGCGGATCACGTGCTCGTCGAGCAGTTCGCGGCCGACGAAGCCGGTGGCGTCGGCGCCGAAGTCGGCCAGGACGATCTCGGCGTTGGCCTCCATGGGGGCGCCTTCGTGCCCCCAGGTGCCGGCGCTCTCCACGATCAGGCCGCCGCTGAGCGGATCGCCGAGCCGGTCCACCAGGGCATGGCGTGTCAGCCGCTCGGTGATCGGCGAGCGGCAGACGTTGCCGGTGCTGACGTGGAGGATGCGGAAGGTGTCGGTCCGCCCCGCTATACCACGCCCCTCAGGGGCGGTCAATTGGCCACCTCGAGGTCGGGTACCACCTTGCGGAGTTCCTCGACGGAGAGCGCACCGGCGCGCAGCAGTACCGGCACCTTGCCCGTGACGTCGACGATGGAGGACGGCACGATGCCGGGGGTCGGGCCGCCGTCGAGGTAGACGGAGACGGAGTCGCCGAGCATCTCCTGGGCTGCGTCGCAGTCCTCGGGAGACGGGTGTCCGGTGAGGTTGGCGCTGGAGACGGCCATCGGACCGACCTCGGTGAGCAGCTCGATGGCGACCGGGTGCAGCGGCATCCGGACGGCGACGGTGCCGCGGGTGTCGCCGAGGTCCCACTGGAGCGACGGCTGGTGCTTCGCGACGAGCGTGAGGGCGCCGGGCCAGAAGGCGTCGACGAGCTCCCAGGCCTGCTCCGAGAAGTCCGTGACCAGGCCGTGCAGGGTGTTCGGGGAGCCGATCAGGACAGGGGTGGGCATATTGCGGCCGCGGCCCTTGGCGTCGAGCAGGTCGGCGACGCCTTCGGAGCTGAAGGCGTCCGCACCGATCCCGTACACGGTGTCGGTGGGCAGCACGACCAGTTCGCCGCGGCGCACGGCGGACGCGGCTTCGCGCAGACCCGTCGTACGGTCGGTCGCGTCGTTGCAGTCGTATCGCCGTGCCATCAGCCGGCCTCCTCAAGCGTGTACGGGTACGGGTCGTGCGGGTGCGCGTGCGGGGCGCCGGTCACGGCATGGCCTTGCGGGCCGTGGCGAACCGGGGGCGCCCGTTCAGGTCGGGGTGGTCGGCCGCATCGGCCCAGCCCCGCTCCTCGGTGAAGATCCACGGCACCTGACCGCCCTGGGTGTCGGCGTGCTCGATGACGACGAGACCGCCGGGGCGCAGCAGACGGTGTGCGGTGCGTTCGATGCCGCGGATGGTGTCGAGACCGTCCTCGCCGGAGAAGAGCGCCATCTCCGGATCGTGGTCACGGGCCTCGGGTGCCACGTACTCCCACTCGGTGAGCGGGATGTACGGCGGGTTGGAGATGACCAGGTCGACCTGGCCGTCGAGCTCGGGAAGGGCCGTCAGGGCGTCTCCGCGGTGCACGGTGACCCTGGACCCCTCGGCGTTCTTCCGCGTCCAGGCGAGGGCCTTCTCGGACAGCTCCACGGCGTGCACACGCGAGCGCGGCACCTCCTGGGCCATGGCGAGGGCGATGGCGCCCGATCCCGTACAGAGGTCGACGATCATCGGCTCGACGACGTCCATCGCGCGGACGGCGTCTATCGCCCAGCCGACGACCGATTCGGTCTCCGGGCGGGGGACGAAGACGCCGGGGCCGACCTGGAGCTCCAGGTAGCGGAAGAAGGCGCGACCGGTGATGTGCTGGAGCGGCTCGCGGGCCTCGCGGCGGGCGATGGCCTCCCAGTACCGGGCGTCGAAGTCCGCGTCCGGCACATTGTGCAGCTCGCCCCGCTTGACGCCGTGCACGAACGCGGCGAGCTCCTCCGCATCGAATCGCGGTGAGGGTACACCGGCGTCGGCCAGCCGCTGGGTGGCCTGGGCCACCTCGGCGAGCAGCAGGTTCATCGCGGTTCTCCGTACGGTTTCACGGGCGGGGCGGGGTGTTGCTTATGCGACGGCGAGCTTGGCGGCGGAGTCGGCATCGACGCAAGCCTGGATGACTGCGTCCAGTTCACCGTCGAGCACCTGGTCCAAGTTGTACGCCTTGAATCCGACGCGGTGGTCCGAGATCCGGTTTTCCGGGAAGTTGTACGTGCGGATCTTCTCGGAACGGTCGACGGTACGCACCTGGCTGCGCCGGACGTCCGAGGCTTCCTGCTCAGCCGCCTCCTGGGCCGCGGCAAGCAGTCGCGACCGCAGGATACGCATCGCCTGCTCCTTGTTCTGGAGCTGGCTCTTCTCGTTCTGGCAGGAGGCGACGACACCGGTCGGCAGGTGCGTGATCCGGACAGCGGAGTCCGTCGTGTTGACGGACTGGCCGCCGGGGCCCGAGGAGCGGTAGACATCGATACGGAGATCGTTGGCGTGGATCTCGACGTCGACCTCCTCCGCCTCGGGCGTGACGAGCACACCGGCTGCCGATGTGTGGATACGGCCCTGGGACTCGGTGGACGGCACCCGCTGCACGCGGTGCACGCCGCCCTCGTACTTCAACCGGGCCCACACACCCTGGCCGGGCTCGGTGGCACCGTTGCCGCCCTTGGTCTTCACGGCGACCTGGACGTCCTTGTACCCGCCGAGCTCGGACTCGGTGGAGTCGATGATCTCGGTCTTCCAGCCGACGCGCTCGGCGTACCGCAGATACATGCGCAGCAGATCGCCGGCGAACAGGGCGGACTCGTCGCCGCCCGCGCCCGCCTTGATCTCCAGGAGCACGTCCTTGTCGTCGCTGGGGTCGCGCGGGACCAGGAGGAGGCGGAGCTTCTCGGTGAGCTCCTCGCGCTGCTTCTCCAGATCCTTCACCTCGGCCGCGAAGTCGGGGTCGTCCGCCGCGAACTCGCGGGCGGTCTCGATGTCGTCCCCGGTCTGCTTCCAGGAGCGGTACGTACCGACGATCGGGGTCAGCTCGGCGTAGCGCTTGTTGAGCTTGCGCGCGTTGGCCTGGTCGGAGTGGACCGCGGGATCCGCGAGCTTCTTCTCAAGATCGGCCTGTTCGCCGATCAGTTCCTCGACCGCCTCGAACATCGGGGGCTCCTGGGGGTGGGGGTATCCCCTGCTCATCAAGAGCTCGGGGAAGTGACTTCGACGTGCCTGCTGGAAGGCGTGGTGCTGTCCGGTCGGGGCTGCGGGGACGGGCCCGTACCCCCCGGCCGGAAAAAAACGCCGGTCTCGGCGCCCCCGGGAAGAGGGCGCCGAGAACCGGCGCAAGGGCTCGCTACTTGCTGGCGGAGCCTGCAGCCTTGCCGAAGCGGGCCTCGAAGCGGGCCACACGGCCACCGGTGTCGAGGATCTTCTGCTTGCCCGTGTAGAACGGGTGGCACTCGGAGCAGACGTCGGCACGGATGGCGCCGCCGCCGATGGTGGACCGCGTGGTGAACGACGCGCCACAGGTGCAGCTGACCTGCGTCTCGACGTACTCGGGGTGGATGTCGCGCTTCAAGGGTGTCTCCTAGGTTCGGGAGGGCGCCGGGTCGTACGCGCGGATTTGCGCATCCGTGAACCGGGGCCGACGTACCAGTCTGCCAGGACCGGCCGTATCTCCCAAAACCGGGGGCGGGCCGCAACTATTCCCGAGCGGTCCGGAACGTTCCGCGCATGCCGGGTCACCGGACTGCGGTGGTCCTACCGGACGACCTGGCCGGCATCGCCCTTGTCACCGGCCGACTTCTCGATGGCGGAGGCGGGGATCGGCTTGTCCTGCTTGAGGGCGGTCCACACCTGCTGTGCGGCCTTCTCCAGCGGTACGACGCGGTTCGGGTCGGCCGGGTCGTACTGCACGGGCAGCGTGACCATGTGGACGTTCTTCGAGCCGAGCCCCTTGAGGCCGTTGGCGAAGCCCGTGAGCTCCTTGACCGAACCCAGGTCGGAGTCGGTGGTGATGGCCTTGGTCGCCGTGTCCGCGAGGCCGAACAGCTTCTTCGGGTCGGAGAACACCCCCACGGTCTTCGCCTGTTCCATCAGCGCCTTGATGAAGGCCTGCTGGAGCTGGATGCGGCCGAGGTCGCTGCCGTCGCCGACGCTCTTGCGGGTGCGGACCAGGCCGAGCGACTGCTCTCCGTCGAGGGTGTGGGTGCCGGGCGTCAGATTCAGGTGACTCTTGGCGTCGTTGATCGCCTGCGTGGTGGTGATCTTGACGCCACCCAGCTGGTCGATGAGCTTCTTGAAGCCCGTGAAGTCGACTTCGAGGTAGTGGTCCATGCGGATGCCGGACATCGCCTCGACGGTCTTGACCGCGCAGGCCGGTCCGCCGACCTCGTACGCCGTGTTGAACATCGCGCGCTGCTCGCCCGGTACGGTCTCGCCGCTGGTGTCGCTCGTGCACTCGGGGCGGGTGACGAGGGTGTCGCGCGGGATGGAGACGACGCTCGCGGTCCTGTGGCCCTGATTGAGGTGCACGACCATCGCGGTGTCCGAGCGGGCGGTGCCTTCGTCCCTGCCGTACTCGGAGTTCGCGCCGGAGCGGGAGTCGGAGCCCAGGACGAGGATGTCCTGCGAGCCGTTGTCGACATCGGCCGGGCGGTTCTTGCCGAGCGCGGCGTTGATGTCGACGGCCTTGAGATTTCCGTTGAGCTTGAAGTACGCGTACCCCAGGCCCGTACCACCCACGACGACCACACCGGCCACGGTCCAGGCGGCTATGGCCGTCGCCCTGCGGCGGCGGGAAGGCTCCTTCCGGCGCTTGCCGGTGCCGTGTATTCGGCCGTTGCTCCCGCTCTGCCCGGTCATCCGTCTCCTCGATCCTCACCTGCCCCGGCTACCCCCTGCAGTGGTGTTCGGGTGCTGGTTCTGTCGCTTTGTCGCTATGAGTACGACGCGCCGGCTCGAAAAAGGGTTGCACAGCACCCTGTCGTGACCGGGTGAGGACGGAAGCCGCACACGACGGCGAGGAACGCCCGGTGATCCCGCGCTCACCTGCGGTTTCTTGCCGGTTACAGGCATCGCCGGGGCCCGGAGCGGAACGGTCGCTGTGTGGCGAAGGTCTCGGATCGGGCGGATCTGCCGAAAGGCCGGAAAACGATGCACGGGAACAGGGCCGCCCCCGTCACCGAGGTGACGGGGGCGGCCCTGTGACGACTGCCTGAGCGATACGACGTCAGTCGTTGCCGTTGCCCGGAGCGGGCGTCGTCTTCTGGATCTGGAGCAGGAACTCCGCGTTGGACTGGGTCTTCTTCATCCGGTCCAGGAGCAGTTCGATCGCCTGCTGCTGGTCGAGTGCGTGCAGCACCCGGCGCAGCTTCCAGACAATCGCCAACTCGTCGCTGCCGAGCAGGATTTCTTCCTTACGGGTGCTGGACGCGTCAACGTCCACCGCCGGGAAGATGCGCTTGTCCGAGAGCTTCCGGTCGAGCTTGAGCTCCATGTTGCCGGTGCCCTTGAACTCCTCGAAGATCACCTCGTCCATGCGCGAGCCGGTCTCGACGAGCGCGGTGGCCAGGATGGTCAGCGAGCCGCCGTCCTCGATGTTGCGCGCGGCGCCGAAGAAGCGCTTCGGCGGGTACAGCGCGGTCGAGTCGACACCACCGGACAGGATGCGACCGGATGCCGGGGCCGCGAGGTTGTACGCGCGGCCGAGGCGGGTGATCGAGTCCAGCAGGACGACCACGTCGTGACCCAGCTCGACGAGACGCTTGGCGCGCTCGATGGCCAGCTCGGCGACGGTGGTGTGGTCCTCGGCGGGACGGTCGAAGGTCGAGGAGATGACCTCGCCCTTCACCGACCGCTGCATGTCGGTGACCTCTTCCGGACGCTCGTCGACCAGGACGACCATCAGGTGGCACTCGGGGCTGTTGACGGTGATCGCGTTGGCGATCGCCTGCAGAATCATGGTCTTGCCGGTCTTCGGCGGGGCCACGATCAGACCACGCTGGCCCTTGCCGATCGGTGCGACCAGGTCGATGATCCGCGTCGTCAGGACGTTGGAGTCGGTCTCCAGACGGAGCCGGTCCTGCGGGTAGAGCGGGGTCAGCTTCTGGAACTCCGGGCGGCCACGGCCGCTTTCGGGAGCCATGCCGTTGACCGAGTCGAGGCGGACCAGCGCGTTGAACTTCTCGCGGCGCTCGCCGTCCTTGGGCTGGCGCACCGCACCGGTGACGTGGTCACCCTTGCGCAGGCCGTTCTTGCGGACCTGGGCGAGCGACACGTACACGTCGTTCGGGCCCGGCAGGTAGCCGGAGGTCCGGATGAACGCGTAGTTGTCGAGGATGTCCAGGATGCCCGCGACGGGGATCAGGACGTCGTCGTCGGTGACCGGCGGCGCCTCGCTCGCGAAGTCGTCGCGGCCACGGCGGCCACGGCGGTCGCGGTAGCGGCCACGGCGACCGCGACGGCCGCCTGCCTCGTCGTCGTAACCGTCGTCCTGCGGTCCGCCGCCACCCTGCTGGCCCTGACCCTGACCCTGACCCTGGCTCTGGCCCTGGCCCTGGCCCTGGCGCTGCTGGCCCTGGCCCTGGCGCTGCTGGCCCTGGCCACCGCCCTGCTCGTCGCCCTTGCCGCGCCGGTCGCGCTGACGGTCACGGCGGTCGCCACGCTCACCGCGGTCGCCACGCTCACCGCGGTCGCCACGCTGACCGCGGTCGCCACGGTCGCCACGGTCGCCACGGCGGCCTTCGGCGGTGTCCACGGCGGCTTCGGCCTTCGCCTCGGCGCGGTCGTCGCCCTTCGGCTCGGCCTGCGTCTCCACCTTGGCCTCGGCCTTGGGCTCCGCCTTGACGTCCGGGCTGCCCGCTTGCGCGGTCGCACGGCGCCGACGACGCTCACCCGTGGGCTGGTCGTCGCTGGCCGGCTGGCCGGGGATGTCGATCTGCTGCTGGGCCGTGGCCTTCTCGGCGGGCGCGGCGGCGGACTCGTCCCCCGTGCGCGCCTTGGAGGTGGCGCGGCGCTTCGGCTTGGTCTCGGCGTCCGCGGCGGCGGGCGCTGCGGCAGCCTTGGGCGCAGCGCTTCCGCCCTGCGCCTCCTTGATGACCTCGATCAGCTGGCTCTTGCGCATCCGCGCAGTGCCCTTGATACCGAGGCCGGACGCGACCTGCTGCAGCTCGGCCAGGACCATGCCATCGAGGCCGGTGCCGGAGCGGCGGCGCCGTGCGGTGGTGCCAGTGGCAGCACCTTCGGCGGGCGCGGAGCTGTCGACGGTCTTGTCGGCAGTCACGCCCATCAGATCGGTGGTGTCGCTCACGAAGGGTCCTTCCCTGGAGCGGACGTCGGCCTTCTGGCTCGGCGACCGGTTGTGCTGTCCGACTGCGGTCTTTGAATCTTGCGGACCGTGCCGGGGCGGTGGTCCGCCGGGTACGGCGGAGAGATGAGTGTGCAAGGGTCCGGCGCGAGCATCCCCCTGCTCGGCCCACTCCTGGACAAGCGAGGGGTGTCGTGCCGGTTCCGGAGCGTGCTCGAAACTGCTCAGGCAGGCTGCTCAGGCAGTTGGGGAGGCTCTCGGAAGAAATGGTGGCCCCGGAAAGGGACACGAAGCAACGCGCCACATAGACGTCGGTTGCAGACTTGAGGTTAACACTACCGGCTCCAACAAACATTCCCCCTCTCACTCACCGGCAATCACTTCTCGCTACGGGGCGAGCGGCAGAACACTCGCACCCGAGGCGTCGAGAGTGAGCCGGTTGGCCGCCCATCCCTCGCCCGCCAGCCGTGCGACCTTGTCGGCCGCACCGTCCTCGGCCAGCGCGAGCACGGTCGGCCCGGCACCGGAGATGACTGCAGGGACGCCGTCGGCGCGCAGTCGGTTCACAAGTTCCACGCTCTCGGCCATTGCGGGGGCGCGGTATTCCTGGTGCAGCCGGTCCTCGGTCGCGGCGAGCAGCAGCTCGGGGCGCCTGGTCACGGCTTCGACGAGGAGGGCCGCACGGCCGGCGTTGAACGCGGCGTCGACGTGCGGGACGGTACGTGGCAGCAGTCCGCGGGCGGTCTCGGTGAGCACCGGCTGGCCGGGGACGAAAACCACCGGAACGATGGAATCCGAGGGATCCATCCTGATCGCGCGGGCAGACCCGCCGTCCATCCAGGCCAGCGTGAAGCCGCCGAGCAGGCATGCCGCGACATTGTCGGGGTGGCCCTCGATCTCGGTGGCGAGCTCCAGCAGTGCCGCGTCGTCGAGCCGGGCATCGCCACCGGTCGTCACAGCGCGGGCCGCGACGATACCGGCGCAGATGGCCGCGGAGGAGGAGCCGAGGCCACGCCCGTGCGGGATGCGGTTGGCGCAGACGATCTCCAGGCCGCGGGGCTGTCCGCCGAGCAGGTCGAAGGCCGTACGCAGGGAGCGCACGAGGAGGTGGCTCTCGTCGCGGGGCAGGGTGTCGGCACCCTCGCCGGCGATGTCGATGTGCAGGCCGGCGTCGGCGACGCGGACGACGACGTCGTCGTACAGCCCCAGCGACAGGCCGAGGGCGTCAAAACCCGGGCCCAGGTTGGCGCTGGTAGCGGGGACGCGCACCCGGACGGCGGCGGCTCGGAAGGCGGGACCGGCCATCGCTTCGACGACTCTCCTTGTGAGGCAGTGGGGATTGTTGCGGCGGGGATTGTGGCGGTGGATATTTCGTAGGCCTGTGGAGAACCCGACGGCCACGAAGGCGACACCGCGGCAATTGCGGCGGGGCGGGTTGACTACAGCTTATCGAAGGAAGGTTCTGTCGCGACATAGGGCGCACAGGAGGCGCACGATGCGTGTCGCACGCCTCCTATGCGCTCTCCGCCCCGAAAAGGGGCGGTTGAGCTGCTGATGTCTTTACTGCACGAGGCCCAGCTTCTCCGCGGCGGTGGCCGCGTCGACCGGTACGGTGACGGGCTGCGGGGCGCCCGCGACGGCCCAGTCGGGGTCCTTCAGGCCGTTGCCGGTGACCGTGCAGACGATCTTCTGACCGGGGTCGACCTTGCCCTCTTCGGCGGCCTTGAGCAGACCGGCGACCGATGCGGCCGAGGCAGGCTCGACGAAGACGCCCTCCTGGGAGGCCAACAGGCGGTAGGCAGAAAGGATTTGACGGTCCGTCACCTCGTCGATGAAGCCGCCCGACTCGTCGCGCGCGTCCAGCGCGTACTGCCAGGAGGCCGGGTTGCCGATCCGGATCGCGGTGGCGATGGTCGACGGGTCCTTGACGATCTCGCCGCGGACGATGGGCGCGGATCCCGAGGCCTGGAAGCCCCACATGCGCGGCTTGTGCGTCGACATGGCATCCGCGGCGTACTCCGTGTAACCCTTCCAGTACGCGGTGATGTTGCCCGCATTGCCGACTGGGAGGACATGGATGTCGGGGGCGTCGCCGAGCGCGTCGACGATCTCGAACGCCGCGGTCTTCTGACCCTCGATGCGGACCGGATTGACCGAATTGACCAACGCCACCGGATAGTTGTCCGAGAGCGAGCGGGCCAGCGTCAGGCAGTCGTCGAAGTTGCCGTCGACCTGGAGGATCTTGGCGCCGTGGACGAGCGCCTGGCCCATCTTGCCGAGAGCGATCTTGCCCTGCGGTACGAGGACGGCGCAGACCATGCCCGCCCGCACCGCGTACGCGGCGGCGGAGGCGGAGGTGTTGCCGGTGGAGGCGCAGATGACGGCCTTGGCGCCCTCCTCCTTGGCCCGGGTGATCGCCATCGTCATACCGCGGTCCTTGAAGGACCCGGTGGGGTTGGCGCCCTCGACCTTGAGGTGCACCTCGCAGCCCGTGCGCTCGGAGAGGACCTGAGCGGGAACGAGCGGCGTACCACCCTCACGAAGCGTGACGACCGGCGTCGTGCTCGTGACCGGAAGGCGGTCCCGGTACTCCTCGATGATGCCGCGCCACTGGTGGGTGCCCTTGCTGGTCATGGGTCCTTACTCCCCTTCAACACGCATGATGCTGGCGACACCGCGCACGGTGTCGAGCTTGCGCAGCGCCTCGACGGTCGCCGAGAGGGCGGCGTCGGGCGCGCGGTGGGTGACGACGACGAGGGATGCCTCGCCGCCTCCGTCCTGGCGGCCTTGCTGGCGGACCGTATCGATGGACACGCCCTGTTCGGCGAAGACCGTCGCGACCTGGGCGAGTACGCCAGGCTTGTCGGCCACGTCGAGACTGATGTGGTACCGCGTGACGACCTCGCCCATGGGGCTGACCGGCAGACGCGTGTACGCGGACTCACCGGGGCCGGTGGCCTCGTTGAGCTTGTTGCGGCAGACCGCGACCAGGTCGCCGAGTACCGCGGAGGCGGTCGGGGAACCGCCCGCGCCGGGGCCGTAGAACATCAGCTGCCCGGCGGCCTCCGCCTCGACGAAGACCGCGTTGTACGCCTCACGGACGGAGGCCAGCGGGTGGCTGAGCGGGATCATCGCCGGGTGCACGCGCGCGGTGACGGACCGGCCGTCGGCGGCGCGCTCGCAGATGGCGAGGAGTTTGACGGTGCAGCCCATGCGGCGGGCCGACGCGATGTCGGCCGCGGTGACCTCGGTGATGCCCTCGCGGTGCACCTCGCCGATCCGCACCCGGGTGTGGAAGGCGATTCCGGCGAGGATCGCGGCCTTGGCGGCGGCGTCGAAGCCCTCGACGTCGGCGGTCGGGTCGGCCTCGGCGTACCCGAGGGCGGTGGCCTCGTCGAGCGCCTCGGAGTAGCCCGCGCCGCTGGTGTCCATCTTGTCGAGGATGAAGTTGGTCGTGCCGTTGACGATGCCCAGCACCCGGTTGACCTTGTCACCGACGAGGGACTCGCGCAGTGGCCGCACGAGCGGAATGGCACCGGCCACAGCCGCCTCGTAATAGAGGTCCCGGCCGTACTGTTCGGCGGTGGCGTGCAGAGCGGCGCCGTCCTCGGCGAGCAGTGCCTTGTTGGCGGAGACGACACTCGCGCCGTGCTCGAAGGCGGTGGTGATGAGTGCGCGAGCCGGCTCGATGCCGCCGATGACCTCGATGACGACGTCGATGTCGCCCCGTTTGACCAGGGCGGTCGCATCGGTGGTGATCAGCGCGGGGTCGATCCCCTCCCGCGCCTTCGAGGGCCGGCGGACAGCGACACCGGCGAGCTCGATGGGCGCGCCGATGCGCGCGGCGAGGTCGTCGGCGTGCGTCGTCATGATGCGCGCCACCTCTGAGCCGACCACTCCACAGCCCAGCAGCGCCACCTTCAGCGGACGCGTACGCATCATCCGACCTCGTTTCTCATGCATGCTCATGTGTGGACCAGTCTCACTCACCGGACGGGAGTTTCTGCCACCCGTCCGGATCCTGAGACATCTATTTCATCAGCCGACATCGAGACGCAGGAGATCTTCCTCCGTCTCGCGCCGGACGATCACCCGCGCCTCTCCGTCGCGCACGGCGACGACGGGCGGGCGCAGCGCGTGGTTGTAATTGCTCGCCATCGAGCGGCAGTAGGCGCCGGTGGCGGGCACGGCGATCAGATCGCCGGGCGCGAGGTCGGACGGCAGGAACGCGTCCTTGACCACGATGTCACCGCTCTCGCAGTGCTTGCCGACGACGCGTACGAGCATCGGCTCGGCGTCGGAGCGGCGCGAGACGAGCGCGACGCTGTACTCGGCGTCATAGAGCGCGGTGCGGATGTTGTCCGACATGCCGCCGTCGACACTGACGTACGTACGCAGACCTTCGAGGTGCTTGATGGTGCCGACCTCGTACAGCGTGAACGCGGTGGGTCCGACGATGGCGCGCCCGGGCTCGACCGAGATCCGCGGGGTGGCGAGGCCGGCCGCCTCGCACTCGCGGGTCACGATGTCGCCGAGCGCCTTGGCGATCTCGTGCGGCTCGCGCGGGTCGTCGTCGGAGGTGTACGCGATGCCCAGACCACCGCCGAGGTCGATCTCCGGCAGCTCGACACCGTGCTCGTCGCGCACCTCGGCGAGGAGCTGGACCACGCGGCGGGCGGAGACCTCGAAGCCGGCCATGTCGAAGATCTGCGAGCCGATGTGCGAGTGGATGCCGATGAGCTCGATCCCGTCGAGCGTGAGCGCCCGGCGCACCGCCTCGGCGGCCTGTCCTCCGGCCAGCGCGATGCCGAACTTCTGGTCCTCGTGAGCCGTGGCGATGAACTCGTGGGTGTGCGCCTCGACGCCGACCGTCACCCGGATCTGGACACGCTGCCGCTTGCCGAGCCGCTGCGCGATGTGCGAGACGCGGACGATCTCCTGGAACGAGTCGAGCACGATCCGCCCGACACCGACCTGGACGGCGCGCTCGATCTCGGCGACGGTCTTGTTGTTGCCGTGGAAGGCGATGCGCTCGGCGGGCATTCCGGCATCGAGCGCGGTGGTCAGCTCGCCGCCGGAGCAGACGTCGAGGTTGAGCCCCTCCTCCTTGAGCCAGCGCACGACAGCCCGTGACAGGAACGCCTTGCCGGCGTAGAAGACATCGGCGCCCGGTCCGAACGCGTCGGCCCAGGCGCGGCAGCGGGCGCGGAAGTCGCTCTCGTCGAGGAAGTAGGCGGGCGTGCCGAATTCCTCGGCCAGCCGGGTCACTTCGATCCCGCCGACGGTCACGGCACCGTCGTCGTCGCGGGAGACGGTGCGGGCCCAGACCTTCTCGTCGAGAACGTTCAGGTCGGCGGGCGGGGCCGTGTAGTGCCCCTCGGTCAGGACGTCGGCGTGACGAGGACCGGCGGGGTGTGCGGATCGGCTCATGGTGTTGCTCTGCTCTCTCGGATCTCTCAGAGGTGTTCGGGTGCGCTGATACCGAGCAGGGACAGGCCGCCTGCGAGCACCGTCCCGGCGGCTTCGGCAACGGCCAGCCGGGAGCGGTGGGCGGCCGAGGGTTTCTCGTCGCCGACAGGCAGCGGGGACGCGGAGTCCTGGAAGTCGAAGAAGGCGTGCGCGACGTCTTCGAGATGCCGGGCGAGCCGGTCGGGCGCGCGGTGGCGGGCGGCGGCGGCGAGGGCATCGGGGTAGTCGGCCAGCGCGCGCAGCAGTGCAGGTGCGTCGACATCCTCGTCGTACGAGCTGTCGAATCCGAGGAGCGCGGCGCCACGGGTGAGCGCGCGGGCCCGGGAGTGGGCGTAGCGGACGAGGAACAGCGGATTGCCGGCGCTCTGTACGAGCAGCTCGTCGCCGAGCGGGGCCCGGTCGTGCCCGGCCGGCCGCAGCAGCCCCCACCGGACGGCATCGGGCCCGAGCCGCTCCAGCAGCTCGCTCGCGGCAGCACCGGCGGGAAGGGGCCGGACGGCGGTGTGAAACGCAGCAGGCTCCCCCGGGGCATCGATATCGACCCCCAGCCGCACCCAGTCGGGGTCGAGCGACCCGTCGCAGTCGGTGCGCACCAGCGCACCCTGGGTACGTGCGATGGTGCGCAGCGCGTGGGCGGTGACCGCGGCCCGGACCTCGCGGGCATGGCTCAACTGCAGGATGTCCCCGGCCAGCGCGTCCCCGTACCCGTACCGGGCCCCTCGCGCCAGCACATCGCGTAGGAGTGCGTCGCGCGCCCGGGCATCCGCCGACGCGTCGAGCGTGAAGTTCAGGAATCCGGGCCCGGTGACCTCGACCCTCCCGATCCCGGGTGCGCCGGCGACCCGGTCCCGCAGGATCTCGGCGACCTCCCGGGCCGGCCGCGCGGCGGCCCCGGCCAGCTGGAGCGCGACGGCACAGGCATAGTCCCCGCTACCGCCGGGCCGTGTCCGCTCCACTCGCACGCGCGCGGGCACGGGCGCGCGCAAGGCATCCTCCTCGACCGCGCGACGCACGGCGCGCAGCACGGTCCTGGAGAGCTCGGCGGGGGTCACGGGACAAGCGTATGGGAGGGAGGGGGTCGCTCCGCGACCTGGTTTCGCCATGCGGTCAGCCCGCGGTGCTCTCGGCCTTCCCGGCGCTTTGTCTGCCGTCGAGCGACGGCGGGTCCTCCCTGTTCGCCAACTGCCGTACGAGCCGTACGAGCTCGCTCGGCTCGAAGGGCTTCGCCAGGAACGCGTCGACGCCCGCGGCGACACCGTTGTCAACCTCGTACTGCGTACAGGCGCTGACGATCGCGACGGGCAGATGTCTGGTCCGCGGATCGGAGCGCAGGCGAGTGGCGGTCTGCAGACCGTCGAGCCGGGGCATGACGACATCGAGGGTGATCACATCGGGGCAGACCCGATGCACCAGGTCCAGGCACTCGACACCATCGGCCGCGGTCACGACCTCGAAGCCCTCAAGCTCGAGATTGACCCTGATCAACTGCCGGATGACCTTGTTGTCGTCAACAACAAGCACGCGGCCACACGCCCCTGACACACTCCGAGACTAGGTGGGACGTAGGGGCCGCGTCCGGGTTTTGCCCATTTCCGGCCCCGGACGGGTGGCGGCCGGGTGGCCCACGGACGGCACGGCGGACGGCACGGCGGAGGGCATGGCGGCCGACGTGACGCGGACGGTGGCCGCGTGGAAATACCTGTTCACGGACACCCCGCGGAAGCTGGTAGTGTTTCACCCGTCGCAGAACACGACAGCGACATGCCCCCGTAGCTCAGGGGATAGAGCATCGGCCTCCGGAGCCGGGTGCGCAGGTTCGAATCCTGCCGGGGGCACTTCAGTCCGGACAGCGTGATCAACCCGCTGACCAGGCAAAGTGCCAAGCACAAAGGGTCGGACCCAGTCTCACTGGGTCCGACCCTTTGTCGTTGTGTGTCACTGATCGCGAGTGAGTGGCGAGTGGGTTTTCGAGGCCCGCTGCCGACACCAGCGCGACGCCAAAACCATGCCGGTTCACCATCCGAGCAGCGGCTCGCCCAACACCTGACCACCGATGTGGGCGGCCAGGCGCTGGGCACGGGGAAGGTCGCCCGTCTTCCCCACATGCACGAAGACGGTGTGGTGGGCGGCCCACCCCGACCATTGCGACGTTTGCCCTTCGCGTATGCCTCGGCCGCGTCGCTGGTTCGGAGGACGGGGTACGCCATGGAGTTGCCCATGCGCTGAACCGTCGCATGTGGTCGCCGCCCGTCGCTAGAACGTTTTTCCGTGCTGACCGACCATGCAACAGACCGGCCCTCGCCGAGATCAGCTCAGCCTCCCGTCTCACCCCATCCCATGGCCTGCTCGATCTTCCGATTGTTCAGTTCCTCGTGGCCGTCGATGCAGCCGGCATAGCGACGGTGAACCACTTCCGGCGAGTTCCCGGCGCGGCGGGACACCTCCGCCACGGGGACGCCGGCGTTCAGCCAGTTGGTGATGCATGTGTGCCGCAGGTCGTACGGCCGGTGGGCCAGCGGCGAATCGGTCTTGTCCGGCGGCAACGCGTAGGGACGGGCTTCCTGCCATACCCGCCAGTAGCTCGTGGAGCCGAGGACTCCCCCGCGCTCGTTGGCGAAGAGCCGACCGTCCTTGGCCGTGCCGAACTCCGCCGTGCCGAACTCCTCTATGTGGGCGCGGAGCATGGCGACCAGCACGGGCGAGATCGGCACTGGGCGGTCGGTGTTCGCCTCACGTGATTTAACCCTGGGTATTCAGCGATATTGGGTGACCTGACGCCCCGACAGCAGAATGGTGCCGCTGACCTGCGAGGATGCGAGTGTCTACGTCGTATCCGCTGCAAGGATCAGGGCACCAATCTGGTGAGCAAGGCTACAGGGTGGGACCGCCGGCTGTCGGTGGTGGCTGACGGGAAGAGACTGATCGGGCATGCCGGTGCGGTGCTGCTGCGCCGATGCGCGGACCGCACTGGACTCACCGGCGCACTGGGGAAGGTGTTGCCGTCCAGCACGGCGGCCGGCTGGCGGGAACGGGCGAGCGTGCTGGTGCACCTGGCGGCCGCGATCGTGCTCGGGGCGGCGAACCTGTCGGAGGCCGAGCAACTTCAGTTGCATCATCGGCCGTTGTTCGGGTCGGCGGCCTCGGACTCCACCGCCCGCCGCACTCTGGCCGCGCTCGACGAGGCAGTACTGGCGAAGATTGCGAAGGCACGCGCCCGGGTCCGCAGGCACGTGTGGAGTCTGCTGCATCTGCGGCCGGGCGGCTTCCCGTGGCTGACGGTGGCGGGCAAGCGGCTGACCGGCTGGATCGTCATCGACCTGGACGCCACGGTCATCACCGCGGCGTCGAAGAAGGCCGGGGCGGCGGTCACCTTCAAAAAGACGTTCGGGTTTCATCCACTGGCCGCGTGGTGCGCGAACACCACCGAGTCGTTGGCGATGCTGCTGCGACCCGGCAACGCCGGAGCAAACACGGTGGCCGACCACATCACGGTGCTCACCGACGCCCTCGCCCAGATCCCCGGTTCCTCGGCCGCGAAAATCCTGGTGCGAGTGGACGGGGCCGGAGCCACCCACGGACTGCTGGAACACCTTGAAGCGTTGAACACCACCCGGCGCACGGTCCGCTACACGGTCGGCTGGAAGATCACCGACGCCGACGAGCAGGCCATCGCCCAACTGCCCGAGGCCGCCTGGGAGACCTCCGTGCACCAGGACGGCAGCCTTCAAGAAGGCTACTTCGTTGCCGAGGTGACCGGCGTGAGCACCAGTGAGGGCTGGCCGGAGGGCACGCGGCTGATCGTCCGCCGCGTCCGGCCGTCCCGGCGGCACTTGAAGAAGCTGACCGCGTTCGAGACCAGGACCGGCTGGCGCTACGCGATAACCGCCACCAACATCCGCCACATGTGAGGCATCGCCGGCTCGGGCCACAGCCAGTTCCTGGACGTACTGCACCGCTCGCACGCCGGGGTGGAAGACCGGGTCCGCACCAACAAGGCCATGGGGCTGGACAATCTGCCGTCCGCCTCGTGGGAGGTCAACCGCGGCTGGACGCTTGCCGCGAACATCGCCGCCGACCTCGACGCCTGGGTCAGGCTGCTGGCCCTGCACGACATCGAGGGCCTGGCCGACGCCGAGCCCGACACCATGCGCTTCCGCCTCTACCACCTGCCCGCCCGCCTCGCCGACCACGCCCGCCGCCGCTGGCTGCGCATCGATGTGACCTGGCCCTGGGCACAAGCATTCACCACCTGCTGGCAGCGGCTCACCGCCCTCCCGGCCGTCACCTGACGGCCGGGCACTACCCCGACAAGGACCGGGAAGGAGAAGACCGGCAGCACTCCGGGCCCGTGGAACCCGGCGCACCCGCGGCGTCACGCGGCGGCCCACCTCGAACGGCCCAAGGACATTACGGGCGAACCGCCGAGCCGGTCAACGACCGAACCTCGCTGAAGAATCGAGGCTGGTCCTCAGGGTGCACTGCCGATATCACTGCGGAAAGTGAAATAGTGGTATCCGGAAAGAGCGCGTCCAGGGCGGGTGCGCCACCGAGCCACTCCAGCTGGTGCTCATGGGGCGAATACATCCACAGGCCGAGGTGGGCGGCCCTGGTGGCTATCCGGAACGGGATCAGCAGGCTCGCCAGGTCGTTCCGCGCGTCCAGGGCGTGCACCCAGACCAGTTGCTCGTCACTTGCGGGATCCTTCACCTGCTGCGCCTACATCAAGCAGGCAACGGGCGCTCCGCCTGGCCCGGGGAAGTCCAGCACCCGCATCGCGACCGTCTTCGTCTTGGCGGCGTGGGCCACGAGGTTCTCGGCCGACATCCGCTGGCTTGTGGGCCACACATCACCGAAGTCACGTCCCAGCAACTGCTCACCGAAGTCAAGTCCCTGGCAATGCTCCGCCGGCCTGCCCAGCGCTGTGGCCATCGCAGCGTTGAGGCTGAGAATGGCACCGTCCAGCGTCAGAAGAGCCGCCGGGTCAGCTCCTCGAAGGAGTTCGTCCGAGGCGTCCATCTGCGACTCCCTGGAAAATACCAAAACAACCTCTACAGCCATTTTCGCCTATTTCGCCGCGACGCGTCGGAAAGGCAGTGTGTCTGACCGGCTGCGTCGAGTGACGACGACAGGAACCCGCTGAACCGGTAGACAGCCGCCCGTGAAGAGGGGCGACGGAGCTCGGTTGCGGTACAGCAGCGGAGTACAGCAACCCCAGCAATGGTCCATGGCCTGCAACGTCCCTTGGAGACTTCGACGCGACCGCTATGGCCGCCGTTGACCGCTCCACATAGAGCTACGGATCAGAAGGTTGCACGTTCGAATCCTGCCGAGTGCACACAGCTCAGAAGCCCCTCGGGATGATCCCGAGGGGCTTCTGGCATCAGCGGGTGACATCAACGTCGTTTGCGGCCGCCGTTCGTTGTTCCGGCCATTCGCCTACATCGGCCGCGCCGACGACGTCATAGGAGCATCCGCCTACAAGATCTCGCCGTTCGATCCGCGGTACTCGATGCGCCACTGGAGCTTGGCGAGCCGGACCAGCGTGCTCAGGGGGGTGTCTGCGGGAAGGTCGGACAGGAACCGAATCAATCGCGATGCCGTCGTCCGGCCGAAGGGCGGGCACGCGGTAGACGGCAGTTTGCCGCCCCAGTCAGGGGAGTTCGCGGTATTCGGTAATGAGGTAGTCGGCCTCGTCATCAATGGCATTCTTCAGCCAGTCGATGTGAATCTCAGTGGGGTGTCCATCTGCGGCAAATACCGTCTCCGCGACTTCAGCCTGGCCTGCACGGGCCTTCTGGACATCAGTGAGGAGACCGCCAAGCGTCGGCACATCCTGCGGATTCTCCTCGACCGTGCGCCGGGCCGGCTCGTCGAGGCCGATCGCTTTGACGACCTTCCCGTTTCCCACGGTGATCCGGTACTCCCCAAGGCCGCTCCGCTCTCCGGACTCGGAGAGAAGCCGGAAGGAATACCGATGCGGTTCGGACCATCGGGCTGCCTTTGCCTGGCCACCGCCTCCGGCGGTGGCCGGTGTGGACCCTGCGTCGCAGCCGACCACGGCGAGGGCAAGCGCAGCGGATGCGACGAGCAGGTACATGCCGGATTTCGTCACGGTTAGGCCTTTCAGCAGCTCAATTGCCCCTTCGACGGCATCGCGATTGATTCGGTTCCCCTAGCCAGTCTCCTCGTTAGCGTCCTGCAGCAGCCGGGCGACGGGCCCACGGATGAGCTGATTGCCTCCGCGATGGCAGCAGCGCGCATGGCAGAGCCATACTCGGAGTTGCTCGCCGCCAGCACGCACTCACTGGCCGTTGTCACGGCTCCCGCTGACATCAACGGCTGACATCAACGTCTGCGCACCCTGACGCACGGGTGCGGACCGGACGGCGCTGCCCGATGCCGGACCAGGGCGGTATATAGCTCGCTCCCGGACCCTGCGTCCGGCGGTGCACCCGCCTACGGTCTGAAGCTGCCCGTGCTCTTCCGAAGGTGGGGTAACGCGCAGATCCAGAAACCAGTGCCCCCGCAAGAGCCTCTAGGCCATGCGGGGGAACTCGGCAGTCTTAGCAGGTCAGAGAGCTTCCTTCGAGGGCGTGATCGGCTCCCCCGACATACGTACTGGAGGCAACACACTCCAGGGGGAGTTGCTCCACGCAGCACGCTGTCGTGCCCCAGCCGTGCCTGATGGAGCGGGGAACACCGGGGAACAGCGGGAACTCACGGGCACTGGCCAAGACGAAGGCCCCCGACCGATGTTCCTGGTCAGAGGCCTTCAACCTGCGCGGTGGGTGTGGGATTTGAACCCACGGTGACCCGCGCCACGACGGTTTTCAAGATCGCTCCCGGGCTGGACTCGCCCATTGACTCCGTCGATCACGTGGGCAGGCTCGCTGCGCGTACTAAGCGCCGTTCAGTTCTGGTTCACCGGCCAGACTTCAGCCGGGTCGCAGTGGGCCGGGCAAGCCAGCAGATAGACCTTGTTACCGAGGAAGACCCGTAGGTGTCGGCGCCGATGCTGTAGGGCTGCTCTGGTTGGCCCGGGTGGACGGCGAATTCCATGCCCTCCGGTACCTGGCAGAGGTACACCAGATCGGCGCCGCACGCGCACCGGTAGAACTCGGGGTCTTGCGCCCAGGACGGCATACCGCCCACTTTGAACGTCTGGGCCCCCAGCCCTCGCGCGTTGGGGTTGTCCACGAAGGGGCGCAGGGTCAGCGGCAGGGCGCACAGGGATGGTTCGGACTCCGCCGTCGGCAGCGTCGACCAAGACAGATCAAGGACCAGTCATCGCCTTGATCGTGTACGGGTACGACTCTTGCTGCCACGTGGTCGTGAACACGGCCGTCGGACGCGCTGCGACCTGTGGCACGCGGCCGTCCGTCGTGAGCGTCTTCGCGCTGCCGAAGGTGCCGGAGCGGCTGATCAGCCGGGCGGTGGCCTTTGTGACGCTGTACGGCGGCGTGGAGATGGCCGTGGTGGTCTGCGACACCAGCATGCCGTCGCCGTCGTCGTCCAGGGCGAGGTCGGGGCGGTCGCCGGCGCCCAGCGACGTGATGGCGCCGAGGGTGCCGCCGGCGGAGAGTTTGCGGCCGTACAGCTCGCGCTTGCCGGCGTTGTTGCGTACCCACACGATCATCGAGTCGCCGTCCAGGTCTGTCCCGAGGGTGTGGTGGAAGTCCACGTTCTCCGTGGATGTCGAGATACGCAGCGGGTTCGACAGCGTGCCGGTGTGGCTCCAGCGCGAGGCCCAGACCTGCGAGCGGTCGCCGCCGCCGGAACGGTAGCTGATCACCGCGTCGCCGTCCCGGTCCACGCCGACCCGAACCATGCCGAAGCCGCCGTACGCCGCGATCGGCGTGGTGAGCACCTTCGCCGCGGAGATCGAGGTCGCGGTCATCCGCTTGGCCACCACCTCGGAGCCGCGTACCCAGGCGACGACGAACTGACCATTGCGGTCCACGCCGATGGCCGGCGGCTCCGCCGAGCCCGAGCCGAGTGTGTGCACCGCGCCAAGCGTGCCGTCGAGCTTCAGTCGACGGGCCACCGCGTACCAGCTGCCGTCGCGGATCTCCGTCCACGCCACCATCGAGCTGCCGCCGGGCGTCACGGCGACCGAGGGCGTGGTTGCGGGCGACCCGGGGGTGGAGAGCATCTGCAGCGAGCCGACGAGGCTGCCGGAGGACGCGACCCGGCGGCCGACGACGGTGCTGTCCTGCTGCCACACCACCGACGAGTCGCCGGTGTCATCGGAGTCGGCCTGCACCCAGCTGATGGCGCGGCCGTCCGGGGACAGGGTGCGGGTCGCACCCAGGGTGCCGTTTGCGTACTTCACCCGGGTCTGTACGCGAAAGTAGGAGCTGTTCGCATTGTCCATGGCCGCCCAGGCGAGCAGCGCATCGCCGGAGCGGTCGATGGAGACCTGGGGGTCGTCCTGGCCGGACCAGCCGGACGCGGTGACATTCCACGTGGACGTCCACGCGGCGTCGGCGTTCACTACGAGCGTCGCGGTGAGCGCGATTCCGGCCACGGTCGCCACGGCGCCTGCGCCGATGAGGCGGCGTTTTGTCGAACGCCGGTGACGTGCTGCCTGAGGTGCCACTCTTGTATCCCTTCCAGGGCTGCCATGGACTCCACGGCAGTGAGGCTGTCCCATGCGACTGTTCAGTAGGTACAGCGGCGTTGCGTGCGCATACGTCACACGAGCAACACAGGCCCCCTGCCTGATGACCTCAGTACCTGTAGCCGGGCCAATGCGGATCCGCCCAGCAGGCGTATGCGCTGGAGCAGTTCGTCAGGAGCACCGTGGGCCTGGAGACGGGTGGGGGCGTGGCGGGCCAGCCAGGTGGTCAGCTCGGCGTAGGGCACCTCCTTGTCCTCCCACCGCCCCCACGTGTCCCAGGGCAGTTCGTCTCCCAGCAGGTCGTACTGCCAGTGGCGACTCTGTCGGGGATCTTGAACCCGACCCGATGCCCCCGCCACGACGCGTGGCGAGGGCATCTGACCGGGGTCAGTGGTGCCGACCGCGCTCTTCGGGCCTCACGGCCACGGGTGTGACCGGAGGGTGTGGCGTGGCGGACGACGCGCTGCTTACGGTGCTTCGCCTGCGGGCCGCTTCCTCGCCGGTCGAATGCATGTCGAAGTCACCGATCGTGCGGATTCCGGTCCGGAAACAGCCAGGTCAGGCCTACTCATCCAGGGGTCCGCTCAAGGGCCGTCTAAGCGCTTGCCCGACTGGACGCGAGCCCGCGCTGCCTCCCGAGCCGTCTGTCAGTGTCCGTATGTACCGTCCCGCTCATGACTGAGAGACCCTCGAAGCACTGGCCTGACGGAGTAGCTGAGGAAGCGCGCAAGCTGGCGGCCGGCACCCTCACCTTGGACGACGCGTTCATGGCCGACCTCTACCCTGTGTCACTACTGGACGCGACCGACGAAGCCTTGGGCGCGTTCGAGAGCACACTGGGGACTCTCCGCACCCCCTCCGATGATGAGGTCTTCGCAGCAGTGCAGCGGGTCGTACTCGACCTGAACGCCATTAATGATCAGCATGACGGTGCCGGTTACGAGACCGGCGAACGCGAAGAGCTCTGCCAGTACATCGATCAGGCGCTCACCGATCGCGGCATCGACGTCCCCGAACTCACCGCGAGGTGCGGACTGGGGCGGTATGAGATCACAGACAAGTGGCGCGACTGATAGGCGCCAGCTCCGGACCGTGCCGGGAAGTAGCCGGGTAGCCGCAGCCAGTCGCGATCTGCTGCAGGACCAGCCAGCGAGGAGGCGTACTGCCCGTTGGTCATGCCCCCCATTCCGAGTTGCTTCGGAACGAACAGGGACTCGATACCCTGCGCGCCCCCGAGTGAGTGGCGAGTGAGTTTACGTCCGGTCTGAACTCGCTTGAACGTTCTCCCAGCTGAGGCGGCCAGTCGGGACACATAGGCGCATGCCCTCCGGAGCCGGGTGCGCAGGTTCGAATCCTGCCGGGGGCACTTCCGGATAGACCCTCTGACCAGCGGAAACGCTGAGCAGAGGGGCTTTTTCATGCCGTTTTGCTGCCGTTGGATCCTGCGGACGGCGGCCAGTGCGCTGTGCACCCCGAGGACCCCCTGGGCGGGCAGGGCCGTCAGGGAGCGGGACACGCAGCCATCACGTCGGCGTCACGCCCGAACAGCAAAACTGTGATCGCCCCAAGGAAAGGGAGAGATCATGCGACACAAGCGATACATCGCGTTGCTCAGCCTGCCGCTGGGCGTCTCCTCCATGCTGGTCGCGGGCGGCTCCGCGGAGGCCGCGGACACCTCGGCCTCGGCCGTACCCAGCGCAGCATGTTCGGTGGTCAGTGGATTCCCCTCGAACCGGATCGTGGGTTCGGGATTCAACGCCTTCGAACCCATACACATCACCGCGGGCGGGAAGGTGATCACTGACACGACGGCGACCGTGGGTGGCAGCTTCTCACTCGCCGGCACGTTCACGGCCCCGTCCTTCCTCGCACAGGGCGTGGCGACGGGCAATACCGCCACCTGCGTCAACCCGTTCACGACGCCTGAGACACCTCCGCCCGGACAGACACCTCCGCCCGGACAGACCCCGCCGCCCGGACAAGCGACGGGCACCGCCGCTGCCGAGAAGACAAAGGGAATCAAGGACGGACGCTCCGACGGCTTGGCCTCGTGCGAGCAGAACAGGGCCGTGAGGCGGTCGCTCATCGGCGAGTCCCAGGACTACATCGACGGTTACCGGCAGGGCCTCGCCGAGGCGAAGGACCTCTTCTCCGCCTGCCTGAACCAACCCGCCGTCCAGCAGCCCAACACCCAGAGTCAGCGCCAGGGCCAGGGCCAGGGCCATCGTCGCGGAGGCAACCGCTGAGGGAGTGGCGATCCCCGGACCCCCGTGACACCCGTGACGGGGGGTGGCGGAAGACAGCCGCCCCCACCGACGCTCCGGTTCCGGCCGGAACGGGCCCCACCAGCTCTCCTGCCGGGGGCACCGCAGTTCGGGGGCCAAGCAGGCTCTCTGATCAGGCATAACGCCGGATCGGAGGGCCTGCTGTCGGATATGGGCCGGGCACCGGGTTCCGTCGGGTGGTCCGGTGTGTCGACGATGACCTTCCGCTTCATCGCACCCACGACCGCGCATCGGCGGTGGAGTGCTGGGTATCGGGTTCGGAGAGACGATGGAGGGGCCGCAGCGAGGCGTAAGGAGCAGGTACGGGCTGGGCCGGACGAAACTGCCGCCGTGGAGGCAAGCGGAAGGGGTGCCCGGGGATGAGTACGACCGATGCGTTCCTGGCCGGGCTGGGCCTGCCAGGTGCGGCATCCGCGCCGAGCGGGCTGCTGGATTTGCTGAGCCTGGCCGCGGTGGTACTCGATGACAGCGGGCGGATCGTCTTCTGGAGCCCGCAGGCGGAGGAGCTGTTCGGCTATACCGCCGAGGAGGCGCTGGGGACGTTCGCGGGCCGGCTGCTGGTGGAGGAACAGCACCTGGACACGGTGATCGACCTGTTCGCCCGGGTGATGCAGAGCGGGCAGCGCTGGGCGGGAAGTTTCCCGGTCCTGCACCGGGACGGCAGCACGCGGCTGGTGGAATTTCGCAACATGCGGCTGCAGGACGACCGGGGAGGCTACTACGCGCTCGGCATCGCCACGGACCAGGCGACGCTGCAGCGTGTGGAGCGGGATCTGGCACTGTCCATACGGCTCGTCTCCCAGTCCCCGATCGGCCTGGGGGTCATGGACACCGAACTGCGGTACGTACTGGTCAACCCGGTGCTGGCGCGCGTCGACGGCCTGCCCGCCGACGAGCAGGTCGGGCGCGCCGTCAGCGAGGCGCTGCCCTTCGCCAACGAGGATTCCATCGAGTCGGACATGCGCCGGGTCCTGGCCACCGGCACACCGCTGCTGGACCGGTTCGTCGTCGGCCGCACCCCGAAGGACACCGACCAGGACCATGCCTGGTCGGTGTCCCTCTACCGGCTGGAGGACCCTGGCGGGCAGGTGCTCGGACTCGCCACCTCGGTGGTGGACGTCACCGAGCAGCACCGGGCGGCCGCCGACGCCACCCGGGCGCGGCACCGGCTGGCACTGGTCGCCGACGCGTCGGTGCGGGTCGGCACCACCCTCGATCTGGAACAGACCGCCCGGGAGTTGGCCGAGGTCTGTGTGCCACAGGTGGCCGACCTGGCCACGGTGGATGTGCTGGACAGCATCCTGCACGGCCACCGCAGCAGCGGGGGTGCGGCCGGCGCGGCACGGTTCAGGGCGCTGGCGGTGGTGTCGGCCCACCCCACCGTGGCCACTCACGCCGTCGATCCCACCGGCGACTACGCCCAGTACGACGCCAACCGTCTGATCACCCAGTGCGTCAACACCCGCCGGCCCGTCCTCAGGACCGATGTGACGGGTCAGGATCTGCGCCGCGTCGCCCGGGACGACGAATGCGCGGCGCTGCTGGCCGCAGCCGGAGTGCACTCCTACCTCGCGGTCCCGCTGATCGCCCGTGGCGAGGTGATCGGCGCCGTGGGCCTCATGCGCGCCGACAACGCGAGGCCCTTCGACGAGGACGACGTCATCCTGGCCGGGGAGCTGGCTGCCCGCGCGGCGGTATGCATCGACAACGCACGCCTGTTCCAGAGCCAGAGGCACGCCGCCCTGACCCTCCAGCGCAGCCTGCTGCCCGAACGGCCGGCCGATCAACCGGGTCTGAAGATCGCCACCCGCTACCAGCCGGCCGGCGCCACCAGTGAGATCGGCGGCGACTGGTTCGACGTCATCCCACTGGCCGACGACAAGACCGCCCTGGTCATCGGCGATGTCATGGGCAGCGGTATCGACGCCGCCGCCACCATGGGCCAGCTGCGCACCTCCACCCGCACGCTGACACAGCTCGACCTCGATCCCGACCACGTCCTGCACTATCTGGACCGGGCCACCGCCGGCATCGAACACACCATCGCCACCTGCGCCTACGCCGTGTTCAACCCCCACAACGGTACGTGCGACATCTCGCTGGCCGGGCACCTGCCGCCGATCCTCATGCGACCGGGCCGCACCCCCGAACTGCTCGACCTGCCCACCGGCGCTCCGCTCGGCGTGGGCGGGGTCCCCTTCAGTACCACCCGCCTCGGCCTCGCCCCCGGTGACCAGCTGGTCCTGTACACGGATGGCCTGGTCGAAACCCGCGACCAGGCCATCGACGATCGGCTGGATCTTCTGCTGTCCCTGCTCGCGGGTCCGCACCGCGATCTTGAGGAGACCTGTGACCTGCTCCTTCGGGCGCTGCGCCGGCCCGGCGACCACGATGACGTGGCCCTGCTCATCGCCCGGCTGCCCGCCGCGGAGCCCGCAGACCCTCAGCCCACCGGCAACCCCGGCGCCGGGTAGGCGTCCATCAGGTTCTTCACGTCGGCGCGCACCTTGGTGACCGTCGCCTCGTCGTCCGTACGCGCCGCCTCCACCACCCGGGCGATCCACTCCGCGACCGTGTTCATCTCGGATGCGGGGATCCCGCGTGAGGTCAGGGCCGGGGTGCCGATGCGGATGCCGGACGGGTCGAAGGGCTTGCGGGGGTCGTAGGGGACCGTGTTGTAGTTGACGACGATCCCCGCCCGGTCCAGGGCCTTCGCCGCGATCTTGCCGGGTACGTCCTTGCCGGTGAGGTCGATCAGCAGAAGGTGGTTGTCCGTGCCGCCGGAGACCAGGTCGAAGCCCTGGGACGCCAGCTCCTCGCCGAGGGCGCGGGCGTTGGCGACCACCTGGTGGGCGTAGGCGCTGAAGTCGGTGGTTGCGGCTTCCTTGAGTGCTACTGCGATCGCTGCCGTCGTCTGGTTGTGCGGGCCGCCCTGGAGGCCGGGGAAGACGGCGCGGTCGATGGCACGGGCGTGTTCCGCCCGGCTCAGCAGCATCGCGCCGCGCGGGCCGCGCAGGGTCTTGTGGGTGGTGGTGGAGACCACGTCGGCGTGCGGGGCGGGTGAGGGGTGGGCGCCGCCCGCGATCAGGCCGGCGATGTGGGCGATGTCGGCAACCAGAACCGCGCCGACCTCGTGGGCGATCTCGGCGAAGCCTGCGAAGTCGATCGTCCGGGGCACCGCGGTGCCGCCGCAGAAGATCACCTTGGGGCGCTCGGCGCGGGCCAGGTCGCGGACCTCGTCCAGGTCGATCCGGCCGGTGTCGCGCCGGACGCCGTACTGCACCCCGCGGAACCAGGTGCCGGTCGCCGAGACGCCCCAGCCGTGCGTGAGGTGACCACCCATCGGCAGCGACATGCCGAGCACGGTGTCACCGGGCTCGAGGAACGCCAGGTAGACGGCGAGGTTGGCGGGCGAGCCGGAGTACGGCTGCACATTGGCGTGGTCCATGCGGAAGAGGGACGTGGCCCGTTCGACGGCCACCGTCTCCACCTGGTCGATGATCTGCTGGCCTTCGTAGTACCGCTTGCCGGGGTAGCCCTCGGAATATTTGTTCTGGAGGACCGTGCCGGAGGCCTCCAGAACCGCTGCGGAGACGTAGTTCTCACTGGGGATCAGGCGCAGGGTGTCGGCCTGCAGCTGCTCCTCCGCAGTGATGAGTGCGGCGAGCTCCGGATCGGTGGCGGTAAGGGCGGCGCGGTGGTTCTCGGGTGTCGGCACAGGGTTCTCCCGGGTCTGGCGCATTGCTGCGGCGTGGACCCGGATGCCCAGGCGGACGGCTCTCCGGCGGTGACGCCTCCGGGCAGGCCCGGAGTGTGCCGCTTCCTCGTGGTCGATTCCACGCAGCACCCCTGCCGGGGTACGCGCCAGTCGCGGCGCCTCGAAGTTTACCGACGGATGACGGATCCCGGGCGGATACAGGGCGGATCCGGGGCGAATACGCCCGATTGACACGGTTCCTGGCGGCGAGGATGGTGGTGAAGCCGGGCGCGGTCAGGGGGTGTCGTGCCCAACGGTTGGGGGGCCGGGATGAGTTGGGACGATCAGGTTTTCCGACCGGGCTCGGTTCCTCCCGTACCGCCACCGCCTTCCCGTCCGCCCACCGTGGGGCCGCCGCCACCGGGCGCCACACTGCGTGCCGTGGCCGCCGGGTTGCTCAATCTCACCGGTCTCGGGCTCGGCCATGTCCTGATGGGACGGTGGTTCAGAGCCGTTCTGTGCTGGGTGGCGACGGGTGTGCTGCTGCTCGTGGCGCTCCCCGCCGATCCCGACGGCGTGGCCACGGGTCCGATCGTCGGGTATGTACTCGTGCTGGTGGCGGCCGCCGTGGACGGGGCGCGGATCGCGCGGCGTACCGCTGTCGGCGGGTCGTGGCGGCCGGTGGCGGCGGCCGGGGTCGGGCTGGTGCTGCTGGCGGGGCCGGCGGGCGGTGTGGTGCTCTACGGCTCCGCGCAGGACGAGGCCGTCGAACAGATGCTGCTCGACCGGCTGGGCGAGAGCGACCGGACCGTGCGGGCCGCCTCGGGCCGGACCTTCGATGCCGCCCGGGCCGACTACCGTTCCGCCCTTGCCGTCTACCGCGATCTCGGTGAGCAGCATGCGGGGTCGAGGGCGGGGAAGCTCGTGCCGGAGCGGTTGAACGCATACTACGAGGCGGTCGCCGCTCCGTACCGGCAGGGCAGGCACTGCGAGGCCGTCGCGCCGCTGACGTATCTGCGGACCGTGCCCGATTCGATCGACCCGAAGCTGCTGGGCGACCTCGCCGGCTGGCCCGACGGTCCGCTGGCCACCTCGCTGTACGCGTGCGGGGTGTCGAAGCTGGGTGACTCGGCCGTGGGTTCGTCGGGTGGCGAGCTGGCCGAGCTGCTGCGTACGTTCCCAGGCTCGGCGCAGGCCGGAAAGGTGGGTCCGGCGGTCTCCAAGAAGATCTCGGAGCAGGCCCGGGCGGTGAGCGGGAGCAGTCCCTGCCCGGCCACCGAGACGCTGCGCGGACTCCGGGCGAGCGTGACGTCGATGCCCGAGAAGTCGGTCTCCGCCCGGGCCGGGGAGGCCGACCGGGGGATCGAGAACGGCATGTACGCCTGCGGGGTGGACCGGTTCGAGAACAAGCAGTTCACCGAGGCGCGGAAGACCCTGGCGGAGTTCGCCACCACTTACAAGAAGGACAGGCGCAGGGCTCGGGCCCGGGACATCGCCATCGCCTCGGAGATCGCCGACGACCGGCCGGCGGCGGGCAAGCGGCTGCCGCCGGCCGGACGTCCGGGCGGCTCCCGAATGGAACTCGTCATCAGCAACGACGCCCCGAGCGGTGTCGAGATCCTCTACACCGGCCCGGTCACCGGCCGCGTCACGCTCAAGGCGTGCGGCGGTTGCAAGCGGTACGGGACGGAGGTGTCCGGGTCGGTGCTCGCCTGCAAGGCCGGCGGCAGGAGCTATCCGAAGGTGCGGTTGCAGCTGCCGGCGGGCGAGTACCACTTCCTGTACAAGCACGGCACGGGCGCGAACGTGGACAGCTACTCGTCCGGGTCGCAGATCAAGCCCGGCTACGCGTACACGAGTTGTACGTACGTCGTCGAGAGTGCGTACGGGCTCGGCCTGCCCTCACCGTCCGATCCGATCACCTTTTCTCCCGCGTCCTCGTCTCGGTGAACCGGTTGTCGATACCGGGACGGTCGGATCCGGACAGGTGCATTCCTTCTCTTATCGACTCGAACTGCCCGTTTCTCAGCGCCTTTTGACAGTTTCTTGGTGAACGCATGCCCCTTACGTAAAGGGTTCCTCGCCAGAGTGACGGATTACATGTGCGCATCATCCGGCACATGCTCCACACGCGAAGAACCACATCGCAGGGGGTTACATGAGAATCAGCCGCGCCAGACGTCGCGCCGGGCTGAGCATGGCAGCGACACTGCCGCTGCTCGCCGGTGCACTCGCCCTCGGCATACCGTCCGCCAGTGCGGACTCCGCGCCCGGCGGGCGCGACGCACTGCAGGGCACCAAGCCGGCCTGGGCGACCGCCCAGGCCGACCAGGGTGCCACGGCCGACAGCGGCAAGGTGAGTGTCCGGGTCCATCTCGCCGGGCGGGACGCGCAGGGGCTGGCCGCCTACGCCGCCGCCGTGTCCGACCCGCGCTCCTCCTCGTACGGGAAGTATCTGAGCGCCGCGGAGGCACAGGCCCGGTTCGGGGCGACCCAGCAGCAGATCGACCAGGTCAGCCAGTGGCTGAAGTCGAACGGTCTGACCGTCACCGGTGCCAACCAGCACTACGTCTCCGCCACCGGCGATGTCGCCGCGGCCGAGAAGGCGTTCAGCACCCAGCTGCGCAACTACCGCAAGGGCAGCCGGACCTATCGCGCCCCGTCCTCGACGGCCTCCGTGCCGGCCGGGCTGAGCGACTCGGTCCTGGCGGTCTCCGGTCTGGACAACGCGCCGCACAAGTCGAGCCACGACGAGACGCTGCCGCCGCCGGACGCGGTGTTCCGCAACGCGGGCCCCTTCTCCTCGTACTTCGGCTCGAGGACCGCGGAGTCGCTGCCGAGCGCGTACGGGGCCAAGGTGCCGTACGCGGTCAAGGGCTACACGGGCGAGCAGCTGCGTGCCGCGTACGGTGCGGGCAGCTGGACCGGCAAGGGCGTGACCGTCGCGATCACCGACGCGTACGCCTCGCCGACCATCGCGAAGGACGCCTCCGAATACGCCAGGCGCAACGGTGACGCCCCGTACCGCAGCGGGCAGCTCCGCCAGGTGCTGCCGGCCGACTACACGAAGACCGAGGAGTGCGGGGCAGCCGGCTGGTACGGCGAGGAGACCCTCGACGTCGAGGCCGTGCACGCGGTCGCACCCGCCGCGGACATCGTGTACGTGGGCGGCGCCTCCTGCTACGACGCCGACCTGCTGGACTCGCTCAACAAGATCGTCGACCACCGGCTGGCCGACATCGTCTCCAACTCCTGGGGCGACATCGAGGCCAACGAGACCCCGGACGTCGCGGCCGCGTACGACCAGGTGTTCAAGATGGGCGCGGTCGAGGGCATCGGCTTCTACTTCTCCTCCGGTGACGCGGGCGACAATGTCGCGTCCACCGGCACGAAGCAGATCGACGTCCCGTCCAACTCCGCCTGGGTGACGTCGGTCGGCGGCACCTCGCTGGCCGTCGGCAAGCACGACGCATACCAGTGGGAGACCGGCTGGGGCACGCTGAAGGCGTCCCTCGCGGCCGACGGCACGAGCTGGACCGGCTTCCCCGGCGCCTACACCTCGGGCGCGGGCGGTGGCACCAGCTCGACCGTGAAGCAGCCGTCCTACCAGCGTGGAATCGTCCCGGACGCGCTCGCGCGGGCGAACGGCAAGCGCCGGATGCGTACCGCCCCGGACATCGCGGCGGTCGCCGACCCGAACACCGGCTTCCTGGTCGGCCAGACCCAGACGCTGCCCGACGGCTCGCTCGGCTACGACGAGTACCGCATCGGCGGTACGTCACTGGCGGCCCCGGTCATCGCAGGCGTCCAGGCCCTCGCGCAGCAGGCGCAGCACGGCCGGCCGCTCGGCTTCGCCAACCCGGCGATCTATGCCCGGTACGGTTCGACGACGTACCACGACGTCACCGACCACCCGCTCGGCGCAGGCCGTGACCTCGCGGTGGCCCGGATCGACTTCGCCAACGGCTTCGACGCGGCGGACGGTCTCCTGACGTCGGTGCGGAGCCTCGGCAAGGACGCCTCGCTCAAGGCGGTCAAGGGATACGACGACGTGACGGGTGTCGGGACTCCGGCGGCCGGCTACATCAACTCGTACCGCTGACACCGATGCACGGGATCGACGCGTAGGACTGCCCCGGGGTTTCGGCCCCGGGGCAGCAGTGTGTGCGGGCCGACCTCAACAGATGTACTCCGGCACGGAGGTCGTGATCGCCGCTGACACTCTTCCGCCCCGCCTGTCGGTGCCCAGCGCCCGGAGGCGGGGCGCGGCATCCGTTCCCATGTGCATGACCAGCCGCTGCGGGACAGCCCTCAGAAGCTGCCCGTGGCCCCGGGCAGCGGCTGCTGCGCCCAGATGACCTTGCCTTCAGGGGTGTACCGCGTGCCCCAGTGCTCGGCGATCTGCGAGACGAGAAACAGCCCGCGGCCTCCCTCGTCCATCGTCGCCGCATACCTCAGATGGGGTGAGGTGCTGCTGCCGTCGGACACCTCGCAGATCAGGCTGCGGTCGCGCAGGAGCCGCACCCGGATCGGCGCGGAGGCGTGGCGGATGGCGTTGGTGATCAGCTCGCTGAGTACCAGCTCCGTGGTGAACGCCAGCTCCGACAGGTCCCAGTCGTCGAGCTTCTCGGCGACGGCGGCGCGTATCCCGGCTACGGCGGCGGGGTCGAGCGGAACGTCCCATTCGGCGATCTGGTCGGCGGAGAGCGCGCGGGTGCGGGCGATGAGCAGTGCCACGTCGTCCTGGGCCTCGGTGGGAAGGAGTGAGTCGAGCACCGCCCGGCAGTGTTCTTCCGGCGATCGGCCGGCATGGGCCAGGGCCTGGCGGAGCAACTCCATCCCCACATCGATGTCCCGGGTGCGGTCCTCGATCAGCCCGTCGGTGTAGAGGACCAGCTGAGCACCCACGGCCAGATGCAGTTCGGCCGTCTTGAACGGCATGCCGCCGAGCCCCAGCGGCGGCCCGGCAGGAAGGTCGGGGAACTCCACTCTGCCGTCGGGGTGGACCAGCGCGGGGAGGTGATGCCCGGCGCGGGCCATGGTGCAGTTCCGGGAGACGGGATCGTAGATCGCATACAGGCAGGTCGCTCCCACGACCCCGGCGCCGACGTCCGTGCTCCCCTCTTCCCTGTCGATGCGGTCGACGAGGTCGTCGAGGTGGCCGAGGAGCTCATCGGGTGGCAGGTCGAGCGTGGAGAAGTTGTGCACCGCGGTGCGGAGCCGCCCCATGGTCGCGGCGGCATGCAGTCCATGGCCGACGACATCCCCGACGACCAGAGCGACGCGGTTGCCCGACAGCGGGATCACATCGAACCAGTCACCGCTGACTCCCGACTGTGCCGGCAGATAGCGGTGGGCGACATCCAGGGCGTTCTGCTCGGGCAGAGCGCGCGGCAGCAGGCTGCGCTGCAACATCACCGCCAGGGCGTGTTCGCGGGTGTACCGGCGGGCGTTGTCGATGCTGACCGCGGCGCGGGCGACCAGTTCCTCGGCGAGCGACCGGTCCTCCTCGTCGAACGTTCCGGCCTCCCGCGAGCGCCAGAAGTTGGCCATGCCGAGAACCACGCCCCGTGCCTGCAGCGGCGTCGTGAGGAGTGAGTGGATTCCGTACGCGATGACATCGTCCGTGCGTTCCGGGTCCTGAGCACGCCAGCCGGGTGCGGAGGACAGGTCGGGCACCACCACCGACCGGCCGGTGGCGAATCCGCGCGCCTGGGGCGTGGAGGGAAGGAAGGTGATGAGCTCGCCGCGCGGATAGAGGGGGTGGTCGTTCCGGATACCGCTGACGGCGACGCGGCACATGTCGGCGGCCGTGCCGGTCGGCTCCTCCCCGAGCAGGACGGCGTTGGCGAGGTCGACAGTGGCGAAGTCCGCGAAACGGGGGACGGACATCTCGGCCAGTTCCTCGGCCGTGCGCGCCACGTCCAGGGTGGTGCCGATGCCCAGCCCCGCGTCGTACAGCAGCCTGAGGCGTTCGTTCGCCGCATCCACCTTGCCCGACAGCGCCAGGAGCTGGGTGGAGTCGCGCAGGGTCGCCACCGTTCCCAGAGAGCCTCCGTTGTGGTCCGTGCGCCGCTGGTTCACCACCAGCATGCGGTCCCCGGCCAAGTAGACCTCGTCCGTGACCACGCGGCCGGAGACAAGCAGCTCCGCCGTGGCCGGGTCGAGGCTCTCCAGTTCCTCGACCCGGCGTCCCTGGGCATCCGGCGGCAGATCAAGCAGCCGTTCGGCCTCGTCGTTCGCCAGCAGGAGCCGACCGTCGCGTCCGACGATGAGCACTCCTTCGCGGACGGAGTGCAGCACCGCGTCATGGTGCTCGTACATGCGTGTCATCTGGGCGGGATCGAGCCCGTGGGTCTGCCTGCGCAGCCGTTTGGCCACCAGCGCGGCCCCGCCCGTGGCCAGGGCGAGCGCGGCGGCACCGCTGGCAAAGATGACCACCAGCTGCCTGCTGACCGTGTTGGCGACGTTCTTGACCCTGAGACCTGCGGACACCAGGCCCACGACCGAGTGGTCGGGAGCTTTGACGGGGACAATCGCCTGGACCTCATGGCCGAGGGGTCCTTGGACGTCTTCCACGTGGACCTGACCGGCCAGCGAGGGTTCGATGTTGCCGACGAATTTCTTCCCGATGAGCTCCGGACGGGGGTGTGTGTAGCGAATCCCGTGGGTGTCCGTCACCACGATGAAGTCGACCCCGGCCAGTTTCCGCGCCTCCTCGGTGAGCGGCTGCAGCACCTTCGAGGGATCGGGAGATCTCAGCACATCCACCATCCCCGGAGCGTGTGCGAACGACTCCGCTGCCGCCACCGAACGGCGCTCCGCCTCGATCTCGGCGTCGCGAAACGATTGGAGGACCAGCGCAAGAACCGCGCCCGCCACGAGCAGGACAATGACCACCGCCTGCAGGACGAACACCTGCCGGGCTACGCTTCGCGGACGCCTGCCGCTCAGTGACCGAACCGATCTGCTCCGGGATCGGTCGGAATGGTCGACCATGGCGCCATTTCTAACACTTTCCAGCAACACGTGCCCATTGGGTCACTTTCATCCGATTTTCGTCGACCAACCGTCAGACCGAGGCGCGCTTCTTGGAGGACGTCTTCCTCGCCGCCGGCTTCGTGCTCGTTGCCGACTTCGCTGTCGTTGCCGCCGTGTTCGCTGTGGTCTTCTTCGTGGCCGACTTCGTCGCCGACCGTGCGGTGGTCTTCTTGGCGGAGGTTCTGCCCGGCGTCGTCTTCTTCGCGGCGGCCTTCCGGCCGGTGCTCGCTGCCGTGGAGACAGCTTTCTTCTTTGCCCCGGTTCCGCCGCTCTTCTTGCGTCCGGCGAGCGAGGTGACCTTGGCGACCGGGGCACCCTCTGCCTCTTCCGGCTCCTCGCCGCGGGCTTCCTTCGCCGCCCGGACGCTGTTCTCCAGCGCCGCGATCAGGTCGATCACTTTGCCACCGCCGTGCTCGTCGGAGACGGCGGGCTGCAACGCCTCGCCGGAGGCCTTCGAGGCGATGAGGGTCTCCACCGCCTCGCGGTAGTCGTCGTGGAGTGTGTCCATGTCGACCTCGCCGAGGGTGGCCATCAGCGCGTCGGCCAGATCGAGTTCGGCGTCACGGACCGTGACGTCGGCCTCCGGGGCCACTCCGTCGGTGGCACGGATCTCATCGGGCCAGAGCAGGCCGTGCATGGCGATCACGTCGTCGACCACGCGCAGCATGCCGAGCCGTTCACGGCCGCGCAGTGCGTACTTGGCGACCGCGACCTTCTGGCTCCGCTTCAGGGCCTCGCGCAGCAGGGTGTACGGCTTGGCCGCCGGCACTCCGTTGGCGGAGAGGTAGTACGCGGCGTCCATCTGGAGCGGGTCGATCTCGGTGGCAGGCACGAATGCGACGATCTCGATCGTCTTGGCGGTGGGAAGCGGGAGCGAGGCCAGGTCCTCGTCGGTGATCGGGATCATCGTGCCGTCGGCATCCTCGTACGCCTTGCCGATCTCGGCGGTCGTCACCTCCTGCTCGTCGAGTTCGCAGACCTTCCGGTAGCGGATCCGGCCGCCGTCGGCGAGGTGGATCTGACGGAAGGAGATCGAGTGGCTCTCAGTGGCATTGACCAGCTTGATCGGGATACTGACCAGCCCGAAGGAGATCGCGCCGTTCCAAATGGACCTCACCGTTCACCCCTGTGTCCCTGGAGATTTCGACAGCTATCGATAGATGGCGATTGATTCCTTAAGATCCCGGAATCATGTGATTCTTATCGTATGACGCCGATCACGGAGGTGGAGGGGCGGCGCCTGGCGCTCAGCAACCTCGACAAGGTGCTGTATCCGGCCACCGGGACCACCAAGGGCGAGGTGCTCCACTACTACGCGGTCACGGCGGCCGACGCCCTGCTCGCACATCTGCACAACCGGCCGGTGTCCTTCCTGCGCTATCCGGACGGGCCGGACGGGCAACGGTTCTTCACCAAGAACCCGCCGCCCGGCACCCCGTCCTGGGTACGGATCGCCGAGGTGCCGCGGCATGCGGCACAGCAGAACCGGCAGGTGGTCGTACAGGACCTGGCGTCGCTGACGTGGGCCGCAAACCTGGTGGTGGAGTTCCATACGCCGCAGTGGCAGGCCGATGCTCCGGGGATCGCCGACCGGATGGTGTTCGACCTCGATCCCGGAGCTCCGGCGACCGTCGTGGAGTGCTGTCGGGTGGCGCTGTGGCTGCGCGAGCGGCTGGCGGCGGACGGGTTGCCCGCGTACGGGAAGACCTCGGGGTCCAAGGGGCTGCATCTCCTCGTACCGCTGGAACCGGCTCCCGCCGATCGGGTGTCGGCCTACGCGAAACGGCTGGCGGCGGAGGCGGAGCAGGATCTTCCGGACCTGGTGGTGCACCGGATGACGCGGGCGCTGCGGCCGGGGAAGGTGTTCGTCGACTTCAGTCAGAACGCGGCGGCGAAGACCACCGCCACCCCGTACACCCTGCGCGCCAGGGCCGAGCCGACCGCCTCCGCGCCCGTCACCTGGGCGGAGATCGAGGACTGCCGGACCCCCGCCGAGCTGGTATTTCTGGCCGCCGACATGGCCGGGCGGCTGGAGCGGTACGGGGATCTGCTCGGCCCGCTGATCGATCCGGACCGGGCCCGGCCGCTGCCAGCCGCTCCCTGAGCTGAGTCCGTCGGGGCCTGTTCAGGGGCCATGCTGCCCTCCGTTGGCGTCCGTGCGGGCAAAAGGCTGCATGTGGCGGGTGGATTGTCCGGGCCGTGGTGCACACTCTGCGCAGACACTGCTTCGTGAGGTCGCGTGGGGAGGCGATGGCGTGTTCGCAGGGATCGACGAGGTCGACTGGGCCTCGATGGAGCATGCGTACGGGCCTGCCGATGATGTGCCCGGGCTGCTGCGGGGGCTGGCGTCCGCCGATCCGGCGGAGCGAGAGGGAGCGCTGGACGGCATGTACGGGGCCGTGCACCACCAGGGCGATGTGTACGCCTGCACACTTGCCTGCATTCCGTTTCTCTTCGAGCTGGTCGCGGATCCGGGGATCCAGGACCGGGGCAGCATCGTCGAGCTGCTCACCAGCATCGGTGGCATCGATCTGGACGAGGACGACGAGGAAGAGCTCGACGAGGAGGAGATCGAGGGTGCGGCGAACTACGCGATGGCGGCCACCGCCGTCACCGCGGGCGCCGGGGTGTTCTTCGAGCTGATCGCCGACGAGGACCCGGGGGTGCGGCTCGCCGCGCCGCTGGCGCTCGCCACTCTGCACGGCCAACCGGTGCGGGTCCTCGCCCTGCTGCGGGAGCGGCTGCCGGTGGAGCCGGACGAGGAGGTGCGGCTCGCGCTCGTGGAGGCCGCCGGGCGCGTCGCGCTGCGGCACCGCCCGCTGGCCGGGCAGGCGGCTGACTGGCTGAGCCGGCTCGCCGCGGAGTCGTACGCCCCGGGACTGCGGCTGGCCGCCCTCGCCCAGCTGGCCCGGTGCGCGCCGGATGCGCTGCCGGGTGATGTCGTACGGGTGGTGGCGGGACTGCTGCGCCGGCTGCGCGCGACACCGGCCGGCGCAGCCGACGGGGAGGATGGGACCACCGGGGCGGACGAGGCAGATCCGGTGGTCACCGCCGGGCCGGGCGACGATCCGGGTCCGGCCGCCGATGCCACCGAGGAGCAAGGCGCGCCGGTGACCCTGGTGGGGCAGTTGAGGGCGCTGTCCGCCGCCGAGTCCGCAGGGCGTACCGCCCCCTGGACGGCGGATCTGCTGCGGACACTGCACGTCGGGCTCGACGACCGGGTCGCCGACCGGACGGCGTTGCTGACCGATCAGCTGCGCAGCCCCGACCTCCGCCAGCGGATCGACGCCGTGCGGATGAGCGCCGGGCTGATACGGGCCTGGCGGGGCTCGTACGAGGAGCTGGTCCGGCTCGTGGGCGAACAGCTCGCCGCCCCGGATCCAAAACTGGCCGAGGCCGCCTCGCATGTGCTGGAAGAGCTCTTCGGGCTCGCCGCACCGGCCGCGGACGCGCTGGCGGCGCGGGTGGCGGCGGACCCCGGGGCCTGGGTGAAGGAGTGGGCGAGCGGACCGCCGGGGCTCGGCAGCGCGGTGAAGGCGCTGGCCCGGCTGGGTGACGCCCGCGCCCTGCCCGCGCTGGCCGCCGCTCTGGAGCGTCCCGAGGTGCCGCACGACGTGGGGTTCGCCATCGGATATCTGGGGGCGGCTGCGGCACCGCTGGCCGGGGTGCTGCGCCGCAGACTCGGCGAGATCGCTCTCGACGAGGGGGCGTACGACCGGGCGAATCCGCTGCTCAGCGGGCTGACCGCGCTGCGGGCGGGCGAGGCTGCGACGGAGGTGCTGCGGGTGCTGCGCGGTGCGCCGGAGTATCGCGGAGAGTGGTTGCGGACGTCGGCGCTGCGGGCGCTCGGCTCGTTCGGCCCCGCCGCGCACTGCGCCGTACCGGAGTTGCGGGCGCTGATACGCCGCCCCGGGACCGCGGCGGCGACGGAGGCGGCGCAGGCACTGTGGGCGGTCGACGGGGACGCGGAGGCCGTGCTGCCGGTGCTCGTCGAAGGGCTTCGGGCCGAGCATGCGCACGAGCGGCGGTCGGCGGTGACCGCGCTGGGCGGACTGGGGGCCCGGGCGGAAGCGGCAGCGCCACGGCTGCGGGCTCTGCTGTCGCACGACGAGCTGTGGCTGCGGGTGGATGCAGCGATCGCGTTGTGGGAGGTGTCCGGCC
>NZ_JBSFCW010000026.1:0-91237 GCF_053593595.1 Streptomyces sp. NPDC002206
ACCCGGAAGCTAAGCCTTTCAGCGCCGATGGTACTGCAGGGGGGACCCTGTGGGAGAGTAGGACGCCGCCGAACAATTATTCCGGGAAAGCCCCGTGCCCTTGTGGCACGGGGCTTTTCTGCGTTCTGAGCGTCTAGGCTCGAACCATGCGCTACGAACTGGTCATCTTCGACAACGATGGTGTGCTCGTCGACAGTGAGCCGATCTCCAACACCATCCTCTCCGGCTACCTGACCGAGCTCGGTCACCCCACCTCGTACGAGGAATCGCTCCGTGACTACATGGGGTCTGCCGTGCACCGGATCCACGACCTCGTCGAGGAGAGGACCGGGGAGAAGCTGCCCGCGGACTTCGACGAGACGCTCCACTCCCGGATCTTCGCCGCGTTCCAGCAACAGCTGGAACCGGTCGAAGGGGTCGCCGACGTGCTGGGAAAGCTCGTCGCCGACGGGGTTCCGTACTGCGTAGCCTCGTCCGGGAACCACGAGCGGATCCGGGTCGGGCACCGAAAGACCGGGCTCGACCAGTGGTTCGAGGAGGAGTGGATCTTCAGCGCGGAGGACGTGGGACAGGGCAAGCCGGCGCCCGACCTGTTCCTCCATGCCGCTGAGCGGATGGGCGTTCCGCCCGAGAGGTGTGTCGTCATCGAGGACAGCCCGCTCGGTGTGGAGGCGGCCCGGGCCGCGGGGATGGATGTGTACGGGTTCACGTCGATGATGCCCGCCGACCGGCTCGCCGGGGTGACCGGGCACTTCTCCGACATGGCTCAACTGCGGGAATTGCTCGCCTGATCCATCTACCCACGGGTAGGCCAGGGCCCTACGCTGCGGCCATGAAGGATGCGCGGTTGCGGCACGGTAGGGCCTCCTTGGCGTTGAGCTTCTTCGTGCAGGGGGTCACCTTTGCCCTGCTCGTGACGCGTATTCCTGCCATTCAGGACCGGTACGGGATATCCGACGGCCTGCTGCCCGTGTTCCTCGCCGCCGTGCCCATCCTGGCCGGTGTGGGCAGCGTGGTCACCGAGAAGGTGGTCGCGCGGGCACGGCCCCGGGTCGTGCTCAGGTGGGCGCAGCCCGTCGTACTGCTGGCGCTGGTCGGTGTCGGGGCCGGTAGCGAGCTGTGGGAAGTGGCCGTGGCGCTCGGTGTGTTCGGGCTGTCCGTCGGGGCGCTCGACGCTTCCATGAACATGATGGGGGTCAGCCTCCAGCGGGCCTACGGGCGCAGCATCATGCTCGGGTTCCATGCCGCGTACAGCCTGGGTGGGATCGCCGGGGCGTCGATGGCGTGGGCCGGGGCGCACTGGGATCTGACGCTGCTGATCTCGTATCTGCCGGCGGTCGTCGTGCTGCTGCCGGCCGCGTTCATCGGGAGCCGGTGGTACGTCGAGGGTGCCGAGGGGAAGGCGGAGGGCGACGGGCCGCGGAAAGAGGTCTCCTCGGGGGTCTCGGTCTCGTTCAAGCTGCTGATGCCGCTCTGTCTGGTGATGAGCTTCGCGTACATCGGGGACTCGACGGTCTCCAACTGGAGCGCGAAGTATCTGCAGGACGTGCTGGGGAGCTCGGAGCAGCTGTCGACCGTTCCGTACAACGTCTACATGGTGACGACGCTGCTGGGGCGGGCCGTGGGGGACTTCGGGGTGCGGCGGTTCGGGGCCGTGGCTGTCGTGCGGTTCGGGAGTGTGCTGGCCGCGGCCGGGTTCGGGGTGGTGGCGGTTGCTTCCGGTGCGTGGATCGGGATGCTCGGATTCACCATGCTGGGGCTGGGGCTCTGTGTGATCGTGCCTCAGACGTTCGCGGCGGCGGGGCGGATGTTCCCCGGTGCGAGCGATACGGCGATCGCGCGGCTGAACGTCTTCAACTATGTGGGGTTCCTGGTGGGGTCGCCGTTGGTCGGGGCGCTGGGGGACGCGTGGAGCTACCGGGGCGCGATGCTCGTCCCGATGGTGCTGGTGCTCGCGACGCTCGTGTACGCCAAGTCGTTCGGTCCGGAGCCTGCCCGATACGGTGGCGGGCATGAGCGGCCGCGCACAGTTGATGTGGGATGACGCAGTAACGGGATACGACTTCGGGAACAGTCATCCGATGGACCCCGTCAGGCTGGCCCTGACGATGGGTCTGGTGCGGGCGTACGGGCTCGACAGTGCCGTGGATGTGGTGGCTGCCAAGCCGGCCGGGGACTCCACGCTGCGGCTCGTGCACCGCGAGGACTATGTGGCGGCCGTGCGCGCGGCCTCGGCGGACCCCAAGGCAGCCGATCAGAACTACGGGCTCGGGACGATGGACGATCCGGCGTTCGCGGGGATGCACGAAGTGTCGGCGCTGATCGCCGGGCAGTCGGTGGCGGCGGCCGAGGCGGTGTGGCGCGGGTCCACGGCGCATGCGGTGAACTTCGCGGGCGGGCTGCACCATGCGATGCCGGGTGGTGCGTCGGGGTTCTGTATCTACAACGACCCGGCGCTGGCCATTGCCCGGCTGCTGGAGCTGGGTGTGGAGCGGGTCGCGTACATCGATGTGGATGTGCACCACGGTGACGGGGTGCAGGCTGCGTTCTGGGAGGACCCGCGGGTTCTGACGGTGTCGCTGCACGAGCATCCGCGGACGCTCTTTCCGCAGACCGGCTGGCCGGAGGAGACCGGTGCCGGTGCGGGGGAGGGTGCCGCGGTGAATGTGGCGCTGCCTGCCGGTACGGGGGACGCGGGATGGCTGCGGGCGTTCCATGCGGTGGTGCCGGAGCTGCTGGCGGACTTCCGGCCGCAGGTGCTGGTGACCCAGCACGGTGCCGATACGCACTTCGAGGACCCGCTCGCGCATCTGGCGGTGTCGCTGGACGCGCAGCGGTCGGTGATGGAGTCGTGTCACGAGCTCGCCCATGAGTACGTGGAGGGCGGGCGGTGGGTGGCGCTCGGCGGCGGGGGGTATGCGGTCGTCGACGTGGTGCCGCGGTCCTGGACGCATCTGGTGGGAATCGCCGCGCATACGCCGGTGGACCCGGAATCGGTGATTCCTGCTTCGTGGCGGGACGAGGTCTACGCCCGGACGCGGCAGTTGGGGCCGGGTCGGATGACGGACGGGCGTACGCCGTCGTGGCAGCCGTGGGAGAGCGGGTACGACCCGGCGGACCGGCTCGACCAGGCGGTGCTCGCGACCAGGCGGGCGGCGTTCCCGTTGCGGGGGCTGCTGGCCTGAAACGGGCGGGGACGGTCCCGGTGCGACCGATTCCGTGCTGATGTGAGGAGTGGTTGCGCCAACTGAGGAATGGTTACGCCAACTGTGGGGCGTAGTCGGGCTTCTGTCCCCCCGTCCGGGTGGTTGGAGGAGCATCGGCAGGGTGTTGAGCACCGGAGCGCTGCGTGCGCATCTGCTGGCGGCCCGGCTGGCCGGGGCCGTGGCCACCTCGCGGGAGGTGAGCCTGCGGAGCTATCGGCTGTTCGCGGCGAGGGATCCGCGGGTGCTGCTCGGGCTCAACCCCGAATGGGGGTGGGAGGAGTGCGATCTGCTTCGGTTGATGGCCGACAAGTGCGGAGTCTCGGACGATCCTGCTCATGTTTCGGGTCCTGATGTGATCGATCCGGAGCGCACCTTGGCTGGTCTGGACGCGTTTGCCGAGCGGTTGTCGAATGTGGCGGCCCGGCGGGCACCGGTGCTGCTCGGGACCGGCCATCCGCACCGGCTGCTCGGCTTCTACGCCGCGTTGGCAGACGCTTTGTCGGCGGCCGGCTGCGCTGTACTCACCCCGGCGCAGGGGCGATGTATCGACATAACGACCCGGTTCGGCCTACGCACCTACAACCTTGATTACGTACGGGGAGTCGCCCTGGTGCGCGAACCCGGCGTGCGGGACCGCGGTAGTGAGCCGGGCGCACATACCCACTCGCCGCTGCCGGTTCGGGTGGCGCTGGAGGCCGCGGTGGCTGACCATGGGCGGCTGCCCGAGCTGGTCGTCGGGGACCACGGATGGGTCTGCGGGGCAGGTCAGCTGGGCATTGAGGCGATCGGCCTGGCGGACACGGACGATCCTGCGCTGTTCGTCGGCGAGGCCGAGGGGCAGGTGTCGGTCGCCGTTCCGCTTGATGACGCCGTTCGGTCCGCTTACTACCGGCCACTCACTCGCTATGTACTCAATCGGGCGTGTCTGTCACAGTAGGCGGCCGATGGTCCCTCCTCTTCCCCACTCGCATCACCCGCCCCTAATCTGGGGAGTGAGCGCACAACGACGAAGAGTCACCGGAGGGGAAGCCGGTGCGCGTCTCGTGCGGAAGGTACAGGTGGGTCATGGCTGCTGGCAGCGAGAGGCCTCTCAACGAGGTCAAGTTTCTGACCGTGGCGGAAGTCGCCTCGGTCATGCGGGTGTCGAAGATGACCGTGTACCGCTTGGTGCACAGTGGTCATCTGCCGGCGATCCGGGTGGGCAGGTCCTTCCGGGTCCCGGAGCAAGCGGTTCACGAGTATCTCCGCGAGTCCTTTGTGGGGGTGGAGTCGGCCTGAGGTTGGCCTCGGATTACGTCCCTCACCCGGTGGCGGGTAGGCTAGGCCGACGTAGGTCGTGTGGGCCCAGACGCCCCGCACCAGTGAAGAGAAGTGAGCGAGGGTAGTCGTGGGCTCTGTTATCAAGAAGCGGCGCAAGCGGATGGCCAAGAAGAAGCACCGCAAGCTGCTCAAGCGCACGCGCGTTCAGCGCCGCAACAAGAAGTAGGCGAACGCAGTTCGTGAATCCGCAGCCCTCCCACCGACATGGTGGGAGGGCTGCGGTGCGTTGTGCGGGCGGCTGTGCACATATTTGGGCCAAAGACTCGGCAGAACGCCGCCGCGCAGTCATCACAGGGCAACATCCACCCGCTACGGTGACGGCCAGGGGAAACCTCTTCGACGGAAGGCGCTGATCTTGGGGAAGGTCGTGCTCGTCACGGGAGCGGCCCGGCAGCTGGGCGGCCGATTCGTGCGGCGCATCCAGCGTGACCCGGAGGTGGACCGGGTGATCGCCGTCGACGCGATCGCGCCGGGGCACCAATTGGGTGATGCCGACTTCGTCCGCGCGGACATCCGCCGGCCCGCGATCGCCAGAGTCCTCGCCGAGCACACCGTCGACACGGTCGTGCATCTGGACGTCAGCGGCAAGGCGCTCGGGGCCGGTGGCCGCACCACGGTCAAGGAAACCAATGTCATCGGCACCATGCAGCTGCTCGGTGCCTGTCAGAAGTCGCCGACGGTGCGGCGGCTGGTGATCAAGTCGAGTACGGGTGTGTACGGCTCCGCACCGCGCGATCCGGCGGTCTTCACCGAGACCACCCCGCCCAAGTCCCTGCCGAGCGGGGGCTTCGCGAAGGACGCGGTGGAGGTCGAGGGGTACGTACGGGGCTTCGCGCGCCGCAGGCCGGACGTCGCCGTGTGCGTGCTGAGGTTCGCGAACATCCTGGGGCCGGACGCGGACTCGCCGCTCGCCGACTATCTGTCGCTGCCCGTCCTGCCGACCGTATTCGGGTACGACCCCCGGCTCCAGTTCGTCCATGAGGACGACGTCATCGACGTACTGAGGATCGCCTCGCATGAACCGCGGCGCGGGACGCTGAACAGTGGCACGTTCAATATCGCGGGCGACGGGGTGCTGCTGCTGTCGCAGTGTTCGCGGCGGCTCGGGCGGCCGACGATGCCGGTGCCCCTGCCCGCCGTCACCTGGGTGGGCCAAGCGCTCCGCACTGTTGGCATGACGGACTTCTCACCGGAGCAGATCCGGCTGTTGACGCACGGCAGGGTGGTCTCCACCGTGCAGATGCGCGAGACGCTGGGCTTCCATCCGGGATTCACCACCGCGGAGACCTTCGCGGACTTCGCGCGGAACCAGGCACCCGGACTGCTGCCGCCCGAGATGGTCGGCAGGGCCGTCGACCGGCTGGCGGCGATGCCGTTCGCCGGTGGGACCGGCGAGGTCCCGGGAATCACCGGGACCGACGACACACAACCGACCCACAGCGCGAGATAGAGGAGCGCACCGACGATGGCGGATGCCAAGGTCATTCCGTTCGACGACGACCGTTCGCGGTCGGGTGGCGTGCCGCGGTCGGCGCGGCGGCGGTCCGGGGCGGGTCCCGCGGTGGGCACTGCGGCCCTGAGCGCCCTGCCCGGGCAGTTGGACGCCGCGCCGGTCCATGAGGCGGTGCAGGGGGGCGGGGAGCCCGTGGAGGGCGTGCAGGACGAGGTGCGGCGCGGCAACTGGGACCGGCGGATCGCGGGTGGGCTCGCGTTTCTTCGTCGGCGGGTCACCGGCGAGTACGAGGTCGACGAGTTCGGGTACGACAAGGAACTCACCGATCAGGTTCTGATGTCGATGCTGCGGCCGATGTACGAGAAGTACTTCCGGGTCGAGGTGCGGGGCATCGAGAACATCCCGTCGGACGGCGGCGCGCTGATCGTGGCCAACCACTCGGGGACGTTGCCGCTGGACGGGCTGATGCTCCAGGTTGCCGTGCACGACAACCATCCGGCGGGCCGGCATCTGCGGCTGCTCGCCGCGGATCTGGTCTTCGTGCTGCCGGTGGTGAACGAGCTGGCCAGGAAGGCCGGGCACACACTGGCCTGCGCGGAGGACGCGGAGCGGCTGCTCAGACAGGGCGAGGTCGTCGGTGTGATGCCGGAGGGCTTCAAGGGCATCGGGAAGCCGTTCGGCGAGCGGTACAAGCTGCAGCGGTTCGGGCGGGGCGGCTTCGTGTCGACGGCGTTGCGGGCCGGAGTGCCGATTGTGCCGTGCTCGATCGTGGGTGCGGAGGAGATCTATCCGATGATCGGCAACGCGAAAACTCTGGCGCGGGTGCTGGGGGTTCCGTACTTCCCGATCACACCCACGTTTCCTTGGCTGGGGCCGTTGGGGGCGGTGCCGTTGCCGACGAAGTGGACGATTCAATTCGGGGAGCCGATTCCCACGGACGGGTATCCGGTGGAGGCGGCGGAGGATCCGATGCTGATGTTCAACCTGACGGATCAGGTGCGGGAGCAGATTCAGCACACGCTGTACAAGCTGTTGGTGCAGCGGAGGTCGGTGTTCTTCTGACGGCGAGTGTCCTCAACCGCCGGAAGGGGTGAGCGACCGGCGGACGGGCTTGGGGGAATCCGTCCGCCGGACAGTCACTTGTTTTCGTCCTCGCTGTTGAATCCCAGGCCCGGGAGCAGGCCGGGGAGAAGGGGCGGCAGCGTCACGTCCGGGGCGGGCGGGGTGCTGTCCCTGCCCGTTGTGGGCAGGATGGCGCCCGGGGACGGTGTGTCCAGGAAGCCGTCCGTGCCGCCTGCGATCAGGTTGTCCTCCGGGGTGGAGGCGGAGCCGGACGGGTCCGGGGTACCGCCGCTGCCCGTCTGGCCCTGTGAGACCTCGGGGGAGGAGGGGGCCGGGTCGTCCGTGCCGGGTGACCCGTCGGTCTGCTGCGAGGAGCCGGACTCCTGGGAGTCGGTGCTCCGGTCCGGGTTGCGGGGGAGCAGGGACTGCAGCGGCGCGACCTCTTCGTCTATGGCCTCGAAGACCGAGCTCACCTCGTCCCCGACGTCCGTCAGCTGGACCGGCAGACGGTCGCGCAGGGTGCTCCAACTGCCGCGGTGGGAGCGGGAGAAGGAGTCCAGGGTCTGGATGGGTCCGAGTGCTCCGTCACGCTGGTACGCGGCGTGGAGCAGGCGGTGGCCCTCGGTGGCGTCGTGCGTCATGCCGTTGAGGGTGCGTCTGATCTCGCCGAGTGATTCGTGGTCCAGATCGCCCGCGCGGTCACGCTCCATCAGTCTGCGGGCCTCGCTCAGCCTGGTCGACGCCTGGTCGAGGTAGACCTCGCCGCGGTCGGCGTCGCCGTCGGCCATGCCGAGGTGGATGTCCTCCATGCCGCGCTTCAGCCCGTACAGCGAATCACCCGGCAGGGCGTCGGAACTGGCCGCGGCCACTCCGCCGAAGGCTCCCGCGGCCACACCGACGGTGAGCCCGCCGGCCGCGATGCCCTTCGTCCAGCGGGAGCGGGGGCGCAACTTCCTGAGCGGGGAGGCCCGGTGGGCCCCCCTGCTCCGTTGTTCGGGCACCGTAGGGCCTGTGGACGCGCCGCCCTCGGCAAACAGGGCCTCCATGGCGGCGACGAGCTGGGCTCGTTGCACCATTTTGACCTCGGGATCCAAATTCGGCCTCGGCAGCTCACCGAGGCCGTTCGCCAGGGCCAACAGCGTTCCGTGGTCGGCCGGTTCGGCCGGGTCCTCGGGCTGTACGGCCGCCGCACCCTGGAGCTCCTGCTCCTCCAGGGCCTGGGCGAAGGCGTTCGCCCGCCGGTGTGCCGAAACGTTTGCGATCACTGGCGGCACCTCCTCTCGTCATGACGGTCGACCCCCCTGGGGGTCCGGAAGGTTGCACACCTTGAGCGCTTCCACACGAAAGAGTGAGTGTCGGCGGACATGGAGTGACGACAGGGGGCCTGCAACCGGCATAACGAGTGGCGCGGCACATGGGTTACGCACGAAAGATGATCGGACCAGTGCGTGAGGGATGTGTTGCAGAGCGTGTTCAGCGGGCATCGTCCGGCAGGAGCCGGGCCAGTGTGCGGACGGCGCGGTACTGCAAGGTTTTGATCGCGCCTTCGTTCTTTCCCATCACGCGGGCCGTCTCGGCGACCGAGAGGCCCTGCAGGAAGCGCAGCGTCACGCACTCCTGCTGCTGGGGGTTGAGTCGGCGCACGGCTTGCAGCAGTGCGGCGTTGGAGAGGGACTCCAGGACGGAGTCCTCCGGGCTGCGCTCGACCTCGTTGGCGTCGAGCATTTCGCCGGTGGTCACTTCCAGTCGGAAACGACTGGACTTGAAGTGGTCGGCGACCAGGTTGCGGGCGATCGTGACCAGCCAGGCGCCGAAGTCGCGGCCCTGCCAGGTGAACGTGGAGATGCGGCGCAGGGCGCGCAGGAAGGTCTCACTGGTGAGGTCCTCCGCCGTCGCCTTGCCGCCCACGCGGTAGTAGATGTACCGGTACACGGTGTCGCTGTACTGGTCGTAGAGACGGCCGAAGGCGTCAGCCTCACCGGCCTGTGCGCGCTCGACGAGATCCATCATGCGCGCGCTGTCGCTGTCGGCGGTCGGCCGACGAACGGTGGACGTGGTCGTTGCGCCGCGGTTGCTGCGTCTTCCGACCGCTGCACCGCGTTCGGCCAGGGCATAGCAAGGGCCGACAGGTGCAGGGGCGGCAAAAGCGGGTACGGCGTACGCGGTGGGGACGAAGCCGCGCAAGCGGTCGGCGACCGTTGCGCGCAGCGTAGCCAGGCCCGAGGCGTCAACCCCGACGTGTGGGTACACGGGACTCCCAGAGGCAGAGCTTCCATCACGTGCAGTGCGAAACCGTCACTCGTCGTAGTGAGTGGTGGGTTCCGGAATGCGTCTGAGGAGAATAACGCTTCGTACAGGCAGTGCTACACCCAGTTGCTCAAATCATCGGTTCCGTCGCTTCTGTAGCGACTATGAGGCGCATCAAGTAGCACATCGTGACCGGTTATTGATCGGATTACTTCGTGATCTGCCTGCGGCCGCAACGGGTTGTGGTCGGGTGCACGCAATCCGACTGGCGGGAGCGGTCAGCGGGCAGGGGGTCCCGATTGGCGGCAGGGAGCCGGGCGTGGCTCGGCCCCCTGCGCGGGGGAGCCTCCGCGTGCGGTCAGCGGCGGCGGCGGTGCAGGGCGACGGCGGCCGCGGTGCCGCCCGCGAGGGCGCCGACACCGGCCGCGGCCGGAATGCCGACCTTGGCCGCCTTGCGACCCGTGCGGTAGTCGCGCAGCCGCCAGTCGAGGGCCCGGGCGTGCTTGCGGAGCTTTGTGTCCGGGTTGATCGCGTAGGGGTGGCCGACCAGGGACAGCATCGGGATGTCGTTGTGCGAATCGCTGTACGCCGCGCAGCGGGCGAGGTCGAGGCCCTCGGCGGCGGCCAGGGCGCGGACCGCCTCGGCCTTCGCGGGCCCGTGCAGCGGCTCGCCGACCAGGCGGCCTGTGTAGACGCCGTCGACGGACTCGGCGACCGTGCCGAGCGCGCCGGTCAGCCCGAGGCGGCGGGCGATGATCGTGGCGGTCTCCACCGGGGCGGCGGTGACCAGCCAGACCTTCTGCCCGGCGTCGAGGTGGGCCTGGGCGAGGGCGCGGGTGCCCGGCCAGATGCGGTCGGCCATGTACTCGTCGTAGATCTCCTCGCCGATGGACATCAGCTCGGAGACGCGGTGGCCCTTGACGATGGACAGGGCGCTGTCGCGGGCGTCCTGCATGTGTTCCGGGTCCTCCACGCCGGCCAGCCTGAACCAGGCCTGCTGCCAGGCGAACCGGGTCAGTTCGCGGCGCTGGAAGAACTTCCGTTTGTACAGCCCGCGGCCGAAGTGGAAGATCGCCGCGCCCTGCATGACGGTGTTGTCCAGGTCGAAGAAGGCGGCAGCCCGGTCGTCGCCGACGACCGGGAAGGCCGGTTCCGGCTCCGCGGTCGTGGCGGGGGTCTCGTCGGTGGATCGTTCGGCGGGCTGTTCGGCGTGGAGTGACGACTTCCGCGCTGCCTCGGCTGCTGCCTCGCCTGCCAGCACGCTCCGTGCTGTCGCGGAACGCCTACGTGGTGTGAGCCATCCAAGAGCGGCCATGTCGTGAGCATAGCCAGTCCGTTGACCCCTTCCCGACCTGCCGGGATGCGGTGACGTGAACTCTCGGCGGCCGAATTGTTAAACGGGCGATTCGGGGCGTACCGGATCAGTGGCGGATGAATTCCGGAAAGGGCGGGCGGTCGGCGCAGAATGAAGGCATGAGTGCCTTGCTGCGTCGTGTGAAGAAGAAGCCCGCGGACCGGGTGGTGACCCTGGTCGGGAAGCCGGGGTGTCACCTCTGTGACGACGCGAGGCTGGTGGTGCGGGAGGTCTGTGAGGAGACCGGCGCGTCCTGGGAGGAGAAGGACATCACTCAGGACGAGGCGCTGCACCGGGAGTACTGGGAGCAGATTCCGGTCGTCCTCATTGATAACGAACAGCACACGTTCTGGCGGGTGGACCCGGCGAGGCTGCGCAGCGCGCTGCTTTCCTGAGTGAAACCCGGTTACCATCGTGGGCGTTTTGAGTGATCTCGGGGGCGTGGTCGTGAGGAGTGTGTACTGCTTTGCCCCCTTCGAGCCTGCAACGGGCTGATGCGATCCAAGGTTCCGGGATCGCGCGACGGATGTGCGTGACCCCGGTCACTTTGACCGGACAAAACGGACACCATCTTTGTGCACGCGTTCACAAAGACATAGCCTGCATTCGACGGGGCGGTCTTGGAACGTATGGCCGCCTGCAGCCCCGCTCATCCCGCAGGAGCACCGTGGCAACTGGCCGAACTCACCGACCGGCGACCCGTAGCCGAGGAATTCCCGAGGCCACCGTCGCCCGGCTTCCGCTGTATCTCCGCGCACTGACCGCGCTCTCCGAGCGCTCGGTCCCCACGGTTTCGTCCGAGGAACTCGCCGCGGCGGCGGGAGTCAACTCTGCCAAGCTGCGCAAGGACTTCAGCTACCTCGGCTCCTACGGGACGCGTGGTGTCGGGTACGACGTCGAGTACCTCGTCTACCAGATCTCCCGCGAGCTCGGGCTCACCCAGGACTGGCCTGTCGTCATCGTCGGTATCGGTAATCTCGGTGCCGCGCTCGCCAACTACGGCGGCTTCGCCTCCCGCGGTTTCCGGGTCGCCGCGCTGATCGACGCGGACCCCGCGATGACCGGTACGCCCGTCGCCGGGATCCCCGTCCAGCACGCCGACGAGCTGGAGAAGATCGTCAGCGACAACGGCGTGTCGATCGGTGTCATCTCCACCCCGGCCGGTGCCGCCCAGCAGGTCTGCGACCGCCTCGTCGCCGCGGGCGTCACCTCCATCCTGAACTTCGCGCCGACGGTGCTCTCCGTGCCCGACGGCGTCGACGTCCGCAAGGTCGACCTCTCGATCGAACTCCAGATCCTCGCCTTCCACGAACAGCGCAAGGCCGGCGAGGAAGCCGCTGCCGGGGGCGACGTCGACCAGGCCGCGCCGCCCGTGCGCGCCGCCGCGAGCAGCAGCCGGAAGGGACCCGACGGGGACATGCCCGCCGTGATGCCGGCATGAGTCTTCTTGTCGTAGGGCTGAGCCACCGCAGCGCACCGGTCTCCGTACTGGAGCGGGCGTCGCTGGCTGCCGAGACGCAGGCCAAGCTGCTGCAGGACACCCTGGCAGCGGAGCCCGCGGCCGAGGCCACCGTCCTGGCCACCTGTAACCGCATCGAGCTGTACGCCGACGTGGACAAGTTCCACGCGGGCGTCGCCGAGCTGTCCACGCTCCTCGCGCAGCACAGCGGGGTCGGGCTGGACGAGCTCACTCCGTATCTCTATGTGCACTACGAGGACCGGGCCGTCCACCACCTCTTCTCGGTGGCGTGCGGGCTGGACTCGATGGTCGTCGGCGAGGGCCAGATCCTGGGCCAGATCAAGGACGCGCTGGCGCTGGGGCAGGAGAGCCACACCGCGGGCCGGCTGCTGAACGACCTCTTCCAGCAGTCCCTGCGGGTCGGCAAGCGCGCGCACAGCGAGACCGGGATCGACCGGGCCGGGCAGTCGCTCGTCACTTTCGGCCTGCAGCAGCTCGCGGGCGGCGCCGACACCGCCGACTGGGCCAGCGGCAAGCGTGCTCTGGTGATCGGCGCCGGTTCGATGTCGTCGCTGGCCGCCGCCACACTGGCCCGTACCGGTGTCGCCGAGATCGTCGTCGCCAACCGGACCCGGGCCCGCGCCGACCGGCTCGTCGAGATCCTGGGCCAGGCCGGTGGCACGGGAGTGACCGCCCGGGCCGTCGAGATGGCCGCGGTCTCCGACGAACTGACACGTGCCGATGTCGTCGTGTCCTGCACCGGTGCGACGGGACTCGTCCTGACCGGTGAGACCGTCGCCGGTGCGCTCGGCCTGCCGTTCGACGCGGCCGCCACCGCCGTGGAGGCGCCCGCCGTGCTCGCCGCCGACCTGGACCAGCACGCCGCGTGGGTGGAGAAGGGTTCCGCCGCCACGACCGCGCAGGCACAGGCCGTGCGCCAGGCCACCGTGCCCGCGCAGTCCACCGGCCCCGTCCGGCTCGCCCTGCTCGACCTCGCCATGCCGCGCGACATCGACGGCGCGGCGGCCCGCCTCGCCGGTGTGCGCCTCGTCGACATCGAGTCGCTCGCCGAGGCGTCCGCGGACGCTCCGATGGCTGCCGATGTGGACCAGGTGCGCACCATCGTCGCCGACGAGGTCGCCGCGTTCGGCGCCGCCCAGCGCGCCGCCCACATCACCCCGACCGTGGTCGCCCTGCGCACCATGGCCGCCGATGTGGTGGCCGGCGAGATCGCGCGGCTCGACGGACGCCTCCCCGACCTGGACGAGAAGCAGCGCGCCGAGATCACGCAGACCGTGCGCCGCGTCGTCGACAAGCTCCTGCACGCGCCCACCGTGCGGGTCAAGCAGCTCGCCAGTGAGCCCGGCGGCGCCGGGTACGCCGACGCGCTGCGGGAACTCTTCGACCTCGACCCGCAGACGGTCGCCGCCGTCTCCCGGGCAGACCTGAACGACCCGAATCGAGGGCGGTCATGACCGACAACTCACCCCGCGCGCAGACCGGCGCGCCGCTCCGGCTGGGCACCCGGCGCAGCAAGCTCGCCATGGCGCAGTCCGGCCTTGTCGCCGACGCGGTCAGCGAGGTGACCGGGCGCGCCGTCGAGCTCGTCGAGGTCACCACGTACGGAGACATCTCCAAGGAGCATCTCGCGCAGATCGGCGGCACCGGCGTGTTCGTCGCGGCGCTGCGTGAGGCGCTGCTGCGGGGCGAGGTGGACTTCGCCGTCCACTCGCTCAAGGACCTGCCGACCGCACAGCCCGAGGGTCTCGTGCTCGCTGCCGTTCCGCGGCGCGAGGACCCGCGCGACGTGCTGGTGGCGCGGGACGGGCTGACCTTCGAGCAGCTGCCGTCCGGCGCCCGCATAGGCACCGGCTCGCTGCGCCGTATGGCGCAGCTCAACGCGTACGCCCGCAGCCACGGCCTCGACATCGAGACCGTGCCGATCCGTGGCAACGTCGATACGCGTATCGGATTTGTACGAAGCGGTGAACTGGACGCGGTGGTTCTCGCCGCGGCCGGGCTCAGCCGCCTCGGCCGGACCGGTGAGGTGACCGACTTCCTGCCGGTCGACACCGTTCTGCCCGCTCCCGGTCAGGGAGCACTGGCGATCGAATGCGCTGCAACCAGCGCGGACCTCGCCGCCGCGCTCGCCGAGCTCGACGACCCGTACACCCGGGTCGCCGTGACCGCCGAGCGGTCCCTGCTCGCCGCCCTGGAGGCCGGCTGCTCCGCACCTGTGGGTGCGCTGGCCGACCTCCTGGTCGACGGACAGGCTGTCAACGAACTGCGCCTGCGCGGTGTCGTCGGTTCCACCGACGGCGCCTCGCTGGTACAGATGTCCATCACCGGTCCCGTCCCCACGTCGCACGACGACGCGGCGGCCCTCGGTCGCGAGCTCGCGACCGAGATGCTTGCCAAGGGTGCGGCCGGTCTTATGGGGGAGCGAGCACTTTGAGCCCCACCGGCCCCGCCGTATCCGACTTTCCGGTCCTGTCCGCAGGGCACGTCACCTTCCTCGGCGCCGGTCCCGGCGATCCGGGACTGCTGACTCTGCGCGCTGTCGAGGCGCTCGCGAGCGCGGACGTTCTTGTCGCCGAGCCGGACGTGCTCTGCGTTGTTCGCGGCCATGCGCGGGCAGGCGTAAGCACGCCTGAGCTGGCGGTTGTTGACGTGTCGTCAACAGCCGCCGGTGTGCCCGTTCTCAGGGACGCGGCCAATCTTGTCATGGAGGCCGCGAAGGGCGGCAGGCGGGTCGTCCGTGCTGTCTCCGGCGACCCCGGCCTGGACGGCTCCGCGGGCGCGGAGATGCTCGCCTGCGCCGCCGCCGGTATTCCCTTCGAGGTCGTTCCGGGTGTCGCGAACGCCGTGGGCGTGCCCGCGTACGCCGGTGTGCCGCTGCGTGACGCGCAGGGCGCCGACGTCCGCTTCGTCGACGCCCGCACCGCCTCGGACCGCTGCTGGACCGAGATCGGCGCGAGCGACGCCACGGCTGTCGTCTCGACGACGCTGGACTCGGTCGCGGCCACCGCGGGCGAGCTGGTCTCGGCGGGCCGCAAGCCCGACACCCCGCTCACCGTCACGGTCGCGGGTACGACGACCCGGCAGCGCACCTGGACGGCGACCCTCGGGACGATCGCCCAGGTTCTCAAGCAGGCGAAGGTGCTGCCGTCGCCGGACGGGCACCAGCCGGTCATAGCCGTGGTCGGTGAGCGCAGCTCCGCCGCCCAGCGCGACCAGCTCTCGTGGTTCGAGTCCAAGCCGCTCTTCGGCTGGAAGGTGCTCGTGCCGCGTACGAAGGAGCAGGCGGCGTCGCTCTCCGACCAGCTGCGTTCGTACGGCGCCGTGCCGCACGAGGTCCCGACGATCGCCGTCGAGCCGCCGCGTACGCCCCAGCAGATGGAGCGCGCGGTCAAGGGCCTCGTCACGGGCCGCTACGAGTGGATCGCCTTCACCAGCGTCAATGCGGTCAAGGCCGTCCGGGAGAAGTTCGAGGAGTACGGGCTCGACGCCCGTGCCTTCGCCGGGATCAAGGTCGCGGCGGTCGGCGAGCAGACCGCCGCCGCGCTGATCGACTTCGGTGTGAAGCCGGACCTGGTGCCGTCCGGTGAGCAGTCCGCCGCCGGTCTGCTGGAGGACTGGCCGCCCTACGACCCGGTCTTCGACCCGATCGACCGTGTCTTCCTGCCGCGCGCCGACATCGCCACGGAGACACTGGTCGCCGGGCTCATCGAGTTGGGCTGGGAGGTCGACGACGTCACCGCCTACCGCACGGTCCGCGCCTCGCCGCCGCCGTCCGACACCCGTGAGGCCATCAAGGGCGGCGGTTTCGACGCGGTGCTCTTCACCTCGTCGTCGACCGTCCGGAACCTGGTCGGCATCGCGGGCAAGCCGCACAACGTGACTGTCATCGCGTGTATCGGCCCCGCCACGGCGAAGACCGCCGAGGAGCACGGTCTGCGGGTGGACGTGCTGTCGCCGGAGCCGTCGGTGCACAAGCTGGCCGCGGCGCTCGCCGAGTTCGGCGCGCAGCGCCGGGACGCGGCGAAGGAGGCCGGTGACCCGGTGACGCGGCCGAGCGAGCGGCGTCCTGGGGCGCGGAGGCGTCGTACGACGACCTGACCGGCCCGTTCGGGGGTGTTCCGGAGCCTCAGGGGCCCGGCTGTTTCGGCAGCCGGGCCCCTGCCCGTTCTCCCGTTCGTTTTTCCGGCGCAGGTGTCGGTAAGACGGTGGTGTGTACGGGTCTATCGTCGAAGGATGACTGTGTACGGAAACTTCCCCGGCTCCCGCCCCCGGCGGCTGCGGACGACCCCGACGATGCGGCGGATGGTCGCCGAGACACGGCTCGACCCGGCGAACCTGATCCTGCCCGCGTTCGTACGCGAGGGCATCACGGCGCCCGTCGCCATCTCGGCCATGCCCGGTGTCCAGCAGCACACCCTGGACACCCTCCGGAAGGCCGCCGTCGACGCGGTCTCGGCCGGGGTCTCCGGGATCATGCTCTTCGGCGTCCCGGCGGACGAGAAGAAGGACGCCCGGGGAACCGCGGGCACCGATCCGGACGGCATCCTCCAGGTCGGTCTGCGCGCGGTGCGCGAAGAGGTCGGTGACGATCTCGTCGTCATGTCGGACCTGTGCCTCGACGAGTACACGGACCACGGTCATTGCGGTGTGCTGACCGCCGACGGCCGCGTCGACAACGACGCCACCCTCGAGCGGTACGCCGAGATGGCCCAGGTCCAGGCGGATGCGGGTGCCCATGTGGTCGGCCCCAGCGGCATGATGGACGGTCAGGTCGGCGTGATCCGCGACGCGCTCGACCGGACCGGGCACGAGGACGTGTCGATCCTCGCCTACACGGTGAAGTACTCGTCGGCGTTCTACGGACCGTTCCGTGAGGCGGTCGGCTCCTCGCTGAAGGGCGACCGCAAGACGTATCAGCAGGACCCGGCGAACAGCCGCGAGTCCCTGCGCGAGCTGGCGCTCGACCTCGACGAGGGCGCCGACATGGTCATGGTCAAGCCGGCCGGACCGTACCTGGACATCCTGGCGAAGGTCGCCGACTCGGTGGACGTGCCGGTCGCCGCGTACCAGATCAGCGGCGAGTACGCGATGATCGAGGCCGCCGCCGAGAAGGGCTGGATCGACCGCGACGCGGCGATCATGGAAAGCCTGACCGGGATCCGGCGCGCGGGTGCGCAGATGATTCTGACGTACTGGGCGACGGAGGTCGGCGAGCGGCTGCGCCGCTCGTAGCGGCCGGCACCTGGAGCCCGCGTCGCCTCAGGCCGCGGGTTCCCGGCCCCAGGACGAGAGGATGCGGACCGCTTCATGGCCGAGCGTGGCGTCCGCGGACAGCTGGTGCAGCAGCTCGATCCGCTTGTCGCTGGGGCCCGCCTCGTCGAGCGCCGCCAGGGCGTTGTCCCGTACGAGCCGGTCGAAGTCGTCCATGATGGCGGCGGCCAGGACTTCGTGGACCTCCGGGTCGTCGGCGTAGGGTCCGAGCGCCATGGCCGCGTACTGGCGGACCAGATCGTCGTCGGGGCCACGCACCACGGCCAGCAGCGCCCGGCCCGCGTGGAGCCGTGACTCGGCCTCGGCCGGCGGCCGCAGGCGCAGGACCGTGGTGGCTTCGACCCGTGCGAGGTCGTACTCCTCCTGGTCGGCGGTCACCGAGGTGAGGAAGGGCCAGGCGGCCGGATGGTCCGGGCGGTCGGCGAGTGCGTCGCCCATTGCGGCGATGAGTTGGCGCTTTTCATCGCTTTCGGCGGGCAGTGCACGGAACTGCTCGATGAGGCTGTCTGTCCGGTCCATGAAGTGTGCGCTGCCCGGTGCGCGGTGAAGTATTCCTTCGGCGGACGTGTCCGGCCCCGGCGGGAGCCGGCCGGGGAACGGACGAGGTGCGTCCTCAGTCCCACCAGAACGACCAGGAATCCTCGCCCAGCACGTACTGGTCCGCGTAGGCGCGGAGGGTGTCCGGGGTGTTGTGGGCGATGTTGTCCGGGCAGAACGCGAAGTGCTCGGCGGCGACCGCTACCGCTTCGTCGACCGTGGTCGGCGGGGTGGCCACCGAGACGATCAGATGGTCGAAGCCGAGCGCCACGACGCGTATGCCGAAGCGGTCCTCCCAGGACCGGAGCACCGCGCAGAGCCGTGCCACGTCGTTCTCGTAATTGAGCGGTCCCGTCCAGCCGATCGCCGCCGGTATGTCCGCGCTGCGCCGCGCGGGGACCAGCGCCGCCCGGGCTCCCGGCGTGCGGCCGTCCGCGTCGGTTAGCCGAGCGGCGATCTCGGCGGCCCGTTCCTCCGCGTCGGCGGGGTCGCTCACGGACGGGGTGGGCGCCAGGCCCGGCCACTCCGGGCCGAACGGCTCGATCGCCGCCCCTTCCAGCTCGTCCTCCGCGTACTCCTCCCAGAGCTCGCCCAGTACGTCCTCCGCGTGGTGGTCACCCGGGTACGACGTCCTGCCGGGGCTGAGCTCCCACTTCTCGGGCCACTCGCCGCGTGTCCCGCCGTCGAGGAGGACAGGGAGGAGCCCGACCGACCTGCCTTCGTCGAGCAGCCGGGGCCAGGTGTCCGGGGTCGCGGATCCGTCCGCGTACCAGAGCAGGGGTTCGTGCCACGGTCCGTCGTGCGTCGCGTCGACCAGCGTGCCGGGCGGGAGCTGGAGCCCGGAAGTGGCCAGTGTCGGAAGGGGGTTCGGGAGTGTCGCCATGCCGGTGACCTTAGAGGCCGCCACTGACAATCGACGGTCGGGCCCCCGGCGTCGGCGCGCTCGACGTGACCGGTGAAAGCGGCCCGGGCGGCGGGGCGACGGTGAAGGTGCGGGCGTCGGGGTCGTGTGGTGCGCGTTCGGTCAGGGCGGCTCGGGTGCGGTGAACTCGACCGGCCTCCCGGAACATCGGATGCGGGCGGCATTCGCCGTGGGTGTCAGGTGCACGAACATCGCCATGCGGCCGATGCCAGTGCTGTGGCCGCACGGCTCGACCGGGTCCGTCCGGTTGCCGTTGTGTCCTCAATCGCCGGACGGGCTCGAAATTCAAGGCCGTCCGGCGGATCGAGGACACGGCGTGGCCGCAGGTCCTTACGAGGCTGCCTGTACCGCCTGCCGGGCAGGGTCCCGCGTCAGCTCGCCGGCCGGCGGTGTGCCGAGTCGGCGCAGGCGTGCCGTGCAGACGATGCCGATCGCCGAGATCACCATCAGCATGACGGCCGGTGGCCAGTAGTGGCCGCCCGCGGCTGCCGCGAGGGAGACCGCGGCGAGCGGTGCGAGGCCGCCGAAGACCATGTTGCAGAGCTGGTAGGAGAGGGAGATGCCGGTGTAGCGGACGTGCGTGGCGAAGCCTTCGACGAGGATCGACGCGATGGGTCCGTACAGCGCGGACATCACCAGGCGCATGGCCAGCATCATCAGCCAGATGAGGAAGACGCTGCCGGTGCCCAGCACCATGAACTGCGGCAGGGCGAGGACGATGACGCCCACGAGGCCGGCGATCACGACCTTGTGCGGTCCGACCCGGTCGGCGAGCCAGGACAGCCAGGGCGTGACGAGGAGTTCCAGGAAGGCTGCCAGGGTGAGGCCGTTGAGCAGCATGGACTCCGACAGGTGGAGGTCCCCGGTGCCGTAGGAGAGCAGGAAGCTGGTGACGACGTAGTAGCCGCCGGTCGCGGTGGCCAGCGCGAAGACGCCGATGAGGACCGTTCGCCAGGCCTTCTGGAAGACCTCCACGACAGGCAGCTTGGCCGCCTCTTCCGCCTTCGCCCCCTGTTCCTTGCGCACCTCCTCCATGACCGGGGACTCCTCCAGCTTGACCCGGACGATCAGCCCCACGATCACCAGCACGGCGGAGGCCAGGAAGGGCACGCGCCAGCCCCAGCTCATGAACGCGTCGTCGCCGAAGAGGTTCATCAGACTGAAGGCGCCGGTCGACAGCAACGCGCCGACCGAGGAGCCGAGTTGGGCGAACGATCCGAAGAAGGCGGCCCTGCCGCGCGGGGCGTTCTCCACGGCGATGAGTACCGCGCCGCCCCATTCCCCGCCGATCGCGATGCCCTGGACCAGGCGCAGCACGATGAGCAGGATCGGGGCGAGCGCGCCGACCTGGGCGTACGTGGGCAGCAGGCCGATGGCGAAGGACGCGACGCCCATCATCACCAGCGTGATGACCAGGGTCTTCTTGCGTCCGACGCGGTCACCGATGTGTCCGAAGACGATGCCGCCGAGCGGGCGCAGCAGGAAGCCGATGGCGAAGGTCGCGAAGGCGGACAGGGTCCTGAGATACGGCGACATGTCCGGCGGGAAGAACACGTCGTTGAAGACGATCGCCGCTGCGGTGGCGAACGCGTAGAAGTCGTACCACTCGATGGAGGTCCCGGCCAGCGCCGCGAAGGCGGCTCTGTACGGGCTCTTTCTGGTGCTGGACTGCGGGGACATGGGGCCTCCGGGGGCGGGAGGGGTGGCGGGGAAGGGGATGGTGCGAGCGGGAGGGAGTGGGTCAGCGGCCGGGGGCGGACCAGGCGCGGGTGCCCCCGATCCAGGTCTCGCGTACGCCGATGGAGGTGAGTCCGGCCGGGTCCGCGGTGAGCGGGTCGCTTTCCAGGACGACGAAGTCGGCGAGCATGCCCGGGGCCAGCGCGCCCACGGCGTGTTCGCGGTGCAGGGCGCGGGCGGCCGACTCGGTGTGCGCGCGCAGACCGTCCGCCACGGGCATCCGCAGCGAGGCGTCGCCGAGGACGGTGCCGAGGACGGTGCGCCGGGTCGCGGCGGCGGAGACGGCCTCCAGCGGGGCGGGCGGGGCGACGGGGGCGTCCGAGCTGATGGCGACGGGGACACCCGCGGTGAGGCAGGCGCCTGCCGGGTTGTAGCGGTGGCCGAGGTCGCCGACTGCGGTCAGTGTGCCGTCGCCGGTGCGCAGGTGGTGCTGGGGCTGCATCACCGGGATGACGCCCAGCCGGCCCATGCGGGCGATCTGTTCGTCGGTGGGCAGGCCCGCGTGCTCGATCCGGTGGCGCATGTCGGGGCGCTCCCGGTCGGTCTGTGCTTTCTCGACGGCGTCGAGGACCATACCGATGGCGTACGGGGACTGGGCGTGCGTGGCGGTCTGGAGCCCGGCGCGGTGGGCGCGGGTGACGAGCTCGGCGTACTCCTCCGCCGAGTGGTACAGCTGCCCGTGGTGGCAGCAGTCGGCGGCGTACCCGTCGGGGAAGTAGGCGGTCCAGCCGCCGAGCGTCCCGTCGGCGTAGAACTTGACGCCCTGGATGCGGAACAGGTCGTCTCCGAAGCCGTTCACCACGCCCAGGTCGAGCGCGGTGTCGAGGAGCGCGGAGGTGAGGTACGCGGAGACCCGCATGCGCAGGGAGCCGTCGGCGCGGGCGCGCAGATACGTCTCCATCTCGCGGCGGGACGCCTGGGCGTCGCCGACGGTGGTGACTCCGGCGGCGAGGAAGACCTCCTGGGCGCGCTGGAGGTGGTCGGCCATGATGGCGTCCGGCTCGGAGAGGTGGAAGTTCGGACCGTGGTTGCCGATCTTCACTCCGCCGGGGCCGGTGAGCAGGTCGCAGGCGGCGTCCCAGAGTTGGCCGTCGGGCTCGCCGGAGGTGAAGCGGCCGATGCTGCCACCCTCGGGGTCGGGGGTGCCTGCGGTGACGCCGCAGGTGCGCAGGGTGTGGGAGTTGACGACACCGCCATGACCGGAGGCGTTCATCACGTACACCTCGCGGTCGGTGGCGACGCGGTCGAGGTCGTGACAGGTGGGGTGGCGTTGTTCGGCGAGCCTGCGGTGCTCGTAGCCGAAGCCGCGCACCGGGACTCCGGCGGGCAGTTCGCGGGCGGCGTCGGTGAGAACGGTGACGAGCGTCTCGATGTCGGGTACGCGTTCGGGCCGGCAGTCGACCCAGGCGAGCGCCTGCCCGTACATCACCGGGTGGCAGTGGGCATCGACGAATCCGGGATGGACGAGGCCTCCGTCCAGGTCGAGGGCCTCGTCGGGCCGGCCGCCGAGCGCGGCGCGGGCGTCTTCGGCGGTGCCGACGTGGACGACCCGGCCGCCACGGACGGCCAGGGCCTCGGCGCGTACGGAGGTGCCGGGTGCGGCGACGACCGCGCCGGTCACCAGGAGCGTGCGGTCGGTGTCGTCGAGGGGGTGGTGCATGAGGGGGCCTGCTTTCGACCGGGGGACGTCCATGAGAAGCCGTACGCGCCGAGAGGTCGCGACGGCTGATTCGTTCGCATGGACGATATTCAGCAGACGATGCCTTGCCTAGACCCCTTGCTCACAAAGTTTTCGGAATGTGATGGCGTTTTTGACTTACGTATCGTCCGGCATGGCCGCAGTGGGGTGAAGCTTCTCGTCAGGGCGTGTGGTTGGTCAGGTCGTAGCGCTCCTTGATCAGTTCCAGATGGATCCAGCTCTCCACTGCGCGCACACCCGCGCAGGCCCGCATCTCCTCCAGCGTGTCGCGCACCGCCGTGAGGGACTCCGCGCTGATCGTTCCGACGAGCTCCGCGCGCCCCATGCAGGCGGAGAGGAACGAGACCCGGTCCCAGGCGGCCATGCGTCGCGCAACCGCATCCCGGTCGCCGTCCAGCCGTACGGCGAAACCGCACAGAAGGCCCAGCCCCAGCAGCTCCGGCCGCACCAGTGCGAGCACCTTGGCGACACCGCCGTCGAGGAGGCGCAGCGTGCGGGCGCGGGCGGCGCCGGGGGAGAGGCCCACGCGTTCGGCGAGTTCCGCGAAGGGCAGCCGCCCGTCGCGTTCCAGCTCGTCCAGGATCAGCCGGTCCGTCTCGTCCAGCTCCGGCACCTCGGGCCGGCCTGCCAGCAGATACGGGTCCTTGAGGTGCTCCAGGGAGATCAGTGGATCCACCACGTCCACGCCCTTCAGGGAGCGGATGGACTCCACGGCCCGGTCCAGCTCGGCCAGTCCCTTGGTGCGCAGCTCCGCCATCACCGCGCGGCTGCCCGCGGTGAGCGTGACGAACGGCGCCTGTGGCATGGCGGCGATCGCACGGGCCACCGGCTCGGCCGGGCCGCTCACGCCGATCGACAGGTGGGCCGATGCGGTCAGCTCCCGTACGGCCGGATGCACGACGGCGACCACGCGCACGCCGCCGCCCGCGAGCAGCCGCTGCACCCGGGCGCGGGTGGCGGGCCGGGAGAGGCCGACGCGCTGCGCCAGCGTCTCGTACGTCAGGCGGCCGTCCGTCTGCAGTTCGCGGACGACGGCCAGATCGGTGTGGTCCAGATCCACCTGGGCGCTTCCCCTCGGCTCGACTGCCCGGGCGGGAGCGCCCGGGGTGGGGTCCATTGTCGACCACGGGGGTGCGGGGGGCCGGACCTGGATGGTGTGCGTCAACAACGATCGCATCACCATCCCTGGACAATTTCGCCGGATGAAACGTAGGTTCTGCGCGAGTGTTGCGAACGAATCATCATTACGCGGTGCTCTGAGGAACTTGAGGAGGATGGGATGAGCCGGCCCCTGGTGGTGTTCACGGACCCCGAGGAACTCGACGTCGGTCCGGGCGCACGGCTGCTGGCCGACGCGGGATTCGACACGCGCGTCGTCGGCAGTCGCGACCCGGACGCGATTGCCGCCGTCGCGCGTGACGCCGTCGCGCTGATCGTCGGCTACGCACCCGTGGAGGCCGGGCTGCTCGACCGCCTCCCCGGTGTGGGGATGCTGGCCACCATGTCCGCCGGGTACGACATGATCGACACGGCGCAGGCGCGGCGACGCGGACTGTGGGTGAGCAACCTTCCGCATGCCGCGACCGAGGACGTCGCCGTGCATGCGCTCGCCGGCGCGCTCAGCCTGGTGCGCGCGCTGCCCCAGGCCGACGCCACCGTGCGCGGCGGCGGATGGAACACCGAATTCGCCGAAGTCCCGCGCAGGGCCGGTGAGCTGACGCTCGGACTGCTGGGCTTCGGGCGTATCGCGAGGGCCCTGGCCCGGATCGCGGCCCCCGTCTTCGGCCGCGTCGCCGCGTACGACCCGCACGCCGACGACGCAGGGTGGCCCGACGGTGTCGAACGGCTCGGCCTGGACGAGCTGGTCGCCGCCTCCGACGTGCTCTCCCTGCACACACCGCTGACTCCGCAGACCCGCGGCATGGTCGACGCGGCGCTGCTCGCCCGGATGCGACCCGGCGCCTTCCTCGTGAACGTCGCCCGCGGCGAACTCGTCGACACCGCGGCCCTGCTGGCCGCCCTGGACGGCGGTCGGCTCGGGGCGGCGGCACTGGACGTGTTCCCGGTCGAACCCCCACCACTCGACGACCCGGTGCGCAGCCACCCGCGCATCCAGCTGTCGCCGCACAGCGCCTATCTCTCCGACGCATCGCAGCGGGCTTACGTGTGCGCACCCGCCGAGAACGTCATCGCCTGGCACCGCACCGGACGGCCCCTCACCCCGGTGGTCGACCCGACCCTCGAAGGAGCCCCCTCATGACCGACGTGCAGACCGCTGACGCAACTGTCGACGAGGAGACGCGACTGCGGCGCGAACTCGCCGCCGTGTACCGGCTCGTGGCGCACTTCCGGATGACCGACCTGATCTTCACGCACATCTCGCTGAGGATTCCGGGGCCCGATCACCACTTCCTCATCAACCCCTACGGCCTCCTCTTCGAGGAGATCACCGCCTCCAACCTGGTCAAGATCGATCTGACGGGCAACCCGGTCGAGCCCACCCCGTATCCGGTCAACCCCGCGGGCTTCGTCATCCACAGCGCGATCCACGCCGCGCGCGAGGACGCCCACTGCGTGCTGCACACCCACACCAGGGCCGGCTGCGCCGTCGCGGCGCAGAGCGACGGACTGCTGCCGCTGAATCAGATGTCGATGGAGTTCTACAACCGCGTCGGCTACCACGACTACGAGGGAGTCGCCCTCAACCTCGACGAGCAGAAGCGCTTGGTGGACGACATCGGCAACCACCCGGCGCTGATCCTGCGCAACCACGGTCTGCTGACGGTCGGTGAGAGCGCGGCCCAGGCCTTCCTGCGCATGTACTACCTGGAGAAGGCCTGCGAGATCCAGGTCACCGCGCAGGCGGGCGGCGGACGGCTGACCGTCCCCTCCCCCGAGACCTGCGAGTACACCGCCCGTCAGCTCGCGGGCGAGGCGGACGCGGACTTCCAGGACGACGGGGCCTACGAGTTGGCGTGGGCGGCCATGCTGCGCCTGCTGGACCGGATGGCTCCGGACTACCGGGACTGAGCGGCGTCCGGGGGGTGGCTCGGATGCGACGGCCGTGATGGCGGAGAGACACAGCCGTCACACAGCTCCGGGCGAGGGGACTGCCAGGTTGACGTCCTACGGTCGGGAACCATGACAGCGAAACACGCGGACAAGACGGTGACCAGGCGCAAGGCGCTCGCCATCGGTGGTGGAGCGGTAGCCGGAGTGGGAGTGGTCACCGCGGTCGGCGTCAACGCCTTCGGCTCGGACGCCACCGCGGCGACGGCGACCACCGCCGGCTCCTCGTCCGCCTCCAGCGGTCAGTGCGTGCTGATGTCCGGCATCACCGAGGGGCCGTACTACCTGGACGGTGCGCTCGTACGGAAGGACATCACCGAGGGCAAGGACGGGGTCCCGCTCCACCTGGACATCACCGTTCAGGACACCACCGACTCCTGCAACCCGGTCAAGGGTGCCGCTGTCGAGATCTGGCACTGCGACGCCTGGGGCTACTACTCCGGCTACACCACGGCCAACCCCGGCGGCAGCGCGCCCGCGGAGAGCGAGGACGGCTCCTCCGCGAACGACCAGACGTATCTGCGTGGCTACCGGATAGCCAACGGGAACGGTGTCGTGAAGTTCGAGACGATCATGCCCGGCTGGTACACCCCGCGCACCTGCCACATCCACGTCAAGGTGCACACCGGTGGCGAGAAGGAGGACGGCACCTACGAGGGCGGCAAGGTGAACTACACCGGCCAGCTCTTCTTCGACGACGAGACCGCCAAGTCCGTCTTCGCCCTGGAGCCTTACTCCCAGCACTCCGGTTCGTACACCGCCCTGGACGACGACATGGTGTACGAGGGCAGCGGCGCCGCCGGCGGGCTGCTGACCCTGGAGCCGATCAACAAGAACAAGATCGAGAAGGGCTTCACCGGCACCGTCGTCCTCGGTATCGACCCGGATGCCGAGAATGACGGCGCGGGCGGCGCCGATGGCGGTACGCCCCTGAGCGGCGCGCCCACCGGTACGCCCCCGAGCGGCGCCCCGAGCGGTTCGTCCGAGCCGACCGCGTCCTCGTAACCGATGGGTCGCGAGGAGGAGAGACTTGCACGGACGGCGGTGGACGCACTGTTGGCCGAGGCCGAGCTGACCCCTGAGCCCGGCCTCCCGGACGCCCGCGATTCGGACATCAGCGCCCTGCGCTGGTCGGCCCGCTCGCTGGCGCCCGGCCTAGCGGCGATGGCCGCCGCCGCCCGCCGCACCGGTGAGCCCACCCGTACGCTGCGCGAGGAACTCGGCGCGATCGGCCGGTGCACGGAACGGTCCATGACCGTGGCGAACGGCGGCACCCCCCTTCACCATGGGGTCGTCTGGCCGCTCGGCCTGCTCGTCGCCTCCGCCGCCCTGGTCCGCGGAACGGGCGTGAACGACATCACCGCCATGGCCCGGCAGCTCGCCATGTTCCCCGACCGCCGAGCGCCGCGCCGCCCGACGACCGGATCGGCGGTCGCCACCCGTAACGGCGCGGCGGGCGCCCGGGGCGAAGCACGAGCCGGCTTTCCGCACGTCCGCAGGGCAACGGCTGCCCTGGGCAAGGCCCGCGGTGCCGGGCTGCGCGAGCCGCAGGCGCGGCTCGACGCGCTGCTCACCGTGATGAGCACCCTTCAGGACACCGGACTCCTCCACACCGGGGGCCCGCACGGCCTGCGCGAGGTGCAGAACGGTGCCCGTGCCGTCCTGGACGCGGGCGGTACGGGCACCGAGGCGGGGCGGCAGGCCCTGCAGGACTTCGACCGGCACCTGCGTACCCGGAACCTGAGCCCCCGAGGCAGCGCCCAGCTCCTGGCGGCCGCCCTCTTCGTCGACTTCCTCACGTGACCGATGCGCCCGATTGCCGGGGTCGGAGTCTTGGCCTCGGCCTTGGACACGGCCCGGAGTGGGCGGACGCCGGCCACTGACCGGCCGAGGAGTACAAGGAGGAGGCCCGGCACGCATGCGCGCCGGGCCTCCTCCTTCGTCGTCCGGCTGTGCTCAGAGACGCTCGGGGGTGCGGATGCCGAGCAGCGCCATGCCCCGGTGCAGGGTGCGGGCGGTCAGGTCGCAGAGGAAGAGCCGGTTCTCGACCACCTCGGCGGGGTTGTCGTCGCTCAGCACGTGGCACTGGTCGTAGAACGTCGTGTAGTGCGAGGCCAGCTGGTAGAGGTACGCGGCCAGCTTGTGCGGCTCGTACGTGGACGCCACCTCGGCGAGGTTCTCGCCGAACTGGTCCAGGTGCAGGCCCAGCGCCCGCTCGGCCGGGGCCAGCTCCAGCTCCGGGTGCGCGACCGGCCGGATCTCGCCCGCCTTGCGCAGGATGGACTTGATACGGGCGTACGCGTACTGGAGGTACACGGACGTGTCGCCGTTCAGCGACACCATCTGGTCCAGGTCGAACTTGTAGTCCCGCACGGCGGACGTGGAGAGGTCGGCGTACTTCACCGCGCCGATACCGACGTACTCGCCGTTCTCGACGATCTCCTGCTCGGTCAGGCCGACCTTCTCGGCCTTCTCGCGCACGACGGCCGTCGCCCGCTCGATCGCCTCGTCCAGCAGGTCGACCAGCCGGACCGTCTCGCCCTCACGGGTCTTGAACGGCTTGCCGTCCTTGCCGAGCACCGTGCCGAACGCCAGCTGGTGTGCCTTCACGTCCTCGTTCAGCCAGCCTGCCCGGCGGGCCGTCTCGAAGACCATCTTGAAGTGGAGCGACTGCCGCGCGTCCACGACGTACAGCAGGGTGCTCGCCTTGAGGTTCTGGACCCGGTCGCGGATCGCGGAGAGGTCGGTCGCCGCGTAGCCGTACCCGCCGTTCGTCTTCTTGACGATCAGCGGGACCGGGTTGCCGTCCGGGCCCTTCACGTCGTCGAAGAACACGCACAGCGCGCCCTCGGAGCGGACGGCGACGCCTGTCTCCTCCAGGATCCGGCAGGTCTCCTCGAGCATGTCGTTGTAACCGGACTCGCCGACGATGTCGGGGTCGCGGATCTCCATGTCGAGCTTGTTGAAGACCGAGTAGAAGTAGATCTTCGACTCGTCGACGAACCGCTGCCAGAGCGCGACCGTCTCCTCGTCGCCGGCCTGGAGCGCGACGACCCGGTCCCGGGAGCGGGCCTTGAACTCCTCGTCGGAGTCGAAGAGCGCCCGCGACGCCTTGTAGAGCCGGTTCAGCGAGGACATGGCGGCCTCGCCGTCCTGCTCCTCGCCGCCCCGGTGGTCGAGCTCCTGCGGGTGCTCGATCAGGTACTGGATGAGCATGCCGAACTGGGTGCCCCAGTCGCCGATGTGGTGGCGCCGGACCACGGTCTCGCCGGTGAACTCCAGGACCTCCACCATGGCGGCACCGATCACCGCGGACCGGAGGTGGCCGACGTGCATTTCCTTGGCCACGTTCGGCTGCGCGTAGTCGACGACCGTCGTGCCCGCGTTCTGCCCGTACGGCACACCGAGCCGGCCCTGGTCGTCCGCGGCGCGCGCAGCCAGGGTCTCGATGATCGCCTTGTCGCTGAGCGTGATGTTCAGGAAGCCGGGGCCGGAGACCTCGATCTCCTTGATCAGGTCGCCTGCCGGGATCGCGGCCGTGACCTGGGACGCGAGCTCGCGCGGGTTGCCCTTCAGCTTCTTGGCGAGGGCCAGGATCCCGTTGGCCTGGAAGTCGGCCCGGTCGCTTCGGCGCAGCAGCGGGTCCGCGGTGCCGGCATCCGGCAGAGCTGCCGTCAGGGCGTCCGCCAGCTGCTGCTGGAGCGTGGAAGCGAGGGAATTGACCGAGGCCATGGGGCGGCTGCCGTTTCCGTAGGGGTACAAGGGATCACGCCCAGTATCCCACGCACTGTAAAGCCGTTTTCGCGCTGCCGGTGGGACCTGGGAGAATGGACGGTGCCCCTACGAGCCCTACCAGAGAGAAGGACGTGCCGACCGTGGCTCAGAGTCAGAGCAGCACCGAGGCCGACTGGGTCTCCCGCTTCGCGGACGAGGTCATCGCCGAATCGGAGCGTCGTGCGCCTGGCAAACCGGTCGTCGTCGCGTCCGGTCTTTCGCCGTCGGGCCCGATCCACCTGGGCAACCTCCGTGAGGTCATGACCCCGCACCTGGTCGCGGACGAGATCCGCCGCCGGGGGCACCAGGTCCGGCACCTCATCTCGTGGGACGACTACGACCGCTACCGGAAGGTCCCGGCAGGCGTCCCCGGTGTCGACGAGTCGTGGGCCGAACACATCGGCAAGCCGCTGACGTCCGTGCCCGCCCCGGCCGGGTCCGCGTACCCGAACTGGGCGGAGCACTTCAAGGCCGCCATGACGGCTGCGCTGGACGAACTGGGTGTCGAGTACGACGGCATCAGCCAGACGGAGCAGTACACGGCGGGGGCCTATCGCGAGCAGATCCTGCACGCGATGAGGCATCGCGCCGACATCGACGCCGTCCTCGACCGGTACCGCACGAAGAAGGACCCGGCGGCCGCGGGCAAGGGCAACAAGCCGCAGCAGCAGAAGAAGGTCGACGACGCCGAGCTCGAGGCCGAGGCGGGCTCCGGCGCGGCGAGCGAGGACGACGGCAGCGGTGGCTCCGCCGGCTACTTCCCGTACAAGCCCTACTGCGGCAACTGCGAGAAGGACCTCACGACCGTCACGTCGTACGACGACGAGACGACCGAGCTGAACTACACGTGCGTCGCCTGCGGCTTCGCCGAGACTGTCCGGCTCAGTGAGTTCAACCGCGGCAAGCTGGTCTGGAAGGTCGACTGGCCGATGCGCTGGGCGTACGAGGGCGTGATCTTCGAGCCCAGCGGTGTGGACCACTCGTCGCCCGGCTCGTCGTTCGTCGTCGGCGGCCAGATCGTCCGCGAGGTCTTCGACGGTGTGCAGCCGATCGGCCCGATGTATGCCTTCGTCGGTATCTCCGGCATGGCGAAGATGTCCTCCAGCAAGGGCGGCGTGCCGACCCCGGCCGACGCGCTGAAGATCATGGAGGCGCCGCTGCTGCGCTGGCTGTACGCGCGCCGCAAGCCCAACCAGTCCTTCAAGATCGCCTTCGATCAGGAGATCCAGCGGCTGTACGACGAGTGGGACTCGCTGGCCCGCAAGGTCGCCGAGGGCTCCGTGCTGCCCGCCGACGCCGCTGCGTACGCCCGGGCCATCGGCACGGCCGCCGGTGAGCTGCCGCGTACGCCGCGCCCGCTGCCGTACCGCACGCTCGCGTCCGTCGTCGACATCACGGCCGGGCACGATGAGCAGACGCTGCGCATCCTGAGCGACCTGGACCCGGGGAACCCGCTGACATCGCTCGACGAGGCGCGGCCGCGGCTCGACCGCGCGGAGAACTGGATCACCAGCCAGGTTCCGGCCGAGGCCCGCACCGTCGTCCGCGACGAGCCGGACAAGGAGCTGCTCGGCTCGCTGGACGAGCAGGGGCGCCGGTCGCTGCAGCTGCTCCTGGACGGGCTGGAGTCGCACTGGTCGCTGGACGGGCTGACGACGCTCGTCTACGGCGTGCCGAAGATCCTGGCGGGGCTGGAGCCGGACGCCAAGCCGACGCCCGAGCTGAAGACCGCGCAGCGGTCGTTCTTCGCCCTGCTGTACCGGCTGCTCGTCAGCCGGGACACCGGGCCGCGGCTGCCCACGCTGCTGCTGGCCGTGGGTGCGGAGCGGGTTCGGAAGCTGCTGGGCGCGTAGCCGCCTGCTGCTGTTGCACGGAGGGCCGTCACCCGGTGATGCGGGTGACGGCCCTCCGTGCTGCGCGTTCCGTCCTGGGCGTTCCGTCCTCGAGCGCCGGGCGGTCCGGGTGGTGCCGGTCTAAGCGATGTGATCCGCTTCCAGCTCCGAGTGGTACCGGTTCTTGAACTCCGGCATCAGACGGCGGATCAGGGCGGCGCTGCGCGGGTGCCTGACGTTGTGGCCGTCCGAGACATGTATGTCCAGGGCCTCGACGCTCGGGTAGTCGTTGTGGTTGTTCACGTACGCCGCGAACACCTCGTACGCGATCTCGCCGAACTCCGCGTCCTCCTGCGCCCACTCGGCCGGGTCCGCCTCGGGCTGCTGCTGCTGCGGCTGCTGGGGCTGTTCCGGCAGGGGTTCCTCGCTGCGGGGATGCGGAACCGCGCCGATCGTGCCCACGTTGCCCAGGGGGCGGGTGCGGCCGCCCGGACCCGACGGGATCATGACGGGGGTGGGCTCCAGGCCCTCGACGTACGTCGGGTTGTACGTGCCCTCGTACGCACCCTCCGAGACCTGCTGAGCCGCGAACCACGGGCTGTCGTGCGAGCCGGGGCCCTCCTGCGGCCACGCCTCGGCGGCCGGGTCGGAGGGGTGGGTGTGCTGCTGCTGGTGCGGTGGCTGGGGCTGCTGGGGGTCGGCGTACTGCGCCTGCCGCTGTTGCTGCGGGGCGTACGGCAGCTCGGCCTGGGGTTGTGCCGTCTCGACGGCCGGGGCGGGAGCCGGGGGCAGCAGAGCGGGTTCGATGCCCGCTGCGGCCAGCCCGGCCGGGCCGGTGTCGGCCAGCGGAACGCCGAACTTCGCCAGCCGCAGCGGCATCAGCGACTCGACGGGTGCCTTGCGGCGCCAGTTCCGCCCGAAACGCGCCTGGAGCCGGGCCTGGTAGATCAGCCGGTCCTGTTCGAGCTTGATGACCTGCTCGTAGGAACGCAGCTCCCACAGCTTCATCCGGCGCCACAGCTTGAACGTGGGGATGGGGGAGAGCAGCCAGCGGGTGAGCCGGACGCCCTCCATGTGCTTGTCGGCCGTCAGGTCGGCTATCCGGCCGACCGCGTGCCGGGCGGCCTCGACGGCGACCACGAACAGCACCGGGATCACCGCGTGCATGCCGACGCCGAGCGGGTCGGGCCAGGCCGCGGCGCCGTTGAAGGCGATCGTCGCGGCGGTCAGCAACCAGGCCGTCTGGCGCAGCAGCGGGAACGGTATCCGCATCCAGGTCAGGAGCAGGTCCAGCGCCAGCAGTACGCAGATGCCCGCGTCGATGCCGATCGGGAAGACCAGGGAGAAGTTCCCGAAGCCTTTCTGTTCTGCGAGCGCGCGCACGGCGGCGTACGAGCCCGCGAAACCGATCGCGGCGATGATTGCCGCGCCGGCGACGACGACCCCGATGAGTATCCGGTGCGTGCGTGTCAGCTGCATCGCGGCCACCCGCGATCCCCTTCCTGTGTCCCCTTCTTCGACTTCTGGCGGGCACAGCCTGGCACATGTGTGTGGAGTGCGTTGCGCGGGGAGGGGCGAAGCCCGGTCCTCGGGGCAGGACCGGGCTTCGTAAAACTGCTTCTGGGCAGGAGGGTTGGGGATCGGGGCGGCTGCCGGGCGAGCCGGCGCCGGGCCCGTTTCCGGTCCCCTGTGAGGCCTAGTTCGACGACGACTTGGCCGACTTCGACGGGCTCGCCGACGGGCTCGACTGCTTGTCGTCGGCGACGGCGTTGGCGTCGGCGACCGCGGCGACGGCTTCCTTGGCGGCCTTCTCGGCATCCTTGAGGATGTCGGCGCCGGACGGCGTCTCCGCACCCGCGTAACCCGCGCCGTTGTAGGTCAGAGTGACGACGACGTTCCCCGTACGGGCCACGATCGTCGCGTACTTGAAGTCCTCACCGGTCTTGGAGAGGTCGTACGTGACCTTGGTGGCCTGCTCGCCGATACCGCTGACGGGGGCCTCCACGATCTTCTTCGCGCCCTCGGCCGTCCTGGTCTTGGCGAGCTGCTTCGTGAGGTCGTCCCCGGCACGCTTCGCGCCGCTGCCGAGAGCCTGGTCCGAGTCGAAACGGGTGAAGCCGACGTCGAGCCAGCGGTACTGCGAGCCCTTGACGCCGTTGTCGTCGAGGCCGTTCCAGGAGCAGCCGGCGCGCGCCGAGGTGTCGCTGGACGTGGCCGGCGAACCGGCCTTGCTCTTGGCCTTGGGGACCAGCGAAGTGATCGTCTTCGTGGAGATCGCCTTGCACGGGTCGGGCAGCCCGGCGAACTTCGCCGGCGCGACCGTCGGCACCGACTTCTTCGCGCTCGGAGCGGAGGAGGAGCTGTCCGACCCCTTCTTGCTGCCGGAGTCCGACGAACAGCCGGCGACGACGAGCATCACCGGGACGGCGGCGCAGGCGAGTATGCGGGTGAGTCGCGAGGCTGATCGGTGCATGGTTCCTTCACTCGGGCGGCGCGGGTGGGCGGTCGGGCGGGTGTTCCGGAGGGCCACGGTACGACGGACGGCGGCCGGATGCCGCCTCGGCCGGGTGGGCCGCCGAGGGGCGCCGCCGCCGGTCCGGGGCGATCGGCGCAGGACTATTCGCTGAACTTGTCGACCAGCTTCCGGGCCAGCGCCTGGGCTTTCTCCTGCAGTTCCTTGCTGTCGGGGATCTCCGTCGAGGGGGCGGGCTGCTCGGTGTACTGGACGGTCACGATGACGTTCGATGTGCGGAATACCACGCTCACCGTCCGGTGCTGTGCGGTGGAACCTGCCTGGATGAGTAGATCGTCCAGAAATGCGGCATCTCCGAGGTTGTCGAGGACGCGCGGTTGAAGGTCTTCGGTGGCCCCGTCGCCGCTCTTTCCGTCGGTCTCCCCGTCACTCGGTGCCGAGCCCGACGGGGAGACCGAGTCCGAAGGGGAGTCCGAGGGGGAGTCCGATGCGGAGTACGGCAGATGGGCGGCGGCCTCCTTCTTCCCGTACACCTCGTCGGCACGGTCGTCGTCGCTCACAGAGGTGTCGTACGAGACGACCCGCTCGAAGTCGAGGGAGAGGCCGCGGGACGAATCTGGGGCCTCGGCCTTCCATGTGCAGCCGACGCGGCGGTCCGTGTCGTAGGTGACGGCGGCCGTTCCCGCATACGCCTTCTCCTGCTGGTCCTCCGGCAGTTCGGCGACACCCGGAAGCAGGTCCTTCAGGGTGGAGTGCGTGACGGAGCGGCAAGGGTCGGGAAGTGTGCGGTACTTGCCCGCTGGTGCGGCGGGGGAGGCTGTCGGGCCGCCGGGCCTGCTGTCGGCGGCGGAGCCGTCGGTTCCGGTGTCGGCGCTACAGCCGACGACAAGCGCTGCAAGGAGCGCGGCGCCGGGTACGTACGCCATTCGTCGCACGATCCTGGGCTCCCTTCGTGCGAAAAACGGTTGCCGCTCGATGGCGGCCGGTGGACACAATGTGTATCGCACGCGCCGCTGTGAATGCCGGTCGACCGACTCATTTGCCGACCTTGGCACCGGTTTTGCGCTTTCAGACTTTTCGGGGGAATCGAGGAACTATGTCGTATGTAGAGGTACCGGGGGCCAAGGTCCCCATCCGTATGTGGGCCGACCCGGCTTCGGTCGAGGGCGGCGCGATGCAGCAGCTGCAGAATGTGGCCACTCTGCCCTGGATCAAGGGGCTCGCCGTCATGCCCGACGTGCACTACGGCAAGGGTGCGACCGTCGGCTCGGTGATCGCGATGCACGGTGCGGTCTGCCCGGCCGCGGTGGGGGTGGACATCGGCTGCGGAATGTCCGCAGTGAAGACCTCCCTGACCGCCAACGACCTGCCGGGAGATCTGTCGCGGCTGCGATCGAAGATCGAGCAGGCCATTCCGGTGGGGCGTGGGATGCACGACGACGTCGTGGACCCCGGGCGGCTGCACGGCTTCCCGACGGCGGGCTGGGACGACTTCTGGGGACGGTTCGAGGGGGTGGCCGATGCGGTCAAGTTCCGTCGGGAGCGTGCCACGAAGCAGATGGGAACGCTTGGGTCGGGCAACCACTTCGTCGAGTTCTGCCTCGACGAGTCGGGTTCGGTCTGGCTGATGCTGCACTCCGGATCCCGGAACATCGGCAAGGAGCTCGCCGAGCACCACATCGGGGTGGCCCAGAAGCTGACGCACAACCAGGGACTGGTCGACCGCGACCTGGCCGTCTTCATCGCGGACACACCACAGATGGCGGCCTACCGCAACGACCTGTTCTGGGCCCAGGAGTACGCGAAGCGCAACCGCGCGATCATGATGGGGCTCTTCCAGGACGTGGTCCGCAAGGAGTTCAAGAAGGCCCGGGTGACCTTCGACCCGGTCATCTCCTGCCACCACAACTATGTGGCGGAGGAGCGGTACGACGGCATGGACCTGCTGGTCACTCGTAAGGGTGCGATCCGGGCCGGGTCGGGGGACCTCGGCATCATTCCCGGATCGATGGGCACCGGCTCGTACATCGTGAAGGGCCTCGGGAACGCGAAGTCGTTCAACTCGGCCTCGCATGGCGCCGGCCGGAAGATGAGCCGGAACGCCGCCAAGCGGCGCTTCTCGACGCGGGATCTGGAGGAGCAGACGCGGGGTGTGGAGTGCCGTAAGGACTCCGGCGTCGTGGACGAGATTCCGGGGGCGTACAAGCCGATCGAGCAGGTCATCGAGCAGCAGCGGGACCTCGTGGAGGTCGTCGCGAAGCTGAAGCAGGTGGTGTGCGTGAAGGGCTGAGTGCCTCTCGCGCCGATGAACGGAAGAGCCCCGGACCCTGTGGTGGTGGTCCGGGGCTCTTCTGCGTGTGCGTGTGCGTGTGCGCGTCGCTGCCGGCTGTCAGCGGTCAGAGGGCGCGGTGGACCTTGGCGTTGGAGGCCTGGGCGCGGGGGCGGACCACCAGCAGGTCGATGTTGACGTGGCTGGGACGGGTGACGGCCCAGGTGATCGTGTCGGCCACGTCGTCGGCGGTGAGGGGGGCGTCGACACCCGCGTAGACCTTGGCGGCCTTCTCGGTGTCGCCACGGAAGCGGGTGGTGGCGAACTCCTCCGTCTTGACCATGCCGGGAGCGACCTCGATGACGCGGACCGGGGTGCCGACGATCTCCAGGCGGAGGGTCTCGGCCAGGACATGCTCACCGTGCTTGGCGGCCACGTAGCCACCGCCGCCCTCGTACGCGGCGAGGGCCGCCGTCGAGGAGAGGACCACGATCGTGCCGTCCCCGCTTGCGGTGAGGGCGGGGAGCAGGGCCTGGGTGACGTTGAGGGTGCCGATGACGTTCGTCTCGTACATCTGGCGCCAGTCGGCCGGGTCGCCGGTGGCGACGGGATCGGCGCCGAGGGCGCCGCCCGCGTTGTTGACGAGGACGGCGAGGGTGTGGAAGGCGGTGGCGAACGTGTCGACCGCCTCGCGGTCCGTGACGTCCAGGGCGTACGCCGTGGCCTCGTGGCCCGCTTCGTTGATCTCGGCGGCGAGTGCCTCGATCCGGTCCTTGCGGCGGGCGGTCAGGACGACGCGGTAGCCGGCGGTGGCCAGTTGGCGGGCAGTCGCGGCGCCGATGCCGCTGCTCGCTCCGGTGATCACGGCGATGGGGGTGGCGGCCATGCGGACTCGACTCCTCGGACAGCTGATCGGTACGGGATCAGGATAGGCAGGCGGGACGATCGGCCGCTGGTCGGCCGACAGCGGGGGCGGCGCAGTCAGCGGTGCGGTCGGTGCGACCAGGTGTGGTCATCGGGGTGATCGGTGGCGCGGTCAGTTGTTGCGGGGGGCGTACATGATCACGGCCATGCCGGCCAGGCAGATCAGTGCGCCGATCACGTCCCAGCGGCCGGGGCGGTAGCCGTCGGCGATCACGCCCCAGGCGATCGACCCCGCGACGAAGACACCGCCGTACGCGGCGAGGACGCGGCCGAACTCGGCGTCCGGCTGAAGCGTGGCCACGAAGCCGTACGCGCCGAGGGCGATGACTCCGGCGCCGATCCAGATCCAGCCCCGGTGCTCGCGCACGCCCTGCCAGACGAGCCAGGCTCCGCCGATCTCGAAGAGCGCGGCGACGACGAACAGTGCGACTGAGCGGGCGACGACCATGGGAGCAGCGTTTCACGCGGGCGGGGCGGAGCGGGATGAGGCGGGTGGGGAGGCCGGGCGGGGGAGGTGATTCGGACGGTGGGGCAGGCGGGTGGAGTTGGCGTGTCGAGCCGGTGTGTAAATAAGGACAATTCGGCGCGATCAGTATCTTCGGGGCATGGTGCTGACGCGTAGGGCTCGACTGATGGTCTTCGTCGCGATGGCGACTGCGGCGACGGTGTCGACTGTGATGTGGGGGGCCGGAAAGGCGACCGGGGCGGTCCCGGTACCCGTGCCGGCGGCCGCAGTTGCGGCCATGCCGGTTCCGGCGTACCGGTCGGTTGCGCCGGAGGCGGACATCTCCCACCACGGACATGTCTCGCTGTGGGGCGAGGGGCTCGGAGTCTGGCTGCTCAGCGAGAATCATGGGCCGTCGGATGTGATGCGTTCGACCGTGCGGCTGCGCTTCTCGGTGGCCCTCACGGGCCGGCAGGAGATGCCGGGCGCCTGCCTGCAGGCCAACGCCCGCACCGTGCTGTGCCGGACAGGACCGTTGCGTGCGGGCGGGGCGGCGGGACGGCAGTTGGCGCTCGAACTGCAGCTCGCGGGGCGGCCGAACGAGGTGGTCGTACGGATCGACACCGCGTGGGACGGCGGCGTGACCGATCGGAACCCGCAGAACGACCGGCATGAGGTGCTGGCGCCCGCCACCGGGGACGAATACGTCTTCTGACCGCCGGTAGCGCGTGTCCGGCGTGGCCGGACACGCGGCTGCTGCTGTGGCGGTGGGTGCGCCGGTCATCGCGAGAGGGCGACCCTCAGTGCCGCAGGGTCGGGCCGGTCGCTCGCCCAGGCGACGTAACCGTCGGGGCGGACGAGCAGCACGGTCGAGCGGTCGTCCGTCCAGTGCGTGTGCACCAGCGGGGTCGGCGACACCGGCGTGGGTGTGCCGGCGGGAGTCACGAGGACGAATTCGCCGTCGCGCAGCACCTCCTGGAGGCGGCCCTCCACCAGCCCCAGGTCGGGAGCGCGCTTTCCGGTGAGGGGGTGCGAGCCGCGCGGCGCCGCGTACGCGATGCCGATGCCGGAGATCATGCCCATCGCCTTGTCGCCGGCCGGCCGCGCCATCGACAGGAGGCGGGTGACGGCCGCGCGGACCGCTCGCTGCCGCAGGGTGCGGGCCATGGCGAGGCGGACCAGCGCACCGCTGCTGCGCAGCACCTTGGTGCCGACCGGGTGCCTCTCGGCGTGGTAGCTGTCGAGGAGCGCCTCCGGGTCCGCCGCGTATCCCCGGAGCACGGTTGCGAGCTTCCAGGAGAGGTTGGCGGCGTCATGGAGGCCGGTGTTCATGCCCTGGCCGCCCGCAGGGGAGTGGACATGGGCGGCGTCCCCGGCGAGGAAGACCCGGCCCGTGCGGTAGGCGGGCACCTGGCGCTCGTCGCTGTGGAAGCGGGAGATCCAGCGGGCGTCGTGCATGCCGTGGTCGCTGCCCAGGGCGAGGCGGGCGATCTCACGCAGCTCGTCGAGCTCGACGGGGTCGCTGTCGTCGGCCTGGTGGTTGCGGTTCCACCCCATGACCCGGTACCAGCCGTCGCCGAACGGGGCGATGAAGGCGAAGGCGTCCCCCACGCCGTCGGCCGTGAGGAGGGCGGCGGGTTCCTCCGCCAGCCGGACGTCGGCCAGGATGATGGACCGGATCACCGACCTGCCCGGGAACGGGAGCCCGAGCGCCTCGCGGACGGCGCTGCGCACCCCGTCGGTGCCAACGGCATAGCGGGCGGAGAGGGTGGTCCGCGTCCCGTCGGCGTCCTGCACCTCGGCGGTGACCTCGTCGGCGGACTGGCGCAGGCCGGTCAGCTTCGTGCCGTGACGGAAGTGCACCCCCGCGGACAGTGCGCGGCGCTCCAGCAGGTGCTCGATCTCGTACTGCGGGGTGATCAGCACGAACGGGAAGCGGGACCGGAGCCGGGAGAGGTCGAGCGAAAGGTTGCCGAAGAGCCGCAGCCTGGTGAGGCGGGAGCCCGTCTTGAGCAGCTCGTCGGCGAGGCCGCGGGCATCGAGCACTTCGAGGGTGCGGGCGTGAACGGCGAAGGCACGCGTCATGTTGCTCGCGCTGCGCCGGCGGCGCTCGATGACGGTGACCGTCAGGCCGCGCGCGGCGAGGTCGCCGGCGAGCAGTAGCCCGGTGGGCCCTGCACCCACCACGAGGACATCGGCGGTGGTGGCGTTGCGCGGTACGTCGGGGGAGTCGGCGTTCGTGCGGGTGCTGGGCTTGCCGGTCATGGCGGCCTCCTGAAGCCGGTTGCCAACGGGCGTGGGTCAACGCTTGTTGGCAAATGTAGATCCGGCGGATATGGCATGTCAACACTTGTTGGCCTACGATTGTTGGCATGACGACGAAAGCCCCCGGCACGCCCCGCCGCTCGGATGCCACGAAGGCCGCGATCCTCGAAGCCGCCCGCGAGCGGTTCGCGGCCGACGGCTATGAGCGCGCGACCATCCGGGCCATCGCCCGCGACGCGAACATCGATCCGTCGATGGTGATGCGCTACTACGGCAACAAGGAAGGACTGTTCGCCGCCGCGTCCGTGATCGATCTGCGCCTGCCCGCGCTCGGGGCGCTGCCCGGCAAGCACATCGGGGCCGTACTCGTCGCACACTTCCTGGACCGCTGGGAGGAGGACGATGTGCTGACGGGACTGCTCAGGGTCGGTGTCACCAATGAGGCGGGGGCCGAGCGCATGCGGGCGGTCTTCGCCGAGCAGCTCGGTCCGATAGCTGCCGGGGTCTGCCCCGACCCCGCCGACGCCCCACGCCGTGCCGCGCTCGCCTCGTCCCAGATCCTGGGGATGGCGCTCGCGCGATACGTCCTGCGCATCGCGCCTGCCGCCGCCATGTCCCGCGACGAGGTGATCGCCTGGCTCGCGCCGACCGTCCAGCGCTACTTGACCGCCGAGCGGCCGTAACGGCCCCGCTCGCCTCGGCGGGGGCTCGGCCGGACACCGTCTACACGAGTGGGCCGGCCTGATCGGAGGCCTCACCGAACTCGTGGACCGCGCTGGCGACGATCTTCTCCAGGTGTGCGTGGTGGGCGCCGCGCCAGTACACCCGGCCGCACTCCACGCACTGCGCGAAGACGTCGTACGACCGCTGCGTACCGTGCTCCAGCTGCCCGCTGACGGAGTCCTTGTCGGCCTCGGTGAGCTGCCCGTTGCATGCGGTGCACCGGCTCCACGGGGCCAGCACCGGTGCGAACCGTTCGAGTACGTCCCGTAGCTGGTCGTCCGGCCGGTCGCTGTAGATGTACGCACCCGCCCAGATCTCCCGCCGCCGCAGCAGCCCCCGGTCGCGCGAGAGCAGCACCCGTTGCTCCCTCGCCGACAGCGCGGCCAGCGCCGGATCGCCGATGTCGGCGCTCTCGTACGCGGCGTCGACGCCCAGCAGTCGCAGCCGCCGGGCGAGCGTGCCGAGGTGGACGTCGAGGAGGAAGCGCAGCGGCGCGCCTTCGATGCGCTGGGGGCGTGCCACCGCGCGCACCTCCACGAGTTCGCCCGCGCCCGGGATGTGCGAGACCGGAACGGGGCGGCCGTCGACGAGCAGTTGGCCCGCCTCGGTGAGCGGGACTCCGAGCGACTCCACGACATGGCCGAGCGTCGAGGCGCCGTCGGTGATCACGACCGTGCGCCCGTTGCGGCGCTCGTGCGCGACGAAGAGCCGCAGTTCGGGGTCGATCTCGAGGTGGATCTCCGGTCCGTTCACGTCGCCAGGATGCCATTGAGCGGTCCGCGGCAGCCAGGAGATCCGTGGCGGAGGTGGTGGCTCGGACGCGGAACACGGCAGTGCGTCCGGGCAGGTCTGCGCAATATTTAGTTGCATGACACAGAAGCTGCGCATTGCAGATGAATTGCCTGGGCAGGGCCCGCCCGGCAGAGCGTTTTCGGGCCCCCGGGCGACCCACCTACAGTTCCCCCATGAAAATTCTCGATCTCGAACCCGGCGATGCCCGACTGGCCGACGACCTGCTTCCCGTCCTGCGTGAACTGCGTCCGCATCTGACGGAGGACCTCTTCCGCGAGGTGTACGGGAAGGGATACGCGCAGGGGCTCCGCTTCACTGCCTGCTACGACGACGGCGTATGCGTGGGCGCGGCCGGATGGCGCATCGTCGACAACACCAGCCAGATCCGCAAGCTGTACGTCGACGATCTGGTCACCGCCGAGCACGCCCGTTCCACCGGCGTCGGCCGCCGGCTTCTGGGGTATCTGGAACAGCGCGCCCAGGAGTCGGGATGCCTGGAGTTCAGTCTGGACTCGGGGACCCACCGCACGGATGCCCACCGCTTCTATCTGCGGGAGCGGCTGGCCATCGTCGCCTTCAGCTTCACCAAGCGGCTGGCCCGGGACCGGGACTGAGCTCCGGGCCGAGCTACAGGGCGGACTCCGGGGCCAGTTCCAGCCGCCAGTTGTTCGTCAGCAGCACATGGCCGGGCGGGTACTCGAAGTCGCACATGCCGAGCAGAGTGAAGCCCGCCTTGCGGCACACCGCGTTCGACGCGGCGTTGTCCACGGACGGGTAGGCGTGCAGATGGGGGTGCTTGTGCTCGGCCCGGGCCTGCTCGGCGACGGCCACGGCCGCGGTCGCCGCGATGCCCCGCCCCTGGTATCCCGGGAGGACGGCCCACCCCGTCTCGTACACCTCCTGCCCTCGCCAGGTCCGCTCCCAGAACCCGATGGTCCCCACAGCCTTGTCCCCGTCGCCGTCGGTCAGGGCGATCCGGTACATCCTGCCGCGGCCCGTCCGGTCCTCGCTCAGCGCGACATAGCGGTCGTGGCGCGCCATGAGCTGCTCCTCGGACTCGGGGCCGCCCAGGTGGTCCATCAGCTCCGGCGCATTGGAACGGCGGAGCAGCTCCAGGTCGCCGTCCGACCAGGGCACGATCCGTACGACGGGCGCCGGCGATGACGAGGTGCGTTCCATACCGAAGACAGTAGGCCGCACTGCTGACAACCACCGGCACCGACCGTCAACGGGTGACGAGTGCCGTCGGTGGAGCGCCGATCGTCGACGTGAAGTCCCTGGTCAGGTGGGCCTGGTCGCTGTAGCCGAGGTCCGCGGCCAGCTCCGCCCAGTCCACTTCGGGGTCCGACTCGGCGCGTTCCAGCGCCTCGTGGATGCGGTAGCGGAGGATCACCCACTTGGGGCCGACGCCCACGTACGTGGCGAAGAGCCGCTGCAGCGAGCGTGCCGACAGCCCTTCGGTGCGGGCGAGCTCGTCGACCCGGCGCATCGTGCGGTCGGTGCGGACGCGCTCGACCAGGGCCATCGCGCGCTCGGCCTGCGGGTCCGGTTCCGGGGCGAGTGCCAGCAGGTACGCGTCCAGCGCGGCGACCCGCGCGTCCTCCTGGGCCGGGTCCAGCACGGCCGTCACAGGAGCGGGTACGGCGAGGACCTCGTGCGCCAGGAGCCGTCGGCCCGTCCACTCCGACACGGGGCGGCCCGGTGCGAACGGCCGGAAGCCACCCGGCCGGAACTTCACCGCGCACACCCGTCCCCGGCCCTCCAGCTTCTGGGTGAAGAGTCCGAGTCCGATGCCCGCGACCTCTGCGAAGGCGGCCTCGCCGCTGCTCTCGTGGTGCTGGAAGACCAGGTTCACCGACGGGTGCGGCACCACGTGCGAGGTGTACGGCTCCGGCAGATCCCAGTCGATCAGCCAGTAGAACGCCACCTGCGTCCGCAGACCGGGCGCGGGCTCGCGCCGGCGGAAGTGCACATGCGAGAAGAGTTCGCGGGCGTCGACGATGCCCCGGGTGTCGCGTCGATGAGCAGACATGGCAGCCATCCTATGGCGAACGTATGTTCGTATCGATGCTGTCGCATTTATTCAAGACACGGGCCGCCGCCGGGCGGACGGTCGCAGCATGAAGAAAATCAGTGAACTGCTGGCTACGGCCGCCGACGGCGCCGCTCCCGTCGTGCGTGGGATCGACGACGGGCGACTGGGCGACCCCACGCCGTGTACGGATTACGACGTGCGGGCCCTGATCGACCATCTCTTCCAAGTGGTCGTCAACTTCCAGGCCCTGGCGGCCAGAGAGGAGCCGGACTTCGGTGCGAAGCCGACCGCGGTCACCGGGGACTGGCGGGGCCGCTTCGGCGAGGAGACGGCCAAGCTGGTGGCGGCGTGGGACGCGCCGGGTGCGGACGAGGGGACCGCGGGTTCCATGGGGTTCCCCGCCAGAACCGTCGCGCGGATGGTGCTCGGCGACCTGGCCGTGCATGCGTGGGATTTGGCACGGGCCACGGGTCAGGAGTACGTCCCGGACGAGGCGGTGGTGAGCGAACTCGGTCCCGGGCTCGCCGAGATGGCCCCGAATGCGCGGAAGGCGAAGATGTTCGGTGAGCCCTTCCCCGTACCGGACGGTGCTAGCCCCTTCGAGCGGATGCTGGCTGTGACCGGCCGCGACCCGGACTGGCAACCGCCTCGGGCGTGAGCCCCCGGGCGCCGGTGGCTCCCGAGGCACCCGTGACTCCAATGGCTCCGGTGGCCGGAATCGCCCCTCCTGAGGTGCCGTAGAGCCCCTCCAGCCTCGTGTGCGCCCCGTCGACGATCTCCTCGGCGGCCGCGACCATCTCGCGCTCGGAGAGGCGCGCCGCCTGATGGGTGTACGGGGACGGCGGCGCCGGATGCCGGCGCCGCCACCACGTCTCGGACCCTGCGTAGATCCCCACGGCGAAGACCAGTACGGGGATGGACAGGGCCAGCAGAATGTCGCCCATGGGCAGGCCTCCTCGATGTCGATGCCTCGTACACCGACCGCACCGGCGGTATCGGCTGTATGGGGTACATCGGCAGGGCCGGCAGGCCTGCTGAAGATCATTCTTCGGCCAATGAATGGCCGAATACGGGCGTATACCAGCCTACGCGTCCAAGGCCCACAGGTGCACGGCGTCACCGCTCCCGGAGACCGTGTACCAAGTGCCGTCGCCGAGAGCCGTGGGAGTACCGGAGACCGGGAACGGGTACGCGACCTGACCGGCCGGACGCATCCCCGCCGCGTCCAGCAGCCAGTGGCGCACCGGCCCGTACTCCTCCTCCTGATCCGTACTGGAGATGGCTGTCTCCTTGTCCACGAACCCGCACTCGTAGTCCCACATCACATCGTCGGCGTCGAAGTCGTCCGGATCCGCGTCGGGGTGACGGGGGACGGCATCCGCGGCCTCCAGCTCGGCCACCACCGCACCGTCCGAGACCCGGTGCAGAGCCAGCGAGTCCAGATCGTGAGCCACTGTCAGGAAGTGCTCGCCCGTGGGGCTCACGGAGGTCAGGATCCGCTCCTCCTCGCCGAAGCGCTCCACGGACAGCTCCGCCCCGTCCCACCGCCCCCACAGCAGCGGCGCCCCGTCCTGGCCCTCGCCGACGCTCAGCCCCATCTGCGCCGGATCGGGATGCGGTACGTGCTCCGAGCCCGCCGCCACGGTCTCCGCGTCCGCCCGCCCCAGCACCCGTCCGTCGCCGGCATCGATGACCAGCCACTCGTCGAGCGCCTCCGGATCCGGACCGGCCGTCGCCACGGGGCCGCGGATGTGGGCCCACACGAGCGACCCGTCCGCCGAGAACACCGCCGAGCCGCTGTCCGCGTACAGATGTGACCGGCTGTCCGCGTACTCCTCGAACGACTCGTGCAGGATGCGGCAACCGCCCTCCCAGCAACCGTGCCGAACCTCCCAGCGCACCGCCCCCGCCGGATCCACCGCGCGTACCGAGTGCACCCCGGCGAAAACCGCGAGATCCCCGCCCGGCGCCACCGTGAACGTACCGAAGCGACGCGGCCAGGGGGCCGGGAAGCGGGTCTGCGGGGCGGACGGGTCGTCCAGGTCGACGGCGGCCGCCTCGAAGTCGCCGCGCTGAATCAGCAGACGGCGATCCGGCCACCGCAGGACGGACGGCGCGTACGCGGCGTCACGATCCCGATCCAGGGGTGCGGTGAGCGTGGCGACAAGGCGAGCGGATGCGGCACTGGTGGTCATGGGTCCCCTCCCGAACGTGCAGCGTGCAGCGTGCACGAGAACAGGGGAGAACCGTAGAGCCCCGGGGTGACAGCCGCGCTACGGGGTGGCGTCGGGACCGGCTCAGCACCAGGTCAGGACGGGACCGGGACGAGGACAGGGCACGTTCGGGGCCGGATCGGGACCGGCCCGGGGCCGGGTCCGGATCGGCTCAGGGCCACACCAGGCAGTACGCCTGATGCCCCGCGTCATGCAGACGATGGCTGAAATCCTGCCACTCGTGGAGCAGCTGGTAGACGTTGAACGCGTCGCGCGGGCCGCCGCGGTCCGGGACCGTGGACCAGATGAAGGCCGCGGCGCCGACCGACTCCTCGCCGACGTCGCGCAGCGGGTCGACGACCGTCATCGGGAGCTTGACCACCGCGTAGTCGGGGTGCAGGACGACCAGTTCCAGCGGAGGGACCTTGTGCAGGGGTATGCCTTGTATACCGGTGAGCACCATGGCCGCGACCGTCTCCGGCTTGATCTTGCTGAACATGCCGCCCATGCCCAGCTCGTCACCGCCGAGCTCCTCGGGGCGCATCGAAATGGGCACGCGTGCGGCAGTGGCCCCGTCGGGGGCCCCGAAATATTTGTAGGTCACCCCCACTCGACCACCACTCCTGCTTCCGGCCTGTGCACTGCCGGCCTGATGTATGCCCTGCTTACGCTCAGCCTCACGCCGGTGCCGACCTCGCCGGGCAGGCTCGGGCCCCAGGTCGTCGGTCCCTTCGCCCACTCCGCCACCGCGATGCATATTTCATCCACCCGACTACTACTTAGGAGACACAGCCCCCGCCGCGCAACCCGATCATCGTGTCAGTGACCTCCCCCGCGGGCGTGGTGTGAAACACCCGTCCGCAAGACCGCCGGTGGCTCTGACACCATGGCTTGTGTGAGCTTTCCCTATGACGCCCCAGTTTCGCAGACGCTTTTCGACCGCGCGTCCCTCGTGACGCCCGGCGGCGTGAACTCTCCCGTACGTGCCTTCCGGGCCGTGGGCGGTACGCCCCGCTTCATGGTGTCCGGTACCGGTCCCTACCTCACCGACGCCGACGGTCGTGAGTATGTCGACCTCGTGTGCTCGTGGGGGCCGATGATCCTCGGCCATTCCCACCCCGAGGTCATCGCCGCAGTCCAGGAGGCTGTCGCCCGCGGCACCTCGTTCGGTACGCCCGGTGAGGGCGAGGTCGCGCTCGCCGAGGAGATCGTGGCCCGGATCGAGCCGGTGGAGCAGGTGCGGCTGGTGTCGTCCGGCACCGAGGCGACCATGTCCGCGATCCGGCTGGCGCGCGGGTTCACCGGCCGCGCGAAGATCGTGAAGTTCGCCGGCTGCTACCACGGGCACGTCGATGCGCTGCTCGCCGCCGCCGGGTCCGGGGTCGCGACCTTCGGTCTTCCGGACACCCCCGGGGTCACGGGCGCGCAGGCCGGCGACACGATCGTGCTGCCGTACAACGACCTGGATGCCGTGCGGACCGCGTTCGCCGCGCACCCCGGTGAGATCGCCTGCGTGATCACCGAGGCGTCGCCGGGCAACATGGGCGTCGTGCCGCCGCTGGACGGCTTCAACGCCGGGCTCAAGGAGATCTGCGCCGCCAACGGTGCGCTGTACATCTCCGACGAGGTCATGACCGGATTCCGTACCTCGAAGGCCGGCTGGTTCGGCGTCGACGGGGTGCGGCCCGACCTGATGACCTTCGGCAAGGTCATGGGCGGCGGCTTCCCGGCCGCGGCCTTCGGCGGGCGCGCCGATGTGATGGCGCACCTCGCCCCGGTCGGCCCCGTCTACCAGGCGGGCACCCTCTCCGGTAACCCGGTCGCCACCGCCGCCGGGCTCGCCCAGCTGCGGCTGCTCGACGACGCTGCGTACACGAAGGTCGACGCGGTCTCCGCGGGGATCCAGGCCCTGGTGAGCGAGGCGTTCACCAAGGAGGGCGTCGCGCACACGGTGTCCGCGGCCAGCAACATGTTCTCCGTGTTCTTCACGGACCAGCCGGTGCGGAACTACGAGGACGCCAAGAAGCAGGAAGCTTTCCGCTTCACCGCCTTCTTCCACTCGATGCTGGCGCAGGGCGTCTATCTGCCGCCGTCCGCGTTCGAGTCCTGGTTCGTCTCCACCGCCCACGACACGCAGGCCGTCGAGCGGATCGCCGCCGCGCTGCCCGCCGCCGCCCGCGCCGCATCGGAGGCCACCGCATGAGCCCGGCCGACAAGGACATCACCGTTGTCCATCTGATGCGTCACGGGGAGGTGCACAACCCCGAGGGTGTGCTCTACGGGCGTCGCCCCGGCTACCACCTCTCCGAGCTCGGCCGGCAGATGGCCGACCGGGTGGCCGAACACCTGGAGAAGCGCGACATCACCCATGTCGTCGCCTCCCCGCTGGAGCGCGCCCAGGAGACGGCGACACCGATCGCCAAGACGCACGGCGTCGACCTGGCCACGGACGAGCGGCTGATCGAGGCGGCCAACGTCTTCGAGGGCAAGACCTTCGGGGTCGGCGACGGCGCGCTGCGCAAGCCGGACAACTGGAAGCACCTCACCAACCCGTTCCGCCCGTCCTGGGGCGAGCCGTACATCGAGCAGGTCGTACGGATGATGGGCGCCCTCGATGCCGCGCGCGACGCGGCCCGCGGGCACGAGGCGGTCTGCGTCAGCCACCAGCTGCCGATCTGGATCGTCCGGAGCTTCGTCGAGCGGCGGCGGCTCTGGCACGACCCGCGCAAGCGGCAGTGCACGCTCGCCTCGCTGACCACCTTCACGTACCAGGGCGACAAGATCGTCTCCGTCGGCTACAGCGAGCCGGCCCGCGATCTGGTGCCTGCGCATCTGCTGGCCGGTGCCAAGCCGGTGAAGGGGAAGTCCAAGGCGTTCGGAGCCTAGATCCTTCTCTCCGCCAACTCTGCGGGCCCCGCCGATCCGTCGGCCGGGGCCCGCGCCGCGTCCGGCCGACGTCGGGTCAGGTCGCGCCAGGAGTCATGTGCCGATCGGCGGAACCCCCGTGCTGTTTCACCCATCTAAGCCTTCGCCAGTTTGTATGGAGTTGGGCCAAAACGACCGCAGATGGGGACGCCGTGCGCGATATCAGCCGAAGGAGTCTGCTCACAGCCGGACTGGGAGCCGCGGCTGCCATCGGGATGGCGGGCTGCGGTTCCCCGAACTCTGCCGAAACGAGCGGGTCGGGCTCCGGCACCGGGGAGCGGGCGGGTGGCAAGGCCGAGGGGAGCGGGGCCGGGGACAACGACGTGCGGGAGATCGGGGACGGTTCCACCGCTGACTCCGGAGAGCAGCCGAACCAGCCCTCCGCGCCGGTCCCGCTGGAACCCGGGCAGACCCCGCCGCAGTTCGTGATCTTTTCCTGGGACGGGGCGGGCGAGGTCGGCACCGGGCTCTTCGCGCGTTTTCTCGAACTCGCCAAGGACCACGACGCGTCGATGACCTTCTTCCTCTCCGGGCTCTATCTGCTGCCCGAGTCGAAGAAATCCCTCTACCGACCGCCGAACAACGCCATCGGCGCCTCCGACATCGGGTATCTCACCGATGACCACATCAAGGCGACGCTGGACCAGGTGCGCCGGGCCTGGCTCGACGGTCATGAGATAGGCACGCACTTCAACGGGCATTTCTGTGCCGGCTCCGGATCGGTCGCCCACTGGACGCCCGCCCAGTGGGAGAACGAAGTCGATCAGGCGGTCTCCTTCGTCACCGAATGGCGCACCAATACCGGCTGGACCGATCTCGACCCGCTGCCTTTCGACTACCGCAAGGAACTCATCGGCGCCCGCACGCCCTGTCTGCTCGGCCAGGACAATCTGCTGCCCACCGCGCGCAAACTGGGCTGGCGCTACGACGCGAGTTCGCCCGGTGGCACCCAGATCTGGCCGGAGAAGCGCCAGGGCCTGTGGGATCTTCCGCTCCAGGGCATACCGTTCCCCTGGCACTCGTTCGAAGTGCTGTCGATGGACTACAACATCCTTGCCAACCAGTCGAAAAACTCCACCCAGGGAATGCCGTCGCGCTTTCCGGCCTGGCGTGAGCAGGCCATCCAGTCGTATCTCGCCGGTTTCGAGCGGGCGTACGGAACGAATCGTGCGCCCTTCTACATCGGCAACCACTTCGAGGTGTGGAACGGCGGCATCTATATGGATGCGGTCGAGGAGACCCTCAAAAGGATCGCGGGGAAGCCGGATGTACGGCTCGTCTCGTTCCGGCAGTTCGTCGACTGGCTCGATGTCCAGGACCCGGCCGTGCTTGCGAAGCTCCGTACCCTCGAGGTCGGCGAGTCGCCCGGCGGTGGCTGGAACACCTTCTTTAAACAGGCCTGACAACGGTCTTTACGGGCACCGAGGGGGGTGCGCAAGATCTCCGAAACCGCCATGCGAAACTTTTCACATGAGCTCTGGCCGCGCACCCCGACGCCGCTTCACCCTGCTCGCCGCCCCCGCAGCGGCCGCCGCACTGGCGCTGACCCTGACCGCCTGCGGCGGTGACGGCAACAAGGCCGGCGGTGGCGGCAACTCCCACTTCGTCACCGGCAGTGGCGGGATCTCCACCGTGGCCAGGGCGGACCGCCAGGACGCGCCGAAGCTCGACGGGGCGACGCTGGACGGCAAGCCCCTCGACGTCGCCGACTACAAGGGCAAGGTCGTCGTGCTGAACGTATGGGGCTCGTGGTGCGGCCCCTGCCGGCTGGAGGCCAAGCACTTCGCGAAGGTGTCGAAGGAGACCGCGAGCCAGGGTGTCCAGTTCATCGGGATCAACACCCGGGACGCCGAGAAGGGCCCGGCGGTGAACTTCGAGAAGGACAACAGCATCACCTACCCGAGCTTCTTCGACCCGATCGGCAAGCTCATCCTGCGCTTCCCCAAGGGCACGCTGAACCCGCAGGCCATTCCGTCGACCGTGGTCATCGACCGGGACGGGAAGATCGCGGCCCGCACCCTCGTCGCCCTCGACGACGTCAAGCTCCACAAGATGATCGACCCGCTGATCGCGGAGAAGTGATCACGTGCTCACGCTCGCCGCGACCACGGGCATGAACACGACCGTGTTCAACGGGGCCCTTCTGGTGGCCCTGCCCATCGCCGTGCTCGGCGGACTGGTCTCGTTCTTCTCGCCGTGCGTGCTGCCGCTGGTGCCCGGCTACCTCTCCTACGTCACCGGGGTCAGCGGCACGGATCTGGCCCAGGCCAGACGGGGGCGCATGGTCGTCGGCGCCTCGCTCTTCGTGCTCGGTTTCTCCGCCGTGTTCGTCTCCGGCGGCGCGCTCTTCGGCTATTTCGGGCAGCGGCTGCAGGATCACAGCGAGGTCATCTCCAAGATTCTCGGCGTCCTGATGATCCTGATGGGCGTCTTCTTCATGGGGCTGATGCCCTGGATGACCCAGCGCGAATTCCGCATCCACAAGCGGCCGGTGTCCGGCCTCGCCGGAGCGCCGCTGCTCGGGGTGCTGTTCGGGGTCGGCTGGACACCGTGCCTCGGCCCGACGCTCACTTCTGTGCAGACACTCGCCCTCGAACAGGGGACCGCCGGGCGCGGGGCCGTACTGACCCTGGCGTACTGTCTCGGACTCGGCCTGCCGTTCGTGCTGGCCGCAGTCGCCTTCCGCAAGGCGCTCGGTGCCTTCGGATGGGTCAAGCGCCACTACGTATGGGTCATGCGGATCGGCGGCGCAATGATGATCGTGACCGGACTGCTCCTGCTGACCGGTGTGTGGAGCAGCATGATGCAGGAACTGCAGGGCTGGTCCAACGGCTTCACGGTGGGGATCTGAGTTCCATGAGCAACACCAAGACCAACGCGGCCGAAGAGCGCGCGAACGAGCGCGAGCGCCAGAGCCGGCAGGAGCGGGAGAACGCGGCCGAGCTCGGCGCGGCCGGCTCGCAGCTCTCCACGGCACCCCGCGAGGAAGCCCTGGTCACACTGCCCGCCATGGGCGTCATCGGCTGGGCGCGCTGGTTCTGGCGCCAGCTCACCTCGATGCGGGTCGCGCTGATCCTGCTCTTCCTGCTCTCGCTCGGGGCCATCCCCGGCTCGCTGATCCCGCAGAACAGCGTGGACGAGCTGAAGGTGCAGACCTTCAAGGAAGCCCACACCACCGTCACGCCGATCTACGAGAAGCTCCAGTTCTTCGACGTCTACAGCTCGGTGTGGTTCTCCGCGATCTACATCCTGCTGTTCGTCTCCCTCATCGGCTGCATCGTGCCGCGCACCGGCCAGTTCATCGGCCAGCTGCGCAGCCGGCCGCCGGGCGCCCCCAAGAGGCTGACCCGGCTGCCCGCGTACACGACGTGGCGCACCGACGCCGAGCCCGAGCAGGTCCGCGAGGCCGCGCTCGCGATCATGCGCAAGCGGCGCTTCCGGGCGCACGCGGACGGCGATGCGGTCGCCGCCGAGAAGGGCTATCTGCGCGAGGCCGGGAATCTGATGTTCCACGTCGCGCTGATCGTCATGCTGGTGGCCTTCGCCACCGGCCAGCTCTTCAAGTCCGAGGGCGGCAAGCTGATCGTCGACGGCGACGGCTTCTCCAACACGCTGACCCAGTACGACGACTTCAAGTCCGGATCGCTGTACGACACGGACTCGCTCGCCCCGTTCAGCTTCACCCTCGACAAGTTCGTCGGCACGTACGAGCGCAACGGCCCGCAGATCGGCACCCCACGCAAGTACGAGGCCCACGTCACGTACTCCGAGGGCGCGTACGGCAAGCCGAAGAGGGCCGTCATCAAGGTCAACGAGCCGCTGGTGGTCGACGGCTCCAAGGTCTATCTGATCGGGCACGGCTACGCCCCGGTCGTCTCCGTCAAGGACGGCAAGGGCAAGGAGGTCTACAAGGCCGCCGTTCCGCTGCTGCCGATCGACAGCAATGTCACCTCGACCGGTGCGATCAAGGTGATGGACGGCTACCGCGACAAGAACGGCAAGAAGGACCAGCTGGGCTTCCAGGCGTTCTTCGTGCCGACGTTCGCGGGCAACGGCAAGGGGACGATGTTCTCCCAGTTCCCGGCCGCGGACTTCCCGGTACTGGCCCTTAACGGGTACCACGGCAGCCTCGGTGTCGACTCCGGTCTGCCGCAGAACGTGTACCAGCTGAACACCTCGAAGATGGAGGCGTTCAAGGACAGCAAGGGCGACAAGCTGAAGCAGCGGCTGCTGCCCGGCGAGACGATGAAGCTGCCGGACGGCGCCGGATCGATCACCTTCGAAGGCATCGAGCAGTGGGCCAGCTTCCAGATCTCGCAACAGCCCGCCAGCGGCTGGGCGCTCACCGGAGCCATCGGGGCCATCGCCGGTCTGGCCGGTTCGCTGTTCATACAGCGGCGCCGGGTCTGGGTCCGGGCCGTACGCGGAGCGGACGGCGTCACCGTCGTCGAGATGGCGGGCCTGGGCCGCAGCGAGTCCGCGAAGCTTCCCGAGGAGCTGGCCGATCTCGCGGTCACACTCCATGACATGGCGCCCACCGCGCCCGACGACGCATCTGCCGAAGCACTTTCCGAAGAACCTGCCGAAGGGGCTGAGAAGTGAATCTCGCCGCCGCAACCAACGAGAATCTGGCGCACACCAGCAATGTGCTGATCTATTCGTCGATGGCCGTCTACACCATTGCCTTCTTCGCGCACATCGCGGAGTGGGTGTTCGGCAGCCGCAGCAAGGTCGGCCGCACCGCCGCCGCGCTGACCGGGGCCGCCGACGCCTCCTCGGCGAAGATCCAGGTCCAGGTCGCGCAGAAGGGCGGCGCCACCGCCGTACTGGACCGACCGAAGATCATTACGCGTTCCGCCGCCGGTTCGCGTGACGTCCCGGACGGGCCCGGCGCCGCCGGCGGCACGTTCAAGGGCGATCTGTGGGGGCGGATCGCGGTCTCCATGACCGTGCTCGCCTTCCTCGTCCAGGCCGCCGGCGTCGTCGCCCGCGCGCTGTCCGTGCAGCGTGCCCCCTGGGGCAACATGTACGAGTTCTCGATCACCTTCTCCACGGTGGCCGTCGCCGCGTACCTGATCCTTCTCGCGCTGAAGAAGAACGTCCGCTGGATGGGCCTGCTGCTGGTCACGACCGTCCTGCTGGACCTCGGCATCGCGACCACCGTGCTTTACACCTCCAGCGACCAGCTGGTGCCCGCACTGCACTCGTACTGGCTGTGGATCCACGTCTCCACCGCCATCATCTGCGGCGCCGTCTTCTACATCGGTGCGGTCGGCACACTGCTGTACCTGTTCCGCGACAGCTACGAGAGCAAGCTCGCGAACGGCGTCGAGCCCGGCTCGTTCGCCCAGTCCGTGCTGTCCCGGCTGCCCGCCGCGGCGACCCTCGACAAGTTCTCGTACCGCGTCAACGCCGCCGTCTTCCCGCTGTGGACGTTCACGATCATCGCGGGCGCGATCTGGGCGGGCGACGCCTGGGGCCGCTACTGGGGCTGGGACCCCAAGGAGGTCTGGTCCTTCATCACCTGGGTCGCGTACGCCTGCTACCTGCACGCCCGCGCCACCGCAGGCTGGAAGGGCCGCAAGGCCGCCTACCTGGCGCTGATCGCCTTCGGTTGCTGGCTCTTCAACTACTACGGCGTGAACATCTTCGTCACCGGCAAGCACTCCTACGCCGGCGTCTGAGCCTCCCGCCCTCATCCGTACGGGTGCGGAACCCGCCCCATCGGGCCACGCTGGAACCATGAGCGACACGCACCCCGTGATCGAACGTGGTGCCGCAGAAACCGACGGCGACCGCCACATCCTGCGGTTCACGCTGCGGCTGCCCCACTCCGTGTCACGGGTGTGGGCAGCCGTTGCCAGTTCCGACGGGCTGCGGGACTGGCTCGCCGCCGCCGAACCGTTCGAACCGCGCATCGGCGGTGCGATCACGCTGCGCTGGCTCAACACGGACCAGGACGGGAACGCCACGGTCGCCTCCGGCACCGTCACCGCCTGGGACATCGAGCGGGTCGCCGAATACACCCTCGAAGGGGTGCACGGCCGGATCCGCTTCCACCTGGAGCCGCCGCGCGGCGACCATGTGGTGCTGCGCTTCACCAATGAGTTCCGCGGCGACGACGCGCTGCGGCTGGACTGCCTGGCGGGCTGGCACAACCACTTCGAGTACCTGGTGGAGGCGCTGGACGGGCGTCCCGCCGACTGGTCCGCGTGGACGCTCACGCGATGGCAGGAGCTGCGGGACGGGTACGCGGCGGACGGCGGTCGGGGCGGGGACTGACGGTCCGGGCGGCGGTGGCGGTCAGGGTGCGGACGGCGGGGGCAGGCAGTTCCGCGCCGGGGGCTTCCCCTCGGGCCAGGCGATCGCCACAAACCGCTGCGAGGCGTCCTCCGGCGCCTTCCGGCGCAGCGTCGGCAACGAATCGGCCGACTCCTGCCCCAGGGCGATCGCCCGCCGCGGATCGGGGCCGGAGCTGCCGGGTGCGCGCGGATACGGCGCCGCGGCGATGAACCGCAGCGCGCCCAGCCAGCGCATCACGTCGGTGAGCGCGAACGGCACCCGCAGATGGGTCACACACGCCCCGGCCCCGCCCAGCACCAGCTCCTGGTGCAGGCGGTGCGGGACGCTCGGGAAGCTGCCCCCAGGCACATAGGCGGCGCGGAGCGACTCGTGCACCGCACGCCACATCGCGTAGTGCGGATGGTCACCGTCCTGGAACCGCAGCCGGTGCAGCAGCGACCGCAGCAGCGGATCGGCGACGAAGTAGTCGGGACCGACCTGCCAGTCCTCCGCCAGCAGCACATCCCGTACGAGCAGGGCCACATCGCCGTCCATCGAGACCCCGCGCAGCCGCGTCCTCGCCAGCAGCCGGGCGGACTCCTCGCCGTGCGCGGCGGTCAGCACACTCAGGACGTCCGGACGTTGCCCCGGCAACAGCTGCTTCAGCAGCTCGTCCGCCGTCGTTGCCGAAGATCGCCTCGCGCCCGTACAGCTCTCTGCCCACAGCACCCCCGGTGCCGACACCACTTCTGAACTGTCACACCGTCAACAGCAGGATATCGATGGCGTGTTGGAGGGGGGTGAAGATTTTCGAACGATACGTGCGGTGCCGTCGACCGGCCGCGGACCCTCGTCAGCCGGCCGAGATCGCGTCCAGTTTCGCGCGCAGATACGTGTGGGAGTCCACCGGCTCGTGGGCGACCCGGCCGGTCGGCGCGGGCACCGACTCGACCGTGGTGCGCGGGTCGCACTCGTAGAAATAGACGAGCGACATCAGCTCCTCGGCGGGGGCGTCGGAGGGCGGCGGCAGCACCCGGTGCCGGCCCGAGCGCCAGCGGTCGCCCGTCCAGCGTGCCATCAGGTCCCCGATGTTGATGGTGAAGGCCTCGGGGTCGTACGGCGCGTCCTCCCAGCCGCCGTCGTCCGTGAAGACCTGCAGCCCGCCCTTGCCGGCCTGCCGGTCGAGGACCGTGACGGTGCCGAAGTCGGTGTGCGGGCCGATCCGGAACTGACCCGGCTCCGGCTCCCCGACCACCTCCGTGCCCGGATACCAGTTGATGTTGAAACCCCAGGTGGGATGCGTGGTGTGCCGGGTGAAGAAGTCCTCGGCCTCGCCGAGCGCCGCACCGAGCAGCTCCAGCAGCCGGTCCGAGAGCGTCCGCATCTGCGCGAGGTACTCCGTCACCAGGGCCCTCAGCTCGGGTGCCTCACGGGGCCAGGTGTTGGGCAGGAACCACTCGGCGTCGATCTCCGGGTCGCCGGTGGGGTCCTCGGCGGCGAAGGAGAGCGACTCCTTGAGGTCCGGGGGCGTCTGCGTACCCTCCGCACAGCCGTTGGCCTCGGCGCCGGGGCCGAGCCAGCCACGGCCGCCGACCTTGACGGCGTACGGCTCCTTCACCGCGGCGGGCAGCCGGAAGAACCCGCGTGCGGCGTCGCGGATCGCGGTCCGCAGCGCGGGGTCCACGCCGTGCCCGGTGACCAGCAGAAAGCCCGCCGCGCGCAGCGCCGCGTCGACAGTCGCGGCGGTCTCGCGGCGGCCCCGGGCGTCGCCGGAGAGCCACGGCCGCAGATCGATGGTGGGAATCCTGGGCTCACTCATCGCCGATGTCCTCGTTCCATACATCCGGGTGGTCCTGGATGAAAGCGCGCATCATGGCGGTGCACTCTGCGTCGTCGAGGAGCACGACCTCGACGCCGTGCCGGGCCAGCCAGTCGTGCCCGCCGTGGAAGGTGGCCGCCTCGCCGATGACCACCCGGGAGATCCCGAACTGGCGGACCAGACCGCTGCAGTACCAGCACGGCGAAAGGGTGGTCGCCATCGTCGTGCCACGGTACGAGCGCTGCCGCCCGGCGGCACGGAAGGCCGCGGTCTCCGCGTGCATGGACGGATCGCCGTCCTGGACACGGCGGTTGTGCCCGCGGCCGAGGAGCGAGCCGTCCGCCCCGTACAGCGCGGCACCGATCGGAATGCCACCCTCGGCCAGTCCGGCGCGGGCCTCCGCCACGGCGGTCGCGAGGCGCTCCCTGTCGACGTCACGGCCGGTGCCTCCGGCGTCGCCCCTGCCGTCGCCCCTGTCCTCCATGCCGTTCACTCTCCCGGTCACGGAACAGCGGGGCAACATGCGGTCCCCGGCCGCCCTTCGTCCTCAGTCGCCGGACGGGCTCGATTTCCGAGCGGGCCCGGCCCTGGAACGCGAACCGACAGCCGCTGTATCCGTGAACCTGCGTGCGGTTACGAGGCGGGCGGAGCGGACTCCTCCGGCCCGGCCCCGCTCTCGCGGCGCTTGAGCTCCTCCTCGCGGCGGCGCAGATCCGCCTCCCAGTCCTTGAGGAGCGACTCGTCCTTCTTGTTCTCCTCCTTCAGCGCCTTCAGGAATTCCGGATTGTCGTCCGGTGCCACCCACTCATGGCGGTGGTTGCGGTGCCATTCCGACGGCGTACGGCCCCCGGCGGGCGCGTGGCGCATCTTGCCCGCGCCCAGCCACACGAGCGGGCCCACGATCCAGAACAGCAGAATGATGAAGACCCAGGCGATCTTGGGCAGATGCTTGGCCTCGTCCTCCGGGGTGTTCAGACAGTCGATGAACGCGTAGATCGTCAGTGCCAGAGGCAGGAGATAGATCAAGGCCCGGAACATGGTGAAGGGTCCCCCCGCGAAGAGATGGCGGGGCGCTGTCCCGCCCCGGTGACGGGGCCAGGGTAGCCCGTGGCCGATACTTGTCCGCATGGCTTACGACGATCTTCGTTCCCTCCTCCGGGCACTGGAGCGCGAGGGCGAGCTCAAGCGCATCAAGGCCGAGGTCGACCCCTATCTGGAGGTCGGCGAGATCGTCGACCGGGTGAACAAGGCAGGCGGGCCCGCGCTGCTCTTCGAGAACGTCAAGGGCGCGTCCATGCCCCTGGCCATGAATGTCTTCGGGACCGACCGGCGGCTGCTGAAGGCGCTCGGGCTGAAGTCGTACGCCGACATCAGCGACAAGATCGGCGGCCTCCTCAAGCCGGAGCTGCCGCACGGCTTCGTCGGGGTGCGCGAGGCGTTCGGGAAGCTCGGCTCGATGGTGCACGTACCGCCGAAGAAGGTGAAGTCGGACAACGCCCCCGTGCAGGAGGTCGTCCTCACCGGCGACGACGTGGACCTGGATCAGCTGCCTGCGCTCTTCACCTGGCCCGAGGACGGCGGCTCCTTCTTCAACCTGGGGCTCACCCACACCAAGCACCCGGAGACCGGCGTACGGAACCTGGGGCTCTACCGGCTCCAGCGCCACGACCGGCGCACCATCGGGATGCACTGGCAGATCCACAAGGACAGCCGCAACCACTACCAGGTCGCCGCCAAGCGCGGCGAGCGGCTGCCCGTCGCGATCGCGTTCGGGGCGCCGCCCGCGGTGACGTACGCCTCCACGGCCCCGCTGCCCGGGGACATCGACGAGTACCTCTTCGCCGGGTTCATCCAGGGCAAGCGGATCGAGATGGTCGACTGCAAGACCGTGCCGCTGCAGGTCCCGGCGCACGCGGAGGTCGTCATCGAGGGGTGGCTGGAACCCGGGAAGATGCTTCCCGAGGGGCCGTTCGGCGACCACACCGGGTTCTACACGCCGCAGGAGCCCTTCCCCGCGCTCACCATCGACTGCGTGACCATGCGGAAGCGTCCGCTGCTCCAGTCGATCGTGGTGGGCCGGCCGCCGACCGAGGACGGCCCGCTGGGGCGGGCCACCGAGCGGTTCTTCCTGCCGCTCCTGAAGATCATCGTGCCGGACATCGTGGACTACCACCTGCCCGAGTCCGGCGGCTTCCACAACTGTGCGATCGTCTCGATCGACAAGAAGTACCCGAAGCACGCCCAGAAGGTGATGAGTGCCATCTGGGGCGCGCACATGATGTCGCTGACCAAGCTGATCGTCGTCGTGGACTCCGACTGCGACGTCCACGATCTGCACGAGGTCTCCTGGCGGGCGCTCGGCAATACCGACTACGCCCGGGACCTCACCGTCACCGAAGGCCCGGTCGACCATCTCGACCACGCCTCCTACCAGCAGTTCTGGGGTGGCAAGGCGGGCATCGACGCGACGAAGAAGTGGCCCGAGGAGGGCTACACCCGGGACGGGGGCTGGCCGAACATGGTCGAGTCCGACCCGGAGACGGCGGCGAAGGTCGACCGCCGGTGGAAGGAGTACGGGCTGTGAGTGCGGCCGAAGCGGCGCTGGGCCCCGGGCCCGCGCAACCGACCGGCAGGGTCAAGGCGTTCTTGCGGCTCGTGATGATCGAGCACTCGGTCTTCGCGCTGCCCTTCGCCTACATCGCCGCGCTGAGCGCGATGTTCCAGCTCGACGAGAACATCCACTGGGGGCGGCTGCTGCTCGTCACCGTCGCGATGGTCGGGCTGCGCACGTTCGCGATGGCCGCGAACCGGATCATCGACCGCGAGATCGACGCCCGGAACCCACGTACCGCCAACCGTGAGCTGGTCACCGGTGCCGTCACCGTGAAGTCGGCGTGGACGGGTGCACTCGTCGCCGTCGTCGTCTTCCTCGGGGCCGCCGCCCTGCTGAACCCGCTCTGTCTGGCGCTCGCGCCGATCGCCGTCGTGCCGATGGTCGTCTACCCGTATGGCAAGCGGTTCACCTACTACCCGCACGCCATCCTCGGTATCGCACAGGCCATGGGGCCCATCGGCGCCTGGCTCGCGGTCACCGGCAGCTGGTCGTGGGAGGCGGTGATCCTCGGCCTCGCGGTCGGTGTCTGGATCGGTGGCTTCGACCTGATCTTCGGCTGCCAGGACGTGCAGGCGGACCGCGCGCACGGCGTGCTCTCGGTCCCGGCCCGTTTCGGCATCCCGGCGGCGCTCTGGGGTGCCCGGGTCTGCCACGTGGTGACGACCGGCCTGCTGGTCTGGTTCGGGCTCGCGACGGGCGCGGAACTGTTCTACTGGATCGGCATGGTGATCGTCGCCGTGGCGTTCGTGTACGAGCACCGCGTGGTGCGGCCGCACGACCTGTCCCGGCTGAACCGGGCGTTCTTCTCCGTCAACGGGTTCATCGGGATCGCGCTGTTCGCATGTGCCCTGCTGGATCTGCTGGTGCGCGGCCTCACACCGTAGAAGCAGGGGGCACGGGGCGGGTGGCGCGGCGCGGGCGGCGGAACGCGAACGCCGCGCTCACCCCTCCGATCAGCCCGAACAGATGCCCCTGCCAGCTGATCCCGGAGTCGGTCGGCAGGACGCCCCACAGCAGTGAGCCGTAGACCACGGCGATCACGACGCCCACCACTATGTCGAGCGGTCTGCGGTCGACGAAGCCGCGGACCAGCAGATAGCCGAAGAGGCCGAAGACGACACCGGACGCGCCGAGCGTGACCGTGTGCGGCGGCGCGGTCAGCCAGACGCCGAGGCCGCTGGCAACGATCACGGTGAGGACGACGGCGGCGAAGCGTCGTATCCCGCCGAGGGCGGCGATGAAACCGAGGACCAGCAGCGGGAGGGTGTTGGAGGCGACATGCTGCCACCCGCTGTGCAGGAACGCGGCGGGCACGATGTCGAGCAGCTCGCCCGGCTCGCGCGGGGTGATGCCGTAGGTGTCGAGCGCCTGGCCGGTCGCCATGTCGATGGATTCGAGCACCCACAGCAGTGCGATCCAGCCCAGCATCAGCGCCCCGGCGGTCATCGCCCGTGCGGAGGTGCCTGTACGGGTACCGGTCATGGCCGCCCCCTGTCCGTGGCCTGTTCACAGCCGTCCGCGGCCCTGTCCCTGGCCTGTCCTTCATCTGTCGGAACGCCCGAAACCCCTCGCTCGGTTCCGCAGGCCGTGCGCCGGATAGGCTCGGGTGTGTGGAATCCGGGACTTCAGTGAGTCAGCAGCAGCGACAGCCTTGGATTGTCGGGGTTTCCGGTGCTTCGGGCACACCATTCGCCGCCGCCGTGCTGCGTGGTCTGCTGGCCGCGGGGGAGAGCGTCGATCTGGTGGTGAGCCGGGCCTCGCGGCTGACGCTCCTGGACGAGACCGGGATCGCCTTCCGTGACGCGCACTGGCAGGAGGACCTGCGGAGCTGGCTGGCACGCGGGGCGGACGGGAAGCCGCACACCTTCGATGTGGAGGTCGACCGGGTGCGGCACTGGGCGGCCGGTGATCTCGCGGCCGGGCCGTCCTCGGGCTCGTACCCGGCGAAGGGGATGCTGATCGTGCCGGCCTCGACGGCCTGTGTGGCCGGAGTGGCGCTCGGGCTTTCGAAGGATCTGCTGCAGCGGGCCGCGAGCGTGACGCTCAAGGAGCGGCGGAAGTTGGTCGTCGCGGTGCGCGAGACGCCGCTGAACGGTCAGACGCTGAAGCATCTGGTGGCCCTGGACGAGGCGGGCGCCGTGGTGCTGCCCGCCTCTCCGGCGTTCTATGCGGGCGCGACGCACATCCAGGACCTGGTGGACTTCGTCGCGGGGCGGGTGCTCGACGCGGCAGGGGTGCCGCATCGGCTGTACCGCCGGTGGGAGGGGGAGCTCGGTGGCTCCCGTGACTGAGGCCGGGCCGGTGGGGCCGGGGGTCAGCGCTTCTTCGGGGCGCGCTGGATGCGGGTCTTGTCGACCTCTCGCGCGGCGGCGGGCTGGTGGGCACGCGAGCGGTTGGCCAGGTCCTGCAGCTCGCGCATCCGGGCGTAGGCCATCTCGATCGTGTACACGGTGTCTTCACTCCTGAGGATTCGAAAGAACTTCTTTGAAAATCTGAAAGATCTGCAGGGCGTGGACCCTGTGTGCCTTAGATTCTATACGTAAACTCGCGGTACTGCTGAACAATGGAAGGTTTCAGTCATATGGACGCGGTGGACAGGCAGCTCATCCAGGCCCTCAGGGAGAACGGCAGGGCCTCGTACGCCGAGCTCGGGCGGCTCGTCGGGCTCTCCGGACCCAGCGTCACCGACCGCATCAACCGGCTGGAAACCGCCGGTGTCATCACCGGCTACCGCGCCACCGTCGACGCCGCTTCGCTCGGTCTCGGGGTCACGGCCCTGATCGGCATCTCGCTCTCCGACGCCGCCGACCACGAGGACGTCGCACGCCGCCTCAAGGACCTCGCGGAGATCGAGGACTGCTGGTTCATCGCGGGCGACGACTCGTACATGCTCAAGGTGCGCGTCGGTGACGTCGACGGCCTGGAGAAGACCATTCGCAGGCTCAGCGGTACGAAGGGCGTCTCCCGCACCCGCACCACGATCGTGCTCTCCACCAAGTGGGAGAACCGGGTCGGGGAACTTCCCGAGGAGTCGTAGGCGTAACGTGGTGGAGCCCCCGGGTGACCGGGGTTCCACCGGGTGTCCCGGGGGAACGCACGTATCGCACAGCACGTCAGAGACATCTGGGAGGCAGCCGCATGGACGTCGGGCTCAAGCGCGAGCTGGAGGAGAAGGTCCGCGCAGGGGAGCGGCTGACCCGTGAGGACGGCATCGCCCTCTACGCGTCGGACGATCTGGCCTGGCTCGGCGGCCTCGCCCACGAGGTGCGCACGCGCAAGAACGGCGACGTCGTGCACTTCAACGTCAACCGGCACCTCAACATGACGAACGTGTGCACTGCGTCGTGTGCGTACTGCTCGTTCCAGCGCAAGCCGGGCGAGAAGGACGCGTACACCATGCGCATCGAGGAGGCAGTCCGTCTCGCGAAGGCGATGGAGGGCGAGAACCTCACCGAGCTGCACATCGTCAACGGGCTCCACCCCACGCTGCCGTGGCGCTACTACCCGCGCTCCCTCAGCGCGCTGAAGGAGGCCCTTCCGCAGGTCTCCCTCAAGGCGTTCACCGCCACCGAGATCCACCACTTCGAGACCATCTCCGGGCTCTCCGCCTCCGAGATCCTCGACGAGCTGATCGAAGCCGGTCTGGAGTCGCTGACCGGCGGCGGCGCGGAGATCTTCGACTGGGAGGTCCGCCAGCACATCGTGGACCACAACACCCACTGGGAAGACTGGTCGCGCATCCACCGCCTCGCGCACGAGAAGGGTCTGAAGACCCCGGCGACGATGCTGTACGGGCACATCGAGGAGCCGCGTCACCGCGTCGACCATGTGCTGCGGCTGCGTGAACTGCAGGACGAGACCGGCGGCTTCCAGGTCTTCATCCCGCTGCGCTACCAGCACGACTTCGTCGACATGAAGGACGGCAAGGTCCGCAACAAGCTGCAGGCGCGGACGACGATGGCGACCGGCGCCGAGGCGCTGAAGACGTTCGCCGTCTCGCGGCTCCTCTTCGACAACGTCCCGCACGTCAAGGTCTTCTGGGTGATGCACGGGGTGCAGACCGCCCAGCTCGCGCTCCAGCACGGCGCGGACGACATGGACGGTTCGGTCGTCGAGTACAAGATCACGCACGACGCGGACAACTACGGCACGCCGAACAAGCTGGGCCGCGACGACCTGCTGGACCTGATCCGGGACGCGGGCTTCCGCCCCGTCGAGCGGAACACCCGGTACGAGATCATCCGCGAGTACCCGGGGCCGGACGCGGCACGCCGCGAGTCGCCGCAGCCGATGCGGGTCTGACGCGGCCGGTTCGCTCCGCCGTCGAACTGCCCGGCGCGGATCTCTCTGTACGGAAGCCCCGGCCGCCGTTCCCGGCCGGGGCTTTCTCGCGTTGTGGACGGCGTTTGAGGCAACGGCGCCGTAATAACTAATCTGCCACTATGGCGCTTACATTTGAGGTGGATCCCACGTTCGACGGCACTCTGCGGGACGGCATCTGTGCACTCTGGGCCGATGTCTCCAACGCGGGTGGTGCCGTCGGCTTCGTGCCACCCGTCACCACTGAGGACGTCCGGCCCGAGCTGGTCAAGCACCTCGTCTCGATGGCCGAGGGGCGCACCCGGCTGCTGGTCGGGTACGACGAGAAGGGCGCCGTCGCCGCCACGGCCTTTCTCGTCCGCAACACCCACCGGCTGATGTCCCACTGGCTCTGGCTGTACACGGTGATGGTCCACCCCGGCCACCAGGGCAAGGGCTACGGCCGCGAGCTGATGACCGCCGCGGCGGATGCCGCCCGCGGGACCGACGGGATAGAGGCCATCCGCCTCACCTGCCGGGGCGGCACCGGGGCCGACCGTTTCTATGCGACGTGCGGATACAAGGAGGTCGGCCGGGTGCCCGGCGCGATCCGGGTCGCCGACGGGGACGACCGCGACGACATCATCATGCTGCTCCCGCTGGGGTGACTCGCCGGCCCGCCCGCCGAAGTGATCGAATTCGGGGCATGCTTCACTGGTCGGGCAGGGTTGTCGTACGTAGAGAGAAGGTCAGCCGTGTCCGCTGCCAAGCCGAGCGCAACGATCCGGTACACGCTGATGCGCCTCAGCATCTTCGTCGGCTGTCTCGTCGTCGTCGCGGTGGCTGTCACCTACGGTCTGCTGCCCTCCGGGCTCGGCGGATCCAACGTCATGTGGATCATCCTGCTCGCCCTGCTGCTCTCCGCGCCTCTCAGCTACATCCTGCTGCGCAAGCAGCGCGACGAGATGTCCGCACAGATCGCCCCCAAGATCGACCGCGCCAAGGCCCGGCTGGCGGCGAACCAGGACCAGGAGGACGGCGTCGCCCCGTAGTGCCGCGTTACCGCGTGAAGCCCGCGTGAGGCGGGGTAAGGGTTACGTAAGGTTCCTCACGCGCGCACCGTATTCGTTCGAAGCCCCAGTGTCGGAGCACGCGCTCCTGTGCTGGGGTTTCCGCGTTCCGTCGCGTGGTGCGGGGTGCATTCTCGTCAAGGCTTCCCAAAGAACATCTTTGAGGTTCTCAAAGTTCAAGTGTTAACGTGTTCGACATGAAGACAGCTGTGCGCCCCCGCCACCGAGCCGGCATTGAGCTCGTGGTGCGCCTGCATGTCGATCTCTGCCGCTGTATGTCCGCGGTCTGTTGCCGCAACGTCTGAACCGGCATCATGCAGCGGCGCCGCCCCTGACGCGGGCGCCGCACCCCCGTCCCCCCGCCCCATCCCCGTGCGCCCCGATGCGTCACATCTGGAGTGTGTCCGTGTCCGCGAATCCCGCGTCCGCCACCGCCGGCACCGGCCGGCAGTCCGGCTCCGGTTTCCGTATACCCAAGGTCCCGTTCTGGGCCCAGATCGTCGCCGGTCTGGTCCTCGGCGTGCTGCTCGGCTGGCTCGCCCGCAGCTACGACATCGGCTGGCTCTACACCACGCTCGACAAGGTCGGCCACATCTTCGTCCAGCTGCTGAAGCTGGCCGTCGCGCCCCTCGTCTTCTTCGCGATCCTGGTGTCGATCACCAACCTGCGCAAGGTCAACAACGCCGCCCGGCTGGCCACCCGCACCCTGCTCTGGTTCATGATCACCTCGCTGATCGCGGTCGCCATCGGCCTGGCGATCGGCCTGATCACCAACCCGGGCGCCGGCACCGGCCTGACCCCGAAGGACGGCGCCAAGCCTGACCACGCAGGCTCCTGGCTCGACTTCCTGACCGGCATCATCCCGGAGAACGTGATCACCCCGTTCACCGAGCTGAACGTCCTGCAGATCGTCTTCATGGCCGCCGTCGCCGGTATCGCCGCGCTCCAGCTCGGCGAGAAGGCCCAGCCGATCCTCACCCTCAGCGAGTCGGTCCTGGAGCTCCTCCAGAAGGCCCTGTGGTGGGTCATCCGGCTCGCCCCGCTCGGCACCGTGGGCCTCATCGGCTACGCGATCGCCGACTACGGCTGGGACCTGATCGGCAAGTACGCGACGTTCACCGTCGACGTCTACGTCGGTTGCGCCCTGGTGATGTTCGGCGTGTACCCGCTGCTGCTGGCCACGGTCGCCAAGGTCAACCCGCTCCAGTTCTTCAGGGGCGCCTGGCCCGCGATCCAGCTGGCCTTCGTCTCCCGCTCCTCGGTCGGCACGATGCCGGTCACCCAGAAGGTCACCGAGCGACTCGGCGTCCCGAAGGAGTACGCCTCGTTCTCCGTTCCGTTCGGGGCGACGACGAAGATGGACGGCTGCGCCGCGATCTACCCGGCGCTGGCGGCGATCTTCATCGCGCAGATCTTTGACGTCCAGCTGGGTGTCGGTGACTACATCCTGATCGCGTTCGTCTCGGTGATCGGCTCGGCGGCCACCGCCGGTCTCACCGGTGCGACCGTCATGCTGACCCTCACGCTGTCCACGCTGGGGCTGCCGCTGGAGGGCGTGGGCCTGCTGATGGCCATCGACCCGATCCTGGACATGATGCGTACGGCCACCAATGTGGCGGGCCAGGCGCTGGTCCCGGTGATCGTCTCGGCACGCGAGAAGATCCTCGACCTCGACGCGTACAACTCGGCCTCGTCCTCCCCGGTCGACGACGAGGTGCGCGACGCGGAGCCGGTGAGCGTGCCGGTCGCCGCGTAACGGCCACACCTTCGGCGAGCGCCCCCGGTCCTTCGAGGACCGGGGGCGCTCGCCGTTGTACGCGTACGAACGGGCCGGCTCGGTCAGGGGTGCTCGAAGGCCACTTCCGGGTTGCCGGTGCCGGGCCGGGCGGCAGTGGCCGGGTGTGCCCCGCAGACGCAGTCGCAGAAGGCCGCGACATGGTCCGGCCACGGTCCGTGCCGTGCGGGGACACCACGCGCAGGGGAATCGATGCCCCACCGCAGGGGGAGCAGGAGCGCGGGAAGACGTGACTTTCGGCGGAGGGTGAAACCGGCCACTGGACGTCCCGGGAAGGCTTCTCCGTACGACGCGCGAGGAGCCTGCGCCGTAGTCTTACCGAGGAGTGGCGCAGTGGGGTGGGAGGAAGTCGGACGTGGGTGCTGTGAAGAGCAAACGGATGCCGCGTGCCGTGCGCGAGCAGCAGATGATGGACGCCGCGGTGCAGACTTTCGGGCAGCGTGGCTACCGGGCCGCCTCGATGGACGAGATCGCGGAGCTGGCCGGTGTGTCCAAGCCGTTGGTCTATCTGTACCTGAATTCCAAGGAGGAGCTCTTCACCTCCTGTATCCAGCGCGAGGCAAAGGCGCTGGTCGCAGCGGTGCGGTCGGGGGTGGAGCCGGGGCTGCCGGCGGACCGGCAACTGTGGGCCGGGCTACGGGCATTCTTCACGCACACCGCGGAGAACCCGGACGGCTGGGCGGTGTTGCACCGGCAGGCGCGCACGCACGGGGAGCCGTTCGCCACCGAGGTCATGGTGATGCGGGACGAGATCGTTGCGTTCGTGACGGGTCTGATCGGCGCCGCTGCGCGCGAGGCGCACCACGATCCGGCGCTCCCTGACCGCGATGTGTCGGGCCTGGCGCAGGCGCTCGTGGGGGCCGCGGAGTCGCTCGCCGGCTGGGCGAACGACACCCCGGGCGTCTCGGCGAAGGAGGCCGCAGCCACGCTGATGAACTTCTCGTGGGCGGGCCTGGAGAACCTCATGCACGGCCGCCCGTGGGCGCCGCGGGCCCAGGCAGCCGCTCGGGCGTAGCGGCTGACCGGGTCAGGACCGCGGCTGCGCACCGTCCCGTGCCGTCGACCCGGTGAGGTGGACGCGGCCGCCGCTGCGGAGCTGGAAGGCGGTGCCTGCGCCGTCCACCGCGTACGTCACGGTCGCCGGGAGCAGGACGGGGGCCCTGAAGTCGGCCCGGACGTAACTGATCCTGCCCGGTTCGGCGGACTCGGCCAGACAGCGGGCGACCGTCCACATGCCGTGTGCGATGGCCCTCGGGAAGCCGAACAGCCGGGCGGTGAGCGGATACAGGTGGATCGGGTTCCGGTCACCCGACACGGCGCCGTAACGACGGCCCAGATCGCCGGGCAGCCGCCACTCGGCGACGGCGGGGAGTTCGGCTACGGGGAGCGCGGGGAGCCCGGCCTCGGCAGCGGGCGAGGCCCCGCGTGTCGAGTGACGGGAAAGATAGCCGCTGCGGGACTCCCACACCAGCTCGCCGCCCGACCGCGCCTCGGTCGCCATCGTCACCTCGGTGCCCCGCCGATGGGGCGACAACTCATCTGCGTACACGGTGAGTTCGATCGCTTCCGTGAGGTGCGGCGCCCGGTGCCGGGTGATCTCGATCCATGTGTGGACCAGCCCGACAACGGGAAGCGGGAAGCTCCGTCCGGTCATCAGCCGCATCGCGAGCGGGAAGCCCAGTACATGGGGGTACGTCAGCGGCAGCGGGCCCGACTCGGAGAAGCCGCAGATCCTGCTGTACGAGGCGAGGGGACCGGGTGCGATCCGTACGTCCCGGACGACCAGGCGGTCGGCAGGCAGCGCGGCGCCGGGCCGGCCCGCCCGCTTGAACGGGGACGTGACGGCGCCACGCACCAGTGACGCCGTCAGACCTCGGGAAGTGGCAGTGGCCGACATCGCCGTCACGCCCCGAGCAGGCTCTGGCCGCAGACCCGCACGACCTGGCCGTTCACGGCCGCCGAAGCGGGCTGGGCGAACCATGCGGTCGTCTCCGCGACATCGACCGGAAGACCGCCCTGGGCAAGGGAGTTCATCCGGCGGCCCGCCTCCCGGACGAAGAGGGGGACGGCGGCGGTCATCCTGGTCTCGATGAAGCCGGGGGCGACCGCATTGACCGTGATGCCGTGGTCGGCGGCGGCGCGCGGGGCCAGGGAGCGGACCAGGCCGATGATGCCCGCCTTGCTGGCCGCATAGTTCGTCTGACCGTTGTTGCCCGCGATGCCGGCGATGGACGCGGTGGCGACGATCCGGCCGCCCCGGTTGATGGTGCCCGCCTCGAGCAGCGCATCCGTGATGCGCAGCACGCTGTCGAGGTTGACCTCGACGACCTGGGCCCAGCGGTCGGCGGGCATGTTGGCGAGCCGCCGGTCGCGGGTGATGCCCGCGTTGTGGACGAGAATGTCCAGGCCGCCGGGGGTCGCGGCGGCGATCCGCTCGGTGGCGTCGTCCGCGGTGATGTCGAGCGGCAGCGCCGACGCACCGAGCCGGTCGGCGGTACGCACCAACTCGTCCTGGGACTGTGGGATGTCGAGGCAGATGACCTGCGCTCCGTCCCGCGCCAGGACCGAGGCGACCGAGGCGCCGATGCCACGCGCCGCACCGGTGACCAGCGCGGTGCGTCCGGCGAGCGGCGCGGCCGGGTCGGCGGCCGGATCGGGTGCGGCGCCGGTGAGTTCGACGACCTGGCCGCTGATGTACGCGGACCGGGGGGAGAGCAGGAAACGGAGGGTGGATTCCGCCGAGGCGGCCGCATCCGGTTCGATCCGGAGCAGCTGGACGGTGGCGCCCCTGCCGATCTCCTTGCCGAGCGAGCGCACGAACCCCTCAAGAGCCTGCTGGGCGGCCGCCTGATGATGGTCGTCGGCCGATGGCCGCACCCCGACGATCACGATCCGGCCACCCGGCGCCAGCGAACGCACGACAGGATGCAGCGCGGCGTGCACGTCCCCGAGCCCTGCGGCGGTGGCAACTGCCGTCGCGTCCACCACGATTCCCGCAGGGCGGGGTGCCTGTTCGGCGCTCCGGACGACCGTGAGGCCGGTCGCGGCGAGAACCACGCCCAGCTCCTGGGCAACGGCGGAGTCCCCGGCCGTGAGATGCAGCAGCGGGCCGTCCAGTGACTGCGTCTCCAGCGACCAGCGGCGCAGCCGCGCCGGCTGCGGAAGACCGAGCTTCCGGGTCAGAAATCGGCCGGGTGCTGTGCCGGTGAAGTGCAGATAGCGGTCGGCCATTGTCCAGACTCCCTGCGCGGTCGTAGATTTTACTACGGAGTAAGGTTACTCAAGAGTCAGGAGCAGGTCGAGATGAGTTGGTCGAGATGATCCCCCTTGCTCTCCCGCAGCCGCGCCGGGTCGCGGTCATCGGCGGCAGCCGTATCCCGTTCGCGCGCTCCGACGGCCCGTACGCACACTCCTCCAACCAGGAGATGCTCACCGCCGCACTGAACGGTCTGGTCGAGCGGTTCGGGCTTCAGGGGCAGCAGGTCGGCGAGTTCGTCGCAGGCGCCGTCCTCAAGCACAGCCGGGACTTCAACCTGGCCCGCGAGACCGTCCTCGGCTCGGCGCTCGACCCGCGCACCCCCGCGTACGACATCCAGCAGGCCTGCGGCACCGGCCTCCAGGCCGTCATCGCCGCCGCCGACAAGATCATGCTCGGCGCGGTCGACTCCGCGATCGCGGGCGGCACGGACACCACGAGCGACGCCCCCCTCGGCGTCAACGACCAGCTGCGCAGACTGCTGCTGGCGGCCCGGCGGGCAAAGTCGACCGGCGGACGGATCAAGGCACTTACGGGGATACGGCCCCGGCATCTCGTCCCCGACATCCCGCGGAACGCCGAACCCCGCACCGGACTCTCGATGGGCGAACACGCGGCGATCACCGCCCGTCGGTGGGACATCGGCCGCGCCGAGCAGGACCTACTCGCCGCCACCAGCCATCAGCGGCTCGCCGCCGCGTACGAACGGGGCTTCCTGTACGACCTCGTCGTCCCCCACCTCGGCCTGGCCCGCGACCAGAACCTCCGCCCCGGCTCCACCGTGGAGAAACTCGCCACCCTCGAGCCGGTGTTCGGTGCCGACCACCCCGACGCGACGATGACCGCGGGCAACTCGACCCCGCTCACCGACGGCGCCGCCACCGTGCTGCTGGCGAGCGACGAGTGGGCGGAGGCGCACGGCCTGGAGCCGCTCGCGTATCTCTCGCTGTACGAGACCGCCGCCGTCGACCACGTGGGCGGCGATGACGGGCTGCTGATGGCTCCCGCCCACGCCGTACCGCGGATGCTGGAGCGCGCCGGACTCACCATCGAGGACTTCGACCTCTTCGAGATCCACGAGGCCTTCGCCTCCCAGGTGCTCGCCACCCTGGCCGCCTGGGAGAAGCAGGGGCTCGCCCAGGTCGACCGGGACAGGCTCAATGTGGCCGGATCGTCCCTCGCCACCGGGCATCCGTTCGCCGCGACCGGGGCGCGGATCGTCGCCACCCTCGCCAAACTGCTCGCCGAGCGGGAAGCCCCGGGCCGCGGGCTGATCTCGATCTGCGCCGCAGGCGGCCAGGGAGTCACCGCGATCCTGGAACGCCTCTGATTCCCCAGCCCCTTCAGCGATCGAGGACAACTTCAAGCCCGCTCGGCGGCCGAGGACGAAACGGTCGCCGGACGGACCGGCCGAACCGCCGTTCCCCTGTTGAGGAGCCGCTCGTGTCCACGTCAGCCTCTGCCGCCGCACCTGCCGCGACGGCCGCCGTACCCGCCCTGGTCGAGCCGACGAAGGTCAGGGCGGCGGACGGATCGGTACGGCAGGTCTCCGTACCGCCGATCGCGCCGCCCGTCCGGCGCGGATCGCTCGCCGAAATCCCCTTCGACAACGCCCGCGAGGCCCCGGGCGACGCCGTCCTCAGCCGCAAGCAGCCGGACGGCAGCTGGCAGGACGTGACGGCTGAACAGTTCGCCGGCGAGGTGCTCGCCGTCGCCAAGGGCCTGATCGCGGAGGGCCTGCGAGCCGGCGACCGGATCGCGATCATGGCCCGTACGACGTACGAATGGACGCTGCTCGACTTCGCGGGCTGGGCCGCCGGACTCGTCACCGTCCCCATCTACCCCACGTCGTCCGCCTTCCAGGCCCGCTGGATCCTCCAGGACTCGGGCGCTGTCGCCTGCGCCGTGGAGACGGCGGACGAGGGTCGACTGATCAGCCAGGAACGCAAACAGCTCGGCGATCTCGCCCACCTTTGGCAGTTCGACACCGGCGCACTCGGTCGGCTGAAGGCGCTCGGCAGGGACGTCCCCGACGACGCGGTCGCCGCCCGCCGGGCCACCCTGGAACCGGAGTCACCCGCCACCCTCATCTACACCTCGGGCACCACCGGGCGTCCCAAGGGCTGCGTCCTGACCCACGGCAACTTCTTCGCCGAGGTCGACAACGCCATCGAACTCCTCCACCCCGTCTTCAAATCGGTCAGCAAGGAACCGGCCTCGACCCTTCTCTTCCTGCCGCTGTCGCACGTCTTCGGGCGGATGGTCGCGATCGGCTGTCTGCGCGCCCGGGTCCGGCTCGGCCACGCCCCGTCCATCCGGACCGAGGACCTCCTCGCCGACCTGGCGGGCTTCCGGCCCTCGTTCCTGCCGGCCATCCCGTACGTACTGGAGAAGGTCTACAACACCGGCCGGGCCACCGCCGAGAAGATGGGCCGAGCCTCGTCGTTCGACCGCGCCGCGAGGATCGCCCAGCGGTACGGACAGGCCGTCGAGGCCGCCGAACACGGCACCGGACCCGGACCGGGCTGGGGCCTGCGGGCCGCCCGGGCCCTGTACGACCCACTGGTCTACCGCCGCATCCGGGCGGCCCTCGGCGGGCACGTCCGGTACGCGATCTGCGGCGGCTCCCCGCTGGGGCGCCGCCTCGCCGCCTTCTACGCGGGCGCGGGCATCGAGATCTTCGAGGGGTACGGGCTGACGGAGACCACCGCCGCCGCCACCGTCACCCCACCGCTCAAACCGCGCCTCGGCACGGTCGGCTGGCCGCTGCCGGGCACCGCCGTGCGGATCGCGGACGACGGCGAGGTACTGCTCAGCGGCGGGCAGGTGTTCCGCGGCTACTGGGACACCAAACGCGGCGCGCCCGTCCCCGCACTGGACGGCGGCTGGTTCGCCACCGGCGACCTGGGCGCCCTCGACGAGGACGGCTACCTCACCATCACCGGCCGCAAGAAGGAAATCATCATGACGACGGGCGGTAAGAACGTCGCCCCGGCGCCGCTGGAGGACTGGCTGCGCGCCCACCCGCTGGTCAGCCAGTGCATGGTGGTCGGCGACAACCGCCCGTTCATCACCACCCTGATCACCCTGGAGCCGGACGGGCTCCTGCACTGGCGGCAGATGCGCAAGAAGCAGGACGTGCCGATCCGGGACCTGGTGGCGGACGAGGAGCTGCGCGGCGCGCTCCAGCGCGCGGTCGACGAGGCCAACCGCCTGGTCTCGCGCCCCGAGTCGATCCGTAAATTCGTCGTGCTGCCGGTGGACTTCACGGAGGAGGGCGGACATCTGACACCGTCGCTGAAGCTGAAACGGGATGCGATCCTGCGGGACTTCGAGGCGGAGATCGAGGCGCTGTACCGGAGGTAGGGACCCGGACCTGGGCGTGACCGTGCAAGGCGGGCCCACTCGGGTCCGCCCTGGGCCCGTCCCGGCCCTCACCGGGTCCTCCGGCGCTACTGGGGACGGGCCGGCGGGCGGGACCACCCGTCGGCCATGAGGCAGGCGCAAGGCGCGCCGGGTGTCCAGGAGCTGGTGCGCAAACTCGTGCGGAAACATGCGGGAGCGTCACCGGGGACGCCCCCTCGGCGGCGCCCGGTGGGGGGTGCGCGACGCTGCGGCAACGGCCTTGGGCTTGGTGGGGGCCACCAGCCCCCCGCGGCCTCTCGGGCGGCCGTCCACGACTCCGTGCCATCGCCCCTGAGCTGGGCATTCACGTCCTGCGGTTCTACCGTTTCCCCATCGTGAAAGGGGATCCGATGGACCGGAACATACGCACGATCGACGACGTTCTGAAGCTGATGGACGGCCTGTTCGCGCCGGAGGCCGATCGCTGGACGGCGGACGGGGCCGGCTGGTGGGACGGGTTCTACGGCGACCGCTCGAAGCCGGTGCCGTTCTTCGTGGCGAAGCCGGACGAGAACCTGGTCTCGTACCTCGACCGGTCCTTGATCACGCCGGGCCGGGCGCTCGACCTCGGGTGCGGCCCCGGCCGTAACGCTCTCCATCTCGCCTCTCTGGGTTTCCAGGTGGATGCCGTCGACCTCTCCCCGGCGGCCATCTCCTGGGCCGAGGAGCGCGCCCGTGAGGCCGGGGCCGACATCCGGTTCCGCTGCGGTGACGCCTTCGCCGTCACCGAGGCCGAGTCGGGCGGCCCGTACGACCTGATCCACGACTCCGGCTGCTTCCACCACCTGCCGCCGCACCGCCGCATCAGCTACCTCGCCCTGCTCGACCGCGCCCTGGCCCCCGGCGGCCACCTCGCCCTCACCTGCTTCGCAGCCGGAGGGATGGGCTCCGAACTCCCCGACGCGGAGTTCTACCGCCGGTCCGGCCTCCACGGCGGACTCGCCTACACGCCGGAGTCCCTGCGCCGGATCTTCTCCGACCTGACGGAGGTCGAACTGCGCCGCATGCACGACGAGCCGCCCGAGTCCCCGTACTTCGGCGAGCCGTTCCTGTGGACGGCCCTGTTCCGCCGCGACGCGCAGACACCGCCCGGTGGGTCACCCACGGTGTGACGGAGCCGGAGTCAGAGCACACAGAACTCGTTGCCCTCCGGGTCGGTCATCTCCACGTGATCAGGGCGGCCGTCCATCTCGTGCTCGCGCACCACGGTCGCGCCGGCGGCGGTCAGGCGCGCGACCGCCTCGGTCACGCGCGGCCACCGCACCTCCCACGGCGTCTCGCGGCCGCCGCCGGCCTGTACGTCCAGGTGCACGCGGTTCTTCGCCACCTTCGGCTCCGGCACCTTCAGGAAGGACAGCGTCGGGCCCACCCCGTCCGGATCGCACAGGTACGCGCCGTCGTCCCACTCCTCCTCCGGGATGCCGTGGTGGGCGAACCACTCCTCCCAGCTCACGAAACCGGCGGGCGGAGGCTTCGGTACGTAGCCGAGGGCGAGCGCCCAGAATTCCGCCAGCCTGGCCGGATGCGCGCAGTCGAGCGTCACGGTCCACCTGGTCGACATGGTTCCTCCTGGGTATGGGGCGATGACGGGGACCGTATCGCGCGCCTCCGACACCCGGGCGGCGCCGGACTCGCGCCGGGCGTGATCTCGATCGGCCGAGGGCGGTACCGGTTTCGACCGCCGGCCAACGGCTGTCCGGCTACCGCCCCGGGCGATGGATCCGCTGTTCCCTCCTTCCTCTTGTCTGATGCACCGTCAGGTACGACGATGGCACCCGCTCCGAAAAATGACGGAACGTCAGATCAGGTCGGGGCGGACACGGAGGAAGGGAGGCGACCCGGTGCCGATACTGCCCGCCGGGCGGCTGTCGTACGGGATGCAGCTCCCGGTCCAGTCGCAGAGCACCATCTATACGGAAGCGTGGGAGGCCTCGGCCGGGCCCGGTGATCTCGCCGAGATCGCCCGCACCGCCGACCGCACCGGCTTCGCCTATCTGGCGAGTTGCGACCATGTCGCGATTCCTCGACGGCTCGCCGAGGTCATGAGCACCGTCTGGTACGACCCGGTGGCCACCCTCGCCTTCCTTGCGGGGATCACCGAACGCGTTCTGCTGATGAGCCATGTCGCCGTCGTCGGACTGCGCCACCCGCTCGCCACCGCGAAGCAGTACGCCACCCTCGACCATCTGTCCGGCGGCCGGCTGATCCTCGGGGTCGGAGCCGGGCATGTGCGGGAGGAGTTCGAGGCGCTCGGGGCGGACTTCGACGGGCGCGGCGGTGTGCTCGACGAGACCATCGACGCGCTGAAGGCCGCGCTCGGGCCGGAGGAGTACCCGGAGTTCGCCGGGGAACGGTTCTCGTTCAGCGGGCTGGGGCAGCGGCCGCGGCCCGCGCAGGAGCGGGTGCCCGTCTGGGTGGGCGGCTCCTCGCCCGCCGCCGTGCGCCGGGCCGCGCTGCGCGGGGACGGCTGGCTGCCGCAGGGGGATCCCAGGGACCGGCTGCCGCAGCAGATCGCCGGAGTGCGGGCGTTGCGGGAGGAGGCCGGTATCGAGGAGCCGCTGGTCGTCGGTGCCATCACCGAGCCGCTGTACGTGGGGGAGCCGGCGTGGGCGGTGGGGCGGCCCACGCTCAGCGGGAAGCCGGAGGCCCTCGCCGAATCGCTGCGCGCGTACGGGGCGATGGGCGTGCACCAGATCCAGGTGCGGTTCCGCAGCCGGAGCCGTAGCGAACTGACCGATCAGATGGCGGCGTTCGCCGCCGATGTCGCTCCGTACCTCGACCAGCAGTAAGGAGCAGGGACATGGGCAAGCTGGATGGGCGCACCGTCCTCATCAGCGGCGCGGCGCGTGGGCAGGGCGAGCAGGAGGCGCGGCTCTTCGTCGCCGAGGGCGCCCGGGTGGTGATCGCCGATGTGCTCGACGACCAGGGGGAGGCCCTGGCGAAGGAGCTGGGGGAGGGGGTCGCCCGGTTCGTGCATCTCGATGTGAGCCGGGAGGAGGAGTGGCGGCGCGCTGTGGCCGCCGCCAAGGACGCCTTCGGGAGGATCGACGGTCTGGTCAACAACGCGGGGATCCTGCGCTTCAACGAGCTGGTGTCCACGCCTCTGGAGGAGTTTCAGCAGGTCGTGCAGGTCAACCAGGTCGGCGCCTTCCTGGGGATCAAGAACGTCGCGCCCGAGATCGAGGCCGCGGGCGGCGGGACCATCGTCAACACCGCCTCGTACACGGGGCTCACGGGGATGGCCTTCGTGGGGGCGTACGCGGCGACCAAGCATGCCGTGCTGGGGCTGACCAGGGTCGCGGCGGTCGAGCTCGCGGCGAAGGGGATACGGGTCAATGCCGTCTGCCCCGGGGCCGTGGACACCGCGATGACCAACCCGGCCGTGCTGGACCCGGCCGCGGACCCGGAGGAGTCCAGGGCGGCGGTGGCCGGGCTCTACAAGAAGCTCGTGCCGCTCGGGCGGATCGGGAAGCCGGAGGAGGTGGCGGCCCTGGCACTCTTCCTGACCTCGGACGACTCCTCGTACATCACCGGGCAGCCGTTCGTCATCGACGGCGGGTGGCTGGCGGGTGTCAGCCTTTTCTGAGGACGCCCATGGCTGACGAGACGTCAGCTATTGACGGGTCGGACCGTCGGTGGAACAGTCGGTCGCATCACAATCTGACGATGTGTCAGAAATGATTGAGGACGGTGAACCCCCTTGGAATTCGGGCTGTTTGTGCAGGGGTACGTACCCGCCGCGCGCGCCGAGGTCGACCCCGAGGCGGAGCACAAGGCGCTGATCGAGGAGACCGAGTACGTCATCCAGGCGGACAAGTCCGGCTTCAAGTACGCCTGGGCCTCCGAGCACCACTTCCTGGAGGAGTACTCGCATCTCTCGGCCAACGACGTGTACCTGGGGTACCTCGCGCACGCCACCGAACGGATCCACCTCGGCTCCGGCATCTTCAACCCCCTCGCCCCCGTCAACCACCCCGTGAAGGTGGCCGAGAAGGTCGCCATGCTCGACCATCTGTCGGAGGGGAGATTCGAGTTCGGCTCGGGGCGCGGGGCCGGCAGCCACGAGATCCTCGGGTTCATGCCGGGCATCACCGACATGAACCACACCAAGGAACTCTGGGAAGAGACCATCGCCGAGTTCCCCAAGATGTGGCTCCAGGACGAGTACGTCGGCTTCCAGGGCAAGCACTGGTCGCTGCCGCCCCGCAAGATCCTGCCGAAGCCGTACGGGAAGTCGCACCCGGCGATGTGGTATGCGGCCGGGTCGCCGTCCTCGTACGCCATGGCCGGCAAGAAGGGGCTCGGCGTGCTGGGGTTCAGCGTGCAGAAGGTCTCCGACATGGAGTGGGTCGTCGAGTCGTACAAGACGGCCGTCAAGGACGCGGAGCCGGTCGGTGACTTCGTCAACGACAACGTCATGGTGACGTCGACGGCCATATGCGCCGAGACGCACGCCGAGGCCGTGGAGATCGCGGTCGGCGGCGGGCTGAACTACCTGCAGTCGCTGCTGTTCCGCTACCACGACACGTTCCCGAGGCCCGAAGGCATTCCGGAGTGGCCGGAGCTGCTGCCGGAGTACAGCGAGGAGATCATCGAGCTGCTGATCGCCGAGGAGCTGATGATCTGCGGTGACCCGGACGAGGTGCTGCGGCAGTGCCGGCGGTGGGAGCAGGCGGGGGCGGATCAGTTGAGTTTCGGGCTGCCGATCGGGATCAGCCGTGAGGACACGATGAACTCGATCCGGCTGATCGGTGAGCATGTGATTCCGAAGATCGATACGGATCCGGTGCACCGGACGACGCGTTTCCGCACGGCGGCCTAGGCGGGGGCTGCCCCCGGATCCCCGCTCCTCAATCGCCGGAGGGGCTCGAGCTGGAGCGGCGTCTTCCCGGACCGCCGCTCCGCGAGCCGGGGTGCGTACCGCGGTCGTACGCACCCCGGCTGCATCCCGTACAGATCAGAAGGGAACCCGACATGCTCGACCACCTCATCCGCGGAGCGACCGTCGTGGACGGCACCGGTGCTCCCTCGTACGTTGCCGACCTCGGCATCCGCGACGGCCGCATCGCCGTCATCGCCGAGCCCGGCACCCTCACTGAGGAGGCTGTGACCTCGGAGGACGCCACCGGACTCGTGCTCGCCCCCGGCTTCGTCGACCCCCACACCCACTACGACGCCCAGCTCTTCTGGGACCCGTACGCCACCCCGTCCATGAACCACGGCGTCACCACCGTCGCCGGTGGCAACTGCGGGTTCACCCTCGCCCCGCTCCACCCCGACCGGCCCGACGACGCCGACTACACCCGGCGCATGATGTCCAAGGTCGAAGGGATGGCCCTCAAGGCCCTGGAGGAAGGCGTCGACTGGTCCTGGTCCACCTTCCGCGAATACCTCGACGCCCTCGAAGGGCGGATCGCCGTCAACGCCGGGTTCATGGTCGGCCACTGCGCCCTGCGCCGGCACGTCATGGGCGCCGACGCGGTCGGCGGACAGCCCGGACCAGGCCAGCTCGACGCGATGCTGCGGCTCCTCCACGACGCCATGGACGCCGGGGCCTGGGGGCTCTCCACCACCCGGTCCGCCACCCACTCCGACGGCGACGGCAAGCCCGTCGCCTCCCGGCACGCACTGCCCGAAGAGCTCCTGGCCCTCTCCCGCGCCGTCGGCGAACACGAGGGCACCCAGCTCGAAGCGATCGTCGCGGGCTGCCTCGACCAGTTCTCCGACGACGAGATCGACCTCCTCGTCGACATGACCGCCGCCGCCGGCCGCTCCCTCAACTGGAACGTCCTCACCGTCGACGCCGCCGTCCCCGAACGCGTACCGCGCCAGCTCGTCCCCAGCGAACGCGCCCGCCGGGCGGGCGGCCGGATCGTCGCCCTCACCATGCCGATCCTCACCCCCATGAACATGTCGCTCGGCACGTTCTGCGCCCTCAACCTCATCCCCGGCTGGGGCGAGATCCTCTCCCTCCCCGTCCCCGAACGGATCGAGCGGCTCCGCGACGCCTCCACCCGCGCCGAGCTGCTCCGCCGCGCCGACAGCAAGGAGGCCGGTGTCTTCCGGCGCCTCGCCGACTTCGGCCGGTACGTCATCGGAGACACGTACGGCGCGGCGAACGAGGGCCTCAGCGGGCGCGTCGTACGCGACATCGCCGCCGAGCGCGGCCAGGACCCGTTCCACTGCCTCGTGGAGATCTGCGCCGCCGACGAGCTGCGTACGGTGCTGTGGCCCATGCCCACCGACAACGACCCGGACTCCTGGGCGCTGCGGCAGCAGACCTGGCAGCACGAGGACGTCCTGCTCGGCGGTTCCGACGCGGGCGCCCATCTGGACCGGATGTGCGGCGCCCCGTACACCACCCGCTTCCTCGGTGACTGCCTGCGCGGCCGGAAACTCGTCCCCCTCGAACAGGCCGTCAAGATGCTCACCGACGACCCCGCCCGGCTCTTCGGGCTGCGCGACCGGGGCAGGATCCGGGAGGGCTTCCACGCCGACCTGGTCCTCTTCGACCCCGAGCGCATCGACGCCGGGCCCGCCACCCTCGTACACGATCTGCCCGGCGACAGCCCACGCCTCGACTCCAAGGCCATCGGCATCGTGTCGGTCCGTGTCAACGGCGTCGAGACGCTGCGCGACGACAAGGTGACCGGCGCGGTCCCCGGTACGGTGCTCCGCTCCGGCCGCGACACCCGGACGGTGAGCACGCAATGACCACCGCACCCCAGCGCCTCTTCATCGGCGGAGAGTGGACCGAACCCGACCACGGCCACTACGAGGTGATCAACCCGGCCACGGAGCAGGCCGTCGGTCTCGCACCCGAGGCGAGCCGCGAGCAGGTGTACGCGGCGGCCGTGGCGGCCCGCGAGGCCTTCCCCGCATGGTCCCGCACCCGCCCCGAGGAGCGGGCCGCGATCCTCGACCGCGCCGCCGACCTGATGCAACGCGACTTCGCCGCAAACGCCGCACTCGCCCGGGCGGAGAGCGGCGCGACGACGGGGACGGCCCGGTCCATGCAGGTCGCCGTCGGGGCGGCCCGCTTCCGGCGGTACGCGAGGGGCGCCCTGGAGCCGGTCGAGGAGGCGATCGCGCCGCAGATCAACGAGGCCGGTCCGATGGGCCGGGCCGGTGTCTTCGGCGCGGTCGCCGTACGCCAGCCGGTCGGCGTCGTCACCTGCATCACCTCGTACAACAATCCGTGGGCCAACCCGGCCGGCAAGGTCGCCCCCGCGCTCGCCATGGGCAACACGGTCGTCGTGAAGCCCGCCCCGCAGGACCCGCTCTCCGTCTACCGGATGGCGGCAGCCCTCGCGGAGGCGGGCGTGCCGCCGGGCGTCGTCAACGTCGTCACGGGTTCGGGCCCTGAGGCCGGCGAGGCGGCCGTCGACTCGCCGGACGTCGATATGGTCAGCTTCACCGGCTCCACGTCCGTCGGACAGCGCATCGCCGAGGTGTGCGGGCGAGGGATGAAGCGGCAGTTGATGGAGCTGGGCGGCAAGGGCGCCGCGATCGTCCTCGACGATGCCGACCTGGACGCGGCGGTGGCGGGGATCGGCACGACGTTCTCCTTCTACAGCGGACAGATCTGTACGGCTCCGACGCGCGTCCTCGTCCAGCGCGGCAGCCACGACGCGCTGATCGAGAAACTCGTCGCCTATGCGGGTCGTCTGGCGGTCGGCGACCCGGCGGCGCCGGGCACGGTCGTCGGGCCGGTCATCTCCGCCGCCCACCGCGACCGCATCGAGTCGTACGTCGAGCTCGGTCGGAAGGAGGGCGCGCGGGTGGTCACGGGCGGTAAGCGGCCCTCCCGCGTCGACTGCGGCTTCTACGTCGCGCCGACGCTCCTCGCCGACTGCACCAACGACATGCGGGTCGTCCAGGAGGAGATCTTCGGCCCGGTCGTCGTGGTCGTCCCCTTCGACGACGAGGAGGAAGGCATCGCACTCGCCAACGACAGCGACTACGGACTGATCGACTACGTGTGGTCCGGGGACGTGGCCCGGGCCTTCCGGGTGGCGCGGCGGCTGCGCGCCGGCGGGGTCGGGGTGAACACGATCGGCCGGAACATGGAGGCCCCGTTCGGCGGGTTCAAGAGGAGTGGAGTCGGGCGCGACGTCGGCTCGTACGCGCTGCACGCGTACAGCGAAGTGCAGGCGATCGTCTGGCCGGGCTGAGCATCGATACGGCGCGGCTGTCCGGATGACGGACAACCGCGGGAAATTTTCGAATCAGCATAAACCAGACAGTGCTGTGGTTCTCGTGCAGCGATCCAATCAAGCCGGACCGTCGATTGGGTGGAGATCTGCGATATTCACATTCAATTCACCTGCGGTCGGCGACAATTGGCCAATCAATCCAAGGGTGAGATGCCGGAGTCGTGCGCTCCGGATGTGGATATCGCAGCGCATATCGTCCTCTTCATGACTCAGCTGGACGTGCGGCCGCAGCCTGTGGTGAATGGCTGGTACGAGTCCGCAGGCGGTCCGCACGTTGAAGTAGCCATCGCTGCGGATCGCGATGCGTCCCGCGTGAGTCCCGGCTCTCTTCCCGCTCGGAACGGTGGCGATTGCCAGGTCTCCTGTCGCGAATTTGAAATGCTGCTTGACTCCGGGGCGCATCAGCCGTGGAAAGCCGTGCCGGTCGGGGACCGTGCGCCTGTAGGAGCCCCGGCCGTTGCACGTAATGATCAGAAGGCGGACTGGAAAGCTGACGATCCAAGTGCCTTCGTCCATGTCCCCGATGCAGAGTGCAGTGTGATGGTTTGTTCATTCCTGCGCGCGCAGCGCGGCATGCGGGCGCTGCGGTGGTCGTTTACGTGCCGACCCGCTCCTCCAGCCGTCCCAGCACCCGTCGCCCCGCCCGCCCCACAGCCACGGGAAGCAGAGCCGCGTGACGCGGGATGCGCACGCCGCCGGTGAATGCCACCAGGGTGTGATCCGGGGTGGTGGCGGACGGGGTCGCCGCCATGCCGATCAGGAGGAAGCGGCTCTGCAGCCATACCCAGCCGGGGCGGCGGATGCCGTCGAAGCGGGCCCGCAGGCCGAGGCGGCCCACGGCCACGGCCTCGATGCGGTCGCCGTCCGCACGGGTCAGGCGCAGGCCGCGCATGTCCGGGACCAGGTGGGCCAGTTCGCCGTCCAGGTCCGCGAGGAGCGGGGCGATCGTGTCGTACGGGGCGGCGATCTCACGGGTGGTGACACGGGCACCGCGGACGCCCGCCGCGAGGGCGTGCAGGCGGCGGACCGGGTCGAGGCCGGCTGCAGTGGGCCGTGGCGCGGAGCCCGGGGCGGGGTGGTTGTCGGTCATGACGACCATGCCTTCCTGAAGGAGTCCCGGGCCCGGTGCAGCCGTGACTTCACGGTGCCTACGCGCAGCCCGAGCAGTGCGGCGGCGGACTGTTCGTCGAAGCCCTCGATGTCGCGCAGGACCAGTACCGCGCGGTGTTCGGGGGAGAGCCGGGCGAGGGTGTCGTCGATGTCGGCGACCAGCTGCGGGTCGCCGCGGCCGGGCAGCGAGGTGAGGTCGGCAGGGACGGCGCGGGCGGTGCGGCGGGCGACGCGGACCGCTTCGCGGCAGGCGATCGCGCGCACCCAGCCGTACAGCGCGGCCGGGTCCTTCAGCGTCCGCAGACCGCGGAAGACGGCGACCAGGGTCTCCTGCACGGCGTCCGGTCCGTCGGCGAGCGCGATGGGCGCGCAGATGCGGCCCGCGTACGGGGTGAGGAGGTCGAGGAGTTCGTTCATGGCGATCGTGTCGCCGCGCTGGGCGGCGCGTACCAGCAGCATCGCGCGGTCGTGGTCATCGGACACGGTCGGGGGCTTCCTCCGTCGCGGCCTCGTTCTTCGTGAAGTCGTCCGTTGCCGCCAGGCGGAACGCGGCCACGGACATGGCCAGGCACAGGGGCGTGTACAGGGCCAGGTTGAGCCAGTAGAACGTGTCTCCCGCCCCGTCGTCGAGACCCGCCCGTACGCCGAACGCCCAGGCGGCGCCCGCCAGTCCGCGGACCGCCGTACCGCAGCCGACGGCCAGTGTCGCGGCCTGCAGGAGTCGGCCGAGGCGGTGGCGGCGGCCGAGCCGGGCGCGGGCCACGACCAGTGCGGATCCGGTCAGCAGCATGGTGGCCAGGGGGAGCAGGACCGGCGGGGTGAACGGCACGTCGGCGCCCAGTACCGCGTACGAGAGCGTCGTGACGTCCTGCGCGGGCCAGGTGGAGCCGGTGGACCAGAAGAGGTGCAGCAGGGCGTCCGTGGTCAGGACCGTGGCGATGGTGGCGGCGAGCGCGGTGGGGGTGGCGGTGGGGCGGGTCGGGCGCATGAAGGCTCCTCTGCGAAGAACGGGTGACGGGATGCGTCACCCCACAGAGGAGCCGGACCGGGGATTCGTTCCCCGGCCAGAGCGATGTGTGGCGATTCATGGTGCGGGGGCCGGTGACAGCGGCACCCGGCCGTTGAACCACAGCTTGTGGAGGGCCGCTTCGAGCACCGCCTCGGTGTCCAGGACCCCCTCCGGCGGGCGCACCTGGTTCTGCAGGAAACTCCACAGTTCGTTGTCGTCCCGGACGAGAGCCTGGGCGAAGATGTCGGCCCTGCCCAGCATTGTGGAGACGTAGCTGATTTCCGGGTGACGGCAGAGTGCGGCCACCGCCGCGTCGTGGTGGGCGGGGCGACCCGGAGAAAGAGCAGGGCCGGCCGGCCCCCGGTCACGGTGAACTCGAAGTCGCTCCCGCGCATCAGCTTGAGGACGATGCCCTCCCAGCCATGCCCCACGGCTGTCTCCTCACCGGGGAACCATCTCAGATCACGTTAGGTTAGGCTAACCTAAAAATTCTGGGGGCTGAGGAGTCGAGCAAGGGCGGGAACAGCATGCGCAACGAGGTCTACCGGGACGACTGGGGCATACCCCACCTGCGTGCGCCAGGAGCCCGTGAACTAGCCCATGCCCAGGGCCGCAACGCCGCTCTGGACCGCGCCTGGCAGATCGAGGTCGAACGGCACCGGGTGCAGGGAACGACGGCCGCCTTCCTCGGTGCGGAGGCCGTGGAGTGGGACCGGTTCGCCCGCCGGGCCCGGCTGGACGACACCGCCCGCCGCTGCTTCGAGCGCCTCGCTCCGGAGACCGCCGACTGGGTGCGGGCGTACGTCGACGGCGTCAACGCGGGGCTGGGCGAAGGAGCGGGAGAGGCGCCCGAGTTCGCCGCCGCCGGGCTTGCCCCGGGCACCTGGCAGCCGTGGACCCCGCTGGGTGTCTGGCTCGCCACCCACATCCTGTTCGCGGGCTTCCCCACCAAGCTCTGGCGTGAGGAGGTCGCCCGCCGGCTGGGCGACGACGCGATCGAACTCTTCGCCACCGACGGCCCCGGCACCTCCGGCAGCAATGGCTGGCTCGTCACCTCCGAGCGCACCGCCACCGGGGCGGCGATCATCGCGGGCGACCCGCACCGGTTCATCGAGGCCCCCGGCGTCTACCAGCAGATCCGGCTCGCCTGCCCCGAGTTCGACGTGGTGGGCCTCGCCGTACCCGGCGTTCCCGGCATCGCACACTTCGGGCACACCGGGGAGGTCGCCTGGGCGATCACCAACGCCATGGCCGACTACCAGGACCTCTACCGGGAACGGCTGCGGCGTACGTCGGCCGGTGGGGTGCAGGCGCTCGGTCCCGCCGGCTGGGAGCCGGCCGCCGCCCACACCGAGACCATCGACGTGGCGGGCGCCGCCCCCGTGACCGTCGAGGTCGTCGAGACCGCCCGCGGCCCGGTGATCACCGGCGGCCCGGACACCGGCGAGGAAGCCGTCAGCCTCCGCCACCCGCCCCGCGTCACCGGTGAACTCGGCTTCGACGCCCTGCCCGCGCTGCTCCGCGCCCGCACGGTCGCCGACCTCGACGTCGCCCTGGACCGCTGGGTGGAGCCCGTCAATGTGGTCCTGGCGGCGGACACGGCGGCCGCGACGCTGCACCGGGTCGCCGGACGCGTGCCGCTGCGCCCGCATGCGAATCGGCTGCGCACCGTGCCCGCCTGGGACGCCGCGTACGCCTGGCGGAGCCACCACGCACCGATGACGCGCGCGGACGTCCACGGCGCGGCGGTGATGGCCAACCAGCGGGGGATCGCCGCCCCGTTCGGCGTCGAGTTCGCACCCCCGCACCGCGCCGACCGGATACAGGAACTGCTCGACGAGTCCGGCCGCTGGACCGCCAGGGACATGGCGGCCCTCCACATGGACACCCATCTCGCCTCGGCCGGTCCGCTGTTGAGGCTGCTGGAAGAGGTGGCGGAGCTCGACGGCCCGGAGGCCGTACGGCAGCGCGACCGGCTGCTGCGCTGGGACCGGAGGATGGACGCCGACAGCACGGACGCCACGCTGTACGCGGCGCTGCGCGCCGAGGTTGTGCACCGGCTGGCGGCCCACCCGGCGCTCGCTCCGCTGAACGGTTCGGCGCACTCGGATCCGTACCCGGAACTGTTCCGCCCGTGGCTGGCGACGGTGCCGAGGATCGCCTACGCACTGGAGGGCCTGCTGACGGGGGAGGACGGGCCGCTGACGCACGCGGACCGGATGGCGGTGGTCGCGGGCGCGATGGAGCGCGTCGCCGGCGCGGAAGTGACACGTCCCTGGGGCGAGTTGCACCGGCTCTCGCCCTGGCAGGCGCTGCCCGGTGCCGACTCCGACGAGAACCGGCCGGGGCTCGCGGGCGACCACGACTGCGTGCTGTCCACGTCCAGCGTCCCCGGTGTCACCGACCGCAGCGCCCGCGGCCCCGCCGCCCGCTACGTATGGGACCTGGCGCGGCGCGAGGACAGCCTCTGGGTGGTCCCGTTCGGGGCGTCCGGAGTCCCCGGAGGCGCGCACCATCGTGATCAACTGCCGCTATGGGTACGGGGGGAGCTCGTCCCCGTCGTCACGGAGTGGAATCTGCTGCACCGAGAGGAGGAGAGACCTGACGTGAGTGCCGGGACAAGCGCCGGGACGAGAGCCGAGTCCGCCGTGTACGAACGGAAGGTCGACGGCTTCGGCACCGTATGCCTCGTCCCCGTCGACCCGGCCCGCGACCTCGACGTGCTCCACGCCTGGGTCACCGAGGACCGTGCCCGCTTCTGGGGCATGGGCGGGTACAGCCGTGAACAGGTCCTGGAGACCTATGAGTTCCTGGACTCGCTCACCACGCACCACGCCTGCCTCGCGTACCGCGGTGGCGTCCCGGTCGCGCTCTTCCAGACGTACGAGCCGGACGCCGACCCGCTCGGCCAGTGCTACGACGTGCAGCCCGGTGACCACGGTGTCCACCTGCTGATCGGGCCCACCGGCACCGCCGGACCCGAACCGGGCTTCACCGGTGCGCTGCTCTCCGTACTCATCGACTACGTCTTCAGCGACCCCGCCCATCTGCGGATCGTCGTCGAGCCCGACGCCCGCAACGCGAAGGGGGTCGCCCGGATGGTCCGGGCCGGTTTCGAGCTGGGCCCGGAGATCGACAAGCCGGAGAAGCGGGCCCGGCTCGCGTTCCTGAGCCGGACGGCTGCCGCGGGGGCGTAGGGGGCCGACGGGCTGCCGGTCGGCCCACCCCGCCGGAAACGCGCTCCGGGCCCGCGCCGACGGTCCGCCCTCGGGCAACATGCGCTCCGGGCCCGCACCGACGGGCCGCCCCTCAGGCCCGCGCTCCGACCTCCTCGACGATGTGCTTGTCCAGCGCGGCGCGCACCAGAGCCGCCGCGAGCACGGCCGGCCCGCGGTCGTCGACCTGCTCCGCCAGCCGTGCGAGCTCTGCCGGCGAGGCGGGCAGTCCCAGCTTCTCGGCGCCCTGAAGCGCCTTCGCGTCCAGGAAGGGTGCCGTCTCCGGCCACACGGCCTGCACTTCGCGCACGAAGATGTCCGCACCGGCCGGGCCCATGCCCGGGGTCCTGCGCAGCCCGGCCCGCAGGATGTCCAGGTCGCCGTCGGCCTCCTTGCGCAGCCGCCGCAGATCACCGCCGTACTCGACCAGCAGGAGCTGTGCGCCGTCGCCGAGCTGGGTGGCGGTGCGTTCGTCGTAGCGCTGGTAGCCGCCCTCGCCCAGAGCGTCGACGCGCTGCTGCCATGTCGACCCGATCATCCGTTCCGGCGACCGCATGCCGTGGGCGAACAGCGCGCGTGCCGCCGCCACCGCCGCGGACGCCCGGATGCGGGCGCTCAGCAGTTCGCTGAGTACGAGGAGTTGGTACAGCGACTGCGGTGTGTTCCGCAGCTGGATGCCGGCCTCGGCGGCATAGGTGGTGCCGTAGCGGCTGAGAAGGAACTCCATGGTCCTGCGGGCGGTCATGAAGGCCCGCCCCCTTCCTCGGCGGCGACCTGCTGCAGAGTGCGCCCCGTACGGGCCGAACGTGCCCGGTAGGGGTCGGGTGTGCCCGGCCCGTCATGGGTGGCGCGCCCGTCCCTGGCCTTGATCAGCAGCCATATCTCCTCGCCCGGGGCGTCGTTCCCACCGCCTCCCTTGAAGCGGGTGAGGGCGAACTCGCCGTGCAGCTTGGTGCCGTCGAGCCAGAAGGTCGCGTGCCCGTCCTCCAGGGACTGTTCGAACGGCACAGGTGCACCCCAGCGGTCGTGACTGAGCGGCCGGTAGGTGCCCTGGTCCCAGACGATCACCGTGCCGCCGCCGTACTCGCCCTTCGCGATGACTCCCTCGAACGTGCGGTACTCCAGCGGATGGTCCTCCGTAGGGACGGCCAACCGCTTCTCGCGCGGGTTCTCCGAAGGGCCGCGCGGCACCGCCCATGACTTCAGTACGCCGTCGACCTCCAGGCGGAAGTCGAAGTGCATGCGCCGCGCCTGGTGGATCTGGACGACGAAGCAGGGTGCCGCACCCGTCCGTCCGTCGTCGCCGCGTGGCTCCGCAGTCGCGTCGAAGTGCCGTTTGCCGCGGTAGTCCCGGAGCCGGTCGTCGCTTTCGCCGGTCATGTCCGGACACCTCCTCCCGGCAGGCCCGCCCGGTGTCCCCCTTCCACTGTGTCGCGCCCGGCGGTGAAGCGCACAGGGACGGCGTGGGCAGGCACCGTACATGTATGTTGACATCAAGTATCTTGACGTCGAGATGACTCTCCCGCAGGCTCCTCTCTTGACTCATTGATCTCTTGATGTCGAGGCATATCCGAGGGGACATACGATGCGGCGCGGCAACGGGAGCGGGGAACCGGAGACCCGGAAGGGCGGGCAGGGCTTGGACCGACAGAACCCCTCGACAAGGCTCATCGCCCCAGCTCAGAAGGCACTTTCGTGCTTCCCCCACTTCCGCCTCATCCCGACCGAAACGGCGAGGCCAGGGGCTGCCCCTAACCCTCCAGGAACACGGGATTGGTGAGCGCCGCCGGCGCTCCCGGCAGCCCCGGCACGGTTGACGGGTGGCGGACCTCGGCGCGGACATAGGCGGCGTACGCCGGAGTCGTACGCCACTCCACCGTGCCCGAGCCCGACTCCGGCAGTGCTGTGGTGAACAGCGTGCCCTGGTCCGTGACGAAGTGGACGGTGCAGCCGGGGGCCCCGGTCACCTCCAGCCGTACCGTGACCGGGCTGTCCGCGTCGGCCCGCAGCCGCTCACCGATCCCCGCGTGCCCGCCCCGCCCGCCCGAAGCGCCGAAGGAGAGGCTGACGGCGGACGACTCGGCGATGTACGAGTGCCCGGACCGGATGCCCGCGACGATCGCGGCGCGCGAGAGCTCCTCGGCGAGGACGACGGTCTGCGGCAGGCCCACCTTGTCGGGCTCGCGGTGCGCGTCGCTGTTGCCCATCGCCGGGACCCAGGGTTGCGACGCGCGGACGGCCGCCACGAGGGAGTTGTCCCACTCGGCGAGCGCGATCTCGTCCTCCGGGGTGTACGGCCCGTTCCACACCTCCACCGCGTCCGCCTCACCGAAGCCGAACTTCCAGTGGCAGCCGATGCAGGTGGCGTGCGGATGTGCGGGGACGACCAGGCCGCCCGCCCGGCGGACGGCCTTCGCGTAGTGCCCGAAGCGGTTGTCGCGGGCCCGGTAGCGCCAGTCGACGAAGGTACCCGGGTCCGTGGCGACCGCGATCACATGGCCGTTGCGGGTGGTGATCTCCTCACCCGTCAGGATGAGCAGGTCGTCGCCCCACAGCCCCTGCCACGCGCTGTGCGCGGTGTGGGTGTTGTGCTCGCTGCTGTTGATGAAGTCGAGCCCGGCGGCGCGCGCGGCGGTGGCGATCTCGGCGGGGGTGCGCTTGCCGTCCGAGTGGACGGAGTGCAGATGGCAGTCGCCGCGGTACCAGGCGCGGCCCCGGCCCTTGGCGCGCTCGGGCGGGTACCCGGGCGTCGGCGTCGTGCCGGGCTCGCCGAAGCGGAGGGTGATCGTCACCTCGTACGGGAGCCCCTCGGGCGCGACGGTGTACGGGCCCAGCGCGATGTTCCAGGTCCCGGCCCGCACCGGACCCGCGACATAACCGGGCGTCGCCTCGTCCGCCCGGATGAAGAAGCCGGCACGCGCCCCGCCGGACCAGCCACGGAATCCGCGCCCGCCCAGCTCCGTGCCGCGCTCGTCGAAGATGCCGATGTCGAGGGCGTTGCCCTGGGTGCCGGCCGGGACGGGCGTCTTCTCATACGTGTACGAGACGGCGATCTCCCGTACCCCGCCCGGTACTTCGACCGGCAGATAGACGAAGTCGGGCGACCCGGTCGGCAGGGTGCCGCGCACGGTCTTCGTCGGATCGGCCTGGTCCGTACCGCCACCCTGGTCGTTGTCCTTGCCGGGCGCGGCGTTCGCGAAGCTCACAGTGGACAACGTTAGGGCGGTGGCGGCGGTCCCGACGAGAAGGCCGCGCCTGCCGAGCGGGCCGTTCTGCGGGGTCTGCGATCCGGTCATGCGAGTGGCTCCCCGGGGTGTCGTGAGTGACGCGGGTGACGGACCCGAACTTTGCTGTGGGGCCATGAACTCACGGCAAACGGAGGAGGGTTCACGGACAAGAACCGGGACCCGAGAGGTCCTGGGCGTCCTGACCGGCACCGCATAGGTTGGGGCCAGACGACGACGGAGGTGCCCTCGCATGCGGATTGCCACAACGATCTTCCTCACCGACGGGACGATCACGCCGGTACGGCTCGCGCGCGAACTCGAACAGCGCGGATTCGCCGGGCTCTATCTGCCCGAACACACCCACATCCCGGTGACCAGGGACACCCCCTACCCGGCGGGCGGCGAACTTCCGCCCGAGTACGGCCGCACCCTCGACCCGTTCGTCGCCCTCGGCCAGGCCGCCGCGGTCACGGAACACCTCGCGCTCGGCACCGGCATCACGCTGATCGCCCAGCACGACCCGATCGACCTGGCGAAGCAGATCGCCACGCTCGACCATCTCTCCGGCGGCCGGTTCACGCTCGGCCTCGGCTTCGGCTGGAACGTCGAGGAGGCCGCGGACCACGGGGTGACCTGGTCGACGCGGCGGGAGCTGGGCCGCGACCGGATGGCGCTGATGCGCGCCCTGTGGGCGGACGAACCCACGGGGTACGAGGGTGAGTTCGGATCGGTCCGGGCCAGCCATGCGCACCCGAAGCCGGTTCAGAAACCGCGCGGCCCGGTGTCCGGCCCGCGCACCCTGATCGGCGGCGCGGCCGGCCCCAAGCTGTTCGCCCACATCGCGGAGTACGCGGACGGCTGGCTGCCGATCGGCGGCCGGGGGCTCACGGAGTCGGTGCCCGTGCTGCGCGCGGCCTGGGAGTCGGTGGGCCGCGATCCGGAGCAGCTTCAGGTGGTGCCGTACGCGGTGCTCCCGAGCGCGGGGAAGCTGGCGCACTACGCGGAGCTGGGCATCGAGGAGGTCGTGCTGCAACTGCCCCCGGCGGGGGAGGCAGAGGTACTGCGCACGCTGGACGCGTACGCGCAGTATCTGTGACCTCGGTAGGCCTTCGCGGACGACCTGCACCTCGACGCAGCGATCGACCGTGTGATGCGGTGCGAGACGAACACCGTGCTCGGTGGCTCGGGACGGGGGTGAGATCGTCGGGACGCTGACCCTGTCGCTGTTCCCCGCTCTCACCGGGGTCCGGGCACGCATCGAGGACGTCGTCGGGGATGTCTCCGCCCGGGGCAAGGCAGTTGCGGCCACGCTGACCCAAAGAGCCCTGGACCTCGCGCGGAAGGCGGGCGCCCGGACCGTCGACCTGACGTCCCGCCCGGACCGCGAGGCGGCGAACCGGCTGTATGAACGCCTCGGCCTCCGGGCAAGGGGGTCGAGGGTCTACCGGTTCCCGATGGAACAGGGCGCCGCGGCCGCCCTTCCCCGCCACGGCGACTGAATCAGTCACGCCCGCATATATGTGCGCCTCCTGCGGGTCGCACCCTCAAGGCGAGTCACGGCACATGGACGCCGGCCCCGACCTCGTTCGCCTACCAGTGGTAGGCGAACGGCAAGGCGATCAAGGGAGCGACCAAGTCTTCGCCGGCGCTCAAATCCGCCCAGCGCGGCCAGAAGATCACCGTGAAGGTCACCGCCCGCCGCACGGGCCACGCGAGCGGCTCGGCCACCAGCGGCGCGACCAGGGCGGTCGCCCGCTGACCGGGCAGGGGAAGCGGTAGCGGTACGTATGCAGGAGGGGCGCCAGCACGTACAGCCGGGTCCCGAGCGGCAGCGGCAGCTCCGGGGCGTCCCCGTCGGACGGGAACAGGTTGATCGCCGCACCAGCCAGCACC
>NZ_JBSFCW010000027.1:0-57374 GCF_053593595.1 Streptomyces sp. NPDC002206
ACGCAACCGCAACAAGGCACTCACGAGCACCGATGCACGACCACCGCCTCACCCTCACCGAACTACAGCGGACCAGTCGATCTCCAACTGAAGGGTTTGGCGCGGCCGAACATCTGGCGGGTGACCATCTTGATGTGGTTGACCCGGCCTTCCACCGGGTCGGAGTTCCAGCGAGTGGTCAGGCCCTGGACGACGACGTCCTAGTCTTTCTCCAGGCCGGTGGTGAACGTGTGCAGGCCCGGCAGGTCTTCGGCGCGGGTGGCGGTGATCCAGTCCTTGAGGTGCTGGCCGGAGTGGGCCTGAAGGATCTCGGCGAATGTGCGGACGTGGCGGTGGGGGCGGAGAGTTCCGGGCACTGGTCGAGGATGGCGAACTGCCGGCGTTCTTCACCGCTCAGGTGTTCTGGGCGCCGCAGGATAGAGCGACGCCCTCGGGCCGTCGTGCATGGTCGGGCTCTGGCTCAGTGGGCGGTCACCGATTGTCACGCGACGCACCGTCGGGGTGGCGATCCCCCACAACCCGTCGGGAACGATCCGGCCCCACCCAATGCTCCCCGTGCATTTCTCGACGACCAACCACCGTGCAGGACACAGTCTTACTGTTCGGGCTGGTAGCGCCGCTCGAGTTCGGTGTGCTCGCCAAGACCGATCAGCGCGGTGAACTCCTCGAACTGGATCAGGTTCCCGAGTGCGCCTCGCGTGTCGCCTGCCGTCGCGAGCACCTCGAGGTAGTCCCGCATTCCCTTGGCGGCCGCGAATGCCGTCCCCACTGGGAAGATCGCGAGGGCGTATCCCATGTCCTGGAGGACGCCGACACCAGGAGTCGGCGTCCGGCCGCCTTCGACCTGGTTACTGAGAAGGGGGACGGTGCCGCGGAACGCATTGCAGATCCGCCGCATCTCCTCCTCGCTCTCGGGGGATTCGATGAACAGCATGTCGGCGCCGGCCTCGTGGTAGGCGGCGCCCCGGTCGATCGCCTCGTCGAGCCCGTGTGTCGTCCGCGCGTCGGTGCGGGCAATGATGACGAAGTCGGGGTCCTGCCGCGCGTCGACCGCTGCCTTGATCTTCTGGACCATCTCGTGGACGGGGACGACCTCGCGTCCCAGCATGTGCCCGCAGCGCTTCGGGAAGGTCTGGTCCTCGATGTGCATCGCCGCGGCGCCGGCCCGTTCGTAGGCGATGACCGCGCGGCGGACGTTGAGCGGATTGCCGAAGCCGGTGTCGGCGTCGGCGATCAGCGGCAGGTCCACCACATCGGCCATGGCCGTGACACGTTCCACCATTTGTGTGTGCGACAGATAACCCACGTCGGGCTGCCCCAGGATGCTGGCAGCCGTTTCGAATCCGCTGAGGTAGAACGCCTGGAAGCCGAGCCGCTCCACCAGCCGGGCCCCGGTTCCGTCATAGGCTCCCGGAGCCACCAGGATTCTCGGGTCGTTGAGCAGTTGCCGCAGGCGAGTCGTGTGTCTGGGCATGGCCGTCCTCCTGCGCTGAAGCGGGGTGGGCGCCGACCGCGGTCGGCGCAGCCCCGGCACCGTATGCGCCCGTATGCCGCTCGTGCCCCTCGGCACGACCACGGACGTCCGACTGTCGGCGGCACGCTATCCGTTGGTGCTCCAGACTCTGGGATCCGCCAGCACCGGCCCTACCCGGATGATAGGGCGCAAACATGACCGAAGTGCCCTAGCGGATACGGCGGGGCCTCTGCCGGTCAGGCGAGCTCACCCCTTTCTCACGGCCTGGACCACCCGGGCCGTGCACGGGTGAGCGGTCACGCCCAGGATCCAGATCCGGCGGTCGGCATGCGAGAAGCAGGCTGCAACGGCAGGCCCGAACCCCGCTGGAGCATGCCGGGTCGGCGCCGCAGCTGACCGGCACCGGCTTTGTTCACGTCGGGCGGTTCTGGCTCAAGTTCCGTGAGGCGACTACCTGCTCGGTGACCTCTGCTATGGCCACGACAAGTACCGCCGTCTCGTCTGGGCGCTCGGTGTGAAGCCAGTGATCGCCCGCCTCGGCACCGAGCACGGCGGCCCTGGTCTCGTACAGCTACGGCCAGGTGGCGTATTGCGTTCTGGTCGTCGTTTCCGCCCCCGAGGCATCTCGTTGAGCTGCAGGAAGGTTCTTACGATCAAGGAGATCAGCAAGTGCGAGGAAGTCTTGTTGCCGCCGGTGTCGTGGCTATTGGCGGCGCCCTTCTGACAGCAACCGCGGGTCCGGTCGCTGCCGCTGATGTTCATGCAGTGTCCGCCGCCCCGACCGGGACGGTCTCCACGGACGGAACTGTCACCCTCTCCGGCACCTATCGCTGTTCGCCGTTGTCGGGTCCCGGGCCGGTCTTCGTGTCTTCCACGGTGCGGGCCGGCGAAGTGCGGCACGGCATCGGCGGCACGGCAGCAACGTGCGACGGCGTCGAACACACGTGGGTGAACCAGGACAAGCCCATGCACGAAGCCCCGGTGGCACCGGGGCCGGCCGAGGTCGAAGCGACCCTTGTGCACCTGGACACGAGAAGTGGCCTGCCCATGCCAGGCATCATCGCGACCGACCGCCACGAGATCGAGCTGCGCCCCGCGAAGGGCTGACGGGCACCTCAAGGCCACCGGGACCGCCGAGATCCGCGACGCGCTGCGCGGTGGCAGGACCATCCGCCGGGGGCGGGGCTACTCGGTGCGCGTCACCGCCCCGCTCGCGCTCCACCGGGCCACGCTCAAGCAGTGCGCCGCCCTCGCCCCGCAAGGCGTACCGCACGTATGCCGACCGGATCGCCGCGGCCGGCAACCATCGCGCGGGCGGTTCGTTGGACCGGCGTGGGCATCGAGAAGCAGAGCGTGGACTACGCCTTCGCGGCGGACCTGCCCCTGCCGGCGGCCCGGGAGATCACCCGGTTGATCGGTGAGGGGGCCAGCTGTTCGAGGACGAGCACCGCTGCACGGACTGCGTGGTCAAGCAGCTCACGCGAGCCTTGGACCGCGACGAGCGGTGGGCCACGGTCTACGTCACCGCCCTGGCCGTCCACCCGGGTGAAGCCGTTCCGCCCCCGGCTAACGAGCCGATCTGCGCGGGGCTGGCGGTCCGGTGGACGGCGGCCGGGCGTGTCGTGCCCGGACAGACCGATCAGGAGTGGAACATGCTCACAAGCCGCTGCCCGTGGCCCAACCGATAGGCAGGCGTGGTGCGACGGCCTGCGCCCCCCTCGCCCGCACCACGCGACCCCGGCCCGGCAGCCCCGGAGCCCGCCCGGCCACCCGGGGCTGCCGGGCCGTACGATTTTGGTTGGGCCCCTTCCGGTCCGGCAGGCTCAGCCGAATGAGGGACCCACTCTGCCCGCCATGGGGTATCCGCAGGGGATGGACATTCCAGGACCTGGACCAGCGTGAAATCACCCGCCGGAAGTCATGGCGGACGACGGCCGACGGCTGACACCGCAACCTCAAGATTCCCGACAGATTCAGTTCAGTCGTGCCGGGGACGCCAGTGCCTCGATTCCCGTACCGCGCTCAAGGCAGCCAGGCCGGCCACAAGCACGGCCAGGGCGCACAGCGTAGCTACCGACGCAGTCAGCATCTGGGGAGGCAGCTCACCGTTTCTCGGCGGTGTCGTGTAGGGCAGGGTGACCCAGACGGCGCTCACCGCACCCAGCGCGGCGGCGACGCACAGGGGTACGGCGAGCGTCCAGGCGGCCACGGTCACATACACACGCCGACTGCCGCTGACCACGGAAACCGGGGCGATGGAGCGGGCGAAACGCAGGACCTCCGCAAGGCAGTTCAACGCGGCGGCCAGTGCTACCAGCCCCACACCCACGACTCCCAGAAGTGTCACCCACCGCAGCTGGGAGGAGAGCAGGGCCGCACCTCCGATCCATCCCTGCCCCACCCCCTCGACGAGGGCACCGGGTCCCAGGATCGAGAGCGCGTCGCGCTTGAGGGTTCCCAGCGGAAGCGCTTGGCCCTGCGGCGAGTACACGACGAGCATGTTGCCCTGACGGGTGGCGAGAGGACCGCGGCTCACACCCACCTGTGCAACGGAGGACGGCAGCAGGGCACGGAGGGCGGGCGTGGCGTCCGAGAGGGGGACGTCCCGAGTACGTTGCCCGGCCGGGCACACCAGGCCCAGGCCGCGCAGAGCATCGCAGCTTCCGCGGACCGTGACGGCCTGCCGGACCTCGACAGGCCCGTCCTCGGTCTCCTTCACCTCGCCCGCTCCGTTCGCCAGACCGAGCGTCGAGTCGAGCACCGCCACCTCGGCTCCGGGTGGCAGCTTCTCGACCCACGCTCCGGTTCTGTCCTCTGCACCGTGCGGCATCTGTACGGTGAGGATGCTGTACCCGAAGCGCTCCCGCATGGCCAGCGCCCCTTGAACAGAGGCACTGTGCATGCTCGGATACACCTGGACCACACTCAGCAGCCCCAGCGCGATCACCACTCCCGCCACCAGGCGCGAAAGGTAACCCGGGCGTCCTTGGGTCCAGCGGCCCGCGAGGAGGGTCCCCGCCCAGCCCAGGCGGCGCCCGAGTTGCGTCACACCACGGCCTGCTGCGGACAGCAGCAGCGCGATGGCCGCGGGCACGGTGGCCAGGGCTCCGACGGTGCCGAGCAGAGACACGAGTACGACGGATTGGGTGGCTCCATAGGTGGCGAAGGCCGTGGGCGACCAGCTCAGGATTCCCAGGAACACCGGGCACGATCCGGCTGCGACCTTCACCAGTCGCCCCCGACCGGCGCTGCGCGGTCTGGTGGACCGGCCGGGCCCCGCCCACTGATGCATCAGAACGACCAGAGCGGCGAGCAGCAGGGGGGACGCGATCAGTGCGAGGACCAGCTGCCAGGCGTGGGATCGCATGTCGGACGCTGCCAGCACATAGCCGACGAAGGGAATCCTCAGATCGGTGACCAGGGCCGCTCCCAGCGCGGGCGCGGTCAGTACGGTGCCGAGCAGCAGAGCCGGAGCCGCTTCCCCCGTGCTCAGCAACGCCAGTTGCCGGGGTCCACCGCCCAGCGCGCCGAGCAGTGCGGTACGCCGGTCGCGGCCCGCAGCTCCCAGCCGGGTGGCCACCACGGCGAACAGACCGGCAGGAAGGCCGAGCATGGCGATCAGCAGGCTGAGGAAGACGGACAAGGGGCGCACGGTGGCCAGGTCACCGAATCCGCCCGCGTCCTCGGACCCGAAACCGGTGGCGAGCAGGGCGTGCTCGGCAGTGAGCGTTCCGTTCGCCGGCCGGGCGTAAGCGTAGCGCTCACCCGGGCCGGCCAGCCCTTCCGGAACGATGCTGCCGACGACTCGTCCGTACCGGTCTCCGACCCCGTCGGCGGCCAGCGACGGCGACAGCACGGCTTCGCCCGGACCCGGCCAGCGGGAGACACCTGGGGGCAGCGGAGCATCGGGGCTCATGGGTTCGATGTAGACGACCTCCACCTGCCGGTCGTGAACATCGTCCAGGTACAGCTGTATCCGCAGAGGCGCCTCTTCCGCGGCCTGGCCGTCGTGCAGACGCAGCACAGGCGTGCGTGCCGCCCCGCGATCCGTCCGCTCCTGGTACGTGGCCCGGGCAGCCATCATCGCAGTCAACGTCACGGCGAGCACGCACGTGGCGATCGTCAAAGCCACGAAGCGGACCCGGCCGTCGGCAGAGCCATGCCCGGCGGCGCGCCCCATACGCAACAGCTGACGGCTCAGCGACCGCCCTGCGCTCATCGGGCACCTCGGGAAAGAAGTGCCCCCTGAGTGACGAGCTGCCCCTCACGGAGGGCCAGACAATGATCGGCGCGAGCTGCGACCGACTCGTCGTGTGTGACCACCAGGACCGCACAGCCCCATTTCCGGGGAAGGGAGAACAGCAGCTCGGCGACAGCCTCTCTGTTCTGGGTATCGAGCGATCCCGTGGGCTCGTCGGCCAGGAGCAGCGCAGGCTGGTTCACCAGGGCGCGCGCCACTGCCGCCCGCTGCCGTTCCCCACCGGACAGCTCTGCGGTCGGGGTCGTCTCCACAGGCACGCCGAGGTCAACGAGTAGTTGGCGTGCACGGTCGAAGGCTTCGGCTCGCTTCACTCCGGCCAGGAGTGCGGCCATCGCGACGTTCTCCACGGGAGTCAGTTCCGGGAGCAGTTCGCCGAACTGGAACACCATGCCAATGGTGTCGCGTCGGTGCCTGGCCAGGTTGCGCGGCTTGAGCCCGGCCAGGTCCTGACCGGCTATGCGGACCTCACCATGGTCGTATCGGATCAGCCCGAGCACACAGTTGAGCAATGTGCTCTTGCCCGTCCCGCTGGGCCCGGTGACGGCCAGCGACTGACCGGCGGGGAGCGTGAGGTCCACGCCGTCGAGCAGTGCCCGGCCGGCCACGGAATAATAGAGGTCCCGGACTTCCAGCACGGGGTTCACTTGCATCACACGGTCTCTCTCAGCCGGTCGCTCGCCTACGCGTCACCGGGTCACGGGAGCAAAGGATTTGAACGGGCCCGCCGTTGCGGCGGAGCCCGTCAGCACGCCTCGGTCAGTGGCTCATGGCCACGTACACGGAGCAGTCGTCCGGCTGCGATATCTGGGATTCGCAGATCTTCGCCTTGATGACCCAGCTTCCGGTGCCCGAGTAGTCCTCGGTACCTGCGCCCAGCTTGTTCCACACGTTGCGCTCCGTGCCGGAGCTCGCCGACCGATAGTAGGTGCTGTAAACCGGGTTGGAGTCCGAAGTACTGTCCCAGGCTCCCACCACGGCGCTGCTGGAGGTCAAGTTGTCGTAGACGCGAGCCTGGCCGGTGCCGGACAGTGTTGCTGTCTGATAGGCGAGGGCCGGCGCGGCACCGACGAGGGCGATGATTCCGACTGCCGACAGGGCGATGGCAACTCTTCGCTTGCTCAGAAATCCGTCCTCTGTGCACTTGAACATGACAAGGTCGCAGCGTACTCCACAAGTGATCACCAGATGGCTCTGTCGCAAGAAGATTCGACGGCAACGGCACGAGCGTGGTGGGCGTCGGCAACCAGTCCGTCGCTGAAAACCAACTAACCCACTGTCTAAGAAACCCGGGGCTTGACACCACGAGAGGTCATAGGCATGCGCATCTCAACCGACGACGGCCGATTCGGTCTGATCTTGACCCCAGCAGGTGACCCCTGGGATGCGCGCTTCTTTCGTTTCCAACTCATCGTGGACTCGATCATCATGGGCGATTCAGAGCCCTGCATCCTCGGCTCGATGATGCTGACACTGCAGAACATGGCCAGGCTTGAGGACCCGCGTCTGGCCCAGCCCGACGCTGACCCTGCCGCGACGCTGTCCGTGTTGCGCTCCGATGCCGCCCTAAACGATCCGTCGCTGCTGGGAGCCGCCGAGTCCCTCGACCATTGCCAGGTCCGCGGGTATGTCCACGGCACGAACGCGATCGTGATCGGCGAGCCCGCCGAGCCGCCCGTGGGGACGCGCACGCCCCACGTCGCAGTCATGTCGCTGCACGACTTTCAAGCGATCGTCACAGCCGCCGCCCACTACTGGGAAGAGGTTCAGCGTGATGCACGGCTCAAACCCTTAACCGATGAGGCAGCACCTTGAGTTCACCCAGAACACACGGGTCGAAACCCTCCAGAAAGCCTGAACACCCGTCGGTTCCCGACGAAGAACCCTCAGTTTCGCTGAACCCACGGGACTCAGGGCCCTGCACTCCCGAAGCTACGGAGAGGTGAAATGCAGCTCTCTGTGGTGCGTGCGCCCACGTGCCCGACCGGTCAGTTGGCCAGGCGCCGCTTGCCGAGCCGGCCGACAACGGCGGGGTCGCGGTGGTCGAAGAACAGCGAGCCGCCGGTGTCCAGGGTGGCGATGGACGCCATCTGGTCGTCGGTGAGTGCGAAGTCGAAGACGTCGATGTTCTCCGCCATGCGCTCAGTGCGCACCGACTTGGGGATCGCGACGACGCCGCGCTGGACCAGCCAGCGCAGCGCGACCTGAGCCACGGACTTTCCGTGCTGCTCGGCGATTTCACTCAGGACCGGGTCAGTGAAGAGATTGTTGCGGCCTTCGGCGAAGCCGCCCCACGACTGGATCTGGACCCCGTGCTCGCACATGAGCTCCTGGTCGGCGGTGCGCTGGAAAAACGGGTGGGTCTCGATCTGGTTGATCGCGGGCGTGACGTCGTTGTTGACGATGAGGTCGACGAGCCGGTCGGGGTAGAAGTTGGCTACGCCGATCGCTTTGATGCGGCCCTCGCGGTGGAGGTCCTGCATGGCGCGCCACTGGCCGTACACGTCGCCGTAGGGCTGGTGCATCAGGTACAGGTCGAGGTAGTCGAGGCCGAGCTTGTTCAGCGATGTCTCGAAGGCGCGCTTGGTGTTCCCCTGCGCAGGAGCGTCCTGGATCCACAACTTGGTGGTGACGAACAGCTCTTCGCGCGGGACGCCGCTGCTCTTGATCGCGCGGCCGACGGCCTCCTCGTTCTGGTACGCGGCGGCGGTGTCGAGCAGCCGGTAGCCGGCCGCGAGGGCGTGGGTGACGGCCTGCTCGGTCTCCTCCGGCGGGATCTGGAACACGCCGAAGCCGAGGATCGGCATTTCGACGCCGTTGTTCAAGGTGACGGTCTGCATCGGATTTTCCCTTTCGTATGGGATACGGGCGGAGGCCGGTCGGTCAGTGGTCGCCCAGGGGCCGCACCGCGCTGGTGGCAGTACTGGTCAGAGGGTGATGAGGGCCTTGAGGACGCGGCGGTCGGCCATGGACTGGTAGGCGTCCGGAACCTGGTCGAGGGAGAACTTCCTGTCGAAGACGCGGCCGGGGTGGATGCTGCCGTCCAGGATGTCCGGCAGCAGCTCGTCGATGTAGGCGCGGGCCGGGCTGGCACCGCCTGTGAGGGTGATGTTCCGCATGATCATGGATGGGCCGACGGGTCCTTCCTCGTACTGTGGGACGCCAAGGCGGCTGATGATGCCGCCGTCGATGACCGCGCCGAGAGCGGTCTCCAGCGTCTGGCGGGTGCCGACGGCCTCGATGACCTTCTCGACGCCGTTGCCGCCGGTCAGGTCCCGTACGCGGGCAATGCCCTCTTCGCCGCGCTCGGCAACGACGTCGGAAGCGCCGAACTCGCGGCCCAGGTCGGTGCGGTCGGTGTGCCGCCCCATGAGGATGATCTGCTCGGCACCGAGCCGCCCGGCGGCGATGACCGCGCAGAGGCCGACCGCGCCGTCTCCGATGACCAGCACGGAGTCGCCGTGGCTGACGCCGGCCGTGACGGCGCCGTGGTGACCGGTGCCCATCACGTCCGACAGCGTCAGCAGCGAGGGCAGCATTGCAGAGTCGGCGCCGACGGGCAGTTTGACCAGGGTGCCGTCGGCCTGCGGGACGCGCACCGTCTCGCCCTGGCCGCCATCCACGTTGTCAAAGCCGTACCGGCCTCCATGACGGCACGAGATGTGCAGGCCCCTGGCACAGAAGTCGCAGGTGTTGTCGCAGTACTTGAACGGGCTGACGACCAGGTCTCCCGGCTTGACGGAGGTGACCTGTGCACCGGTCTCCTCCACCACGCCCAGGAACTCGTGTCCCATGGGGCGGCCGGTGTCGGTGGCGGGCATCGACTTGTAGGGCCACAGGTCGCTGCCGCACACGCACGACAGGACGGTGCGCACGACGGCGTCGGTGGGCTGCTGGATCTTCGGGTCGGGACGGTCCTCGATCCGGACGTCTCCGGCTCCGTACATCACTGCTGCACGCATGGAAGGTGCTCCTGCTCTGGAGGATTCCGCCGTTCGCGGCGGAGAGGGGGCGTTTCTGGGGGGTTCGGCCTCGTACTGCACTGTCGGGGCACGTCCTGGCATCGGGCCGGTGCCATCCGGTCGAAGGACGAAGGCGTGCGGGGTGGTGGCCGGGTCAGCGTTCGAGCAACTGCCGCCCGGCTTGCGTGTGGGTCTCGCCGGCGACCGGGGGCCGGCTGCTGAGCTTGTCGATCTGCTCGCCGGTCAGCTCGATGCCACCGGCGGCGTGGTCTGTGGGTTCACGAGCGGGTGGTGGGCCGAGCAGGAAGCTCGCCGCGGTGGTGAGCAGGAGTGCTGCGGCGGCGATGAGCAGGCTGGTCTCAAGCCCCGCTGCCAGGTGGTCATGGTCGGCGACAAGCGCAGCGAAGACCGCAACAGCGAGCGCTCCGCCGATCTGGCGGGAGGTGTTCAGCACGCCGCCGGCCGTGCCGGCCCGCCCGGCTGCCACCTGGTCGAGCAGCAGGGAAGTCAAGGCGGGGACAGCCAGCGAACCACCCGCACCGACCGGAACCATCGCGGCGATCAGCAGCCACGTCGGCGCGGAGGCGGGCACGAGCGCCAGCAGGGTCAGGCCGGCCATCATGACCACCTGCCCGGTGATCACCGGCATGTGGGGGCCGAACCGTGCAGCGAACCAGGCCGCCGTGGGGCTGATGAACGCGGTCAGCAGGGTCATGGGCACGAACGCCAGCCCCGTGGCCGGCGCGGACATTCCCTTGGCCTGCTGCAGATACAGACTGAGCAGGAAGATCATGCCGTAGAAGCCGGTATTGAGCGCAAAGCCGATCGGGGCCGAGACCACCATGGTGCGCTCGCGCAGCAGCGTCAATCCGATCACGGAATGCGGGCCGCGGACCTGCGCCACAACGAACACCACGGCGGCGACCACGGCCATTGCGAACGAGACGATCGCCTGCAGTGCGGTGAAGCCGTCGGCGCCGGCCTTGATTGCCCCGAACGTCAGCGCGCCCATCGCGACGACCGCCGAGAGCTGTCCCGTCCAGTCGAACGGCGCCTGCCCCGAGGGCGGCGAGCGGTGGGTGCGCGCCAGGAGGAACAGTGCGATCAAGCCGACGGGCAGGTTGACGAAGAAGATCAGCCTCCAATCGACCTGACTGAGGAAACCACCCGCGACCGGACCCGCCGCCGAGCCGACGGAGCCACCCAGCGCCCACACGGAGATCGCCTTCGCCCGCTCGCCCGCATCCGGGAACGCCTCCCGAATCAGTGCCAGAGAGGACGGCACGATCACCGCGGCGCCGGCGCCCTGCACCAGCCGCGCGGAGACAAGCATCCCCAGATTCGGCGCCAGTCCGCAGACGGCAGAGGCAGCCACGAACACGGCCAGGCCCACGGCGAAGGTGCAGCGGGCCCCGAGCCGGTCGGTCAGCGAGCCTGCCGACAGCAGCAGAGCGGCGAACATCAGCGTGTAGCCATCGATCACCCACTGCAGCCCTGTGTTGCCGCCGCCCAGACTGTTTCGGATCGACGGCAGCGCCACGTTGACGACCAAGGCGTCCAGCGTGATGACGAAGAACCCCAGCAGCGCGGCCCCCAGCGCCACAGCAGAGCCTGGACGAGGCGTTGCTGTGGCCTGTTCCGCCCCTGGGAGGGGCGTTGTGCAGGTGGTGTACACGGGGGGCTCTCCTACTGGAAGGGGGTGAAGTGGCGACGTCATCCACCGTGCCGCCCCGCGCGCCGGACAGGCAGGCCGGGTTATGCCGGGGAATGGCGTTCAGGGGCAATAACAGGGCCCCTCAGCACGCCTGCCATACAGGTCAGAGGGTGTGAGACTGAAGTACATGGCATCCGAGGACAGCAGCAGCAGCAGCGACGGCGGCTCCGAGCTGGGCCGGTTTTTGCGCGCCCGCCGCACCCAGACCACGCCCGACCAGGTTGGCCTCACCGTCGGCGCGGGCCTGCGTCGCACCCCGGGTCTGCGCCGCGAGGAGCTGGCCACCCTGGCGGGCATCAGCATCGACTACTACGTCCGCCTCGAGCGTGGCAAGGAGACCCGCCCCAGCCCCTCCGTGCTCGACGCCCTCGCCCGCGCCCTGCAGCTGGACGACCAGCAGCACCACCATCTGCGGGAGCTGGCCGCCCGCGCCGCCCGCTACGCGCCCGAGCCGCCGCCCGCACCGAGCCGCACCGTGCGCCCTCACCTGAAGCTGCTGCTGGAGACGCTGCGTCCGAGCCCGGCGTACATCATCAGCCGCAGCATGGACCTGCTCGCCTGGAACCCCGGAGGGCTGGCCCTGTATGCGGGGCTGGAAGACTGGCCCGCCAAGCAGCGGAACCTCGCCCGCTACTTCTTCCTGCACCCCACGGCCCGCGGCCTGTTCCCCGACTGGGACAAGCAGGTCCGCGCCTGCGTCGCCCGCCTGCGCGCCCTGGCCGGAACCGCGCCCGACGCCCCCGACCTGACCGCTCTCGTCGGTGAACTCCTGCTCAAGAGCCCCGACTTCGCCAAGCTGTGGGAGCGATACGACGTCACCGGTCGCAAGCCGGCGCACAAGACGTTCCACCACCCGCACGTCGGCACGATCACGCTCGCAGCCCAGTCCATGCAGCTGGAGGGCACCCCGGGCCAGCGCCTCGGTGTCTACCTCGCCGAACCCGGCACCCCCGACTACGACGCCATGCTCCTGCTGGACATGACCGCGCCCCAACTCGCAGCGCGCCCGGCCGCTGCCGACGAGGCGAACCCGCACACACCGTCCTGACACCGTGCGTCGAAGCAGGGTGGGCCCTCTACCGCCGCAACCGTTGCGGTCACCACCGGGGTCGGCTTCCTGCTCCTACCGTCCCGCACCAGGTGGGTGGCCGCCCGCCGTTTCCGCCGTCCTGCCTCGACCATCCGTCGCGCTGCAGCTCACACCCAGTTCGTACGCCGGGCCCTGTATCCGGTGGTCGGCGAGCGGTTGGTCCAGAACAGCGCGGTCAGCCCGCGCCGGTCTTCGCCGCTCAGCCTCTTTTCCAGGCGGAAGGTGCCGTCTTCGGCGGCCGTCTCGTCGACATCGGCGGCTGTACGGCGCCCCGCGGCAGCGTCCAGCTCTACGAGCTGCGGTGATCGGCCGGGGCGACACCGCGCAGGAGGGACCTGGGCTGCCGCTCGGTCACCGACTGCGGGTGCGGCTGACCGAGTAGGGGCCGAGGGTGTCGCCGGTCCGGTTCGTACCGGCGGACGGATCGCTCGCCTTCAGCTTGGCGACGGCGGACGCGGGGTCGTCGGCGTAGAAGCGGAAGGCGCGGGCCTCGGCGGGTTTGCCCTGGGCGCGTATGTACTGCACCGGCTCGGTGAGCTCGACGGTGACCGTCGTCTGCCCGGCCACGGCCATATCGGCGACGCCGTAAGAGGAAGCCGTACATGACCGTCGTCTGACCCGGGGCGTAGGGGACAGGCAGGTTGCCGTCGCGTACGCCGTGCGGGCCGCGGCGGGTCACCCGGTGCAGGAAGCTGGTGGAGAGGAAGAACTCGTGGGCGGTCAACTTGCGCACGGACGCCGGGACGGCATCGGCGATCTCGGCGAGCAAGGCGGTGCGGCGGTCGAGACCGGCGCGGCGGTGCCGACGGTGGTCGAGCGAGATCAGGGCGGTCGCCGCGGCCATGAGGCCGACAGGCTCGGAGCTCGAAGCGCGAGTGGCGGTAGGCATGCCACCAGCCGCTGATTGGCTCTCGCCCCGGAACGGCGCGCCAAGGAGACTCGACATCTGATGCCGCACTTGAAGGAGTTGTGATGCAGGTAGCCGTGGTCACCTTCGACGGATTCAACGAGCTCGACAGTTTCATCGCTTCCGCGCTCATCAACCGGTGTCGAAAGGACGGCTTGGAAGCCTTCATTACGACGCCGACGCCAGTGGTCACGTCGATGAACGGCGTCGAGGTGACCGGGCAGCGCCCGATGGAGTTTGTGACCGAAGCCGACGTCGTTCTGATCGGTAGCGGGGTGAAGGCGCGAGAGGTGGTCGCCGACGACCGGCTGATCTCCAGGCTGCTGCTCGCCCCTTCGCGACAGCTGATCGGTGCGCAGTGCTCCGGCGCGCTGGTGCTCGCCCGGCTCGGGTTGCTGGATGGCATGCCGGCTTGCACGGACATGAAGAGCCGGCCCTTTGTCGAAGCCTGCGACGTCACCGTGCTGGACGCGCCGTTCCACGCCGAGGGGAACATCGCTACGGCGGGCGGTTGCCTGGCGTCCCAGTACCTCGCCACGTGGGTGATCAGCCGAATGCTCGGCGAGGACGCCGCGCGAGACGTCATCGACTACGTGGCTCCGGTCGGCGAGAATCAGGAGACTGTCGAGCGCGCCATGCGTGCTGTCCGCGCGGGCGAGGTTGCACTGCGCTGACGCTCCGAGATCAGCCAGGCCCGCGTGGCCGCTACCTCTGCCGGCTGTTCACGCCCGACGCAGTGCGGAGCGGCCCGCGAAGCGCGCCGAGTCGCCCAACTCTTCTTCGATCCGGATCAGTTGGTTGTATTTCGCCGTGCGGTCGGAGCGGGAGAGTGAGCCGGTCTTGATCTGACCGCAGCCGGTCGCCACCGCCAGATCCGCGATGGTGGTGTCCTCCGTCTCGCCCGAGCGGTGCGACATGACAGCCGTCCAGCCCGCCTGGTGGGCCGTGGCCACCGCGGCCAGCGCCTCGGTCAGGGTCCCGATCTGATTGACCTTGACCAGGACCGAGTTGCCGACGCCGGTGCGGATGCCCTCGCGCAGCAGCGTGTCGTTGGTGCAGAACACGTCGTCGCCGGTGAGCTGACAGCGGTCGCCGACGCGGGCGGTCAGCTCGCGCCAGCCGTCCAGGTCGTTCTCCGCCATCGGGTCCTCGATGGAGACGACCGGGTAGCCGTCGATGAGCTTGGCCAGGTAGTCGGCGTGCTCGGAGGGGGTGCGGCGCACCCCCTCGCCCGCGTAGTCGTACACCCCGTCGCGGAAGAACTCCGACGACGCCGGGTCCATGACCAGGCCGATGTCCGTGCCGGGGTGGTAGCCGGTGCGCTCGATGGCGGTCATCACGAAGTCGAGCGCCTCCTCAGCGGTACGCAGCGCGGGCGCGAAGCCACCCTCGTCGCCGACGCCCGTGGAGTGCCCGGCGGCCAGCAGATCGCGGCGCAGGGTGTGGAAGACCTCGCTGCCCATGCGGACGGCTTCGGCGAAGGTGTCGGCGCCCACGGGCGCGATCATGAACTCCTGGAAATCCAGCGGATTGTCGGCGTGGGCGCCGCCGTTGACGATGTTCATCATCGGCAGCGGCAGGAGGTGGGCGTCGGCGCCGCCGAGGTAGCGGTAGAGGGGCTGGCGGTGGGCCGCCGCGGTGGCCTTGGCGGCGGCGAGGGAGACGCCGAGGATCGCGTTGGCGCCGAGCCGAGACTTCGTGGCGGTGCCGTCGAGGGCGATCAGCGCGGCGTCGAGACCCGCCTGGTCCACCGCGTCCCGGCCGCGCACGGACGCCGCGATCTCCCCGTTGACGTGGGCCACCGCGCGGTCGACGCCCTTGCCGTGCCAGCGCGCGGAATCTCCGTCGCGCAGTTCCACGGCCTCTCGGGCACCGGTGGAGGCGCCGGAGGGGACAGCCGCGCGCCCCAGGGACCCGTCCGACAGGACGACGTCGACCTCGACCGTGGGGTTGCCCCGGCTGTCGATGATCCGGCGGGCGGTGACGGTCTCGATGGCGGCGTTGACGGTTCCGACTGCCTTTGTGGACATGGGAGTTCCTTCCCGTTGTCGTGTGCCGTGGCCCCGGCTGCGACAGCGCTGGCGCTGAGCCCGACAAGGTCAAACCCTACAGCAATGCTGTCCAGTTGTGCTGTACAGCATTGCTGTGCAGGTCAGGTGTACAGCTTTGCTGACCAACGGGGTAAAGTGCCCTATGCCCACCTCGGAAGCCGCCGCCATCGCCGCCGAACTGCGCACTGCGATGGGCAAGCTCACCCGACGCGTCAAACATGAGGACCGCATCCCGCTGGGCCAGGTCGCCGTGCTCGGTGCACTCGACCGCGACGGCGCCATGACCACCAGCGACCTCGCCGCCGATCAGCGCGTACGCCCCCAGTCGATGGCCCGGGCGGTGGGGCTGCTCATGGAACAGAACCTGATCACGCGCCGGGCGCACCCCACGGACGGCCGCAAGTCGCTGGTCGAGCTGTCGGACGCGGGGCGGGCCGCGCTCGAAGCGGAGCGCGGCCGCAGGGTCGGTTGGCTCGCGCAGGCCATCGAGGCCGAACTCACGGATGAGGAGCGGGCGTTGCTGGCACGGAGCGCCGCCCTGCTGGAGCGGCTCGCCACACGCTAGTGCCCCGACAGGCTACGTTCGCCCCGTCGCGACGCCCGGCACGCGCCCCCAAGCTCTCGGCTTCGCTCGAGCAGGGAGATACCCCCTTCGCAGCACCGGTCGAAAGCCCAAGTACGTACAGTACGAGGACTTCCGGCCGGCACGCCGAGAGCACGCACCGCGGTGATACGCGGTCACTGAGCCGGTCCGCCACGCGATCCGGACCCTGCCCGAGCAGGTCTGGCACCCTGACCCGGATCAGAACGGGACACTGCGCGACGGCGCCGAGGTCGCCGAGCTGACCGGCCTGGTCGACCTTGCCGGCTACCCGATCGGCACCCGCATCATCGTGCGCCGAGAGCGTCCGCACCCTGGAGCACAGCTGTCCTTGTTCGATCACGACGAGGGCCTGCGGCACCAGGTATTCCTTACGGATACCCCTTACCCCGGCGGCGGCTTCGCGCAGTTCCTGGAGGTCCGCCACCGCGGACACGCCACCGGCGAGGACCACATCCGGTGCGGCAGGAGCACCGGCTTCGGCCGCTTCCTCTCCCGCCACATCACCATCAACGCCACCTGGCTGGAACTCAGCCTCGCGGCGATCGATCTCCTCGCCTGGGCCCGCGTCCTCCTGCTGGATGGCGAACTCGCCGCTGCCGAACCCTGCCTCGAACGGAGTGGCTGTACGCCTGGCCGAGAAGGTGCAGAGGATCTGGGGCTTGCTCAGATCGCCGGTGCAGCCGTCGGGGAGCGAGTTGCGGCGGAGATGAGAATTTCGCGGGGTACCCGCCCTGCTGCGGCAAGGGCGCGGCCCACTGGGTGGGCGTGGGCGCCTGCCGGGAGGTTTCCGCGGCGACCGCTGAGTACCACGTCGATGGAGCCCATGGTGCTGTGCAACTTCCTGGTTCGGTTCAATCGCCGCAGTGTTTGGCGGGCGACCGCCTCCGCGCTGTCGTACAGGGTGGTTCCGGCGGGCAGGCGCTGCAGAATCTCTGGCGCCACCAAGGGATAGTGCGTGCATCCCAGCACCACGGAGTCGCAATTTTGGGGGGTTCGCTCGGCCGCGTCGGCGATCGCTTCCGTTGCTGCGGCTATGTCGCCGTGGTCGATCGCCTCGGCCAGGCCGGGGCATGCGACACGCGCGACAGGCCGGCCGTTCGCGTAGTCCGCGATCAGGCGATCCTGGTAGTCACTCGACGTGGTCCGGACGGTTGCCCACACGGCGATGCCTTGGCCTGTTGCTGCGGCCGATTTCACGGCGGGCACGGTTCCGATCACGGGTACGTGCGGTTCGAACCTCTCGCGCAGAGCGTCGATCGCGGTGACGGTGGCGGTGTTGCAGGGGACCACGATGGCCTCCGCGCCCCGCTGGACGGCCAGTTGAGCGGCGGTGAACAGACGGTCCGTGACGAAGGAGGCTGTTCTCGATCCCCAGGGGGCGCCGTCGGGGTCCAGAAGCAGAAGCAGATCGAGTTCCGGGGCGAGGTGCCGAAGCCAGCCTGTAGTGGAAAGGAGGCCAAGCCCTGAGTCGATCAATGCCACCGTCATAGGGTCAAGTTACCAGCCAGGTCTTGCCGCCTGGCTGGACTGGTACGGCTCATGGACCACTGCGAAGTTCCCTGAACGAGTAGGCGCGGTGGCCGGTGAAGGCTCCGTTTGTGCCCGCTCCCGCCGAGCGCTTCTCGCGCGCGGCTTGGAGCCGGCGCGGGTGGTGGTCCGTCACGGGCGGCGCGGGGGCGGTCCTCCCCGCGGTGACGCCTACCGCTTGGCGTCGATCTCGGCGATCAGGGCATGGATGCGGGTCTTGATCTCGTCGCGGATCGGACGGACGGACTCGACGCCCTTGCCTGCCGGGTCCTCCAACGCCCAGTCGAGGTACTTCTTGCCGGGGAAGATCGGGCAGGCGTCGCCGCAGCCCATCGTGATCACGTAGTCGGACACCTGCACGGCCTCAGTGGTGAGGATCTTCGGCTTCTGGTCGGAGATGTCGATGCCGAGTTCCTTCATCGCCTCGACCGCGGACGGGTTGACCTGGTCACCCGGGATGGAACCGGCGGAGCGGACCTCGATCCGGTCGCCCGCGAGGTGGTTGAGGAATCCGGCGGCCATCTGCGAGCGCCCGGCGTTGTGGACGCAGACGAAGAGCACGGATGCGAGCGGGCTGGAGGACATCGGTTCTTCCTTCACTGTGTGGATCGGGTGGTTCAGTCGGCAGTGCGGGACGGAGGTTCAGGCGCTCGGCAGGGAGTCGAGCAGATCGGTGATGTGGGTGTCGATCTCGTCGCGGATGCGGCGTATGACGGCGATCGGGGCACCCTCCGGGTCGGCGACGGGCCGGTAGAGGTAGCCACGGCCGGTGGGCTGCTCCGCCCGCGAGGTGTTTCGGGCAGAACGGGGGGTGAAGCCATGACGATCCCCCTCGCTGGGGTGCGGGTCCAAGGGTTCAGGCCGGGCTGGTATCAGCTCGGAGTGATGTGAAAGTATCAGCCCATGATGACGTCAGTCGACACTGACCTGATCCGGGTTCTGGCCGACCCGCTCAGGCTCCGGATCGTGACCCTGCTCGCCCAGGAGACGCTCTGCACCACGCACCTGGTCGAGGAGACGGGTGCCAAGCAGACCAACCTCTCCAACCACCTGAAGGTGCTGCGGGAGGCGGGCGTGGTCGAGACGGAGCCATGCGGCCGGTTCACCTACTACCGGCTCAAGCCTGATGTCATCGCCTCCCTCGCCGGCCAGTTCGCCGACCTCGCAGAAGCCGCGCGCGCCACCGCCGAGAGCAATGTCAAGCGGTCCTGCCCCTGATCCCCGTCGCCCGAGGCGACAGCACCGAGGAGTCCTTGTTGACCGCCACCCACGAGTCCGCCACGGGGTCCCCCATAGTGGCCGAGCCGCAGCCTGCGCCGGGCGCCACCCCGCCCCGTTCCCCGCTGGTCGCCAAGGCCGCCGCCGAACTGTTCGGCACGGCGGCCCTGGTGGCGGTCGTGGTCGGCTCCGGCATCCAGGCCACCGAGCTGACCCACGACGTCGGCCTCCAACTGCTGGCCAACTCCCTGGCCACCGTCTTCGGGCTCGGCGTCCTGATCACCCTGCTCGGCCCCGTCTCCGGCGCGCACTTCAACCCCGCCGTCACGCTGGCCGAGTGGTGGACCGCCCGGCGCGGCGGCGCCGGGGTCACCCTTCGGGAGGCGGTCGTGTACGTCCCCGCGCAGATCGTCGGCGCGATCGCGGGCGCCGTACTGGCCGATGCGATGTTCGGCGAGCCGCTGGTGAAGTGGTCCACGCACGACCGCTCGGCCGGGCACCTGCTGCTGGGCGAAGTCGTCGCCACCGCCGGACTGATCCTGTTGATCTTCGGCCTGGCCCGCATCGACCGCCTGCGCTTTGCCCCCGTGGCCGTCGCCTCGTACATCGGCGCCGCCTACTGGTTCACGTCCTCGACGTCCTTCGCCAATCCGGCGGTGACGATCGGCCGCGCCTTCACCGACACCTTCGCGGGCATCGCACCGAGATCTGTCGCGGGCTTCGTCGGCGTGCAGTTCGTCGGCGCGGTGGTGGGGCTGGCGCTGGTGGCGCTCATCTTCATGCCAGGGCGGGACGCCGCCGAGCAGCCCGCCGCATGACGCGGGGACCCATGCCGTACTGATCGGCGGCGGCCAGTCCGGGCACCCCGCCGGGTACCACGTGCGCCGTCCCGGCCTGGACTTCGTCATCCTCGATGCCGGGTTCACGCCGGCCGGTGCCGGGCAGCAGACGTGGGCTCGCTGCACCTGTTCTCCCTGGCCGCGTTCTCCTCGCTGCCGGGACGGCTCATGCCGGCGAAGGCGGGCGAGGAGGATCCGGACGCGGCGCAGGTGGTGTCGCATCGCCCGGCCGCGCATTCGGCATCCAGCTGACCGCCTCGCCCCCAAGGTCGCGGCCACTGATTGTTCAGCTCGTCAAAGTGCCCTGGTGGAAGTACATGCGCCAGCCCACTTCCGTCAGACGCCACACGGAGCTCCGCCATGCTCGGCGCCCGCTGTGATCGGCGAAGTACGTCAGATGAACGATGCCGGGAGCGAGTACGGCCCCCGACATCTCGCTGACCTTGACCGGAGCTTCAGGGACCACCGAACCGTCACTCGTCACCGTGAGAATCGACGTCGCGTCCCAGCGCCGCCCCGACGCTCCGATCTCGAGGAACTCCGGGTCCAGGAGCTCCGAGACCAGGGATGGCGAAGCACGCACGGCAGGGTCGAGAAGCCGCATCTCCGCCTCAACGGCCGCTTGAACGGCCCGCGCACTCTCGTCTGCCATGCACGGACCCTACGGACGTTCCTCATCACGTCACAGCGAATTAGGTTCGCCCGAAGGACGGGGGCCAGGAATTCCGCCGGAGCGCTGCGGACAGCGAACGACGCCGGGGTGCGTCGATCCTGGTGCTGGGTGGACGCGTCCGGCTCTTCGCAGTCCTGTGGGTAGCGGGGCGTCAGGTGAGGTCGGAGATCCAGGCGTCGATGGTGGTGACGTCGGCCTGGCGGGGGAAGACCTTCTCGGTCAGCACTCGGTGAACCTCGGGGTCGGCGTCGCCATCTGACGGCAACCGCCCAGGTGTCCGAGTCGATGACGGTCACGGCCGAGGTGGTGACGCCAACCGAGGAGTCCCCGGACGCGCATTGCTCGTGATCATCGCCCGGCCGTACACCTGGTGGCGAATCTGCCTCGTCGCCGCGATGGGCGTGGCGCTCCTGCTGGTGCTCGCCGTGCCCTGGCTTCAGGACTTCTTCGCGCTGAAGCTGGTCGGGGTGACGATGCCGTGGGGCGCGGTAGGTATCGCCGTGGTGGCGGCGGCCACCCTGGAGCTCGTGTGGAGGTGGGTCGACCGCCGCTTTCCCGCGTAAATCCGTTAATCCGTTACGGGCCCCGCGTCTACGGGGCTATGGGCTACTTCACGTCGGCTTACTTCACGTCGACGTAGTCACCCGCGGCGCTGACCGGCGCGGTGGACGCGATACCCACGTAGGTGAAGCGGTAATAGCCGTCGGCGGACGCCGTGACCGTGGTCTTGAGCGCGCCGCCCGTGGTCGACTTGATGGCCTTGACGTTGGTGTAGTTGGTGGTGCCCGCCTTGCGGAACTGCAGCACCACCGACTGGCCGCTGAGGCCCACGTACTTGTTCGACTCCCAGTCGGCACGGGTCAGCGCGCCGGTGACCGTGATGGTCTTGCCCTTCACCACCGGCTCCGGGGACGCGTTGACCGTCAGCTTCGACATGCGCTGCAGGCTGAAGCCCTTGGCGTTGTCCTTCTGGACGTAGTCAGCGTCCGTGCCCTGAGCGATTGCCCAGACCTTCCAGCCGCCGGCCAGCTTGTTCAGCAGGTCGTAGTTGGCGTCGACAGTGAAGGTGTGCTTGCAGGTGGAGGTCGTGTCGTTGACCTTGGTGCAGACGGCCTCGTCCTCGTTGGGCACCACGCCGCCGTCGAGGTTGTCGAAGGTCGAACCGTGCCACAGCACCGCGGTCGCCCACTCGATGCCCGAGTCGTCCGTGGCGGTGAAGCTGACCGTGAAGGTCTTCTTCGTGGTCGCACCCATGACGACGGCCTTGCCGCCGTTTACGACCACGTTCGAGATCGTGGTGTCTCCGCTGACGTCGTCGGCCGGGTCGACCGCCGCGTTGGTCTCGACGTTCTGCGTGAACGAGGAGACGGTGTTGCTGTCATCCGCCTGCGCCGCCGGGACGGCGAGGGCGGAGAGGGCCAGAGCGCCTGTCACTGCTGCGACAGAGGCACGAATGCGCATGTGTTTCCCCACGTCTGAAAAAGGGGCGCACGGGACAGCTCTGTTGCATGCTTCCGCGGCGCCCGATCCAGTCAGTCTCTGGAGTCTGCTGACTCCACTGATCAGACGTGGGGCACCAGTGAATGGTTGTGCGACTCCGTGAAATTTTTTCGAGTACGCGTTTATGCGGGCTATTACGGAGTCCGTTACCCATAGCCATTAACCGACTATGGGTAACGAATCTGGAATTACGGATTACGGGTTACGGAATACTGCACGTCGAATTGATGAACGTCGAGTTAGGAACGCGCAGGAGGACCATCACGTGCGCGAAGGCGGGCGCGTCGCCGGCCTGTCCTGCGGTGAGGTGGAAGGCCAGGACCGGCAGTGGGTATCGGATGCGAGATGGATCTTCGTGGTCAGGCCGCCGCGGGACCGGCTGATGGCATGCTCGTCCGGCTCGCCAGTCGGGGCCCCTTTTTTCGGGCCCCGGCCGCGTGCTGGTGTGCGCGCACGATGGTGGAGTCCACCGAGACGGCCCAGTTGAGGTCCTTTTCGGCGTCGGCCTGCGCGATGAGCGCAGTGAACATCCGCTCCCAAGTGCCGTCGATGGCCCACATCCGCAGCCGGTTGTAGACGCCCCGCCAGTTGCCGTACTTCTCCGGCAAGTGGACCCACTGTGATCCGGTCTGGAACTTCCAGGCGATCGCGTCGATTACTTCACGGTGGTCTCTCCATCGGCCCCACACCTCGGCGTCCGGACCGGGAGTAACGGCTCGATCCGCGCCCACTGCGCATCAGTCAACGGCACATCCGACCCAACGAGGGAGGCAGCCCGGCCGTCATCTCTAGTCCCACCAGAACGACCAGGAAGTCCGCCCCACGAGGTCCGTCGCGTACTCGGGGAACGGCGTGGGCGGGTCATCGACGATGTTGTCCGCGGCCGACAGCACATGCTCCAAAGCGAGCCGGCTCGCGTGCTCTGCTTCAACGAGAGGTCTCGCGACCGAGACGTGCAGCTCGCTGCCGAACGCCGCCACGACCTGGGCACCGAAGCGGTCCTCCCAGCTCCGCAGGAGTGCACACAGCAGAGGGAGTGGCGCCCCAGCGGACCAGCCGATCAACGCCAGAGCATCGCTGCTGCGATGGGCAGGGACGAGAACGAGGCAGCACTCGTCCAGCCCGAACCCGCACGTCTCGATGAGCCCGGCAAGCAGGCTTGACGCAGCCTCTTCGGGCGTCGGGCCCGCGGACGTAACCGGCATCGCCGGTGTCAGGCCCGGCCACTGTTCGAAGGGCGGCCCGGGGTCGTGTGGCCATGGCTCGATTCCCTCAGGTACCGGGGCTGGCGTCGGGTCCGTCCAGAACGGCAGCCTCCTGCGGCGGTACTCGACGAAGTCCGCCGCCAGCACCTCCTCCAGGCGGACGGCGTCGGCGTGGTCCGGGCTGAGTGGTCTTCCCATGGCGGCGGGCCAGCACAGGAGCGGAACCAGGCCGCGTGCTCGTTGCTCGCTCAGCAGGCGGGGCCACAGCCTTTCGATGTCTTGAGGGAATGCGTCAGAGACCCACACGGGTACGGGATCACGAGACAGGAACCGTCCGGGAGGCAGACCATCGGGCAGGATAAACATGTTCGCGCCGTAGACCGCGGGACCGACAGCGCAGCCACCTATGGCTCCAAACGACGCCTCCGCTCTCAGTGATCCAAACGAAACTGCCTAGGTTCACCGGGTCGGCGGGTGCCGGACGACGTGGCGCCAATCGCGCGGGGACACGCTGACCAGCGTGCGGCAGCCGACGGCGGAGGGGGCCGCACGCTGGCGTGAGCACTGTTCGGAGGAGATTGCTGCGCACCCGAGGGCATGTGGTGTCGGCGAGAGAACTGGTTCGGTGGGAGCGTGCGTAGAGCGGGGCACGTACGTGCTCGGCCAGGCGTTGTCGTACCCCCGGTGTAGCGTCCGGGCCGTAGTCAGGCTCATGCTCTGCGGTTGACGGAGGCGCGCGGATGACGAGTACGACAGGCGAGGCCGTGGTGGCGGTGTCCCGGCGCATCAAGGCCCCGGCGGGGGACATCTTTTGGATCCTGGCCGACCCTGGACGGCACCCGGACCTCGACGGCTCGGGGATGCTGCGAGGCTGCGCCCGCGACGCCGTGGTCTCGGGCGTCGGGGACGTCTTCGTGATGCGGATGCACTATGAGCGCTACGGCGACTACGAGATGAACAACCACGTCGTCGAGTACCAACCGGGCTGCCGGATCGGCTGGGAGCCGAGGCCCGGTCGCGGGCACCCGGACGCCACCGCGCCCGGGGCCGCATGGGGCCACCGGTGGATCTTCGACCTGCTCCCGGACGGGGCCGGGGCGACGGTCGTGACCGAGATCTTCGACGGCTCGCGCATGCCGGAGGACAAACGCGCGGAAGTGGACAGCGGGCGCGCCTGGTGGCAGACGCAGATGGCGAGCACTCTGGAACGCCTCGCCGAACTGTGCACCGCCCGGTGAACGCCGAACTCGGCGTCCTCAAGGGCGCCCTGGACCGCCAGCGCGAGCACGTCCTCGGGATCCTCGAAGAGCTCTCGGAGGAGGATCTGCGGCGGCCGGTGTTGCCCAGCGGCTGGAGCTGTCTGGCATTGCTGCGCCACCTCACCCTGGATGTCGAACGCTTCTGGTTCCTCGGGGTGATCGCAGGCGAGCCGGATGTGGCCGGACAGCTCACGGCGGGCGCGGAGGCGCACTGGTACGTACCCGAAGGGATGAGCGCCGAGGAGGTCTTCGCTGACTACCGGGCGGCCATCGCGCGCGCGGACGCCGTACTTGCCGCCGCCGCGCCCGAACAGAAGCCCACAGCCTGGCCCGTGGAGATCTGGCCGACCTGGCGGCTGCCTGACGTGCGGCACATCCTGATCCACGTGCTTACCGAAGTCGCCTGCCACAGCGGCCACTTGGACGCAGTCCGCGAACTGATCGACGGCACCACCTGGCTCGGGGGCAACCCCTACGCCGGCTGATTCTGCGACCGGATGAGGTTCGCCGGGTTCTTCAGGCCACGGTGGCGAGGGGGCCTCCGCCCCAGCGGATGTCCTTCTCGATGCGGATGCGGGCGCGTTCGCAGCGCTGGGCGGCGAGGACGTCGGGGTGGCGGGCGTTGGCATTGCGCCAGGGCAGGTAGGCGTGCAGGGCGCGGGTCTGCGCGGTGTGATTGCGGTGGTTGGAGTTGGCGGTGGTGAACTGCCGCAACGGCCCGAAGTGCGCCTCGATCGGGTTGGCCCAGGACGCGTAGGTCGGAGTGAAGCACAGCTCCATCCGGTTCTTCTTCGCCCAGCACCTGATGGTCTCGCCCTTATGGGCGGACAGATTGTCCAGGATTACGTAGATCGGGGCGCCGTCCGGGCGGGCCGCGCGGATCGACCTCAGCGCCGCCAGGGTGTTCGCAGCGCCCTTCTTCCTGCGGTTGACGCCCCATAGGGTGTCGTCACCGACCGAATAGCAGCCGTGGAAGTAGCGCACCCCGTGGGTGCGGTGGTAGGTCGCGGGATGCCGCTCGGGCCGGCCCTGCTCGGCCCAGCACGACCCGGCGGCGGGCCGGATCCCGAGCGGCCCGAACTCGTCGAACGCGAACACCCGGTCCGGGAAGCGCTCCAGCACCTCCTCGATCCGGTCCAGCTTGGCGTCGCGCTCCGGGTCTGGCGACTCTTCCCCCTCGAACACGAGACGGACGCGACCCGGAGAGCCATCCTCGCCGCGATGAACCGCCTGTTCGCCGGTACACCCCGCCGGTCCACCGGCCGTCTCAACGTCTCCCAACGCCATCGAGGCCGGCGTCAAACGCTGGAGTCTGACCCATCAGCACACCGACCTCAAGGACCTCTTCCAACAACACGTGGCCAAGGACGAGGCGAACAGAGTGACACAGGCCCGATCGGCGGACGCCTACGAGGAGCTGAAGACGAAGCACACCGACCTGCAGGCCCACTGCCGGTTCCTGGAGGAGCGGCTCAAGACCTACGTGGCAGCACACACGGTGAGCGCTTCGGAGGCTGGAGTGCTGGTGGCCGGTTCGCCTCGGCCCATGTCTTGTCCGTTGGAAGATGAGCCACGATGGGGCCATGGCGTTGTCGACGGAGTTGACGGAGTTGTTGGGCGTGCGGCACCCGATCGTGCTGGCACCGATGGGCGGTTCGGCCGGGGGCGCGCTGGCCGCGGCCGTCTCCCGATCGGGCGGCCTCGGGCTGCTGGGCGGTGGGTACGGAGAGCGGACGTGGCTGGAGCGCGAGCTGGCGATCGTCGCGGAGGGCACCGACGAACCGTGGGGTGTCGGTTTTCTGACCTGGGCGATCAACACTGACGCGGTGGAGCAGGCGCTGGAGTTCAATCCTGCGGCGGTGATGTTGTCCTTCGGTGACCCGAGCCCGTTCGTCGATCGGATCCGCCGGTCGGACGCGGTTCTGATCATTCAGGTCACAGATCTGGACGAGGCCAGGCGGGCTGTGGACGTGGGTGCCGATGTCATTGTGGCGCAGGGGACCGAGAGCGGCGGGCACGGTGCCCGGTGCGGGCGGTCCACGTTGCCGTTCGTGCCGCTCGTGGTGGATCTCGCGGCACCGGTGCCGGTGCTGGCAGCCGGCGGGATCGCCGATGGCCGCGGCGTGGCCGCGGCGCTGGCACTGGGCGCTGCCGGAGCGCTCATAGGCACCCGCTTCCAGGCCACCACCGAAGCCCTGGTCGACCCCTCGACAGCCAAGGCGATTGTTGAAGGGCGCGGACAGGACACCGAGCGCAACGGCGTCCTGGACATTGCCCGCGGCGCGCGCTGGCCGACGGAGAAGTACACCGCCCGAACTCTCAGCCATCCCTATCTCGACCGCTGGCGCGGCCGAGAGGCCGAGCTGGCCGGCGACTCCCAGGCCCGTCAGGAGTACCAGGACGACATGGCACGAGGGGCGATTCCGCCCCTGCCGGTCTGGGCCGGCGAGGCCGTCGACCTCATCACCGATCTGCCTTCCGCAGCCGACCTTGTCACCATCCTGGCTGCCCAGGCGGAGGATGCACTGACCTGGGCCGGAAGGCGTCGACCGAACAACCCGCCACGAGCCCACGGCTAATGCTGTGGAGCGGACGCCGCCGTAGCGACCCGTGTGCGCCAGCTCCCCGGCATCCTTGCGCAGCTGCGCCTCCCAGGCGTCGGCCTGCTCACCCAGCCGGGGCAGGCCGGGCGGCGCGGGGATGGCCAGCCGGCGGCTGATCCGCCCTGTGACCGTCACCGCCTCATCGCCGTCGTGAACCTCTGCAAGGGTCGACGCCCGGATCCGCTCCAGCAGCATCGCGAACCGCTCGTCGTCGCGCTCGTGCAGCAGCACAGCTCCGCGCCCGCCCCACGCCGAAAATGCGTCCGGTTCGTGCACGTTGCCGGGGTGCGGAAACGACACCTTCAGGACGGTGGTCCCCTCAGCCCGCCGTCGCACCGGGACGATGACCCCGACACCCCCGTGCATCACCTCGCCGTCCGGCACGCACCCCGAGCGCTCCAGCAGCTCCTCTATGATCCCGGACAGTTCGGCGAGCCACGCCGCCCCGCGCTCTCCTTCACGCTCGACGGTGCTCCGCGCAAACACCTCTGGTATCCCGATCCTTCAGGCACCCTACGCGTCGGCCCCGAGCACCCGACCCTGTCGAAACTCGGGGTCTGTCACCACTTCTGTGGAGTCGTCAGGCTCTGTGACTGGCTGCCGTGGCGTTGGCGAGCTGGATGACGGGATCGCCGGCAATCCGGCGTTGGGACTGCTCCGTCGGCCAGGTTGAGAACCCGTCATCAGCCCATCGGGGAACCACATGGAAGTGCAAATGGGGGACCGACTGCTCTGAGCCGGGGCCGCTTGCACTGAGGATGTTCACGCCTCCAGCCTTCAACGCAGTCCGCATCGTCCCAGAAAGGCGCTGGACCAGCGCCATGGTCTCGGCCAGTACCTCCGGCGGCGTACCGAAGATGTCCGCGTAGTGGGATGTCGGAATCACCAGGGCATGTCCCGGCGCGAGTGGATCAAGCGGAGCGAAAGCAGATACCGTGGGCCCGCGGAATATCCAACGAGCCGTGTTTTCGCTGATCAAGCAGCAGAACACACAGGTCATACGGCCTGACGTTGCCAGAACCGGGCGGCGCTAACCAGCCAATTTCTTCGCCCGGACGGCACCGGACTTCGGAGTAACCCGACAGTCGCGCAATGCCACAGGCTCAGTGCTTGGGGACGGTGTTGACGTAATGGGTGCCGCTGTCGTAGAGGCCGTTCACAGCCTTCTGCACATCCGCCAGGGACTGGGCCTTGTCGGCGTTGTAGTAGAACCAGTTGACTCGCATGTCCCAGGCGCGCGGACCCGTGAAGGGGAGGTCCACGAACCAGGTGTTGAAGTTGATGGACATGTTCTGGCGTGGGAAGTATCTGCCGCTGCTGCTGAACAGCTTGTGGCCGTCCACCGAGTAGGTGGCCACGCCGTGCACGGCCGTGATCATCATGGTGTGCCAGCCCTGAAGGCTGGAGACCATTTTGTGTGTGACCCGGTCCCCGGTGTCGGCGCTGTACCAGCTCGTGGTGTCGAGTTTGGGACCTGGCGCGCCCCAGCCCCCGTTCGGCATGTACTCGTTGTCGAGTTCGCTGTAGCGAGAGTTGTTGGGCGAGATCGTGTAGAAGGACTCGTTGACGTGGTCGCCGTTGCGACCACTCGTGGGTTTGTCGTTGAAGTAGATCCGGGCGGCGTAGGTCCCCGTCAGGAAGTCGGTGCCGCTGCTCTGCACCTCGGCCTGCTTGGTGCTCGCCCTTGTCCCGTCGGTGCTGGCCCGCAGTTGCAGGACCTGGCCGCCCGCAGCGGTTTTCTCGGCCGGGAAACTGACGCCGGCGGCCGACCATGTGTCGTGGATCCCCGGACCGCCCGGACTGGTACGGACCAGCCAGCCGTGCGCGTGGAGCGCAGGATCGCCGGCGCCGCTGTAGTGGAAGTCGTCGAACACGATCCCGCGCGGGTGGGCAGGCCTCGGGCGGGGGACGGACGAGCCCGGTGCGGACGCAGCAGCATGGCCGGTGGAGCCGGTGGAGCCGGTGGAGCCGGTAGGGCCGGTGGGCTCGTCGCCCCAGACATGCGCACCGCGCAGGTATGCGGTCACCAGCCTCGACGTCTGAAAGGTGGTGTCAGCGGCATTGAATGAACGGTCGTTCAGCTGGTCCAGCTTCCTGCCGTCGGGGCGGTACAGCTGCAGTCCGATGGCTCCGCTCTTGGCGCCGGGTGCCAGGCTGCCGGCGCCCGTCGTGAAGCTGATCTGGAGGTAGCGGTCGGCGGTGGTGGTGGGATCGGCCGGCGCGACGGTCTCCCCGGCGATGTTCGAGCAGCCGACAGCGGCCTGGACGCAGTTGAACGCGTACGAGGAAGCCCCGTCTCCGGTGAAGTAGTAGCGAATCACCACGTCCGACAGGAGCACCCTCTTTTTGGAGGTGTTGACAACTTCCAGCCATGGCTGGGCCACCGCAGCCGTGGCAGGACTGCCGGCCTTGTACCGGACGGTGAGCTGCGGGGGCGGTTGATGCGCGGTACGCCACTCGGGATAGAGCGCGAGGCCACCGGTGGCCACCGCGAGCACCAGGAGCAGCGTCTTGAACACGGTCCACGCACGACGTCGAGGCCTGCGGTCGTCAGGACGGACAGGGCGGACGGTAGGGCGGGCAGTGCCCACAGAAGCTCCCAGTGCAGGTGGAGGGGCGGTACCGGGACCGGTGCGGGTGACGGTGGGGGAGGCCGACGCCGTCCTCCGTGAGCGCCCGACTGAACGCTCAGGAAGGGAGGCGGCGGCACTCTCCGTCGCACCGCCGCGGCGAGTCGCCGGCTGCGAGGGTTCCCGCATGTGCCGACCTTCGGACGGCCCCGACGCCGAACCGAGCGGCGCCTACTGGACGACCTGCGTCTGGGGGGCAGGAAAATCGAAGGCCGGCCGTGCGACCCCGTCGTCCGGGCTGTACGCGGGCCCGCTCCGTGAGTTCGCGGTGCTGTCCCAAGCCTGGTGGGGGATTGGGAGGGGCGCGGTCGGAGCGCTGCCGCGGCCCTCGGGAGCTTCGATGTCCACGCCGACCTCGATCTTGGTGCGGGTGCCCCATTTGGTGCGGCGCAGGGTCGCCAGGGACCACAGGCGCAACGGCAGCAGCAGCCCGATGTTGAGCAGCGCGTACAGCGGAGCGGCGAGGAACGTCAGTACCCGGTCGACGATCCCGACCATGGCGGCGCCGCGCAGGTAGTGGATGGAGCGCACCCACGACATGACACACATGTAGCCGACGTAGCTGGCGAGCAGGGCCCAACCTGTCGGATGCAGCGCGATGGCCACGAGGGCGGTGAGCATGGCCGCGGTGAAGGCGACCCAGGTGACGAGCTCGATCAGATTGAGCCACCAGTACATACGGCTCAGCCGGAACTTGGCGAAGAGCAGGAATCCTTCGCGGATGAAGGACTTGCCCCAGCGGATCTGCTGGCGGATGTAGTGCCCGAGACGTTCCGGGACGTCGGTGTAGCCGACAGCGCACGGCTGGATGAGGGACTTGCCCTCGGTGAGGCAGTAGTACGTGAGGCGCCGGTCGTCACCGAAGGTCGCGGGGCGCCCGAGGAACCGCTGGTCGAGGAAGTCGTCGAGATTCTTGCGGATGACCCACCCCCGGTACATCGCGAGGGAGCCGCAGGCACACAGGACGGAACCGAGACGGGAGTAGGCGACCCGTTCGCCAAGGAAGGCGTTGACGTACCGCATGTCGATAAGGCGCGTGAGGAGGTTGGTGTCGCGGTTGTGGGCGAGGACCAACCCGGTGACGCAGTGGACACGACGCTCTCCGAAGGGTTCGGCGAGTTCGGCGACGGCGTGCTCGTCGAGCACCGTGTCGGAGTCGATGCACAGATACGCGTCCGCGAGCGGGTCCTGCCGGAAGCCTGCGGCGAGTCCGTGGCGCTTGCCGCGGTTGTCGGGGAACCGGATGAAGCCGAGACGGATTCCGGCCCGGTCGAACTGCGGGCGCATCTCCCCGATGAGGGCAGCGGCCGACTGGTCGGCGGAGCAGTCGTCGATGACCGTCAAAGACTGGGGCGGAAGGGTCTGCGCGAGGATTGATTCCAGGCAGCGCCTCAGCATCGCGGGGGATTCGTTGTACACCGTGACGACCCCGTGAATGGCAAGCTGATGGGTCGTTTTCCTGAACGTGAGCCCGGGACTGCGGCGGCGGCGGATTGACAGGAGCAACTTGATACCAAGGAGAGAGCCGACGGCCACCCCGTACCAGTGCAATTGGCGCCAGGACGAGTAGATCTCGTCCCATACGTGTATGAGGGTATGCATGACGAGTGAGGACTCCCTGACATCGTCGATTTGCTCGTACCTGGATAAGTATTGAACGCATGTGTGACAAATGAAGACATTTTGTCTGAGACATACGACACACGATGCCTCCGCGGCGCCGGCGAGCAGGCTTGGGATCGCCGCAGTCCCGGGCGTGGGACGGTTATTAAAGCCCCCTGGGGGGCGGATTTTCGTTGTGAATGTATAAGGCTTGTCAGCTTGAGCTCCGCGAGCTTTCGTCCCCTGCATCTGAGGGCGGAGTTCCGCGTTCGCCGATGTGCGATCGTCTGTTTTGAGCGTCGACATCGATCGCGACAGGCGTGGGGAATCGCGTGCACCTGGCCCGGCCTCGCCAGGCGCAGCGGCGCCCTCGTAGAAGGGGGCCTGGCCGGCCGCCCTCGGCGGTTGCCGGGGCGCCGGACCGTGCGCTGCTCGCGTCCCAGATGTCGGACAGGGTGGAGCTGGACCAGGCTCGGGTGTCGTACTGGGGCCGATTGACGGGGCGGCTGCCGGACGGGGGCTGGGTTTCCCGGGTGCGCAGCAGGGAGTCGTAGATGGTGTAGCTGGTTGTAAGCCCGAGGCTGTCGCAGGTGATCTTTGCGATGGGGTCGGTGACTTTGGTGGCAAACCAGAAGCCCCGCCAGCGCGTAACTGGCGGGGCTTCATTTTTCTGACGCTATCGACACTCCTTATGGGAGATATCCCACGTCGACACTTCATGTGATCTAACGGTTACCCGCACCGCAGGGAACCCCGGAAGGTCGCCCGGGACCTCACCTGTGGAATGGCGCCCCGAAGGCGAGGCCAACCCCCACCGGCAATGCTTTCTGCCGGCGAATCGGGTACATCCCGGTTACCGACTTCACCGGGTACAACTTCTTCCTGGTCCGGCGCCGTGACGAAGATGTTGGCCCGTTGCCGCGTGTGCGGGCCATGAACGATGGCGTGAAGTTCCGAGTCAGGAATCTCGACCTGAGTCAGCCGTGCTGGTGCTGGACGAGCGCGGGCGCTGTCCTGCTCATGTACCAACCCTCGACGCGGGGTCCGACGAGGTCGGACGGCCAGCCTGCCGTCTCGACGGCGGCATCGTAGACGGCGTCACCGAACGCCACAATGGCCCGGTGCGGGTCCGCTGTCTCCCTGAGCTTGGCCCACGGCAGACGAACCAGACCAGCGTCGGGGTGCCAGGCGGCGCCCTCAACACCCCAGGACCGGCCCCCGAGACCATCCGGTTGGGGCCAGATGTACGCGTACATGCCGACGTTCGGTGCCTTGGCATCACCGAAGGAGAATCCCACCGACACGTACGCGTCGAGCTGGGCGTTCTGCATGAACGGCGGCCCGTGGGGCGGCGGCACGGTGGGCTTTGCTCGGTAACGCGTGGCGGACAGGTCGAAGCCGCCCCACATCACACCGACCCGGGGGCGGTGTCCCAGGAAGGGGGCCTGCCACGCCTCGAGCCCGTCAGCGGTGAGGTTCAACGCTGTCCAGATCAGCCGGGCCGCGTGGCCATCCCAGGTGCGTTCGACGTGATCGTCCTCGAAGCGCGGTGGGGCATCCGGAATCTCGCAGATCAACGAGCTGCGCGGTCGATGTATGCCGAGCTCGTCTGCCGCATCGCAGAAGGAGGCATAGAACATGGCGACTGATCCCTTGGACAATGGCACTGTCCGCGAGCCATTGTCGGCCTCGATGACCACGTCACCGTCGAGCAGGTTGTAGTGCACCGTGAAGGTCACGCCTCGCTGCCGAAGGGTTGGCGTACTGAGCCCCCGGGGGGTGACATCTAGGACGATGTTTCCCCAGCCGACTTCGAAGGGCTCGTCGAGGGTGTACTTGCCTGCGACCTGTACCACCCGGTTCACGTAGTCAACCATGGGCGCCAGGTCCTCATAGACCAGCGTCGGCCACGCATTGAGACGTTCGCTCACAGAGAGCCTCCCAGCGTGTCGATGGCATCAGCGGGAGGGGGCGTCGAGTGATGCGCCTCTTCCCCAATGCAGCGACGGGCGGGCTCGGACATCGAACTGCGATTCAGTACCTAATTCTCACACGCAGGTCAGGGTCCTGCCCACTCGGTGGCGCCGGGCGTCCGACGTGCTGGGCCAGCAGCCAGGATGCGGTGAGTGACTGAAAATCCCGCCTTCTTCGCCTGAGGGTCGAACCGCGCCGCTTCTTTGCAGGTCAGCTGCCTACTGGAGGGTAGAACGGGGTTGGCAGAGGGTAGAGCGCCGTCGCTTCGAGAACGGGACTGAGACTAGCTCCCAACTCTGCCCACAGCGCCGTCCTTTCCCAGGAACAAACATGAGCCGTTTCGTCGCTGACCGCTGCCCGAACGCATCGAGAGACGCTGTCGCTGCAAGTGAGCAGAGCCAGGTGGCTTCGTTCATCGCCAGGAACAGTGAGGCATTTCCAACCCGGTTGAGGAGCGCGCAGCGCGGCTGACATTGCCCATCCCCCTACGCTTCCCCTCCGACCTGCTTCACGAGGTCAAGCGGCGCGCCGAGGCCGACGACCGATCGATGGCCTCGTGGATCCGTCGCGCTGTCGGGTACGAGCTCAACCGGACGGTGTGACCGAGGACCACACACCGAACCACTGCTCGGCGCCGTACTCCTCGAACTGCTCCACCTCGGTGAACCCCAGCTTTGCCGCGAGGCGCATCGAGCGGTCGTTGGCGGTCTGGGTGCAGAGCACCACCGGCTCGCTGGGAAGCGCGTCGGCGAACCAGCCGAGCGCCGCCGCGCACGCCTCGGCGGCGTACCCGCATCCCCACGCGTCCGGCAAGAACATATAGCCGAGCTCGGCCTCCCCGGCATCCGGACGGACGTGGCCCGGACGCTCTGCGTCGCGCCGATCGAGCGTGATCGTGCCGATCATCGCTCCGTCGAGCTCGATCACGAAAAGGCCAGGGCGCCGACCGGGCAGTTCAGGCACCGCGCGTTCGAGCTCGTCACGGGGTCGAGGGCCACCGAGGTAGGTGCGCACCTCCGGCGAGGCGAACAGTTCGATGAACGCCGCACGGTCCCGGGCATCGGACTCGCGGAGCACGAGCCGTTCGGTCCTTATCGGGGCAGGTGGCCAGGCGACGGGTCCGAGCTCAGTCATGGCGGGCAACCTATCGCATGCCCGCCGGGCAGAAGCCTCAGACGACTCACAGCGGCAGCAGCGAGCTACTGACCCGTCGGCCCCCTCTGGATCTCGGTGCCGCACTGAACCCACCCTGAGCGCCTTCCTGTCTCAGGCTGAGGTGGTCAGCTCCGGCAAGGACGGCCTTGACCAGGTTGGTGATGCGGGTGGTGCTGCACCGGAGCTTGCGCAACAGCCGCCAGGTCTTGAGGGTGGCCATGGCCTGCTCCCCACCGCGCGGATCTTTGCGTGGGTTCGGCTGACGGCCTTCTGGCCGACGGAGAGCGTGGCCCCGCGGCCGCGATAGGAGACGCGGACGGCGGGGCCGGCGCCTTGGTACGCCTTGTCGGCCCCGCATCTGGTGCCGGTGGTGTTGAGGGCGTCCAGCAGGCCGTGGGTGCGGGCGGCCTTGATGTCGTGGACAGCGCCGGGCAAGGCCGGTGAGGCCCAGATCAGCTTTCCGAACGGGTCGGTGAGGACCTGGACGTTCATCCCGTGCTTGCCCGAGTAGAACGGCCGGTCGGCTGCTATGCGGTCGAGGGGCAGCAGAGTGCCCACTTCGCGAGAAGCTTGTCAGTTCCAGCGGACGGCAAAAGGAAAAGGCAAAGAGATCTCCCTCCTTGCCACTCTTAACGTATAGCGCACTGGGGGGCTTGCGGCAAGACCCGGGTGGTGGCGCAAAATCGTCGGCCGAGGCCACAACCTGCGGAAATTGGGGGCACGACGTGCGTGTGTTGTCGACGTATGGGGGACGCGGTGACGTCGAAGCAGTGGTGCGGGTGTGTGCGCCGCCCGACTGGGCGGAGCGGTCGGCGGACTCGTCAGAGGGCGGGCAGCCAGAGATGAGGCCGTGCTTGACAAGAGGTTGGACAGAGCTGGAGGGGCCGGAGATTCGATCGGCCAGTGCAGTGCAACGGGACACGACTGCCTCGGAGGTATCGCGATGATCGAGCAGTACGTGTGGGATCTTCAAGAGGTCGACGAGACGCAGGTCGCGGTCGTCGGCGGCAAGGGCGCTCACCTGGGCGGGCTGTCGCGGATCGAGGGCATCCGCGTGCCGGCCGGCTTCTGCGTGACGACGGACGCCTTCCGGCGGATCATGGCGGAAGCGCCGTCGATCGACGATCGGCTCGATCAGCTGTCGCGCCTGAACCCGGACGATCGGGAGGCCATCCGCACGCTCAGCGCGGAGATCCGCCGGACCATCGAAGGGATCGCCATCCCGGGCGATCTCGCGGCGGCGATCACCCGCGCGCTCGCCCGGCTCGGCGAGCAGGCCGCCTACGCCGTCCGGTCCAGCGCGACGGCAGAGGACCTGCCGACGGCCTCCTTCGCCGGCCAGCAGGACACGTATTTGAACGTCGTGGGGCCGGTGGCGATCCTCCAGCACGTCAGCCGGTGCTGGGCCTCGCTGTTCACCGAGCGGGCCGTGACCTACCGCCAGCGGAACGGCATCGACCACCGGACGGTCCACATGGCCGTGGTCGTGCAGCAGATGGTCTTCCCGCATGCGGCCGGCATCCTGTTCACGGCCGACCCCGTCACGGGCAACCGGAAGGTCGCCACCGTGGACGCCGGCTTCGGCCTCGGCGAGGCCCTGGTCTCCGGCCTGGTGAACCCGGACGTCTTCAAGGTGCGACACGGCGAAGTCGTCGCCAAGGCGGTCGCCGCCAAAAAGCGTGCCGTTCACGCCCTGCCGGCTGGTGGTACGCAGGAAGTGGCGATCGACTCGCAGCGGCAGGAGGAGCCGGCGCTGACGGATGCGCAGGTCGTGCGGCTCGTGCAGCTCGGGCGGCGGATCGAAGCGCACTTCGGCCGCCCGCAGGACATCGAATGGTGCCTGGTCGACGATGGCTTCCAGATCGTTCAGAGTCGGCCGATCACGACACTGTTCCCCATCCCCGAGACCGGCGACCAGGAGAATCACGTCTACGTCTCCGTTGGTCATGGGCAGATGATGACCGACCCCATGAAGCCCCTGGGGCTCTCCGTGTGGCGGCTGACGGCCATGGTGCCGATGCACGAGGCCGGCGGCAGGCTGTTCGTCGACGTCACCCGGCGCCTGGCCTCGCCCGCGAGCCGCGCCGGCCTCCTGGACGTCCTGGGGAGAGGCGATCCGCTGATCAGGGACGCTCTGGAGACCGTCCTCGACCGCGACGATTTCGTCCCGTCGCTCCCGGACGCGGGTCCTGGCGGGCCGCCGACCAGCGGTGCGTCCGCCCCGGTCGAGACCGATCCGGCCATCGTCATCGGGCTGATCGAGCGCAGCCAGGCGTCCATCGCCGCCCTGGAGCGCGACATCCGGGCAAAGACCGGACCGGCGCTGTTCGACTTCCTGCTGGAGGCCTTCGAGGAGCACAAGCGAGTCCTCAGTGATCCGCTGAACCTTCAGGCGATCATGGCGGGGATGGAGGCCACGTGGTGGCTCAACGACAGGCTGCAGGAGTGGCTGGGCGAGAAGAACGCGGCTGACACGCTCACGCTGTCCGTCCCCGACAACGTCACGTCGGAGATGGGACTGGCGCTGCTCGACGTCGCGGACGTGATCCGCCCGCATCCGGAGGTGGTGGCGTTCCTGCAGGGCATCGAGGACGAGGGCTTCCTGGACGAGCTGGCGAAGCTCGCGGGCGGGACCGAAGCGCGCGACGCCATCGAGTCCTACCTCGACCGGTACGGCATGCGCTGCGTCGGCGAGATCGACATCACGAGGCCGCGTTGGCGCGAGCGCCCCACCACGCTCGTGCCCGTGCTCCTCGACAACGTCAGGATCTTCGAACCGGGCGCCGCCGAGCGGCGCTTCGAGCAAGGGCGGCAGAGGGCGCAGAAGAAGGAGCAGGACGTGCTGTCACGCTTGCGGGCCCTGCCGGACGGGGACCAGAAAGCCGACGAGGCCAAGCGGATGATCGACCGGGTCCGAACCTTCATCGGGTACCGGGAGTACCCGAAGTACGGCATCGTCAGCCGCTCCTTCGTCTACAAGCAGGCCCTGCTGGAAGAGGCCGAGCGCCTCGTGCAGGCTGACGTGCTTCCTGAGAAGGAGGACATCTTCTACCTCACGTTCCAGGAACTCCACGACGTCGTGCGCTCGAACCAGGTGGATGACCAGCTCATCCAGCAGCGCAAGGACGCGTTCCGGTCGTACCACGCACTCACCCCGCCCCGGGTGCTCACATCGGATGGTGAGGCCGTCACCGGGGTGTACCGGCGCGACGAGGTGCCGGCCGGCGCCCTGATCGGCCTCCCGGTTTCCGCCGGGACCATCGAGGGAAGGGCCCGCGTCATCCTTGACATGGCGGAGGCCGATCTCGAAGCGGGCGACATCCTGGTCACGACCTTCACGGACCCCAGCTGGTCGCCGCTGTTCGTCGGAATCGCCGGCCTGGTGACGGAGGTGGGCGGCCTGATGACCCACGGCGCAGTGATCGCCCGGGAGTACGGCTTGCCGGCCGTCGTGGGCGTGGAGCAGGCCACCCGGCTGATCCGGGACGGGCAGCGGATCCGCGTGCACGGAATCGACGGGTACGTCGAGATCCTGCCTTGACCGACCACACCAAGAAGGCCCATCCGTAGCTTCCGGCCAAAACAACGCCAAGCAGTTGATGACCATCCCACGACCGCCGCCCGCAACGCGCACACGCGCCCTGCCGGGCAGTGCCCCTCGTGAAAGCCTGAGGTCAGCCGCGGGGGCTGCTGATCCGTTCGGGTTGGATCACATAGATCACCCGGACCTGGTCGCGGCCACCGAACCATGGGTAGGGCCCGCCGAGATACTTCTGCGCGAGCGCCTCGATGTGGTCGACCGCCCCCTCGGCGGTCACACGCACCACACGGCCGCGGATCTGGACGTAGGAGGCCGGTGCCGAGGGGTCGGCGATTGTGACGGCAACCCGCGGGTCGCGCGCGATGTTTCGGGTCTTTTGATGCGACTCAACGCTGTTGATCAGGACGTGCTCGCCGTCGGTGTCGACCCATGTCTGGGTGAGCTGGGGGCGAGCCGTCGGGCATCGTTGTATCGATGTAGCGATGTAGCGATGTAGCAGGTGCTGGCGCGGCGCAGCAGCGTCACCACATCCTCGATGGCCCGCCGCGTGCACGCCTGCTCCCGCGACATGGCCCAGGGCCTCACCGTCTACTTGCAGCACGGATTCGACCTCACCGGCCGCCAGACCTGACGCCCCACCACCCTTCCGGCCGGCGTACAGGGACCGACCGGAGGGAACGAATCGTCGTCCCCGCCCACACCGCGCCCCGCGCCCGCGCCGGATCATCACCCGGGACGGGAACGCGATGAACCTGTGGGACGCCGAACCCGTTCCCGGCGCCCAGTGCCGCATCGCGCACCGCATGGCCTGCCCCCTACGCCAAACCAGAAGACTCTGGCCCTGGACCACCATGCTGCGGCAGGAGAACGAAGTCGCGTGCACCGCAGCGGTGTTGGGCACGGCGACCGTGTTCATGGGCCCCGGCCCGCGCGCCGTACGCCAGCTCGTCACCCTCCGGCGGCTGCCTCCGGCCCCGCCGAACACGCTGATGCGTGCCACCGCGGTCGTGCTGAGCGCGGTTCCCGAGATACGGCCTCCCGACTACGACGTGCTGCGCAGGCTTTGCGACAGCGAGCAGCCGCTGCTCTCCGGCATCGCCGAGTGCGTCGCCTGCTATGTCTGGGAGTTCGAGCACGACATCGACCGCGCGCTCGTCTCGGCCCGCCGGACGATCGCCGGACTGGCGCCGGTCGACAATCCGTCCGTGCAGCTCATGGTGCATTCCCGGCTGAGCGAGCTGTGCCTGCGGACGGGGTGGGGCGAGGAGGCGTACGAGCATCTCAAGCCGGCGCTCAAGGTGCTGCCGCGGCTCGGCGACGGGCACGACTACATCGGCATCCGCTCGCTCCTCGTCCTCGCCTGCCTGCAGCGAGGGGACCCCGACGAGGCCGAGTACTGGCTGCGGCAGTCGGAGAGCGAACACACCCCGCAGCAGGACGACTTCTACCGGCCCGATCTCGGCGGGCGCGCCGAGATCGCCCGCGGACTGATGGAGGTCGGGCTCGGCCTGTGGCGCGGCACCGTGGAGCGAATGCTCGCGGCCGGCTCGATGCGCGGCGGCGACGCCTGGCTCGACCCGTGGGCGTACCTGATCCAGTCGGTGGCGGTGGCGGTGGCGGTGGCGGTGACGGCGCACGCGCACGCCGGCCGACTCGTGCTGGTCGCGGAGGTGGTCGACCGGCTGCGGCAGCGGTTGCGGATGCTGCTCTCCGATCCGGTCGGCTCGCCCTCTGTGTGGGTGCTGCGGCTGGAACCGGAGAACGTCCGGCCGGCCCGACAGGGATGGTCCCCGCCAGATCCTGTGCGTCGCGAGCCGCGGCACCCGCGGGTCGCTTGTTCACGAGCCGCCGGACGCGTGCACGAGCGGGCTGCGTAGGATCCCCGGATGGCGATCACCAGTCACCTCCTGCAAGGGCCGCGAGTGGCCATACGCCACGTCCGGCGTCAGGACTACGACGAGCTCACAGCGCTGGCCCGGGAGAGCGCTGAGATGCTTCGCCGTTGGCTGGGCGCCCGCGAGAACACGGTGGAAGCGTTCGAGAGCTACCTTGAGCGGATCGGGCAGCCCACTCATGAGGGCTTCGTGATTTGTCTGCGCGGCAGCGGCACGATCGTGGGCGGCGTCAACATCAACAACGTCGTCAGGGGCACTCTCCGGAGCGGAACCCTGGGCTATACCTCCTACGCGTCTACGACCGGCCGTGGCTATATGACCGAGGGTCTGAGGCTCGTGATCCAGCTCGCCTTCGGCCCCCTGGAACTGCACCGGCTGGAGGCGAACATCCAGCCGGACAATGTCTCCTCGCTGAACCTCGTCAAACGTCTGGGCTTCCAACGCGAGGGCTACTCGACTGCGTTCCAGTACGTCAATGGCGAATGGAGGGACCACGAGCGATGGGCCATCACTGCTGAGACGGCACGCACAGCAGCACAGCTCACGAACTTCCCTTACAGCCCCGCAGGTGAGAAAGAGGGCAGCCCTCCTGAGGGCCAACTCTGACGCTCGGCCGAGTCGAACTCGCCGGGCCCGAGCAGTGAGAGCGAGAAGCCTCGGACAACAGGGCCGAACCCAAGGGCGCTTGGTCCCCCACCTCTGTGGATCGGACTGCCGCCTGGCCACCGTGCTCAGCACGGCACGGCTCAGACGCAGGGCCCGGATCTGTGCATCCAGGGGCTCGCGCATAAGCGACGGCCGCGACGGTCGTTTCCCGCTCCAGAACCCGCCGTGCGGGTCAGTCTCGGGGTTCGACCCGGGGTTGGTGGAGGACGGCAGTCAGTAGCCCGGGAAAACGGCTGTCGAGGTCCTCGCGGCGCAGGCTGATGAAGCGCTGGCGGCCGCGCGGGATATTGCGGACGACCCCCGCCTCGCGCAGCGTCTTCAGATGGTGGGACAGGGTGGACTTGGGGATCTCCCCGCCGACGGGCCGGCAGGCCGCTACCTCCAGAGGCCCCTCGGCCAGGCGACGCACTATGTCCAGCCGTGAGGGGTCGCTCAGGGCGAACAGCACATCGGTCAGTACCAGGTCTGCGACGTCCGGGTGTGGCATGTCACGGGAGGTTCCACTCATGGTTCGATAATACTTGAACTATCGACCGAGGTGTGCTTAGGCTCTTACTGTTCGAAATTATTGGAACTATCCGGAGAGTCGACATGCGCACTGAGCGTCCGGCGAGGCGAGTACCGCGCCCGGTCGGCTTCTGGCTGCTGGCCGTCACACTGTTTGCGATCCTGGCCGCGGCCAGCGCGCCTTCCCCGCTCTACGTGGTGTACCAGCACCGCTGGGGCTTCTCGCCGATCGCACTCACCACGATCTTCGCGGTCTACGCCCTGGCCCTGTTGGTCGCGCTGCTGATCGTCGGAGGACTGTCCGACTACATCGGCAGGCGGCCCGTGCTCGCTGCCGCGCTGATCGTTGAGGCCGCGTCCATGGTCGTGTTCCTCACTGCCGACGGTGTCGGGCCGCTGCTGGTGGCGCGGACCGTGCAGGGGCTGGCGACCGGTGCGGCGGCCGGCGCCATCAGTGCCGGGCTGCTCGATCTGCAGCCGTCACCCACATCGCACCTCGGCCCGCTGCTGAGCAGCGTTGCGCCGGCCGCCGGGCTGGCCGTCGGGGCGCTGGGCGCGGGATTGCTGGTGCAGTACGCCCCCGCCCCCACGATGCTGGTCTTCGTCCTGCTCATCGCCGTATTCCTGTTGCTGGCCGTGGCGGTGTTCTTCCTGCCCGAGCCGGTCACACGCCGGCCGGGCGCCTGGGCCTCGCTGCGGCCACGGGTGGCCGTGCCGCCCCAGGCCCGCAAGGCCTTCCTGGCAGCCACGCCCTCCCTCGTCGCCACCTGGGCGATGGGCGGGCTCTACCTCGCGCTGGGCCCATCGGTGGCCGCAGGGGTCCTGCATATCGGTAGCCATCTGGTCGGTGGCCTGGTGGTGACCACTCTCTTCGGCACGGGAGCCGTCGCCTCGCTGCTGGTGGGCGACCTCGCGCCGAAGCGGGTGATGGCCGCCGGGTCCGTGGCCCTCGCCGCCGGGACCGGTCTCACCCTGCTCGCCCTCGTCGGACCCTCGACGCCGCTGTTTTTCGTCGGCACAGCCCTCGCCGGCGCCGGCTTCGGCAGTTCCTTCCTGGGCACCTTCCGCTCGCTCGCGTCACTGGCCGGCCCCACGGAGCGGGCGGACCTGTTCGCCTCCGTCTACATCGTCAGCTACCTGGCCTTCAGCGTTCCTGCCGTGCTGGCCGGGCTCGCCGTGCCGTCCCTCGGCCTGCGCACTGCGACGATGGTCTACGGCGCTGTGGTGATCGTGCTGGCGCTGCTGGCCGCCGCCCCCGGAACCGCTGTTCGCAGGCCCGCCCCCATGCCCCTGGCGGCAGCGGCCTCCTCCGAGGGGCTGGCAGCCGTTGCCCCTTCCCGCCCGGTGGCGGCGGATGTCGCAGGGGGACGGGAGCCTTGTCGCCAATGACCTTCCCGTCTTTGGGTCGCACGCGCCGACCTGGTCGGCATGCCGTGGCGCCTGCCGCCCGGGCGGAGGTGCCGGCGGCGTGGCGCCGGGCCGGTTTCGTCGCGGAAGCGGCAGCCGAACGCAGGCTCATGTGAGGGTGCTGGGCCGGCTGCGGCCGGGTGAGTGGTTCATCGAGGCACTGAAGTGCCCACTCCTGCCTGCTGCCGTGTGCCGCCACGTAGCCGAGTCATAGGTGGATGGGCAGGTGGCGGGGGCCGCGGAGCATGGCGTTCTGCCGGTAGGGGGGCGGGTCCTGGACCAGGCTTGCCGTGCTCAGGTGGGGGATCAGCGCGCCGAGCGCGGCCTCGGCTTCGAGGCGGGCGAGGGGTGCGCCGTAGCACAGGTGGATGCCGCTGCCGAAGCCGAAGTGCTGGTTGTCCGGCCGGGTGGGATCGAATCGATCGGGCTCGTGGAACCGCCTGGGGTCGCGGTTGCCTGAGGCCAGCGCCAGTACGACGGACGTTCCTTGGGGAATCGTGGTGTCGGCGATGTCGATGTCGGCGTGGGGGATCCTCTCGCGCATGTGGACCGGGGGTTCGTAGCGCAGTAGTTCCTCCACCGCCCGCGGCAGCAGGCCGGGTTCGCGACGCAGGTGGTCCAGTTGCTCGGGTTGGCGCAGCAGTGTGAGGACTCCGTTGGTGATCAGATTGACCGTGGTCTCGTGCCCTGCGATGAACAACAGCACGGTGGTTTCCGCGAGTTCCTCCTGGCTGAGCCGCAGGGCCGGATCCGGCTCGTTGACGAAGGCGGAGAGCATGTCGTCGGTGGGTCGGTCGCGGCGCTGTTCAGCGAGGTTGACCAGGTACAGCCCCATCTCCTGCCGGGCCTGGCGGCCCACCTGGTCCCGTTCCGTGGTGTCTTCCTCGGGCCCGATGTCGGCGGTCGCGACGATGGAGTCGGTCCACGCCTGGAACAGTGACTCGTCCTCGCGCGGGACGCCGAGCAGTCGGCAGATGACTGTGATGGGCAGTGGGTAGGCGAAGTCGTCGACGATGTCGATCTGCTTGCGGTCCCGGAGTTCCTCGATCAGTTCGCCGGTGATGCGGGTGATCTCGCCGCGCATGGCGTCGACCCGGTCAGGGCTGTGCGGCGGGCCGAACGGGCGCATGGCCAGGGTGCGCAGCCTGTGGTGCTCGGGGTCGTCGAGCCGCAGGAACGGCGGCTTCACCGTCTCACCGGACGGGTACGGGGACGGGGCGGTGCGGATGCGCGGATCGGCACTCATCCGAGGGTCGTGAAGCAGTGCGGCGATCTCGTGGTAGGTGCCGATCAGATAGCTGCCGTCTGCCTGTCGCACCACGGGACCGGCCTCGCGGAGTTCCGCGTACAGCGGGTAGGGGTTGGGGCGGTTCTCGTAGTCGGTGATCCGTGCCAGCAAAGTCTCGGAGTCCATGGTGGCTCCTCGTGGTTGGGCGGGACGTGGGTCAGCCGGTGGGCTGTACCACCGTCAGTCGGCGATCGGGCAGGTGACCGGTGAGCGCCACGGTGGGGCCGTGGGACAGACCGCTCGGGTCCGGCACGTCGGACGGAATCGTGATGTCGGCAGCGATCGCACGGTCCGCCGAGCCCAGCGGGGGCGGGAACGGGGCAGCCGTCTCGATCAGGTGCTTGTAGTAGTCGAGCGACTTGGCCATGTCGACGGTGACGGCAGCGGTGACCCGTCCTTGGAAGCCGTAGACCACGGCCAGGCGGCGCGCCTCCAGAGAACCTTGGGCGATGACCACGTGGTCGGAATAGGTGGGCACGCCCACCGACTTGATGTTGAGCCCGAACTGGGTCGACCAGAACGTCGGGACGGCGAGGTGCGGGCGCCGCAGGGGCCCTGGACTGACCATGTTGTGGGCCGCCACCTCGGCCTGAGCGACCGCGTTGCCCCAGTGTTCCAGTGAGAGCATCTGATACCCGAACAGAGGGTGCGGGAACCGGGAGACGTCGCCGGCCACGAAGACGTCGTCGGTGACGATCCCGTACATGTTGAAGGCCCGGCACCCGGCGTCGCAGGCGACTCCGCGCGGACCCGCTGCCAGCCCGGACTCCGCCAGCCACTCGACGTTGCGGACCGCCCCCAACGCCACGACGCACACGTCCGCGTCGACACGGCTGCCGTCGGACAGGTCCGCACCGGTGAACCGGCCGTTCCCGTCCCCGCGTAGCGTGGTGACTGTCACCCCGCAGCGCAGGTCCACGCCGTGGTTGCGGTGCATGACAGCCGCAAGTTTCGACAGGGTGCCGCCGAGCGCGCCCACCAGGGGTGCGGGGCCGCGTTCTGCAACCGTGACCTCGATACCCCGCTCCCGGCAGGCCGAGGCGATCTCCGAACCGGTGAAGCCGGCGCCGATCACCAGCACCCGACGCGGCCCGGCGGTCAGCCGCTCGGCCAGCCCCCCGGCCTCGTCACTGGTACGCAGGGTGAACACCCCGTCCAGGGAGGCCTCCTCCGGGTTGGGCCAGGGGCGCGCCCGGGTCCCGGTGGCGATCAGCAGCCGGTCGAACGGCAGCGACTCGCCGTCGGCCAGCATCACCTGTTTCTCCAGAGGATCCAGGCCGGTGGCGGCTACTCCCAGCCGCCAGTCGGCGTCCGGGTCCCGGCGCATCGGCAGTGCCGTGGTGTCCGCCGACGCCTGGCCGAGCAGCACCTGCTTGGACAACGGCGGCCGGTCGTAGGGCGGGTGGGGCTCGTCTCCGACCACGGTGAGTGAGCCGGTGAAGCCCTCCTCGCGCAGCGTCTCCGCGGCCCTGAGTCCGGCCAGCGACGCGCCGACGATGACAATGCGGCCGTCCTTGAGGTCACCGGGCACCGGCGCTCACCCCTTCGCCGGCGAGGATGGCCTGGACCGGGCACGCCGCCGCAGCCTGGCGCACGCGCTCGACCTGGTCGTCCGGGACGGCTGTGGCGTACAGCAACCCCTCTTCACCGTGCAGCTCGAATACCTTCGGCGCGAGGAACACGCACTGCGCATAGCCCTGGCAGCGCGTGAGGTCCACAACGATCTGCATGGCTGGTCACTCCCTGAGTCGTCCCGGCGTCCCCTTCCCTTTCTACGCCGGTAACGCACCAGGCGCTCTTCACGCCTGTGTCGCACCAGGTGCCCACCTCGCGACTCATGCGTGCTTCCCGCAAGGGGTGGCAGAGGCGGTCCGCAAGGCGTGGGCTCAGCACCGACGGAAACCCACCGGCCCTCAGCAGGTCGGGAAATTGCTTGACCCGTTGGACCAGTGGCGTGAGTGCCCCTGGGTGAACGTCTGGGGCATGCGGTCCATGTAACCGCCCCCTTTTGTGTCAAGCGGCGGTGCAGTTGCCCGGCGCCAGCCAGCCAGCCATCGTCCGCATCGGCACCGCGATGCCCCATACTGCACGCGCCGCCATCAGGAAGAGGACCCGCCATCCGGCCCACTGGGCGACCGGTCCGCAAGGCCACCGGCAAGGGCGAACAGCAGGGTCAGCGGGCGGGTCATGACGCCCTGGGGCGTGGGCATGGCTGGGGTGTGTCCTCCGGATCGGGATGCGGCAAGGATGGTGGTGATCAGGTGTCCAGGGGTTCAGCGAACGTGCGGTAGGGTCCGCGGCTGGTGTGCAGTTGCCACAGGGTGTCGGCGAATACGTCGGGGTCCTTGCGCGGGTCCCCGGGCGTGATAGCGCCGGGGATGATCAGCTGAGCGACGTGGATGTTCTCTGCTTGCAGCGCGTCGTGCAGCAGTTGGCCGTAGGCGCTCTCGGCGGCGAACGCGACAGAGGTGCCGGCGCGGTCGGGGTGCGGGCGTACCGCGGTGCCGCCGTTGACGAACACGACGGTGCCGCGGCCCAGTTGACGCACTCCGGGCAGGACCTGCTGTACGGCCGTTGCGGGGCCGTACACCGAGAACGCGAGCGGGGCGGCCAGGTCCTCGGAGCTGGTGTCCAGCAGCGGTTTCATGAACCGACTGGTCCGCCGCGCACGCTCCCGGCCCTGACGTGCCCGCGGCCCGGCCCTGAGAACCAGGGCCAGGCCGCCGAGCAGGGCCGGCCGGCTGTGGGTCAGGGCCTGAGGAGCGTCTTGATGGCGCGCCGCTCGTCCATCGCCCTGTAACCCTCGGCGACCTGCTCGAGCGGCAGCACCAGGTCGAAGACCTTGCCCGGGTTGATGCGGCCGGAGAGCACCCGGTCGATGAGGTCCGGCAGGAATTCGCGGACGGGTGCCGGTCCGCCGCGCAGGCCGACGTGGGAGTAGAACAGCTCTTCGCCGTCGATCGCCACACCGTGGGGAACGCCGACGAAGCCGACGTTGCCGCCGGGCCGCGTCGAGCGCAGCGCCTGCTGCATGGACTGCTCGGTGCCCACGCACTCCAGCACTCGGTCGGCGCCGATGCCGCCGGTCAGCTCCTTGATGCGGGCGATGCCATCGTCGCCGCGCTCGGCGACGATGTCGGTGGCACCGAACTCGCGGGCCAGCTCCTGCCGGGGCTCGTGCCGGGACATGGCGATGATGCGGCCGGCGCCCAGTTCCTTGGCGGCGATGACCGCGCACAGGCCGACCGCGCCGTCGCCGACCACCGCGACCGTGTCTCCGGGCTTCACTTCGGCGGCGACGGCCGCGTACCAGCCGGTGCCCATGACGTCGGAGCAGGCCAGCAGGCCGGCGATGTGCTCTTCGGCGGGCTGTTCGCGGGTGGCGACCAGGGTGCCGTCGGCCAGCGGGATCCGGATCTTTTCTGCCTGGCAGCCCTCGGCGCCGACGAACTCGCGGTGCAGGCAGTTGGTCTGGTAGCCGTTCTTGCAGTTGGCGCAGGTGTTGTCGGAAGCGAAGAACGAGCCGACGACGAACTGACCCGGCTTGATGGTGTGGACGTCGCTGCCGACCTCCTCGACGACGCCGACGTACTCGTGGCCGAACGGGGCGGGCTGGTCGACCGGGTTGATGCCGCGGTAGTCCCACAGGTCCGAGCCGCACACACAGGTCGCGGCGGTACGGATGATCGCGTCGGTCGGGTTGATGATCTTCGGGTCGTCGCGCTCCTCGAAGCGCACGTCTCCGGGAGCGTACAGAACAGCTCCGCGCATAATGACGTTCCTTACATCTGGTTCGGGTTCGGGTCAGCGGCGGGTGCTGGTGCGCGGGCCGCCGTACTGGTCGTCACTGACGTGCTCGAGCCAGTCGACCTCGTCGGTCTCCCACAGCGCGATGTGCGTCATGAAGTGGTCCGGGGCGGCACCGTGCCAGTGCTCTTCACCCGACGGCGTCCAGATCACGTCACCCGGGTGGGCCTCGAGGATCTCGCCGCCGCGGGACTGGATCAGGGCGATGCCTTCGACGATGTAGAGGGTCTGGCCCAGGCCGTGGCTGTGCCAGGCGGTCCGGGCGCCCGGCGCGAAGCGCACCGCGTTCGCGCGGGCCCGAGAGGGCTCCTCGCCGCGGTGGATCACATCGGCCCACGCGTCGCCGGTGAACCACTCGACGGGCAGCTTCATCGTCGGCTGCTTCTTCAACAATTCCATGGTGGGTGGTGCTCCTTGTGACAGGCCGCGGGTCAGGTAACGGCCTGCTCGTCGGCGATCTTCTTCAGCTGGTTCATCGCGGTCATGGCGTTGGGCCACCCGGCGTAGAAGGCGAGGTGCGTGATCGCCTCGGAGAGCTCCTCGACACTCAGCCCGTTCTCCAGCGCCTTGCCCAGGTGATAGCCGAGCTGCTCGGTGCGGTAGAGAGCCGCCAGCACACTGACCGTGACCAGGCTTCGGTCCCGGGGCGAGAGCTCGGGCCGCTCCCACACGTCACCGAACAGGACGCCGTCGGTGACCTCCACGAGCTTCGGCGCGATCTCCGCCAGATCCTTGGGCGCGGACTGCTTCGTCATGGGACGACTCCTCACTTCGCGAAAGTCTTGGTACCGGGCACAACCCCTCTGTGGGGGAGAGGCCCGCCCCGGCAGCATGCAGAGCCTGACTCGGGGCGTCCGCCGGGGGCCGCAACAGCGACACAATCGATGAAACCGCAGGTCACACGTGCGCGGAAGGTACCGCTGTTACAGGTACTGACAGAACCCCCCAGCCCTGCGCCCGGCGTCCTAGCCTGGCTGGGTGGACACCAAGAGCGACATCCGTGAATTCCTCGCCTCGCGTCGTGCGAAGATCACCCCGCAGCAGGCCGGACTGCCCGCCTACGGCAGCAACCGGCGCGTGCCCGGGCTGCGCCGCGAGGAAGTCGCCCTGCTCGCAGGCGTCAGCATCGACTACTACGCCCGCCTCGAGCGCGGCCACCTCGCCGGAGCCTCCGACGAAGTCCTCGACGCCCTCGCGGGCGCCCTCCAGCTCGACGAAGCCGAACGCGCCCACCTGCACGACCTGGCCCGCGCCGCCGGCTCGCGAGCCCCTCGGCGGACCAAACGAACCCGCGGCCCCATCCCCGCCAGCGTCCTCCGGGTCCTGGACTCCATGAGCGACAGCCCGGCCTTCATCCGCAACGGCCGCCTCGACATCCTCGCCACCAACCGCCTCGGCCGCGCCCTGTACGCACCACTGTTCGCGGATGACGCCCCCGGCCCGGTCAACATTGCCCGCTACCAGTTCCTGCACCCCGGCGGCCGCGACTTCTTCCCCGACTGGGACATCTCCCTGAACACCACGGTGTCCCTGCTGCGCACCGAAGCCGGCCGCGCACCCCACGACAGCGATCTGACCGGGCTCATCGGCGAACTCGTCACCCGCAGCGAGGAGTTCCGTACAGCGTGGGCGAAACACAATGTGCGTCTGCACCACACCGGCCGCAAAGTCTTCCGCCACCCCGAGATCGGTGAGGTGGCCCTCGACTTCGACGCCATGGAACTACCCGCGCAGCCCGGCCTCACCCTGACCGCCTACAGCGCCGAGCCTCACACCCCGGCCCACGATGCGCTCCGGCTGCTGGCCGCCTGGGCCGCAACCGAGGACACTTTTTCGGCCACCACGACGCGGACCGAAGAGCGGAAGCCCTGACCGTATCCAGCCAACTGGGAATGGCGGCGGATCTTCATCGATCAGGTCTGTGAACTCGACCCGTGAACCCCGGAGCCATGACGCATGCGCCTTGTCGTCCGAATCAGTGACCCCGGCAGTTGGAGGTCCGGCACGGGCTCAGTCGCTACGGGCGAGGCCGAGTGGTGGAGCGGATAGGGAGCAACCTTGCCCCCGTCCTCGATCCATGGCAGGTCATCCGCAACCTCCGATGCTCCCGTAGTGAAGGCAATTGCTTCGCGGGCGTTCACGGATGAAGTCACGATGCCGCCTTAGCTGGAAAGCAGGGTGACCGTCTCCTGCCCGCCCCGGCACCATCCATGTTGGCGCGGACCCGCCCACGCCACCGGACCACGAACATGGCCGTTATATGTTCCGCGGCGGTCGGATGCAGGGGATTGTTGAGCCCGCTACGAAAGCAGCCCCATTTTCCGGGTCAGCGCCTGGTCGGAGACAAATGCAGAGGCTTCCCGCCTCTCACGCCCGCTGTGCGCTCGCCCCCGGGGCGCCGGACGTGCACTCTTACGAAGGGGTCGTGTCCACCTCGCAAGGTAGCGCCATGGTTTCCATTCCCAGCCCGCCCCGGCCGGAAAGGCCACCGGCAGAGGTAACGGGACTGGCCGGCTGCACTGTCGGTGCCCCTTGCTGGGCGAGTCTCGCCACACCCGACCCCCAGGCCGCACAGCACTTCTACGGTGCCGTACTCGCGTGGGACTTCAGGCGCACCTCTCTTGGTGAGGACTTCAGGTTGGCGCTCTCGGCGGGGGTGCCCACCGCGAGTCTGGGCTGCACGACACCGGCCCTGCAGGTAGCCGTGGACTGGACACCGTACTTCGCTGTCACAAACGCCGACGAGGCCGCGGCCCGCATCGTGGAACGCAGCGGCACCATCGCGGTCGGACCGGTCCGCCTGTCCCTCGGTCGTGGGGTGCTGGCTGCCGACCGGGAGGGGAATCGTTTCGGAGTCTGGGAAGGGCGGTTGATCGCCGACTGGGAGTCCTGGCGCGCACACCGGCCGTGGCGACTGGAACTGCGCGCGGGACACATGTTCGAGGCCGCCATCTTTTACGGCGAGGTGCTCGAGTGGGCTTGCGCGCGGCCCGGCTGCTGCGAGGTTCGGTACGAGCACGGTGGCGTCGCGCTCCAGGACGCCGGCAGCGTGGCCGCCCGGATCGTACCCGCCGGTACGGCGCTGAGGGGCGAGCGGACGAGTCCCCGCTGGAACGTCTACTTCCCCGTACCGAACGCCGGCACGGCAGCGGAGGCGGCCTCCCGGTACGGCGGCGGAACCATCGGCCGGGCGGCGGAGGGTGATCGCCGCACGGCCCTGTTGTACGACCCCCATGGCGCTGTCTTCGGTGTCGAGTCTCGACGCAGCTACGTGACCATTGCCCGCCGCGGTTGAGGCTCAGGCCCCCACCGCCGCTGGTTCCGTTCGGTCCCGCCGACAGGGAGGCCCGGCAGGGCCGCATGGCACACAGAGCGGGGATCCATGACAGCACCACCGCTCTCGGCGGACCGTTCCATCCCGAAAGGAATGCGGAAATGTCTGACAACGACGTGAGCATCCGGAAGGTGCTGGCGATCGTCACGAACTACGGTGTCGAGCAGGACGAACTCCTGGTGCCTCTCGAACACCTGCGGGGCTGGGGCGCCGATGTGGATGTTGCTGCCGTGTCGGCGGGCGACGTCCAGACCCTCGTCGGCGACAAGGCTCCCGGGAAAACCGTTCGGCCCGAACTCACTCTGAACGAAGTCGACCCGGCCGATTACGACCTACTCCTCGTGCCGGGTGGCACGTTGAACGCCGATAGGTTGCGTCGGCAGGAGTCGGCGATGGAGGTCGTCCGCTCCTTCACGTCGACCGGTCGCCCCGTAGCAGCCATCTGCCACGGCCCTTGGGCCCTGGTCGAAGCGGGTGTGCTCGAAGGTAAAAAAACTTACCTCCTACCCGTCACTGAGGACGGACATCCGCAATGCCGGTGGTGAATGGGCCGACGAGCCAGTCATCAAGGATGACTCCCGCGGCTGGCCCCTCATCACTTCGCGCAACCCAGGTGATCTGGGGCCGTTCCTCCGCGAGATCGACGCAGCGCTTGCCGTAAACGCTCACTGACCATTGCTGGTCCTGCCGCTATACGGTTTGCTCTGCTCTCTCGTCCATGCCAGGCCGCGCGTAGCGGGGGTTCGGCGCGGCCGCGACGAAATCGCTCGTCAGCAGTTCCGGAACCGGCGTCGCCGAGGGCTCAGGGATCGTGGTGCGGAACTGTTCGCCCTACCAATAGTGCCTTCGACCGGCGACCGCGTGCCCCATCGATCCAAGGATCCAAAGGACAATCCCGATCACGGCGAGGACAATCCCGATGGTCCACAGGATGGAGATGCCGAACAGGAACCCGATGACAAGCAGAATGACTCCGAGAACAATCACAGCGTGCTCCGATCTCGCATATGTGTTCCTTTACCACTGTGATCCCCGCAGGCAGCATGGGCAACTGTTTGGGAAAGACAGCACTGGCCTCATATGACCTGTTCCGACGGTGGCCGCTCGGAGAAGAGTCTCCGGCGGAGACGACGTGGGGCGAACCGTGGTGGACGTGGTGTCCGTCGCGAGGCTCCGCTGAGGTGACGATGAGGCCGCTCCTTGCCTTGGGCGTGATCAGCTTGGCCCGTCGACGACGCGCACCATTGGGAGCAGAAGTGACCAGACACCGAACCGACGATGGGTGAGGGCCCCAGCAGGCACAAGGGAACCGAGCAGCACGGCTGGTCGACCGCCATCGGCCAGAGATAAGCAGCAGGATAACGAGAGTCGCGCGGTGGTGGCTCTGAAGATGCTGAAGCCCATCTCGTGGTGCTGGACGTCATCACGGCGTGCCCGCTGGAGTGGCTACGCACGCGACACTGCACAGCGTGGCTACCAGCCGTCGCGTGCAGTGATGGCGGCCCCCAGGCCGTGCGAGACAGCCCGAGATGCGGTTGACCGAGGCTGTATATCATGAAATGGCGCCCGTGAATGTGGCGCGGTAGCGAGTCGTCGTCTCCGATTCCGGAGAGGGAACATGGCCGCAGGCGAAGAGGACGGGACAGAGCGCGTCCGGCGCTCGTCCAGCAAGACGCCCGCCAAGAAAAGCGCCCGGAAGACCAGCACCGGCCGGGCGAGCAGCCGAACGAGCGAGGACGAAACGAAGCGCACGGCCCGGCGGCTTTCGGCTCCGCGGGCTATGCGGTACGCGGCTGAGCAGCTCCAGGAGCTCCTGGGCCGCGCACCCGAGTCCGTCTCCGCCTTGAAGCCGACCGAAGAAGGCTGGCAGGCGAACGTGGAAGTCCTGGAGCTGGAACGTGTTCCCGGGACCACCAGCGTGATGGCGAGCTATCGAGTGACGCTGGACAAGGAGGGCGAACTGGTGGCGTACGAGCGCACCCGCCGCTACACCCGAGGGCAGATCGACCCACGTGGCTGAGGGCCCGGCATCCATGCAACACCGCACGAACGGAAACGGCCACGCCAGGAGTGAGCCGTGAAAGGAGGCACCATGACTGTGGTGCCGCAAGGTGGAGGAACCATTTCCAGGGGCGGCGGAGGATCCGGGAACCTCTACGACATCCTCGAATTGATTCTGGACCGCGGACTGGTCATCGACGTCTTCGTGCGTGTGTCGCTGGTGGGCATCGAGATCCTCAAGATCGACGCCCGCATCGTCGTAGCGAGCGTCGACACCTACCTGCGCTTCGCTGAGGCCTGTAACCGCCTCGACCTGGAGTCGGGCCGCAAGGCGCCCGCCCAGCTGACCGACCTGGTAGGTGAAGTGACCGAAGGCGGGGCGCACGGCAAGGCCAAGGGAGCCCTGAGCGGGGCCGCAGAAGCGGTGACCGACGCGCTCAAGGGGGGACATGACGACGAGGAGCCCGAGGAGAGGCGGGAGCGGCCGAGGCGTCGGCCTGCCGCCCGACGCCGTGAGGAGTGAGTCATGGCCGTATACGTCTACTCCATCGTCGCGGCCTCTCATCCGCAGCGCCTGGACGACCTCGACGGGGTGGGGAATCCACCCACGAGCCTTCGCACCGTGAACACCGACAAGTTGTCTGCGGTCGTCAGCGACGCCCCCGAGGACCTACGGCCCAAGCGCAGGGACCTCGGCGCACATCAGGCCGTGCAGGAGCGGCTGATGGCTGACGGCACGGTTCTACCGTTGCAGTTCGGCTTCACCACTGTGGACGACGACGCCGTGCGAGCGGTGCTGGAGGAGCGCAAGGACGAGTTCGCCGAGCGGTTGCGGGCGCTGGAGGGCTGCGTGGAATATCACCTGAAGGCTGCCCAGGACGAGGATGCCCTGCTGCGGCAGATCCTTTTGGAGTCCGACGAGGCGCGCGGGCTCAACGAGGAGATCAGAAGCGGCAACAGCAGCCCGGACCTGTCGTTCGCCCTCGGCGAGCTGGTCTCCCGGGAAGTGCAGGAGAGGCAGGACCGGCTCGCCGCCGGAGTCCTCGATGCCCTGCGGGGGTTCGCGCGGGAGGAACGCTCGTCGCCGGCGACGGGGAACGACTTCCTGAACGTGTCCTTTCTGGTGGAGCGGGACAAGGAGCAGAGTTTCCTCAGCGAGGAGCAGGGTCTCGCCAAGGAGCTGGGGGAGGACTTCGACCTCAGGCTCGTCGGCCCGTTGCCCGCATACAGTTTCGTCTAGGGAGTTCTCATGGGGCTGTTCACTCAACTCGCCACCCTCCCACTGGCGCCGGTGCGCGGCGTGGCCTGGGTCATGGAGCGCGTCGTCGAGACCGCGGAGAACGAGTACTACGACCCAGCCCCCGTCGAGCGGGAGCTCGCCGAGCTCGAGCGGGCGCTGCTGGCGGGAGACATCGACGAGGAAACCTTCGACCGGCGCGAGGACGAACTGCTGGACCGGCTGGACGAGATCAGGGCCCATGTCCAGGGCACTGATACCTGATCGCGGCAGCTGCCGCGGAGCCGGAGCGCTGCTACGCGCTCCCGTCGCAACGCAGGGACACCCGGGATAGAGGTGCAGCGCCGTGAACGAACCCGTCGCCAGGAGGATGGGCGACTTCCCGTCCAGAGCCACCCCTTACGGTAGTCAGGGCTCCTCGGCCAATCTCGCCGACATCCTGGAGCGGGTCCTGGACAAGGGCATCGTCATCGCGGGTGATATCCAGATCAACCTGCTGGATATCGAACTGCTCACCATCAAGCTGCGCCTGCTGATCGCGTCGGTGGACAAAGCGAAGGAGATGGGCATCGACTGGTGGGAGCATGATCCTTCGCTGTCCTCACGCGCCAACGACGGTTACAGCTCACTCGCCGAGGAGAACAAGAGGCTGCGTGCCGAGATAGAGGCCATGCGCGAGGGCGGTGAGTTGCCACCGGCCGAGGGCGAGGAGAGCGGCTCTGCAGCCCGGCGCCGCACTTCACGTACCAAACGTGCAGCGCCCCGAGCCCGCAGCGACAGGCGGGACGCGCCATGACCGAAGTCACCTATGCGTACGCCGTCGCGCAGGATGCTGACGGATCATTGCAGGAGGCTCTGTCGGGGCTTCCCGGGGTGGCGGACGCGCCCGTACATCTGGTGCGCGTAGAACAAGGTGACGATGTGGTAGTTGCCGTGAGCGCGGTGCCTGAGCAGGACTTCCAGGAGGCCGCGCTGCGCGCGCATCTCGAGGACCTGGACTGGCTGGAGTCCGTCGCCCGCGCCCATAACCGTGTGATCGAGGCATTGGCTGCTCGCACCACCGTCCTGCCACTTCGTCTGGCGACGGTTTACCTCGACGACGAGCGGGTGCGCCTCATGCTCCGGGCCCGCCGCGAGGCATTTGCCGGCCGACTGACCGCCCTGGCCGCGCAGGTGGAGTGGGGCGTCAAGATCTATGTCGAAGCGCCCGAGGCAGCCGCGAGTCCGGCAGACCCACCCACGGAAGCGGGCCTGAGCCCGGGGCGGGCCTACCTCAGTCACCGCAGAGCACAACGACATGCTCGCGAAGACGTCTATCGCAGCGCCTCACAGGCAGCCGAGCGGATCGAATCCGCGGCCCGTGTCTATGCAGTCGACCGGGTTCAGCACCGGCCGCAGCAAGGCGAACTCGCCCGCGGGCCGGGAGAGAACGTCATCAACGACGCGTACCTCGTACCGCTGCAGCATGCCGAATCCTTCCGCGCCGACATCCTGCACGCTGCGGAGGGATTTCCAGGGGTGCGCGTCGAAGTCACCGGGCCCTGGGCCCCCTACTCCTTCGCTACGCCGGCCGATGTCGAGCCGATGAAGAGGATCGTCCCGTGAAGGCGCCGGGCAGGCCGCAGGCCATATCGGAGGAACCGCTGGCGGATCGGCAGATCGCGCTGATCGACCTGCTGGACCGACTACTCAGCGGAGGCGTGGTCCTCACCGGTGACATCGTGCTCTCCATCGCCGATATCGACCTTGTACGGATATCGCTGCGCGCGCTGATCGTCTCCATCAGCGAACAGAATCCATCTCCGTGGCAGGCCATTTCAGCACCCGCAGGAGACAACGATGACAGGTGAGGACCACCCGCCCGGCAACCGCTTCGACGAAGTCGCCGACGCCGCCGCCCGCGCCTTCCGGCTGCTGCCCGCGCCGCCGCAGGATGTCATGACCTGTGGTGGTGCAGACCGCAGGCCGGCTCAGCGGATCACCACCGACCCCGACACGGTGGAACGAGATCTGATGAAGCTCGTCCTCACCATCGTCGAGCTGCTGCGACAGCTCATGGAACGCCAGGCCCTGCAGCGGGTAGATGCCGGAGGCCTCACCGAGGAGCAGGAGGAGCGCCTGGGAGAAACGCTGATGATTCTGCACGATCGCATGATTGAACTCTGCGCTCGATACGACCTTTCCATGCAAGACCTCAATCTGAATCTCGGGCCTCTCGGAACTCTGCTGCCACCAACCGAATGACCCTGAAGGAGTGCGACATGGATATCGGCAAGAAGACCAGAAACATCGGAAAAATAATCGAAGGGAAGACCAAAGAAGTGGCCGGGAAGGCCGTGGGCAACAAAAGTCTGGAGAAAAAGGGAAAGGTCGAAAAGATCAAGGGCAAAGTGCAGCACGCAGTGGAGAAGGGCAGGGACACCTTCAAGCACTGAAGGAGACTCTCAGCTCTGACGGCCGTGGTCCCGCCGCACTGTGAGCAACGGGCGGGCCGGTAGGCGACGTCCAGCGCAACCAGATGATGGTCAGCCGGCCTACTCGGGGATGTGCGTCGTCGCTCCGGCTCGCCGCCCACGGGCCGGCTGCTTCGCAGAACGGGAGGTGTGAAGGGCACAGGTTGGCGCTGAGTCAAGGGTGGGCACTACTGAGGTGGTGGGTGACAAGGCGCGTCCACCAGGCGTTCGGTGCCAGCAAAGCCGAGCGCTTTGCCCAGTGACGTACGGCCACGGCCACGGCCGCGTTGCACCCACGATCCCGCGTAGAGTCCGAGGGCCGTGGCGATCGACGCCGCGTGTACCAAGCCGATACGCATCTGGCCCTCATGCTGCTCGGCCCAGTCCACCCAGCCGGCCAACGCGGCCGGCGCGGCCCCAAGGATGCCCACACCCACCAGGAGGCGGGCACTGCGTCGGGTGCCGGGCATGACGTCCAGCACCGCGGCGGACAATCATGGACCCATCCGAATCCGCACCAGCGCGGGGTGCAAGGGGTGGCCGATCGGCGGACCGCGCAGGACATCGCGGTAGCGCCCCAGAGGCACGCCGCGCACGATCCGCTGCACGGGGCTGATCACCACATCAAGCCTCTCCAGGTGTCCCAGCGCGTCGAGGGACTTCAAGGAATAGGCGCTCGGTGCGGGCGACGGCTCCTGTCACCGTACCGCTGCCCGGAGCGAGAACCGCGAACTTCGTATACGCCGCTGTAAGCCGCATGATGAGCAGTTGCCATGTGCGGCCGATTCCCGAATTGACGGCGGCTCCGCCCCACTCCGGTGGCCGCACGTCTTGGGCAGGACGTCGCCATGCCTGTGGGGCCTGCGGGTGACTCACTCAGTTCACTCCTCCTCGTCCTCCTCGTCCTCCTCGTCCTCCTCGTCCTCCTCGTCCTCCTCGTCCTCCTCGTCCTCCTCGTCCTCCTCGTCCTCCTCGTCCTCCTCGTCCTCGTCC
>NZ_JBSFCW010000027.1:57469-87473 GCF_053593595.1 Streptomyces sp. NPDC002206
CCTCGTCGTCGTCCTCTTCCCAGTCCGCCTCCTCCTCGCCCTCTTCCTCGCCCTCTTCCTCGCCCTCCTCCTCTTCCTCGTCCTCTTCGCTTTCGTAGCCCTCGGCTTCTTCGTCCTCAAGGGCGTCTTCGTGAGTCCTTACGACCTCGCCGTCGCGGATTTCGCCGCGCCAGCCCTCCGGCTCTTCGTCGGTGAGGGTGACGTGGCGCTGGAAGTGTTTGAGGTCCAGCCGCAGTCGCCGCCCCTGAGCGCGCCACAGATTTCCGGTCTTTTCGAAGAGCCCGGACGCGTAGTACTCGACGACCAGAACAATGCGGGTCAGTCCGGGTGCCAGTTCATGGAAACTGACCGCACCACGGGTCGATCCCTTGGCGCCTTCCGACGTCCAGACGATGCGTTCGTCGGGCACCTGCTCCTGGACGGTCGCTTTCCAACCCCGAGTCGACGGACCGACTTTGACCTTCCAGTTACTGGTCGTCTCGTCGGTCGGCGACACATCCCGTACGCCCTTGGTGAAGCTGCTGAACTTCTCGTACTGCGTCCAGTGGTCGTAGGCCGTACGCAATGGCACCCCGACGTCGATGACCTCGATGATGTTGGTGACCTTCTTGTCGCCTGCTTTGCGTCCATGCCCGCCGCCGAGAGCTTCCTTGGCCTTCCCCAGGACGCTGTCCTTGACGTGCTTCGCTGCCCCGGAGAGCCCGGCCTTGAGGGGGGAGTCGCCTCCTAGGAGGGAGGCTCCGACCTTGGAGAGTGATCCGCCGTTCTCGGCGACGTCGGTGAGCTGGTCCGTGACATCGATCAGCTTGTCGCCGGCCCGTTCGGCCAGATCCCCCACCCACGCCTTCAGATAGTCCGCGAGTTCTTCACGCAGCCGGTCGAGTCCCGAGTCCGCGTTGTCCTGTTCCGTTTTTGCCATGATCGGTTACCTCCGCCGCCCGGCCGGTGATGTCTTCTGGGCGCTCTTCCTGGCAGTCTTCGCAGCGGGAGCGGCCTTCTTCCGTGCCGCAGTCTTCTTCGCAGGAGCCTTCTTGGCGGCGGTCTTCTTCGCAGGTTTGGCGGCAGTCTTTTTCCCTGGCCTCTTCGCGGTGGCCTTCTTCGTCGCGGTTTTCTTGGTTGCCGTCTTCTTCGCGGCGGCCTTCTTAGCAGGAGCTGGTTTCTTCGCGGCGGTCTTCTTAGCAGGAGCTGCCTTCTTGGAGGTGGTCTTCTTGGCGGGCGCCGTCTTCTTCGCGGCGGTCTTCTTGGCAGGAGCTGGTTTCTTCGCGGCGGTCTTCTTGGCGGGGGCTGCCTTCTTCGCGGCGGCCTTCTTGGCTGCCGGCTTCTCCGCGCCCTTCTTCGCGGTGGCTGCCCGCTTTGTCGCATCACGCCGGCCAGCGGCCGACTTGCTGGGCGTACGCTTCCTCGGCGTCGGCTTCGTAGCAGCGCGGGGTGTGCGACGGCGTGGCCGCTCTTCTGGCTCTTCTTCCGGCTCCTCTTCTTCGGCCTCTTCTTCCTCCTCTTCTTCCTCCGGCTCTTCTTCCTCGCCTTCTTCCTCTTCGGGCTCCTCTTCCTCCTCGTACTCGCCCTCCTCGTATTCCTCTTCGGGCTCCTCCTCTTCTGCGGGCTCCTCTTCCTCCTCGTATTCCTCTTCCGGCTCCTCCCCCTCGTCGCGCGCGTGCTCCTCCTCGCGCTCTTCCTCTTCTTCTTCGCCCTCCTCCGGTTCTTCTTCCCCGCCGCTTTCGAGCTGGAGGGTACGTTCCCGGAGCGAATCGGCGAGCGTCGTCAGCCGACGGTTGGCGGCGGCGGTGACTGCCTCCCGGCCCGCGTTCATGACCTCCCCGCGCAGCTGCTCACCCAGATCCGCAACCTGCGGGATCTCTCCGAGCTTGCGGATCCCTTGAACGACGAGCTGCCGCGGTTCAAGTCCGAATTGACGCCCGGCAATATAGGATGCCGCCGTAAGAGCGAACCGGCCCTGCTTCATACGGCCCAGCAGATAGCCGCCGGCCAGGGCCGCGGCGAGCAAGATCTTGTTTGTGTCATTCATGGGTGCGTCACCTATTCATGGGCAGGCAGCCGATCGGCGTCTGCGCAGGGGGCCGCCACTCAGCGGCATTGCTCCGCCATATCCAGGGTTGATGGGTGTCCTGGCCCGCGCATCCCGAGCGGGCCACGAGACCCCTTTAGTCACGCTGCAAAACAGGCTGATCCTGCTGTGTGACGGGACGTCTGGTGGGCCGCGGGCCGTGCCGTAGCCGTGGTGGCGCCACGAGGGATTGGTGTCTGTACAGCCCGCCATATGGGTCACGGCCGCCGAGCCTCTGGCCGCCGATGCAAGGCGGTGCGTGCTACTGCTGGTGCCTGCCGTGCTGTGCAGCGCTACGCCCCACCCGGGAATGCCTGCACGCTGGTGGGTCTGCGCTGAGTCAGAAAGAGCTGGTGAGCATCCGTGCCGACCGAATCAGTGAACAGACTCGCGCCACGCTGACCAAGGCCGACGCGGTGCATGTTGAAGGTCCCATAAAGGCGGCTTTCGACGACGGAAGCCCGTCCCTGCATCCCCGGACCGTCGCCTGTGTGTTCTGAGCGTTGGCGCGTACCCGAAAACACATGACAGTTGCAAAGGCAAGTGTCCTCGTTCTGGACTGCCCGGAGCCGGAAGCCCTGGCGGAGTTCTACACCTCACTCCTCGATGCGGAAATTCAGGTCGTGAGCGATCCTGATTTTGTGGAACTCGTCGGCCATAACGGCGTACACCTGGCGATCCGCCGGGACCACGGCTACGCCCCACCCAGCCGGCCGCGACCGGAGGACACCCAGCAAGCGCATCTTCGGATAGTCGTCGCGCACGGATATTTTTTGGATGAGGCGGAACGCGAAGCGGTGAGCCTCGGCGTGATGCCGATAGAAACCAAGGACGGCAGTGGGCCACGCGGCTTTTGCACTACCGCGGCTTCGACTGGGTGGACGGCGCGTGGGAGTGGGATCCGGAACTGCTCAGGGTGCGTGCCGCACTGGAGCGCGGCTTTCTGACGGCTCTGGGCGCTGACGTGCCGGTTGCCGAGGATGTCGGCAGCGCACTGGACGAAGCCCTTCTGGAGCCGGTGGACGCCGAAGGTGTGTCGTACTTCCTGCGGGACGAGGGCGAGCGATGGCATCTGCGCGAGTACGCCGCCCATCGCTCGCTGTACCACCTGAAGGAGGCCGATCCGCACGTGTGGGTGATTCCGCGCCTGACGGGTCGGGCCAAGGCGGGGATGGTAGCGGTGGAGTACGACGAATTCGGAGCGGGACGGGCGGACGGAACCACTCGAAGCTGTTCGCCGATCTGATGGCAGACCTCCACCTGGACACCTCGTACGGGCGCTACCTCGATGCCGGATCGCAGCAGATGCTCGCGACCGTCAACCTCATGTCGTTCTTCGGGCTCCACCGCTCACACCGTGGTGCGCTGGTCGGTCACTTCGCCTCAGTGGAGATCACCTCCTCCCCGGGGTCGAGGCGTCTTGCGGAGGCATTGAAGCGAGTCGGCGCCGGGCCTGCGGCGGTCCACTTCTATACGGAGCATGTCGAGGCCGACGCCGTGCATGAGCACCTCATGCGACATGAGGTCGTCGCCGGCCTGCTCCAGGTGAAGCCGGATCTGGCACCGGATGTCGCGTTCGGCATCGCGGCCACCGGATGGTTGGAAGACCGGTTCGGGGAGCAGTTGCTCGGCGCCTGGTGGGACGGCGAATTCTTACTTCGCGTGCCGCTCCTCGACACTGGTGGAGAGTAAACCGTCCGGGATTACGTGTCCCAAAGATCGGGCGATGGCGGCAAAACGTTCACGACGACCGCGGGCGGGGGATTGGAAGGCGTGGGCACCTGAATGAGGAAGGGGAAGAATTCGATCTGGCCGCCCCGGTTCACAGGCCGCTTCGATACCCGGTAGCACACGATCGCGTTTGGGTCACTCATGGTCGTGTAGCACTTAAGCACCGACGGCGCTACTTGAGAATTCTGCGGAGAGGCAACGGAGTCACTCGCTGACGTGCCCAATATGCCCGCCTCCAAGCACAAGGAGGCTGCCGCTGCGACAGTGATGCTCCGCAAGGTTGTCTTCTTCATGTTCATCAGCCCAAAGGCTAGGGGCGAACTGGACTGTCCCATCAGCGTGCTGGGGATTCAGAGGCACCACGCACGTTACGGCTCAACGGGGACGATTCACGTAGGACTACTGGGCGTTGGCGATCATCGTCTCGTTCGGCCCGCTCTGCTGCCGGCCCGTCTCGTTCAACTGGGTCTCTGGCGACGGCCCCAGCTCGAACCAACATTCTCGGAGTGGCGTCTCGTACGGCACCGGCCTCGGCTCCCGTAGTGCCTCCGCCTATATTTTCTCATGATTCGGCTGTCTCATCATTTTCCATCGCACACCCGCGTACCGGTCCCCGATGGGCGGTTGCTGGAGGTAACTCCTAAGCCATGACCGGTTGGTTGAATCCGGAGCAGGTTTCGGTGCCTTGATTCTTCGGAAAAATTATGAAAATCAAAATACACGCCACGGCGCAGGGCCTATGGCATTTTTCGCCTCACCTTGCGTCACTTGCGCTATCATCGGCCGCCGCAACGGGGATCTTTTCTGCTCAGCCCTCAATGCCTCTCTGATAACAGGCTCTTCGTAGATGAGCCTGGGTGAGCCGCTGCTTTCGGGCAGCCGAACCGTCGCAGATGGGTCCCCTTCACGGGGCACTTCAGCGGGCGGGTCGTCCATCGAGACACCACGCATCCACCGCGCCTGTCGTCGGCGCTGAGCTTCTCCGCCAACGCGTCGCGTAGCTGGTCTCGACCCCCTACTCACTTTGAGGCGACCGCTCTGGTCACGGGGTCGAGCTACGTGCTGCGGGCAAATCCGAGCGCGACCCGTCAGCGACACCCGCGGACGTTGAGCCGGGCGGCCTGGCGCGTCAGGTGGTCCCGCTCGGCGAGGTTGGGAGCTTTTTGGGCCGCCTCGGCGTACAGCCGTGCCGCCGTCGCCAGGTCGCCGTCGCGCTCGTGGAGGTACGCCGCCACCGCAGTGTGGCGGGGCAGTGAGTCGTCCAGCGCCACGAGCGCAGCCAGTCCGGCGCGCGGTCCGTCGGCCTCGCCGACGGCCACCGCGCGGTTGAGACGGACGACCGGGCTGTCGGTCAGGCGCGCGAGCTCGTCGTACCACTCGACGATCTGCACCCAGTCAGTCTCCTCGGCGGTGGGCGCGTCGGCGTGGAGTGCCGCGATGGCGGCCTGGGCCTGGAACTCGCCCAGACGGTCGCGGGCGAGGGCCGCCTGCAGGATCTCGATGCCCTCGGCGATCGACTCAGTGTCCCACCGGCCGCGGTCCTGCTCGGCGAGCGGCACCAGGCTGCCGTCGGGCGCGGTCCGGGCGGCGCGCCGGGCGTGGTGGAGCAGCATGAGGGCGAGCAACCCCGCCACCTCGGGGTGGTCGATCGCGGCCGCGAGCTGCCGGGTGAGCCGGATGGCCTCGGCGGCGAGATCGACGTCGCCGGAGTAGCCCTCGTTGAAGACCAAGTAGAGGACGCGCAGCACGGTGGCGACGTCGCCGGGCTGGTCGAACCGCACGCCGGAGACGGTGCGCTTGGCCCGGCTGATGCGTTGCGCCATGGTCGCCTCGGGTACCAGGTAGGCCTGGGCGATCTGGCGGGTGGTCAGCCCGCCGACGGCGCGCAGTGTGAGCGCGACCGCGGACGACGGCGTCAGCGACGGGTGGGCGCACAGGAAGTAGAGCTGGAGCGTGTCGTCCACCGCGGGCGCGAGCCCGAGCGCCGGCTCCTCGTCGACGAGGTCCTCACGCCGACGGCGGGCGGCGTCCGCCCGGGTCGCGTCGAGGAACCGGCGCCAGGCCACGGTGACCAGCCAGCCCTTGGGGTCCCGCGGAGGGGCGGCCGGCCAGACGCGGACCGCCTCGACCAGAGCGTCCTGCACGGCGTCCTCGGCCGCCGCGAAGTCGGCTCCGCGGCGGACGAGGATCGCGAGCACGCTCGGCGTGAGGCTCCGGAGCAGGGCCTCGTTCATCTGAGAGGTCACTCGGTGATGGTGGGCGGCGCGGCCAGGAACGGGCGCAACTCGAGCCACTCGTGGATCGGCTTCCCGCCCGCCCCGGGGGCGGCCGACAGCTCCCCGGCCAGCTCGACGGCGCGCTCGTAGCTGTCGACGTCGATGATCATCCAGCCGGCGATGAGGTCCTTGGTCTCCGCGAACGGTCCGTCGGTGACCGGCGGGCGCCCCTCACCGTCGTAGCGGACCCACGCTCCCTCGGGGGCGAGCGCCTGACCGTCGACGAACTCGCCTGTCTTCTCCAGTCGGGTCACGAAGTCGTTCATGTACTGCATATGCGCCGAGATCTCCTCCGGGCTCCACTGGTCCATCGGCACGTCGTTGGCCGAAGCCGGGGCGCCGCGGTAGTGCTTCAGCAGCAGGTACTTGGCCATCGTGGTTCTCCTCGGTGCTCGTGCGACCCATTGTGGTCGCGTTCACCCCGGGGACGGAGCCGGACGCGGGTTCTCGACATCGCCGTCCGATCTTTTTTGGGCTCTCGTAGATGAGCCTGGGTGAGCCAGCTCGCGGTATCCCGGTCCACGGCGGGCAAGACCCATTTGAAGGCGGACCCTGGTGCCGGCGCTTACTGTCCGGCCTGTGACTGGAACGGAACTGCAAGGCAGGCATGGGTTCCTCAGGATGGCTCACCTTGTCTCCCCAGCCGCAGGCCGGTGACCTGTGGACGGAAGCCGCGAAGACGTAGTGGTTGCGGCAGGGCGGCTATCCGACGAGTGTCTGGGTGCCAAGGACGGCGAGGAGCTCCAGGCGTTCGGCGTCCTCGGTGCCGGGCTCGGCCGTGTAAATCATGATGCGCAGGTCGCTGCCCGCCACGCTGAGCACATCGCAGTCCAGCGTCAAGGAGCCCACCTGCGGGTGATCGATGGTCTTTCGCGCAGCCTCGTGCTGACCCACGGCGCCCGCATCCCACAGTTCGGCGAACCGTTCGCTGTTCGTGCGCAACTCTGTGACCAGGCGCCGCAGTTGCTGGTCATCCGGGTACCGGCCGGCAGTCGTGCGCAGGTCGGCGACCACCGCGGTCTCCATCGAGCGCCGGGACTGCGCTGTGTAGCGGACGCGATCACCCGACCCGAGGAAGGCGCGCCACACGCCGTTGCGCTCCCGGCCGTGCCGCTCGCCCATCAGCGCCGTGTACAGCGGGTTGGCCAGCAGCATCGTCCACGCCGCGTCGAAGACCGCGACGGGCGTCCCGGTCAGCCGGTCCAGCATCCGGTGCACGCTCGGTGTGATGTAGGCGGGCACCGTGCCCTGTCCCGGGGGTACGAGCCCGGCGATGTGGAACAGGTGCTTGCGCTCGGCCGTGGAGAGGCGCAGGGCACGCCCCAGGGCCTCGACGACCTGCTCCGAGGGGTTGGTGGCCCGGCCCTGTTCCAGGCGGGTCACATAGTCGACCGAGATCCCGGCCAGCAGGGCCAGCTCCTCCCGGCGCAGCCCGGCCGCGCGCCGATGGCCGCCCGCGGGCAGCCCGGCCGCCTCCGGGGAGACCCGGTCGCGCCAGCGCCGCACCGTGCGCCCGAAATCCGTGCTCGCCATGTCACCACTGTGCATCGCCGCGCGCGGAACTTCCTGGTACTGGCAGTCCCAGGAAGACGGGACTCCTGGCTGCTTCCGACACTCAGCTGCAGCCTGGAGGCATGACAACGACACTGATCACCGGAGCGAACAAGGGTCTCGGCTTCGAGACCGCCCGCCGCCTCACTGCCGCGGGCCACACCGTCTACATCGGAAGCCGGGATGCCGAACGCGGGCGCCGGGCCGCCGAGGAGCTGGGTGCACGGCTGGTCCAGCTCGATACCACCGACGACGCGTCCGTCGAGGCGGCGGCGAGGACCGTAGAGGCCGATGGAGGGCTTGACGTACTGATCAACAACGCAGGCATCGAGGAAAGGGGTGCCGGCAACGTCGTGATCGGTGCCGCGGACGTGACCGCCGACATCATGCGGAACACGTTCGAGACGAATGTCTTCGGCACCGTGCGTGTTCTGCACGCCTTCCTGCCGCTGCTCGAGCGTTCCGAGGCCCCGGTCGTGGTCAACGTCAGCAGTGGCCTGGCCTCGCTGACCCGGCTCACCAGTGCGGGTACCCCGTCGTACGCCTACCCGGGCGTGGCCTACCCGGCGTCGAAGACAGCGGTCAACATGATCACCGTGCAGTACGCGAAGGCGTTCCCGAACATGCGCATCAACGCGGTGGAGCCCGGCTTCACCAAGACCGACCTGAACGGGAACACCGGCGTCCAGAGCGTCGAGCAGGGCGCCGAGATCATCGTGCGTATGGCGCAGGTGGGCCCCGACGGCCCCACAGGAGGCTTCGTCGATGCCGAGGGCAGCCTTCCCTGGTAAGGCCGCATCAGCCGCCATCACCTCGACGGTGCCGCGCGCACCCCGACATGCCCGGCGGGTGGGCGTGGCCGCCTATCCGTCGAGGTCACAGCCTGCGCATCACGGACAGCCAGTTTGCCCCTGGGGGCAGGCCCAGGGGGCCGGGGCGTTGCGGTTGCCGGGGAGCGGTCGGCCTACCACGACGACCAGGCGGCTGCCGGTATCGATGACGACCTGGTGGTTCGCGGAGTACCGGTAATTCTTCGCTTGCTCGGCCACCGAGCGGTCCCGGTGGGGCGAAGGTGTCGTCCGCGATGAGCACGGCGTCCTTGCGGAACCGTCTGCGGGGCGTAGCGCGAGCAGAGGCCGGTGACGGTTGATGATGCGGTCGGCGGCGGACATCGAGACCCTGAACAGCGGGGCGAGCCGGCGCGGTGTCAGGTTGGCGCGCCAGTACGCCGCGACCAGCAGTACGCGGCCTTCCAGCGACGGACTCCACGGCGAGCCCCCGCCGACAGGGCCATCGAACGGCGGCTACCCAGTGTTCCGGAGACGTGAGACTTGACTCTCACGATATGTGAGAGGAAGCTCTCACGTTATGGACTCCAGTAATCGTTTGGGTGATATCGAGATCACTGATCCGCAGGCGATGCGGGCGTTGGCGCATCCAGTGCGGCTGGCGATCCTTGAACGCCTGCAGCGGCAAGGGCCGGCGACGGCGACGCAACTCGCGCCCGACGTGGGAGCAACCCCGTCGGTGACCAGCTGGCATCTGCGGCATCTGGCGAGTTTTGGGCTGGTGCGCGATGCCGAGCCAGGCCCGGATCGCCGGCAGCGGTGGTGGGAGGCAGTGGCACGTGGCTTCCGGTTCGAGGCGCCGAGGGTTCCAGACGATGAGGAGGGCAGGTCGGCTGCGCGGGCCCTGTCCAGGGAGATGTTCCTGCGCTCCGGAGATTTGCCGAACCGGTGGGCTGCCGAGGTCGAGCCCGAGCTCGATTCTGTGTGGCAGCGGCTTGCGGGTCTGGCCGACACACGCGTCGTCGTCTCAGCTGACGAACTCGCCGCCATCGAGGACGCGATCGAATGTGTTCTCGCGCCCTACGTGACGCGTGACGAGGCCGCGTGTCCGGCCGACGGCCGTGGAGTCCGGCTGCTGCGTTACGTCCTGCCGGAGGGTGCCGAGGGGCAGACCGGCGGGACGTCATGAGCGTCACGGGCCAGGCCTTACCCGTATCGCTGTGGCGTGATCAGCGGTTCCGGCGTTTCTGGGCCGGCCAGTCGATCTCGCAGTTCGGCGACCGGATCACCGAACTGGCCCTACCACTGATCGCGGTGGGGGCGCTGCACGCTTCGGCGAACGAGGTGGCCTGGTTGACAGCGCTCATCTGGACCCCGAACCTGCTCGCGATCGTCCTGGGTGCCTGGGTCGACGACCGTGTCCACAAGCGGCGCCTGATGGTTCTCGCCGACCTGGTCCGGGCCGCAGTGCTGCTCTCCCTCCCGGCCGCCTATCTGTTGGGGGCAGTGACCCTGGGCCAGTTGTATGTCGTCGCTCTGCTGACGGGTGCTGCTGGGGTGCTGTTCAACACCGCCTATCCGCCGTTCTTCGCCCAGCTGGTGCCCCGGTCGTCCTACGTCGACGCGAACAGCAAGCTCAGTGCCAGCCGGTCCGTGTCATACGTCGCCGGCCCGGCGATCGGTGGTGCTCTGGTCCAGGCGTTGACCGCTCCCGTCGCCGTCGTTGTCGACGCTCTGACGTTCCTGGCGTCCGCGGTTCTGGTCGGTCGGGTTTCGGTCGACGAACCGTCGGTCGCCCATGACCAAGCGGCACCCCCGCTATTGCGGCGTGCCAGGGAGGGACTGGTGTTCGTCGTCCGTCACCCGGTGTTGCGGGCGAGCCTCGGGTGCGCAGCGACCGTCAACTTTTTCACCTTTGTCGCGGGCAGTGGCCTGATCGTGCTGTTCGCCAGCCGGAACCTCGGACTGACCGCGGGAGTCATCGGGATGGCGTTCGGGATCGGCGCCACCGGCTCGCTCCTTGGCGCGGTGATCGCCCCGAAGATCTCGCGGAGGCTCGGCGTGGGCCGCAGCATCGTCGTGGGCGCTGTGTTGTTCCCGGCACCGATCGCCATCGCTGCTGCTGCGGGCGGCCCCCTCTGGGCTCGCGCCGGAGCCCTGGCCCTGACCGAGTTCCTCTCCGGCGTCGGCGTCATGCTGTTCGACGTCAACCTCAACTCCCTTCAGGCAGACGTGATTCCCGATGGCATGCGCAGCCGAGTCGCCGGCGCGTACAGCACGATCAATTACGGCTTACGCCCTGTGGGTGCCGTCCTCGGAGGCCTCCTCGCTACCCTCATCGGCCTCCGGGTGACCCTCCTCATCGCTGCCGTCGGCGGAGCGCTGTCGCTGCTCTGGCTGCTGCCCTCGCCGATACCACGCATCCACTCCCTGACTCCCGACAATCCGGTAGCTCCAGACAGCGACGCGGACTCGGACGCGCGACCGTTGCTTTACTGACCTGTCGCGGAACCATCCGCAGACCCGCGAGAAGGTGCGGACATGTCTCATGCCCGCATAAGGCCACTCAACTCCTGTGCAGCCAAGCCGGGAAAGTGCCCCGACGGCTACACCACACGCAGAGTGCCCCAGGACAGCGGGATCCATGAGGGACACGGAGGACTTTCGGCTCGGCGGCGACCCCTGCGGGACTGGCTCAACTCAAAGCATGGGCGAACCCCGCTCGGGCTTGGTTACGAGCTTTGCTGGGCCACCTCATGGATGGACGACGTCAACCGGTGGATCGCCCCGGTGCTCGGCCTTCCCGAGCTCCCCTTCGTCGACGCACTGTTCCAGGACCGCCCCGACGGGGTCCGCTGGAAGACCGGTCCACTCGTCGACTATGCCAACGGGCGTCCCTTCGCCTGGGTGGACGATGAACAGAGCGATCTGGACGAGGCGTACGTGACCGGCCGCCACCGTGGGCGTGGGCTTTTGCACCACGTCAACCCGCGGATCGGTCTGCGCGAGGACGACTTCCGCACGCTCACCGACTTCGCCCGGTCCCTGGAGACTGCACGCGCCATCGGCTGAGCCCAACGCCGGCCCATCAGGCAGCTCTGTGCTCGGTTACGCCATCATTGCGGGACAACCTTTGGCTGGCCCGTCAGGAAGCTCACGGACAGCTACACGGACCAACAGCCGCGATGCGGCTGTCGCGCAGCCCGGCTGGCAGTCGTTTCTACGCGGCGGGCTCGGCGGTCCAGGAGATGTGTGGGGGCACTACTCGTGCGCACAGGGGGTTGCCGCACGCGTCGGTCAGACCGAGGCGTCCGACCAGCAGGCCGTCGTGTGCGGCGGAGGCGAGTACGTCGGCGGGGACGGCATCGAGCATGAGCTTGGCGCGGCGGAACATCGTGAAGGTGCCCGACTCGTCGACCGTGCCCCACGACAGGTAGATGAACCGGCGGCCCAGACGGTCCTGCACGTAGGGGCCTTTCACCTCGGTGCCGGTCGGCGAGGCGGTCGCGGTGCACTCCAGGGTCCACGTCGCGGACGCGGCGTCGCCGGGCTGCGGGTCGAGGAGTTCGGCCGGACGATCGCGGCGTTGCACGGCGACATGGATGTTGCCGTACGCGGGGACTTTGGCGTCGGCGGGGGCCGGGCAGGTGAGGCCGGGCAGGTCGACGGCGTCGATGCGGATGTGCATGAAGGTCATCATCCTCCATCTCATGTGCCCGGTGCCTTGCGGCATCGATGGCCAGGCTTTCCTGACGCTCATGCCGGCTCAGATTCCGTCAGGAGGGAGCCGTAGGCGGGACCGTCCCAGCGCCAGGACCGGTCCGTCGGCGTCGACGTGTTGGAGCACGGTGCGGTAGTTGCCTCAGGGACTCGACGATGGCCTGCTGATGCCGGCGGATCTCCTCCGACTCGGCCGCAGAACGTGGATCCGGACGCCACCACAGATGAACGCGCAGGCAACTTCTGCATCTGTGTGTGTCCTGCTCCGCCTCGACCGATCACCGGTTCCTTGTCGGCAGCAGGACGACCAACCGTGCACCGGGCCGGTTGTCCTCGATGCGGATGCTGCCGTGGTGGGCCGTAACGATTTCATGGACGATGGCGAGGCCGAGCCCGCTGCCGCCGGTGCCTCGGGCGCGGGCGTCGTCCAAACGGGTGAAGCGTCCGAAGACGCGCTCCCGGTCGGCCTCGGGGATGCCGGGGCCGTCGTCGGCGATGATCAGTTGTGCGGTGCCCTCGAGGGTTTGGAGGCTGATGTCAACACGAGTCGTGGCGTAATGCAGGGCGTTTTCCAGCAGGTTGCGTACGACACGGGTGAGGGCGTCTTCGTCGCCTTGCACGCGTGCCGCGCTGACAGCGCGCTGGTCGATGACGAGGGGGGTGCGTCGGCGGGCCTCGCGCACCTCGGTGAAGACGATCTCGTCCAGGTCGACGGGGCGGGCCCGCAGCCGGGGTCGGGCGTCGAGTCGCGCGAGCTGGAGGAGGTCGTCGACGAGCCGGGTAAGCCGTTCGGTCTCCCGGAGCAGCCCTGGGGCAACGGTCTGCCAGTCGGCGGAGCCTGGGTGGTGGACGGCGACGTCGAGGCGGGTGTGGAGGGTGCTGAGGGGGCTGCGCAGCTCGTGGGCGGCGTCCGCGATGAACCTTCGCTGTCGCCGGGTCGCGGCGTCCAGGCGGGCCAGCAAATCGTTGAAGGTCGTGGCCAGTCGGCCGAGTGCGTCGTCGGTGGGCGGTATGTCGATGCGGCGGCTCAGGTCGGACGTGGTGATCTCCGCGGTTTGGGCGCGCATCACGTCCACGGGACGCAACGCGCGACCGGTGAGTAGCCATACGACTCCGGTCAGAAGGGCGACGACCGTCGGCACGGTGATGGCCAACCCGGCGCTGAGCTGGGCGATACCGTGGTCGACCCCTTCGGTGGGCACGGCCACATACACGGTCATGTGGCCGTGGCGCGAGGCGACGGGGATGCCGACGGCGCGCCATGTCCCGCTGTCTCCCACGGGAATGTCGTGGACGGTGTGGGGCCGCGGGTTACTGGAGTGGCTTGCTGGAAAGGTGAACACTCTTGGTCGGCCGCGCAGATTGGCTGAGCTGGAACGCACCTTTCCGTTGCTGTCGACGACCTGCACGGCGACTTCTCCGTGGTCGGTGACGGGCAGTTCGGTGGTGGTCCTGCTGTCCACTTCTGCGGCCACGACCTGGGCGCGTTGCAGGGCGGTCTGGTCCAGTCCGCCGATGAGACTGGTGTGCAGCCAGGTGACGAGCAGCACGGCGGCTCCGGTCAGCCCAGCCGCTATGACCAGGGCTGCGGCGGCGGTCAGTCGCAGTCGCAGCGACCGGCGGGCCCACCAGGACCGGGCGCCGGTGACCATCGGTCACCTCGCGCCGCTGCGGAGCCGGTAGCCGGCACCGCGGACGGTCTCGATGGTCAGGCGATCGAACGGAGCGTCGATCTTGCGCCTGAGATAACCGACGTACACCTCGACAATGTTGGTGTCACCGTCGAAGTTCTCGTCCCACACGTGGGTGAGGATGTCTGTTTTGCTGATGACCTCGTCAGGGTGTCTGAGCAGGTATTCGAGGAGCGTGAACTCCCTTGCAGTCAGGTCGATGTCGCGGTTCCCGCGGCGGCAGCGGCGGCATGCGGGGTCCAGGGCGAGGTCGTCGGCGACAAGTACGGCGGGCCGGGCGGGTGCCCCGCGGCGCAGCAGAGCCCTCAGGTGGGCGACGAGCACCACGTAGGAGAACGGCTTGCTCAGGTAGTCGTCGGCGCCGAGGTCGAGGGCGTCCGCCTCGTCGTACTCCCCGTCCTTCGCCGTGAGCATCAGCACCGGGGTCCAGACTTTGGCTGCGCGTAGCCGCTTCAGGACTTCGTACCCGGACAGGCCAGGCAGCATGATGTCCAACACGATGACGTCGTACGGTTCGTGAAGGGCCCGCCACAGTCCGTCCGTGCCGTCGTGTGCGGCATCGGCTACGAAGCCCTCCGCGGCGAGTCCGTCGGCGATCGCCTCGGCGAGTTCACGCTCGTCCTCAATGATCAGCATGCGCATGGCGCCCTCTCTCTCCACCATAGCTCCGGCCTGGCTGTTTGCTGAGAGGACGCTGAGGATCGAACCGGCTCTCAGCGTCCTCACAGTTCCCCGATCGCAGGCTGGAGTTGTCAAGCAGAAACGACACGCGAGGTGAGAAACGATGAAGGGCCTCCGAGACGAGCGACGGGCCAGGGACGGGGCCACCCGGGAGAGCCCGAGGCGCGAAGACGGCCGCGACCAGCGGCGCACTGACGACCCGCAGGACCGCAGGCGGCCCGAGCGGGAGCGGGAGACGGACGTCGACGAGCGGGAGCGCTTGGTGCGCAGGTCTCGTGTCGCCGATCGGCCGTTCGAGTGACGGCAGTGGAGACAACCGGAGGAATCGAGGGCTGTTGATGGGCACATGTGGCCATCAACAGCGGAGCGCGATCGCCGCGGTGCGGCTTCCGTGCACGGTGACGTCTGCGATCGTCCAGCCGGGCAGGTCCTGGGTCGGGGCGACACCCGTGCCGACGTAGTCGGTGGACAGCCCCCGGCTCAGGCCCGTGCCGAGGCCCTTGAGGTAGGACTCCTTGCGCACCCAGGTCCGGGCGAAGGCCAGGGGCCGCTCGATCTCGGGCATGGAAGCGAGTTCGTCCCGCTCCCTCGGGTGCAGGTAAGGGATGAGTTCGGTCACCACGTCGGGTGGGGGTATGTGCTCCATGTCGACGCCGACCGGCGTGTCGGCCACCGCGACCAGACAGAGGTCGCCGCTGTAGGCCAGGGAGAAGTACGGTGAGCCGCCCACAACCACCGGTCGGCCGTGCGGGCCGCCGCATGTCGGGCACGGCTCTCGGGTGAGGGCCACCTTCCGGGGTGCGACGCCGAGCCGGACAGCGAGGTGGCGGCGCAGTGCGGTGTGCGCGGCGACGTACCGGTTGCGTTCTGTCACCTGAGTGAATGTGCGAGCCCGCCGCCGTTCACCGGCATCCAGACATATCGGCGGTATCGGCGGGTCGGCGCATGTGAGCCACATTGCCGGCGGTGTGGTCATCCCCGCATCACCGCTTCCACCAGGTCCAGGCCCAGGTCCCGGGTGTGGTGGACCGGCAGGCCGTGGTCGGTGTACCAGTCGTCCGTGGCCTCCGGGTGCGGTCCGGTGACCGCCACGCGGCCACGGCCGAATCGGGTCACGAGTGCGGCGGGGGTGAGGTTGTCGTACGTGGCCAGGACCTTCGCGTCCGCGTTCTCGTCGAGGGAGAAGATAGGGCCGTCCTGAAAGAACACGGTGCGGGTGCGGCCTCGCCATGTCACCTGGACCAGCGTGTTGCCCTCGTCGTGGATTGTGGCTCCGGGGGAGGAGATGTACTGGTCGGTGTCGCCGGGAAGGAGGCCGAAGCCGGGCGTGGACCCGGCGAGATAGCCGCCCAGGCAGAAGCCGAGATAGCGTCCGCCGTTGCGGACGAAGCCGCGGATTGCCCGGCGCTGCCGCCGCAGTATCCGGTAGGCGGAGGAAAGTGTGCCGCCGCCGGGCTGGGCGTACAGCAAGGCGCGGGACAGGGAATCGGCAGACAGGGGGAGTGCTTCGTCCGGACCGGTGAAGCGGACGTCAAGATTCCACGAGCCGGAGGCGAGGAGCCCGGCGACCGCCTCGGGACATCCGGGCAGCGAGGCCGGCCCGCGGTAGACGAGGGCGAGTGGGCGGTGCCCGGCGGCGTTGTGGGGGTGTGCCATGACTACGTCACTGCCAAGGGCTCTTTCGGTTCGGTGGGCTCATGTCGTCCGGCCGGTGCGGTGAGCCCTTCGGCGGGGAGGCCGTGCCAGCTTGTTCCCGGTGTCAGCCGCTCGCCCTTCATGACCAGGGACAGTGCTCCGAGCCGGACGCCGGCGCCCACCACCGTGTCGTAGAGCACGATCGCCCGGGGGCCGATGCTCGCGCCGGGGCCGACGGTCACCGTCGACATCTTCATCACGCGGTCCTCGAACAGATGGGTCTGCAGTGAGACGTGCATGCCGATCGCCGTGTCGTCGCCCACCTCGACCAGGTCGAACTCGGTGAGGTGCGTGGTGCCGATCCAGGTGCGCCGTCCGATGCGGGCACCGAACCGGCGGAGCACCGGCGGCAGGAACGGCGTCCCGACCAGAACAACCACGCCTGCTGGGACCGCGGCTGCTTCGAAGAGGCCGGTAACGAACTCTGTACGCCTCACGAACAGGCTCCACAGAGGCTCGACGCGCGGCCGGTACCTTCCGACGACCACCCACTTGGCCAGCACGCAGTAGCCGATGACAGCCAGCACCGCGCCCATGTCCAGGAACGGCGAGACGAACAGCGGCACCAGCGGACCTGTTCGGCGGGCGGTTTCGGACAGGGCCAGCAGGGACAGGTAGGCACTGGCGGTGAGTAGGGAGGCGGGCATCGTGGCGCGGAAGAACTCGATGGACAACCGGCCGAGCACGGCCTTGCGAGTAGGCCGGAATGTCAGCTCTTCGGGGAACGTGCCACTGTCCTGGCGTACGGGCAGCCGCAACGCGGGCGATCCCAGCCAGGTGCTGTCGGCGGGCACGCGGTCCGTGGGCGGCACTGTGCCCACGCCGATCAGACAACGCGAGCCGAGTCGCGTTCCGGCCGGAAGGATTGCCGCGTTGCCCACGAACGCGCGTTCGCCGACCTCGGTGGGGTCGAACGCCATGCGGTCGACCGCGTAGGCGGCGACGCCGACGCCGGCCATGTCGGCGACGAAGCTGCCCTCGCCGAGGGTGAGCAGGTTCGGGTCGATGTGCGCTGCGGTGGAGACCTCGGCGCGCCGGCCGACGCGGGCGCCGAGCAGCCGCAGCCACGGGACCGTGTAGAGCGTGGCGTAGAGCGAGTTGGTGAAGACGAGGCTGTGCTCCAGAAGCTTGTCCGTGATCCACTTGCGCACGCCGAGCGCTGAGCGAGCCGGGTGGACCCCAGGGGGCGTCCTCGGCAGGACCGCTCGCTTGCCGGCAGCGGTGATCAGGCACACGGTGGCTACGAAGACCGGGCCGGACAGCACGGTGGCGGCGATCCCGGCGGCCGTACCCTCCTGTAGCCAGGCCCACCAGAACAGGGCGACGCTCGGCAGGGCCGACGCGACCGCTGCCGCTTCCAGCAGGACCAGGCCCAGCAGCACGGCGGCCAGTTGCCGCGGCCGCCAGCGGTCCGTCTCGATCCGGGACCGCAGCACCGTCTCGACGAACGGGGAGAGTGCTTCGACCTGTCGCGCGGGCGAGCCGACGTAACGCGCTCCGGGAGGGGCGGCCACGTCCGGGCCTGCGGCAGACTGCTCGCCCAGCGCGGACCGGGGGCCCAGGGAGGCGCCGGGTTCGAGGACCGCATTGGCGCCGACGTATGCCCCCTCACCGATGGTGATCGGGGCGACGGTGACCCATCCGTCGGCGACCTGCCAGGGGCGTAGCGTGGCGCCGTAGCCGATCGCGGCGTCGCTGTCGATACGCAGAAGCGTGGGCAGGCCGACGAGACCGGTGGCGATGGTGGTGCGAGGGCCGATGCGCGCGCCGAGAAGCCGCAGATAGGGGCCCATCAGAGGGGAACCGCTGAGCACCCGCAGAGGGCCGATTCCGTGCAGCAGCACGTCCAGCACCCACAGACGCAGGTAGGTCGCTCCCCACAGCGGGTACCGGCCGGGCCTGATGCCGACCGTAAGCGGGCGCGCCAGGGCCAGGGGGACGAGCCAGCGTACGGCGGTGTAACCGGCCAGCACAGCGATCGCCGGCACAGCCTGCCACCCCGCTGTCCGGCCATGGTCCAGTGCGTAGGAGACGGCTACCGGCCCCGTGAGCAGGAAGAGCAGTCCGTAGATCGCCCCTGCCTGGGCCAGCCCGGCGCGCGCGATCCGTGCGCGGCCGTGCCGGATGGGCGCGGGCCGCGGCTGCTCCTGCCTGCGGGGGGTCTCCGCCGAGGTGCGCAGGCATGCCGCGAACGCGCGCACGGTCGGGTTCTCGTACAGGTTGCGCAGGGTGGGGCCAGTCTCGTTGTGTCCGTCGCGCAGCAGCGACACGGCGCGGGCGGCGAGCAGAGAGTGACCGCCGAGGTCGGTGAAGAAGTCCGCTTCTGCCGACAGCTCCGCGGGGGCGATGCCGAGCGTCTGCGCCCAGGCGTCCCGCACCCTCGTCTCCAGCGGGCCGTGAGCCGGCACCACGCGGCCGGTGCCGATGAGTCGACGGCCGGTCGGTGCGGGCAGTCGAGTGCGGTCGGCCTTACCGCTCGGCATGACCGGCAGCCGGTCGAGGAAGTCCAGCGCCGAGGGCACCATGTAGGCGGGCAGGGCGCGGCGTAGCCGCTCGTACAGCCGGGCGGCGAGAACGTTGTCGGGGACCGTAGCAGCCTCGGTGGGCACGACGTAGGCGGCGAGAATGCGGTCGCCGTCGTGCCCGTTGAAGGGAGCCACGAGGGCGGTGACCGCCTGGGCCACGCCGGAGTCCTCCAGCAGTACGTTGTCGATCTCGTCCAGCGACACGCGGTAGCCGCGGATCTTCACCTCCGCGTCGGCCCGGCCCAGGTACTCGATCTCCCCGTTGTCGGTCATCCGGCCGAGGTCTCCGGTGCGGTAGAGACGTCCGTCGCCGGGTGCCAGCGGGTGTCCGATGAAACGGTCGGCGGTCAGGTCCTGCCGGCCCACGTAGCCACGGGCGAGGCCGGGGCCGCCCAAGCAGATCTCACCGACGGCGCCATGGGGCACAGGCTGGCGTCGCTCGTCGAGGAGGATGACCGAGTACGTCGGCAAGGGGCGGCCGATCGTCACCGGGCGACCGGGCAGCAGCTCTTGCCAGGTAGCCGTGACGGTGGCCTCGGTCGGCCCGTAGGTGTTGAGGATGCGCCGTCCTGGCCTGCTCCACCGTTCGACGAGCGAGGCGGGACACGTTTCGCCGCCCACGACAATGGTGCGGATCTGCGGGAGCTCGCGAGGAATCGTGGCCAGCAGCGTCGGCACGCAGTACAGGGCGGTCACGTCGCGCTCTTGGAGGAAGTCGGCGAGTTCGGCACCGAGCCGTCCGAAGTCGGTCGGTCCGGCGACGAGCGTGGCGCCGGCCGTCCAGGTGGGCCAGATCTCCTCGATGGAGAAGTCGAACGAGATGGTCATGCCCTGGTACACCCGGTCCTGCGGCCGGACGTCGTAGATCGGGGACACGACGCGCAGGAAGTTACAGATGCTCGACTGGGCGATCTCCACGCCCTTGGGCCTGCCGCTGGATCCCGAGGTGTACATGACGTAAGCGAGCGGATCGTCCTCGCCCCGATCCACGACGGCCTGTCGCGAGGAGGGCAGCAGCGCGAGGTCTCCTGCGCACGCGTCGATCTCGATCACTGGGCACGCCCGGCGAGGTCCTGCCCAGGTGGCGTCGGCCGCGAGAACGGACGTGGTCAGCAGTACAGCGGCGCCCGCGTCGCGCAGGATGAAGGCGACCCGATCGGGCGGCGCTGCGGGGTCGATCGGCACAAACGCCGCCCCCGTCTTGCAGACACCCAACAGACACACGTACATGTCCACAGACCGAGGCAGCAGGAGCGCCACACGGCTGCCTGGGCCGATGCGGAGGTGACGCAGGTGGCGGGCGATTTGATTGGCTCGAGCGTCGAGGTCGGAGTAGGTCAGACGGTGTGGTCCGCATTCGACGGCGACGGCGCACGGTGTGCGGTCGCAGGCGTCCTCGAAGAAGCGGTTCAGCCTGCCCACGTTGCCCGCGATTTCCTGGGCTGTGTGGTCCCCGGCCGTGGGGACGGGCAAGGTGGCGGCGTGGGAGACCATGGGCTCCCCCTCATTTCGGTGCGAAGGTACTCGGTCGTCTCCGGTTACTCCACCAGCCTGGGCGGGCCCCGCTGAGAGGATGCTGAGAAGCGGATCCGCTTCTCAGCAGTCGATGCGACATGTGGGCCGTCAGGCGGCTTAGTCGTGCGAAGCGTGTGGCAGGCGTCGCGGATATGTGGCGGTCGTCCCGTGTGGTTTCGTTTACTTCCAGCTGACAGAAGCCTCGTCCGGTGTGGCTGAGCTGCGCCGAGTTCGTAGCGGCCGATCAGTGCAGGCGCTCGGTGGTGTACCAGCCGACCCATTGCATGACGGCGCGTTCGACCTGGTCAGCGTCCCGCCACGGACCTTGATGTTCGATCGGCTCGGCCTTGAAGGTGTCCCTGAGGCCCTCGGTCATCGCATCGTCGTACGTGTCCGCGGCGGAGCCCACCGATGCGGCGGCGCCGACGTCCATCAGCCGTTCGCTGTAGCGGATCGACACGTACTGCCTGGCTTCGACGGGTCGTTGCACCACCGCTTTGCGGCGCAGGTAGTTGATCGTTGAGGAATTCTGTGGGGGTTCGTCGGCCGTGTGTCCTGCGGGGGAGGGTGTTGAACGCCATGGCGACGGCTTCGAGTTCCTCGGTGTTCCAACGGGGCAGGCCGGTGCCCTTGGGAAAGTACTGCCGGGGGAGACGGACGGGTCCTAGCGGGTCAGCGTCTCGAAGCCGACATCTTCGCAGTACCGCACGACATGCGCCTCCGCGTTGCCGTCACCGTTGTTCATCGCCAACACCGTCTCCTCCCCCAAGGTGCGGCCTCCGCTGACGGTCTCGTCCCGGAGGGGTCGCATCGCGAGGAAGGCGTCCTGAGCGACGAGCCCGGCCTCCTCGTACGCTGGTGACTCCGGCGTGACCGTGCCCGCGGCGCTCCGCGCCTTCTGCCACGTCCCCAGCTGCAGGCAGTAGTTCTGCCGCAGCCCGGTCAGCCGCTGCTCGTCCTTGCCCTCGGACGAGGAACATCCCGCCGCCACCGCCACCAGGGCGAGGACTGGGACTACCGCCCTAAGCATGGGCACCACGTTTCCCCCGGCTGAAACTGCGTCCGCTCGCCCCTGGCACCTGCAACTCCCGCAGCAGGGTACCGGCGTGGGACACCTTGCGCCGCAGCGGTCGCTGACCGAGCGGCGTAGGGCCCGTACGAAACGCGATGGCGAGCCGTCCTCTACCATGTCGTCGCCCGCGCACAGATGACGATGTGGCCGCCCACGCCCCAGCGCACCGAGGCGGACAAGGCGTATTCGAACCTGAGTCGTTGATGCGCCGATAGTAGCTGGCGAGGTTTTCGAGGATCTGGTCGGCGATCTTGTGCCATCCGTAGGGCCAGGGGTTGGTGTGACGCGTGCGCAACTCGCCGACGCCGAATAGAGGTATATCGAGACGTTCCTGCCGGTCGGCAGGTTCGTCCTACCGCGGGATGGGACTTGTGTGCCGCCAGCTGCCCCGCCAGAGCTAAGCGCGTATCCAGAAGTTCTGCGCGTATCGGGGGCTGCGCGGCGGTCCCCACGCGTCGGCGGTCGTGGCGCTACGCGACGTCGTCCAGACCCCACCACGCCCGCGCGGTGCGCGTGTACGCTCACCCTCGCCGTGCCAGCCGAGACTTGAACTGCTGCCCCCCACGCCGGCGCAAACTCCGACCCCGCCCGAGGAACCATGCGTCGCACCACCCCCCTTGCCGTAGCCGTCACCCTCGCCGCCGCCCTCACCGCGGCCAGCTGCTCGTCGAACTCCGGCGGCAGCCAGCGCCGAAGCGTCGACTTCGAGAAGCCCGCCGCCGACTCTGCGGCTGCCAAGGAGTTCCGCGCTGTCGTTGAGGCCGCCCGCAGTACAAGCGTGACGATCAGCGAATCGTTGGTCCTCCAGGACGACGGAAAGCGAACGGTCCTCGTCATTGACGGCCCCTTCGACCTCGCCCATGGCCGGGGGAAACTCCTCGTCCATGCAGGAGGCCCCATCGAACAACTCGACCAGATATTCGTCGGCGACAAGGCCTACCTCAGCACCCGCAAAGACCAATGGCTCGTGACCGACCGCTCGAAAGCCGAGTCCCACCACCTCCTGCGCGCCCCGCTCAACGACCCCCAGCATCTGCTTGCCCAGATCGCAGCCACCACCAAGGTCACGAAATCCAGCAAGGACCCCGTCTTCGGCGGCGCCGCCACCCGCTACCGCGGCGCGCTCGAGTACCACGCTCTGACCTCGCGCACAGCCGAGAAGACCCGTGGCGAGATCGACGGATACCGGCAGGACAGCGAGGGCGCTGTTCTGCCGGTATCCGTCGACGCCTACGTGAAGCAGGGGCGACTCGCTCTGGTCCGCCTTGACTTCAAGATGGACGACGATTTCGCCCACGTCAGCCTTCAACTGTCGGACTTCGGGGAACCAGTGGAAGTCACCGCACCCCCGTCTGCGACCCCGATCGCTCCTCCGGCCAAGGGAGCCCTGGCCTTCATGACAGGCTGACGCGGGACATCGCAGCGCTAACGGCAGCGGGAGCGCTGAGCGCTGCCCCCAGCCGCACTCAGCGCCGCGGCCGGGGTCGCATCTGCGAACCGCCCACTTCGGTTACGCGCAGAACGTCAGGAATCGGGCTTAGTGGGAACCATCCAAGCCCGGCTAGACATCGTTGTGCCGGTCAAGATCACCGTGTTCATCCGCACGGCCGCAGAATTGCAGGACGGGGTGGCCGAGGCGGCCGCCGCGTCCTTGTCCGTGACGACACCTGGGACACCACACCGTGAGCGAACGCGTCATTGCGCCCAAGAGCCGGGGCTTCCTGTTCCTCGACTCCCATCCTGACGGCTGCCGACAGCTTGTGGACGAGATGTGGCAGGCCGTCCCCGACCCGGTCACCGTCGGGGACGAAGGGCCGGTGGCTCTGGTCATCGGCTCGTCCGCCGGGTATGGCCTGGCCGCTACGATCGCGGGCCTGGCCCGTATCGGTATCCGTGGCATCGGCGTGTGCTTCGAGAAGGCGCCCGCTCGGCGCACCGGCACGGCCGGCTGGTATCGCACCGCCGCCACCGCCCGCCTCGCCCAACAGCACGGGCGGGACATGGTCTTCCTCAATGGCGATGCGTTCAGCGACACAGTGAAGGAGCAGGTTGCCGACCTCCTCGCCGAGCGGTTCGGGGGACGACTCGACTTCCTGATCTACTCGGTGGCCGCGCCTCGCCGCACCGACCCGGGCACCGGCAACGTGTATGCCTCGGTCCTCAAGCCGATCGGCTCGCCGTACACCACCAAGACCCTCGTCTTCGACGAGTACGGTGCCCCGGAGGTGAAGGAGGTCACCACCGCGCCGGCCGAGGGCGACGACATCGAGCAGACCGTGGCGGTGATGGGCGGCACCGACTGGGAACGGTGGATCACGTTCCTGGCCGACCGGTCCCTGCTCGCCGACGGCTTCGCCACCGCAGCCCTGTCCTACATCGGCTCGCCGCTCACCGCGGCGATCTACCGGCAGGGAACCATCGGCGCCGCAAAGTCCCATCTGGAAGCCACCGCACGCACGTTGGACGAGCGGCTGGGCAAGACCTTGGGCGGCATGGCCGTGACCTCGGTCAACGCCGCTGCCGTCACCCAGTCCTCCACCGCCATCCCCGGTATCGCCCTGTACGTCGGGCTGCTGCGCGGCGTCCTCGGCGACGCCATGGTGGCCCCGATCGGTCAGCTGGTGGAGCTGTGGGACCAGCTGACCGGCGCCCGTCCCCTCGACCTCGACGACAAGGGCCGGGTCCGCCTCGACACCTGGGAACTCGACCCCGCCGTGCAGAACGCCGTCGCCGAACGCTGGAGCACCGCCACCAGCGACACCATCACCGAACTCGCCGACCTCGACTGGTTCAGCGACGAAGTCCGCAGCCTCTACGGCTTCTCTGTCCCCGGCGTCGACTACACCGCCGCCGTCGAAACCGACGTCCCCTGGCCCACTCTCACCATCTGACCCGCGCCACGAACGCCCCCGATCGCGTCGACGGTCGTGGAGCCAGCCATAGTGACCTGAGCCGTTGATGCGTCAGCAGTAGCCGGCGAGGACCAGTGCGTGGCGTTCTTCGGCCTCGTCTCCAGCGTCAGGCGCACCAGTTCGGCAACCTGTTCATCGGTGACGGTCCGCGCCCGCCCCGGCCGGGGCGCATCACCCAGCCCGTCCAGCCGGTGGGTGACGAACCGGGCCCGCGGCTCGGTGGTGACCCCGAACTCCCGGGCCACCGAACTGCCCGACCGCGGCAACCGTCCGGCTCCACCTCGGCACAGCCCAGCACGATCCGCGCACGCAACGCCAGGAACTGGGGCGTGGATTGAGCCCGCACCCACCCACCCATCACCTGACGCTCGTGCTCGGACAACACCAGCTCAGCCAACCGCGGCCCCGGACGCCCCATGCATATCAAACGACGCATCAATGACTCGGGTCACTAGACGGTGCCGTTCTCCCACCACCAGGCCCGGCCGAGGTCTGCCCGGCTGTCGACGTGCTGGTGGTCTGCGGTGTAGGTCTCCAGGCCGGAGAAGCCGGAGGTCTCCGCCTTCTGGTAGACGGTCTTGTTGGGTACTCCGGGGACGGCAAGGTCGGCCGCCGTGCCGTACAGGTGCATGCTGTCGCTGGCGCCGCCGATGTCGGCATTGTGTGCGATGCTGCGGAAACCGGAATTGACCGTGATGGGGACGTTGCCGAGCTTCTTGCGCAGCGCCTCCAGCTTGTACATCGTGCGGCGGACGTTCTCCTTGACGTCGGTCGCGCTCAGCTTGCCGCCGGAGAAGGTGCCGCTGATCCGGTCGGTGAACTCGCTGAAGTCGAAGTGCACGGTCGAACCGTCCGACTGCTCCAGGGCGTTGAGCTGCGACTGGGTCGCGGGCCCGGCGCTGCCGTCGGCGGTGAGTCCGTAGGCCGTCTGGAACCGGCGGACCGCCGCCGCGGTGCCGGCGCCGAAGTTTCCGTCGATGGCCACGCGGGTCTGGCCGGCGTTGTCCGCGGCCCACCCGGCGACTCTGATCTGCAGTTCGGTCACGTCGGCGCCGGTGGCCCCCTGGTTCAGGGTGCGCGACCAGGAATACGCCTGCGCGGCCCCCGACAGCAGAACAGGCCCGAGTACGGCACCGATACCGGCGGCCAACGTCCCGCGCAGCGCCGTACGGCGGTCGAACGAGCGCGGAAAGCGGGAAGAGAAGCGGGAAGGAGCCATCTTCGTCCTTTCACGGACCTGTCGCAGTGCAGTGGATGACGCGAACTGGGCCAGTGTCATGCACATGCGGGGTCGGCGGAAGAGTGCCGTTACCGACATCTCTCCTGCCGGCGTCCGTTTCCGTGAGGTGCCAGGGCTGGGGGAGCTGCGCAACCTCGGCGCGCACCTCCCCACGGGGGTCGGGACACCGGCCGGAGCCCGGCCCTGTCGACTGCACGCCCGGCCCGAAGCCGGGCCGCCCGACCGTTGCACAGCCCAGCAGGGCCCCAACCTCGGTTTCTGGTTTCTCCGGTCCGCCGCCCCGGGTTCAGAGGCGGTTGCGGAGGGTGGAGCGCAGGGCGTCGAGCACGGAGATGTCCTCGATGGTTGCGGGGACCGGCTCATCCCGGCCTTCGGCGATGCCGCGCATGGTCTTGCGGAGGATCTTGCCCGAGCGAGTCTTGGGCAGCGCCGGGACGACGGCGACATCGTGGAATGCTGCGACAGGGCCGACGTCGCGCCGGACAGCCGCCACGAGTTCGGCGCGCAGCCGGTCAGGGTCGGGTTCGGCGTCGGACTTGAGGACGACGAGGCCGTAGGGCACGTTTCCCTTGAGGCTGTCGGGGATGCCGATCACGGCGCATTCGGCGACCGCGGGGTGGGTCGCCAGAGCGGCCTCGATGGCACCGGTCGACAGACGGTGTCCGGCGACATTGATCACGTCGTCGGTACGGCCCATGACGAAGAGGTAGCCGTCGTCGTCGAAGTAGCCGGAGTCGCCGGTGTGATAGAACCCGGGGAATCGGCTGAGGTAGGACTCCACGAACCGGTCGTCGTCGTCCCACAGCGTCTGCAGCGCCCCCGGGGGCAGCGGCAGCCGGATCGCGATCTCGCCCTCCTGGCCGGGTGGCAGCGGTCGTCCGTCGCCGTCCAGGATCTGCACGTCCCAGCCGGGGACGGGCACGGTGGCCGAGCCCGGCTTGACGGGCATCGCCTCCAGGCCGCGTGGGTTGGCTGCGATCGCCCATCCGGTCTCGGTCTGCCACCAGTGGTCGGTGACCGGTACACCGAGGACCTCGGAGGCCCAGTGGTAGGTCTCCGGGTCCAGACGTTCGCCGGCGAGGAACAGTGAGGTCAGGGAGGAGGTGTCGTACTTGGCGAGTTCCTCTGCGGCCGGATCGGTCTTCTTGATTGCCCGGATCGCGGTCGGCGCGGTGAAGATCGCCTTCACGCCGTACTCCTGCACCACCCGCCAGAAGGCGCCCGCGTCAGGGGTGCCGACGGGCTTGCCCTCGTACATCACGGTCGTGGCTCCGACCAGCAGGGGGCCGTAGACGATGTAGCTGTGGCCGACGACCCAGCCGACGTCCGAGACGGTCCAGAAGACGTCGCCGGCGCGGATGTCGTAGATCGCACCCATCGACCAGGCCAAGGCGACCGCGTGCCCGCCCGCGCTGCGAAGCACGCCCTTGGGGCGGCCGGTCGTGCCGGAGGTGTAGAGGATGTAGAGCGGGTCGGTGGCAGCGATGGGTACCGGCGCCACGGGCTGGGCGCAGGGCACCACATCCGCCCAGTCCAGGTAGCCGGGGCCGAGATCGGCCCTGAGCGTCTCTCGCTGGAGCATCAGTGTGTGGTCGGGTCGGTGTGCGCTGAGGGCGAGTGCCTCGTCCAGAATCGGCTGGTAGGCCACCACGCGGTTGGGTTCCAGTCCGCAGGAGGCAGCGACGACCAGTTTGGGACGGGCGTCCTCGATCCGGGTGGCGAGCTCCTTGGGCGCGAACCCGCCGAAGACCACTGAGTGCACGGCTCCGATGCGGGCGCAGGCCAGCATCGTCATCATGGCTTCGGGGATCATCGGCATGTAGATGACGACCCGGTCGCCCTTGCCGACCCCCAGTCCTGACAGAGCACCGGCGAGACGTGCCACCTCGTCGCGCAGTTGGCGGTAGGTCAACGATGTCTTCCCGGGGACCATCGCCGAGTCCCAGATCAGTGCCTTGCGCTCACCGGCTCCGTTCGCCACATGCCGGTCCAGTGCGTTGGCGCAGGTGTTCAACTCCCCGTCCGGGAACCAGCGGTAGAACGGCGCATCACTGCTGTCGAGTGCACGCGACGGTGGCGTCGTCCAGTCGACCGACTCTGCCGCCTGCAACCAGAAGCCCTCTGGATCGGTGAGGCTCCGGTGGCGGCTCTCCGCGTAGGTTTCCACTGATCTTCTCTCCTCTGACTCTCAACCCTGCCGTCGCTGCGGGAGTACCCCGCGACTGGCTCTGCGCCGTTCCTGCGGTGTCGGCGCGACCGGGGGCCGACACTGTCCGGTGGCACACGGCCCCTTGCCACCGCGCACGGCGGTCCCGGACGGAGTCCGGGTCCGGCCACAGGTTCCCGGAGACGACCGACAACCAGGCCGCCTGCTTGCGCAAAGGATCACGCGGCCGACGGCCACCCGGCTTCGACGAAGAGTGGTACAAGCAGCGCAACACCATCGCGCACCGCTACGTCCACCTCGGCACCGCAACCGCCGCAGCCCTCGCCATCTGGCTCCGAACATGATCGCCCCGGACCGGTCCCAGGAACATCAGCGCAGCCCCAGCACAGGCTGATGGGGATTCATCGCAAGAACGGGTCTGCCCGCGATTTCGAGCGAACGTGTCGGCTTCTGATCACCGCTCGCGTGTTGTATGGCTCCCGGTCACCCCGTGGTTCTGGTTCCTCCGGGGCCGTGACGGAAAGCCGTCAGGGTAGATGATCTGCAGGGCGGTATTCCGGATGGGGGACGGGGCTGCGGTGGATTGCGATGATGGCGGCGTCGTCGCCCAGGCGTCCGCCGACGTAGGCGAGGAGGTCGCGTCTCAGGTGGTGCAGGAGTGTCTCCGGGGGGCTCTCCGTCCACTGGGCGGCGCGTTCCGCGAGCGGGTAGAAGCCGCCGCCGCGGTCGCGCGCTTCGATGACGCCGTCGGTGAAAAGGAGGAGGGTGTCTCCCGCCTCGAAGGCGAACACGTCGACGGTGTATGCCGCCGGCCCCATGTCGCCGATCCCCAGCGGGGGCGCTGGGTGCCGACTCGGGATGGCTTGCGCATGTCCTGGGCTGAGCAGCAGGGGCGCAGGGTGGCCGCAGCTGGTCATTCGGCTGATGGAGCCCTCCTCGGGGATCTCCAGCAGGAGCGCTGTGACGAAGCGCTCCCCGGCGTCATGCTCATCCTCCGCTTCGAAGTCGGCGTGGTAGCGGGTGACGCTCTGATCGAGGGCTGCGGCCAGTGCGGGCAGGTCGGTGTGCTGGTGGGCAGCCTCGCGGAAGGCGCCGAGCAGGAGGGCGGCTTCTTCGATGGCGGCCAGGCCCTTGCCTCTCACGTCACCGATCATCATGCGGGTTCCGCCTTCGATGCGGGTGGCCGCGTACAGGTCGCCCCCGATCTGGGCCTCGTCCTCGGCGGCCAGGTACAGGGAGGCGATCCGCAGTGGGCCGATCCGGTCCGGGAGTGGCCGCAGCAGTACCTTCTGTGTGGTTTCGGCCACCGAGCGCACCCGGGCGAGCTGTCGACTGTGCCGCTCGCGAATCAGACAGAAGAACACGGTAAGGACGGAGAGGATCGCGAGGGCGGCGATCTGCACCAATGCGTTCCTGGAGGTCAGTACGCCGGAGTGCAGGGCGATGTATGCCTGGGCCGCCAGGGCCAGGAGCCCGATCACTCCGGTCAGTGCAGGGCCCTCGAATGAGGAAGTGATCGCGGGCGCGATGACCAGCAGCGGTCCCAGATAGATGTCTTCCGGCAGCAAGATGTCCACGGTTGCGATCACGACGATGAGCGCGACGGGAATCACCAGGAGCGCATGGCCCGGCCGCCATGACTCCCGCAGACCCGCGACGCCTTCCCTTAGGCCCACGTCTTCCACAGTGCACCGCTCCGGGGCCGCTGACGAGTCGGCCAGGTGCGGTCGATCAAGGGCGATGCCGGACGGTGCGCGTCGCGCACCCATACCCAGTACTGGCGTTCCGGTAGAAGGCACCGGCGGGATCTGTGCTGCACGGCCTCGGTGAGGAGGTAACCAACCGCGCCATTGCCGAGGTCGTCGGTTACTACTTGAACGTGCCGGTGCACCGTCGGCCGGCCGTCCTTTTATGGCAGAAGGTCAGCGACCGGTTCTGACCGCGGCCCCGATCGCGTTCCGCCCCGACGCCAACGGGATCACTGCGGCTGGTAGCCCCGGATGTTGTCACCCATAAAACGGCTCTCTCATCGAGATGCCTCGCTACACAGTCGAAATGGTGGAGTCGGATCGGCGTCAACAAATTTGTTGACGCGCTCTCGGAGCATCGCCAGCCCTGCATGCCGGGCTCCACACATTGATGTGTTCTGAGAAATTGCGGATGGTCGGAGGTGCCGTGCTGGAGGTCATGGTTACAGGCGTCACGGCACCTCCGACCACGTATTGCTGTTGCCCGGAATCACCGAACTCATCTGACCATGGTGCTTCGACGCGACCGGCGGACAACAGGTGGGTGGGTCCTCGGCCCCGTTGCTCCAGACCGTCCACCCCTCGGGCGCCGTCACCTCGAAGCGGAAGGGAGCCTTCAGGTCGGGC
>NZ_JBSFCW010000028.1:0-85878 GCF_053593595.1 Streptomyces sp. NPDC002206
ATGCCGGCCGCGTGCAGGATCTCCCACACCGTGGACGGCGCGATCGGATGCCCCAGCCGGGCCAGTTCACCCTGGATCCGCCGGTGGCCCCACCGCGGGTTCTCCTGCGCCAGACGCAGAACCAGCTTCTTGAGCGCGGCGGCCGTGGAAGGGCGCCCGATGCGTCGGCGCCTGTCGAAGTAGTCCCACTTGCCGACGATCAGCCCGCGGTGCCAGGCCAGCAGCGTCCCCGGCGTGACCGGGAAGACACCGCTCCAGCGGCAGCGCGGTATCAGCGACGACAACGCGGCCAGCCAAAACCGGTCTGCGGGCTCGTAGCGGACCGGACCGGACCGCTGAGCTGTCGTCGCAGCACCGCGTTCTCGTGCCGCAGAACCAGCAGTTCGGCATCCTGGGCGGTCACCACCCCCTGGTCGGTGAACTCACCCTCGGCTACGAGGCCTTCACCCCCATAGGCGATCCTGACCAGACCCTCGGCATCTATACCGTCAAACCCGGATCACCCTCCGAAGACGCCCTGCGCATGCTCGCCAGCTGGAACATCGACACCGCGTCCATCACCCCCAGGCACCCGCCACGCGCGAACCCTGCTCGCCTCCGCTGAGCACTCTGGCGTTTCCCATGGCCCCTCGACCGCGTGCAGCCAGGCCATCACCACTCCGAAATGGGAGATGACTCCTCCACGCCGCAAACAAAGTAGCTTCTCGCTATGTCGGTGCGGCTTCGCTACGGGCCAGCCCGGCCCGTAGAACCATCAGTGCGCCCACCGTGTCGGCGTGCGCCCAGTGGCCGCACGCGGCGAATTGCCGTGGGTACTCGCGCCGCTGGTCGAGGCGCCGTCTCCCGGCACCTCGACCAGCGGCTATGACTACGGGCGCTGCTTGACCTTGTCCACGACGGCGTAGCTGTCGAGGGAGGAGAGCTGGTCGTAGGTCTTCCCGCCGCCGCTGTCGGAGGTTCGGGTGCTCTTGAAGCCGAGGAACTCATGCGTGTCCTTGGCGAAGATGAATACCGTGCCCCAGGTCCATTCCTGGCTGTCATCCTTGTAGGAGACCGCGATACCAGCCCGCCCCTTGGCGTCCTTCACGCCGGGGGTGGCAGTAATGCCTGGGATCATGGCGAGTGCCTCGAAGGCGGCAGGCCGCAGCCCCTCGGGCATTACCGGTGTCCGGTAGAGCAGACCGGCCAGCGCGAAGTGGATGCTCGGCCATTCCTCCCTCTTGATTTCGGCAACCGACTTCGGCTGTGTCTTGGGCGGGCCGTCCGGCATCCGCACGGCAAGGATCAGCTTTTCCGGATCGGTGGGCAGCTTTGCGAGGGAGCCCCAGTCCGCCGGCGGCCAGACTTCTCCATGGTGCTTTGCCGGCGGAGCCCACCAGCCCTTGCCGAGCTCCATGACCCACGAGCGCTGGGAGCCGTTCACCGACTTCCAGTTCTCGTCCACATAGGACTTAGTCGTGCCGGACTTGCGCTCTGTCTCCTTCACGGTCTCTTTCGTGTAGATGAACTGATCGCCGCGCGGGGCAACGGCCTTCTCATGTTCACGCTCACGGACGGCAGCGGCATTGAGCACGGTTGCTGCGTTGACCGGCTGCATGCGGGGCGAGTCAACGGCCGGCGATGCGACAGTGCCCGGGGCGCTGTCGTCGAGAACGCTCACCCCGGTAGCAGCGACGGCGACGGCAGCGGCGGCTGCCAGAGCCATGCGCAGCACCGGTCGGCGACGAGTACGGGAGCGGAGGCGGGCGCCTTCGGTGAGCGGTGACGCGTCGGCGTCTCGCTCTTTGTTGAAGGTCATGTCATTCCTTTCGGAAGGCTGCCGGATCGAAGGAGCGCGATGCTCGGCTGCTTCCTGACTGATCGCTGTCAGCAGCCGTTCCCGGCCTGTCACCAGCCGGCCCCTGTCCGGGCGGGGCATTTCGGCACGCATCCGCCGCAGCAGTGTCATTTCATCCACGGGTGAACTCCTCGCATGCCGTGGTGGGGTCAAAGCCACCGAGTGCTTTCCGTGCCTTCTTGCGCGCGCGGTTCAACCGGGAGCGGACCGTCCCGATAGGGATGCCCAGCGCCTGGGCCACTTCGTCGTAGGACAAGGACTCCCACGCGATCAGCAGCAGCACATCCCGGTCACCTCTGGAGAGATGAGCGAGCGCGTCGGCGAGCTGGCGGCTAACTGCCGCGGCGGCGACCCGGCTGTCCGTGCTGTCGTGGTAGTCCACAACCACCGGGTCTACGGCGGTCCTGGCCAGCACCCGGTACTGCATCACCTCTGATCGCCGGTGCCCGGCGATCAGATTGCTGGCGATCCCGTACAGCCACGGCCGAACACTCCCCCGGGCCGGGTCGAAGCGATACCGCCGACGAAACGCGACCAGGAAGGTCTCCGCCGTCACGTCATCCGCCAGCCAGTCCCCCAGACGCCTGGCAACGTAGCGGTGGATGTCCGGCGCATACCGGTCATACAGTTCGGCAAACTGCTGCGGATCACCTCGCGATTCCAGCACCAGGACCGCATCCTCAGCCGGACCCTGCCGACCCCCCGTCTGGGAAGGCGCTGTCACATCGGGCTCCATTCGTCTCACATCTCCGGGCGACTCTCACGGCCCCGTCAATCCCTGTCCGCACGAGCAGGGAATCGAGTTCACGCCAACGCCCTCCCCCAGACAGGGAAACCACCACCGCGACCAAGTTCGATTTCCGACATAGCAGGCGCCACGTAAGGAACATGCAGCTACCGGTGGAGCGCCGCTACGTTCCCGCCCAGGTCAGACAGCTGGGCCCATAACTCGTTGGTGAACGCGAAACCACCACGCCGCAGCAACGTCGTCTCAGCACACCCCGACGCACGGGCCACGGCCAGCCAGCGCCACACCATACGTACACAGACCCCCGCCGTACCGGCGGCGATCCGCACATGCACAGACGCCAGCTTGCCGGACTCATCCAGAGCGAGCAGACGACGCACCACCACCTGGCGTGCCAAGACCCAGTCACGGGAGGGCGACACAATGGCATTCAACTCGGCGACGATGTGCCTGACCCGAGGCGCGGTAGGGAGACATCACCTGCAGGGCGTAGGGCGAACCTGCGCCGCTGCCCGGGGTTTCATTCAGTCAGTTCTTCAGTGCGGGTAGGCCGGCCAGGCCAGTGTCGCGCATGATCCGGTCGACGGTCTCGGACAGGGAACTGTCCGCCCCGATGACGGTTTCAACGCACCCGGGCAACACATCACGTTCCCGGTACCAGTCGCGCAACGCCTCCTCCCCGGCATCGTTCACGATCAACTTGGTCGCGTGCCGGGCAAGGGTCTCCGCGAACGGCACGTGAAGGTAGTAGCCGCGGTTCGGGCCGAGGTGGTCGGCGCGCAACTGGGCAAGCATGGCGCCGTAGTGGCCGGCGTACAGGATCCCTTCGAGAACAACGTGGTACCCCGCGTCCAGCGCGTAGCGGACCGTCAGGTCGATCAGGCCGATGTCCGCCGCACCGGCCCGGTCCCGCTGACGCAAAACGATCCGGCGGAGGTGGTCCTGACCCACGAGCGCCAGACCGCGGCCAAAACGGTCGCGGAGGCCGGCCGCGACGGACGACTTCCCCGAGGCACTGTTCCCTCACAGCACGGCCAGCCTCGTCCTTTCGTTGGCCACCATCACCCGAGCGAGGCTGCCGACACCACCCGTCCGTCGGCGCAGCTCTACCCCTGTGGGCCGGGGCGGAGGGGGCACGGATGGTGACGTTATGCTCACGCGGTGGGCTGGAATCCCGTCGCGCCGTCGTCGGGGCTGTCGGAGGATCGGGGAAGGAGCCGGTCCGGTCGAGGGCGGGGCCGGGGAGGCGATGGGATGCGGCAGGCAGGTGTGCTCGATGTCGGGTGCCACAGTGCATTGCTGACGGTGGTGCGACGGCGCCCGGGGACGGTGCTGGAGCCGGTGTTCTCCCGCAAGGTGCGGCTGAGACTGCACGAGACCCTCGACCGCAAGGGACGGCTGGACAAGGCCGGCGTGAAGAGCGTCGAACGGGCAGTGGCCGAGGCCGTCGCCGCTGACCCGCGTCTGCGCGGGCCGGAAGTGTTCGCGTTCGCGACCTCCGTCATCCGGGACGCGCCCAACCGCGACGAGATCATCGCACGGGTGGCACGCACCACCGGCACCCGCCTTCGCGTGCTGACCGGCAAGGAGGAAGCGCGGCTGGCCTACGTGGCCGCCCGCCAGTGGGCAGGCTCGATGGCCGGGCAGCTGCTGATCCTGGATATCGGCGGCGGTACCGTAGAGATCGCCTCCGGCACCGGAGACCGGCCCCGCGTCGTCTACTCGCTGCCGCTGGGCGCCCGCAGGATCACCCGGGACTGGCTTCCCGGCGGCACCGCACCATCCCCACACCGACTGGCCGAGGTCCGGCAGCACCTCCGCCAGTCCCTGGAAGCCGTCCCCGGCCTGCCCCAGGCCGAACCGGGCGGGCGGGTGCTGGCCTGCTCCAAGACCTTCGAACAGCTCGCCCGGCTCGCCGCCGCTCAGCGCAAGACACCGCAAGCCGCACGGCAGCTCGCGCTACCCCAACTACGCACGTCAGTCTCCCTGCTGGCCGCCGCGGGACCGTCCCACCGGTCCAAGCTGCCGGGCATCTCCCGGCACCGCGCCGAACAGTCCCTGGCCGGAGCCTTGATCGCACAAGCCCTCATGGAAGCCTGCGGGGCCAAGAACGTCGAGATCTGCCCCTGGTCCACCCGAGAAGGACTGCTACTCGAACGCCTCGGCGTGCCCCACACCACAGCCGGGCGCTCCCGAGCGCACTGACTGGCTACACAGGTGGGAGCAGCACATCACCGGCAGAGCTCCGGTGCTGCACCCGATGCACGCCCCATGAGCGAGCAGACACCAGCAGTAGCAATGCGGGCATGGATGCTGATCACGCTCGCGCTGAGGGCCCCGACGCCCTTCGGGCCGCGTTCACCACTGGCTGTGTGCCGGCCTTGGGCCGGTCCGCGTCCAGTCCGGTCAGCCTGCGCCGTCCCGCCATCAGCACGTGGCTGCCCGGACCGGCAGGCAGCAGTGGCCGCACCTGCGCGGCGCTTCCCACGTCGTCGAGAACGAGCAGCAGCCTCAGCCTGCGCCGTGGACGGCGCCCGGACACCAGATCCATGGCCAGCCAGGGCGACCGTTCCTTCGCCTTCTCGGTCTTCTTCAACTTGTTGTGCTCGATGGGCCTGCCCAGCACGGTCGCCCGCCGCGCCTTCGCCGGATCGTCGCCCGCCTCCAGGCGCTCGCGCTCAATCCGGTCGGCGTCCGGGTGCCGGCCCTCCCCCAGGAGCAGTTCGGCCTGCCGCTCGGTCACCACGTCCCCGGCCACAAGACCGACCGTAGCCAGGCCCCGGCCCGTCCAGAACCCCGGCGGGACCCCCGCTTCTTCCTGCGCGGCGCGCAGCGGCTTGCCCGCAGGGCGGTGGCCGTCGCCGACCAGGGCGCGAGCCACTGTGGGGTCTACCCGCCTACGGCAGAGGTCGACTCGCCGGCCGGCGGCTTCTTTGCTGTCTCACGGTGACGGCGCAAGGCTCCGTCTCACGCTCCCGTGGCACTTCCTGGATGCTCCGGCCGATGCCCCGAACTGACGGCCGGCCAACCCGGCAGGCTACGCGTTCCGTGCGTCGGCGAGCTTGTCCAGCTCGCGCATCGCCTCCGCGTGGGCGCTCATCCGCCTGCTCACACTGCCGCTCGTGAAGAGCGCCACACCAGCGACCGACACCGGCACGGACAGCCCGAGCACTGCCAGGGCTTCAGGCCAGTCGCGCTCGTCCTGACACCAATCACCCCTTTGCAGGCCGTCGTTGGCCGTACCACGTTCGGTCAACAACCGTGACTCGCACTCCGCGGGGTAACGGTCGCCGGGCTTCTCATCGACCTCGTATGGCGTGAGCAGCAACAGGGCACACCATGTCCACTGGAGCGCCGCCACAGCCAAGAGACCGATACCCCAGGCGCGTATCCGCCCGGCCCTGTCGCGGAAGTCGAGGTCGTACTCACGTGATCGCATGGCGAGCGAATCTAGCAGCGTGTTATCGCAGCCAGGCGGGCGCCCGCCAGGCTCATTCCTGAGCCCGTCTCACGTGACGTTGTCTCTGGCGTGCGAACCGAACAAGGTCAGGCGAGACGGAGGCAAGGTGCCATGAGACGGGACAGCAGGCCAAAGGGCGTCAGTCCGAAATGGGAGCTTTGAGAAAGCTTCGGGGAACGGTCACTGTGACGCGGCATTGCCTTCAATCAGGGCATCGCCCAGTCGATCCGCTTGTGGCTCGACAGTCACCCCTCACCCCGCCGTATCCCCCGCACTACCGGCGCCCGCCGTCTGATCTTCTGCCCAGTGTTGGACCGGGCAGCAGCGGCCAGTACGGCGATGTGTACGCCGGCCCGCGGGTCCAGGACCAGGTTGTCGCCGAATCCATCGAGAACGCCACCAATATGCACCGGCTTCTACGAGAACCCCCGTCCGTGGACCGGGCCGGCCGCGCATGCCCTGTCCCGGGACGTTGTCGGCCTGACGCCCCGTGGCTTCCTCCAGTGCCTGTGGCTGCGGCAGACGCTGCGGGACCTGACGCCCTCCGAGCTCAGGCGACCCTCAAGCCCGAGAGAACCGGCGTGGTGCAGGCACGCCTTGCGGCCGTCGGCGGTGGTGGCCCACCGCGGCCTACACCGGCCGCCGCGAATGTCATTCCGTTCCGCCCACCTACCGCCTGAGAAGCCGTTGCCCCATCGATCACGGCGTGCAGTGGTTCCAGTAGGCATTCGGTTAGGTTTCCGGCCGCGACGGGCGTAGAACGGGGATTTCAGGAGTCTGCTTGGATGCCGAGATGACGAGTAGTTTCCCGGTTCCCCGTGCACACGACGCCGATTCCGGCCGCCTGACCACCTTGCTGGACCGTGCCGCCACCGGTCGGGACAGTCAGGTCTGGAGCGACCTATGGACGGAGCTCTATCACAACGGCTCCCTCGACGTGTCCCATCCGCTGGTACTGCCTGCGCTGATGAACATGGCTGAGGGCGATGACGCCGACACGGCGGCTGCAGCTCTCCACCTGGCCGGTGCCCTCCTGGTTCAGGCCGACCAGCGATACGAGACCCGGAAGCTACGAGACCAGCACACACCCGAAGTCGTACGCCTGCTGGCCGCTGCGAACCGGTGGCGGCAGGCCACCGCAGACCGGAAAGACTACTGCCACCTGCTTGAGGCGGTTCTGAACCTGGAGGGCGAAATCCACTGGGCAGAGGACCTGATCTGGGGCATCGTCAGTGAGGAGTACGAGCTCGAGTGCCCCGATCCAGACGGCTGCGCGGCGGTATGGGTGGTCATTGGTGAGCGGGGCTTCTTCAGCACGTCGGAGGACTACGCCCTCTCCGACGATATCGAAACCCTCCCTCTTCATCCGGCCGCTCCCGGCGCCCTCGACGGCCTTGGCCGCCGTCTCTACGAGCTGGCTCTGACGGACGGCCACGAGGATGTGGCGCACGCCTTGACCTATGCCTTCGGCGAGGCAACCTGCCCACAGTGCGAAAGGCGCTTCTCCGCTGTCGGACAGGTCGTTGCTCGTTCGAGCTGAGTGAGAACCAGCAACGAACGAGGCCGCCGCAGCGTCATGCTGCGGCGGTCTCGCCGCGTCTCAGAGCCCTTCGATCAAGACGAAGAGTCTGAACACAAGAACTTGAGGGGAAGCCGACCGAGGCGCGGATGCGCTCCAGCCCCGTCCGCGGGGGCCGGGGCAAAACGGGCGGTCCGTCAGAGCGTGGCGAGCGCCTTGTTGTCGGCCTTGGTGTCGGCCTGTCGGCCGACCGGGAGGCCGGCCTCGCGGGCGGTGAGGTGCTGGTGGAGCTGGGCGAGGCTGGTGATGGTGACCGGTGCGTTCTGCTCAGCGATCAGCAGGGTGAACTTCCTGTCGCTGCCGCCGCAGGTGCTGGCGACGGACACGAAGTGCAGCTGGACGCCGGGGGGGCGAGGAACAGGCTGGCCTCACCGTTCTCGTAGCCGGTCCACCGCTCGGCGACGGTGAGGAACGATCTGTCGTCGGAACGGTCCAGCTTGATGCTCGCGGCGATGGCGGCCTGGTTGGCGGCGTCGTGGGCAGCCGCGGCAGCGACCGCGGCAATGCTGTCTGCGCAGGCAGATGCCCCTGTCGGTGGCGTGGGGGACTTAAGGTATCGAGCGTCAGGGCCGTGTGGGCATGGCGGTGCACCGTTGCGCTGGACGGTGTAGTCCAGGCCAGTGTTCTTGACCGGTTTCAGCGGTGCCGTCGCACCGCAGGGTGACGATGTGCGCCTGGCGTTCCGGTGGGCGGCAGGTGGCATTCAGCTGAAGTGCACGCTGTTTCAAGGTCGTACCACCAGAGTTTGGCCTCGTGCCTACCTCATACTTGCGTGCCGGCGTCGCCTCTGCATGTGTTACGGCTTTGACGTTTTCAGGACTGGTCGTCACAGGGGTGCTTGCCGCTCAGTCTGCGGCTGCGGCTGTCGCGGACCCGGCCGGCTACCAGAACGTTCGGATCGACGAGGTCACCTCGTCGAACAACGACACAGTGGAGCTGTACAACACCGGCTCGACCGCGGTGAGCATCAGCGGCTGGAAGATGTCCGACGACAGCTTCTCGCCGCAGACGTTCAGCCCGTCCTCCAGCACGATCCCGGCCGGCGGCTTCGTCACCTTCAACTCGCCCAAGGGGCTCGGTGACTCGGACAAGCTGGTGATCTACACGTCCAATGGCACGGTGGTCGACCGCGTCGAGTGGGGCACCAACGGGGCGAAGCCGGCGATGGCGCGTTGCGGCGGCGACGGCATCGGGGCGTGGGTGACCACGACCGCGGCGACCACGTTCGGCGCCTCGAACGCCTCGGGCTGCCCGTCGTCGATACCGGCGGCGAGCCGGGTGCGGATGAACGAGGTCACCTCGAACGGCGCAGACACCGTGGAGCTGTACAACGGCGGTACGAGCGCGGTCAGCATCGGGTCGTGGAAGTACGTCGACAATGACACCAGCCACTCCCCGGTCTCGATCTCGTCCTCCTCGCCGAGCGCCACCAGCATCCCCGCGGGCGGCTACGTCACGTTCAACTCCACCCTCGGTCTGGGCGACAACGACTCGGTCTTCCTCCTCGACAACAACGGCAACACCATCGACTCGGTGACCTGGGCAACCGATGGCGCCAAGCCGTCGGACGAGCGCTGCGCCAACGGCACCGGCTGGTTCCAGACCTCCACGACCGCGACGCTCGGCAGCGCGAACTCCTGCTCGGGCGGTGGCGGTGGTGGTGGTCAGACCGGCCAGTTGCTGGGTGGCGGCGGCTCGCTCACCAGCGGCTGCACCCCCGAGGCGCCCACTGGTACGGGTTCCACCCCGGCGGGCACCCTGGCGTGGCCGGGCGGGCTGGACGTCACGATCGCCGACAACGTCTGCGCGTTCACCACGTCCACCGGCCCTGAAGGCCGGGACCTGAGCGGCCTGGCGTTCGACCCGGCGAACCCGTCGGTGCTGTGGGCCGCCAAGAACAAAAGCTGGCTGTACAAGCTGGTCAAGAGCAACGGCAAGTGGATCCCGGACCAGTCGTGGAGCGCGACCGGCAAGCAGATCCGCTTCGCGGGTGGCTCCGGCGAGCCGGACGCAGAGGGTCTGACGGTCGGCGGTAACGGCCACATCTACGTGACCTCCGAGCGCGACAACACCACCAACACGGTCCCCAAGGACACGATCATGGAGTTCGACCCGGCGGCGACCGGTTCGACCCTGACGCCGGTTCACCAGTGGGACATGACCTCGCAGTTCCCGCAGCTCAACACCGGCAGCAAGGACGACGCCAACCTGGGCTTCGAGGGCGTCGGCTACGTGCCGGACAGCTGGCTGACCGCGAACGGCTGGATCGACCCGCTCACCGGCGCCGCCTACAACCCGGCGAACTACCCGCTGCACGGGTCGGGTCTGTTCTTCGCCGGTCTGGAGTGGGACGGCACGCTGCACGTCTACGGCTTGAACTCCGACGGCACGTTCATCACGTTCGGCACGATCGCGACCGGCAAGGCCTCCGTGATGGACGTGACGTTCGACGCCGGAACCCAGCGCATCATCGCGAGCTGCGACAACACCTGCGGTGAGACGCACACCTTCATGAAGATCAACGCCAGCGGCGCGATCGTTCCGGACGTGACCTACACGAACCCGGTCGTCATGCCGACCGACAACCTGGAGGGCTTCGCGATCGCGCCGGCCTCGACCTGCGTCAACGGCTTCCGCGAAGCGGTCTGGAGCGACGACGGCATCTACGGTCTCGGCTCTGGAAGCTCTTCCTACGGACACGCCCTCTACAGCGGCACCTTCCCCTGCTGATCCCGCCGACCGCAGGAGGCGGCTCACGCACGGGGCCGCCTCCAAGGTAAGGCGCCCAAGCAGTACGCATGATGAAGCTCCTGGCAGACGGGGTGACGACCAAGACCACCCGCCGACTGCCAGGAGCTTCGTTGTGCCTGTCCCCGGGGCCGCCTTCAGCCTGTGGACGCCGGACGTGGCTCATAGCCCATCGGCGCGGCCCCATCCTGTTCGTCCGGCCGTGCTTCGGCTGCTTGGGGTATGAGCACGTTCGGGGACGGCCTCGACAAGGCGGTACAGAAGGCATTCACACTCCCGACGCCCAAGAGCGCGGGCGCGCAGATGCGGTACCTGGTCAAGCAGTACAAGGGCGCCAAGGCGGTTGCCCAGATGCTGCGGATCTCCCAGCGCACCGTCGAGCGGTACGTGAAGGACCAGTTCAAGAAGCCCCGCCCGGACCTCGCCGCGCGGCTGGAGACCGAGGCCAAGAAGCGGTGGCAGCCGCAGATCCGGGCGAAAGGCAGGGAGAAGGCGGCGAGCACTGGCGGCATCGACATCGACACCTGGGCCCGGCTCGGCTACGTCGCGCCGATCGGGTGGACGGATGAGGACCGTATCCGGCACCTGACCGTCGCCCTGCCACCGCGTCACGCCGCCCGCCTCTTCGAGGCCCAGGAGGCCGGTGCCAGCGACGACCGCCTGAGGGAGATCGCCGCCGAAGCCCTCAAGAAGACCTACTTCCAGGACGGCGGCCGCCGCGCCGGCTCCCTGGAGGAGGTCCACTTCACGGACATCGGGCACCTGGAGTTCGACCTGTAGAGACCACGCCCCGAACAGCCCGCGAGCCCCGGACCTGTGACTCAGGGCTTCAGTTGGCTGCGTGGTTGAGGTGGCGAGTTTCGGTGTTTGCCTTGGCGGCGTGAGATTTGGGGGTGCTGCCAGAGCACGCGTTCAGAGTTGGACGACGACGAGGGCGATGTCGTCGTCTGGGCCGCCGTTATGGGGTTGGAGGTCGGTGAGGAGGGCGTCGGCCAGGGGTTCGGGGCTGAGGTGGCCGTGCCGGGTGAGGTTCTGGATGAGGCGGGTCAGTCCGGTGTCGATGTCCTGGTCGCGGCGTTCGATGAGTCCGTCGGTGTAGAGCACGAGGGTGGCACCGGGCTGGTAGGACAGTGTGGTCTGGGTCCTGGCCACTTCAGGGTCCAACGCTCCCAGGGGCGGATCGGCTGCTTGGTCAAGGACTTTGACGGCATGTCTGTCGGCGTCGAGCAGAAGGGGTGGGGGGTGGCCGGCGCGACTGTAGGTGATGGTGTGGGTGGTTTCGTCGATGATTGTCTGGACGGCGGTGGTCGCCAAGGCGCCTTCGACGGTGACGGCGTAGTGGGCGAGTGCTTTCAGGGCGCGGGCGGGCTGGCCTGTGGCGTGCATGGCGGTGCTCAGTGCGCTGCGGAGCTGGCCCATGATGCCGGCGGCGGTCAGGCCGTGGCCGACTACGTCCCCGACGGCGACCGCGAGCCAGCCGGGGCCGAGCTCGAGGAAGTCGTACCAGTCCCCGCAGACGTGCAGCGCGCTGGTGGCGGGCCGGTAGCGCACCGCAACGTTGCTGCGTTCGCGCGCGGTGTCGGGCAGCATGGCCCGCTGCAAGCTCATCGCGATCTCGCTTTCCCGCTCATGAGCGCGCCGCAGGCTTTCGTTGAGTTCCTGGAGTTCGCGGGACCGGGCCAGCAGCGCGGCGGTCATGGTCTCCTCGCCGCTCAGCGTCTTGCCGTTGTGCAGAGCAACACGGGCACGGACCAGCCCGGTGACATCCTTCACCTGTGAAATGATCAGAAGGACCCGACCATCTGGGCCCAGGACCGGCGCGGTGACGGAGCTCCAGTAACGCTCCTCGGAGCGCTCTGGCCGGTGGCCGGGCACCGGAAGGTCGTATCGGTACACCGCCATGGTGTCCGGCTCTCGTGTCGCGAGCACTCGTTGTACGGACGCGCGTAGCCGGTTGCCCGGGGCCATTGGGTCCTGCGGATCCTGCGGGAACACGTCGAACACCGAATAGCCCACCAGCTCCTCGCGGGGGTGGCCGCATGTATCCAGGAAAGCCTGGTTGGCGTCCACCATGACCAGACCGGGGGTCAGGAGCAGCGCTGGGCCCGCGAACGCGCGGAAGACCGCCGCGTAGTCCACAGCGAATGACGGAACCTCACCATTGCCGGTAGTGCTCATTCTCCGACGTCTACCCCAGCCAGACCGCCTTCGGCCGACCGACACTCCCACGCCGCTGAGGCTGAGGTCGGGTAGCCCCAGGTCCCGGCAACGTGATCCGGCTACCTGTCCACCGCAGTCCGGGACTTCTGGCTTCGTTCATCTCAAGGGGTTCTGGCTCACTTTCCAACCAGCCGCTGACTGTGCCCAATCGCTTCAGCTGAAGCGCTCAGGTTGACCTGTGATCGCTTCTCCAGTTCGGCGGCAGCTACGTTGTGGAGGTAGGTCGCTACGCGGCCGAGCATTCGAGGATGCGGCCGTCGCTGGTGCCGATGAGGAACCGGCCGCTGGCTGTGACGGTGAGAGCGGTCGGTACGGCGGAGACCCCGCCGACGGTGAGGTGCTGCCGCCAGCGCACGGTGCCGTCGCCCAGGTCGAGCGCGACCACCTCTCCATCGTCGTACCCGACGTGGACGGTAGCCGCGTCGGCGTCCAGGGCGGTGGCTTTCCGGTCGGTACGGAACACCCAGCGCGGGCGCCCGTCGGTCGCCTCGCGCCGGACGACGAACGACCCGCCGGGCTGAAGCCCATGGCCGTGGTACACGGTTCCGGCGTGGACCAAGGTTCCGTCCGCGGCCTCGATGCCCGGACCGCCGAAGTGTGTCTCGCCGGGCTCCCAGGAGTACGGGAACATCCACTGGACGGCGGGATCGAGGGCTTCGACCGGTCGCGCGGTCGCGGGCCCTTGCAGATCCATGGCCGTGACCCAGCGCTCTCCCTTGTAGGGGTTCCGTTCGCCCGAGGGCTGGAGGGTCGACTGGAAGTAGATGCGGATTCCACCCCGAATGGGAAATCGGCTGCGGGCACCATTGCGCCCGTCCGGTGACAAGGCCGGACGACCGTCAGCACAGCGCACCAGCGAGACGAACGACGACGGGACGATGCTGTCGAGTTGTTTCCCGTCAGCGAGGGAGAGCCGGACGACGGACTGCGGAACGGAGTCGCGCATGCCGGGGCGGCGTATGAGCCCGACCCACGCGGATCCTTCGTCCGTAGCGACGACGATCTCGCGCCCGCCCTCCTCGTCCGGAACCATCCAGGCTCGCTCCCCCGAGGGAAGCCAGGATTCCAGCTGTACCCCGTCGAGCGTGGCCAGGATCTGGCCGTCCGAAAGTGCCTCGACCGCACGGACATTGCGGCGTGATTCCCAGTCCGTGCTCAGCTCCGCGACCAGCCGGTGGGCAACTGCGCTGCCGTCAGGACGCGGCGCCGGCACCCGCGGGCCAGCCAGGTCATGACCGGTGAGGGACTTGGCAGGCACAGCGGTCCAGTTCGGTCTGCGCACCACGACGACATGGCCCTCGACGCGTGCGGTCTCGTCCTCCCAGTCGTCGGGCGGTGCCATCACCATCCGCAATGCCTGTTCGTCGAGCCATTCCAACTCCAGGACCTGGCGGCCCAGCGCGTGCTCGATGAGCGATATGGCCGTGCCCGTCTCCAGGTGCAGCAGGAGCAGCTGGCCTTCGAAGAAGTAGCCGCCGTCGTAGCGGCCGGTGCCGACCGCGAGCAGCGGAAGCGTGGGATGGAAAGCCATCGCGTGCACCGGGTAATGCGAGCGGACCAGGGCGTAGCAGGCCAGGTCACCCGTGCCGTACACACCGACGGGTGCAGTGCCGCCGAACTCGTACCTGCCCGCCACGGCTAGCAGGCCACGCCGCTCGTCGACGGTGGCCAGTACAGGGTCACCGATCTCGGCGAAGGAACGGTCGCCGAAGATCCGGTCGACGGAGAGCGGGATAGTCATAGCGTCGATCTTCGCAAGATCCAGGAGATCGTCGGGAACCTGGGCCCATGCCCCTGACTACAGCCACCCATAGGGTGATGGGGACGAGAGAAGATGCACCATGGATCCCCGCATACCTCGCCTGCGTCGCAAGCTGGCCGCGATCCCGTTCCAGCCACTGCGCAGCCACTCCTTCGGGGAAGAACAACACACGTTCTTCCTCGGTCCGAAGCCGGCGGAAGCACGCCTCGCTGCCTTTGAGGCCGAACATGACATCGCACTTCCTGACGCCTATCGGCAGTTCCTCACGCACATCGGCGGCTCAGGCGCGGCACCGTTCTACGGCCTCATGCCGCTGGAACGGTGTTCCCTGCTGGTCATGAATCCGCGCGGAGAACCAGGGACACCCCGCGGCTTCGGCGCCGCAGACCCCAGGGAACACGAACGCGACCTTTTCCTCCATATCATCGAAATGGGCTGCAGCGATGTATGCGTCCTCGCGGTAACCGGTCCACTCACCGGCCGCGTCCTCGTTGGTAACAGCGACGGGTACTGGGGCCCCAACGTCTCCTCCGCCAGCGACTTCCTCGACTGGTACGAACGCTGGCTCAACCACATGAGCGCCGGACGCGACAACCGGGCCCTTGAACTCACCTCGCCTCGACTTCGAGCCCATCCGAACCGCCATCGCATGGCTCCGAAGATCTGACTCTCCGTCTCCGCTCCACGGAATGTGAGCCAGAACCCGAACTTTGACGGCGTGTCGGTCCTTGCCCAGGATGGATCGAGGTGCGGGCCTGGGCGTGCCGGGTGAGTGGCCGACCTGCTACGAGTACTGCTCCAGGGTCACGTGCGGGGACAGTGCGCGGAGGAAGTCGGGCGCGTCGAAGATCTCGCCGGCGGAGGCTACGCCGACCGTCCTAGTCCGTCCCGTGAGGATGCGGTCGACCGCTTCCACCACGAGCGGCGCGGTGACGGCGTAGATGTCCTGACCCCTGGCCACAGCGCGCCGTTCGGTGTCCCCGGAGCGCACAACGACGTCGACGAGGAAGGTTTGCGCGGACCGCCCGAGCGCGTCGATCGCGGTCGGCGTCGGAGTGTCCGGGGCCGACACCTCCCTGGCCGCCTCGACCGTCATGTAGGTGCGCACCTCGGGTATGGACAGGTGGCTGGGAATGGTGACGACGTCGGCCATCGTGAACTCCCCGATGACCGCGCGGGGGCCCATCGGGTCGGGGAAGGGCCACTCCAGGGTAGGCGGGCTGTCATGGCGGTGCTCCAGCCGCCCGTTCGTGTACACGACGCGACCGCCGCCCCGCCGCTGCCGGGAAACCGCGCCCGCCGTGCGCGTCCCGGCGGTGGGCTGCCAGCTGCTCAGTCCGTACGCAATGTGCGCCTCGTCGGCCGCCGTCCAGTCGCCCATCGCCGCGGTGGCCAACAGGTCGCCGAAGCCGCCGTAGAAGGCCATCGCCGGGACGATCACCGCTCCCGTGGCGCGGGCACGGTCCGTGAAGTGCGTGAACGTGTCGGCGTTTGCCTCGATTTCGGCCGCCACATCCACGTAGGGGATCCCGGCGCGCAGGGCCGCCTCGATCACGGGGGCGGCCGTCGTGGCGAAGGGCCCGGCACAGTTGATCACGGCCGCCGCGCCGGCCAGTGCGCGGTCGAGCGAGGCCGGGTCATCGACCGACGCCGGGCGGGCGTCGAGTCCGGACTCGGACGCCAGGGCGCGCAGCTTGTCGGCGTCGCGGCCGGAGAGGAGCGGAATGAATCCGCGATCCCGCAACTGTGCCACCACGAAGCGCCCGGTGTGCCCGTACGCGCCGAACACCGCCACCGTGAGTCCCGATCCCATGGGTTCTCCCCCGTACTCGAATGGTCTGCTGCGATCTGTCACGGACATCCTGACGAGGGCGGGCGCCTGCCACGAGTGTCCGGAACGCCACGCCCCGTACAATTCCGGACATGAATACTGTCGCACTGGCAGTCACCGATGGGATGCTCCACCTCGAGCTGGCCATGGCATACGAGGTCTTCGGCTCCGCCCCGGCCGGCGTAGCAGGCCCCTGGTACAGCGTCGTCGTCTGCGGGCCGGGCCCCGTGCGGGCCGGCCGGTTCCTGCTCGAGCCCGATCACGGCCTCGACCAGCTCCCGCACGCCGACACCGTGATCGTCCCAGGCTGGGCCGACGTCGATGAGGCCCCACCCGCCGACCTGGTCGACGCGGTGCGCGCGGCCCGCGATGCCGGCGCACGCGTGGTCTCCCTCTGCACGGGCGCGTTCGTGCTGGCCGCCGCCGGCCTGCTGGACGGGCTCCGTGCGACCACGCACTGGGGACACACCCAAGCCCTTGCCGCCCGCTACCCCCAGGTCAAGGTGGACCCGGACGTCCTCTACGTGGACAACGGCAGCGTGCTCACCTCCGCCGGCAAAGCCGCCGCCATGGACCTCTGCCTGCACCTCGTCCGCCTCGACCACGGCTCGTCGATCGCCAACACGCTTGCCCGCCGCCTGGTCGTGCCGCCGCACCGCGACGGCGGCCAAGCCCAGTTCGTGACCACCCCGGTCCCCGCCCCGGACAACCACCCGCTCGCCGAACTCCTCCCCTGGGTGCTCGAACGGCTCGACCAGCCGCTGACCGTCGAGGACCTCGCCTGCAAGGCGCGCATGAGCTCGCGCAACCTGGGCCGCCACTTCCGGGCGGTGACCGGCACCACCCCACTGCAATGGCTGCTGACTCAGCGGATCCGCCACGCCCAGGAACTACTGGAGACCACCGACGACACCGTCGAGACCATCGCGACAGCCACCGGCATGGGCACCGCCACAACGCTGCGCCGCCACTTCAACCGCACGGTCGGCGTGCCTCCGGGCACCTACCGCCGCACATTCCGTTCGAGGAACCGCTCCGGCCCCAACGACAGCGAGCAGCACCACCACCCTCGCGCGGCTGATGCCGCTGCGCGCGCAGTACGCGGATGACCTCCTCAAGCTCGGCATGCTGGGCGAGGCTCAGCAGTTCTTCGACCCGCTGAGCGTCACCGCCTGCCCGGCCTGTCTGGAGGTCAGCCGGAATACGCCAGAAAGAGGCAATAGGCCAGTGGGGGTGCTCCGTCCGGCTGAACGTGGCAGAGGCGGTTCACCTGGTGTCTTCCCAGGTGGCGATGGGTCTACCAGCCGTAGGGCGTGAAACGCGTGCGCTCCGTCCGGGTGACGGGTCGGGACCATGCGGCGCATGGTTTCGGTGGAACGTACCGCGTACCCGCGGTTCAAGCGCACGATCTCCTCTCGCGAGTTGCATGAGTCGTTCACCCCAGGACCGTCCGAGGTGGCGTGGGCGCGGGGAAAGGCTCGCTCGGCGGAGCATCTTCTGGCGCTGGTGGTACTGCTGAAGAGCTACCAGAAACTGGGCTGCTTCCCGGACTTGGCCGAGGTTCCGGCGCTGGTGGTCGAGCATGTGCGCGATCTGCTGGGACTGGGCGAGGAGGTGGCACCCACGCACGACTCCGCCCGTATGCTGCGGCATCACCGCACGATCGTGCGCGAGCGGCTCGGGGTCGTCTACGACAAGGAGAAGGCCCGCAAGATCAGCGCTGCGGCGATCTACGAGGCGGTGCAGACCAAGGACAACCCGGCGGACCTGATCAACGTGGCGCTGGAGAAGCTGGTCAAGGCCCGCCTGGAGCTGCCCGGGTACAGCACGCTGGACGAGATGGCCTCGGCGATCAGAACCGAGGCGAACGAGGACTTCTTCGCACGGGTCGTCTCGCACATGGACGAGGTCGAGCAGGCCCGGCTGCTCGCGCTGCTGCGGGTGGTGGCGGGCTCGCGCAGCAAGTTTCGACGAGCTCAAGCGGCCGGCGAAGGCACCGACGGTCTCCCATCTGCGCGAGCACCTGAAGCACCTGGACTCCCCGGAGCTGCTGGGGCTGACGGCGAAGTGGCTCGACGGGGTGCCGCCGGGGAAAGTGGAGCACTTTGCCGGACAGGCGAAGGTCCTGGACGCCGCGGAGATGTCCAAGGTCGGCGTGGTGAAGCCGCTCGCGCTGCTGGCGAACCTGCTGCACATGACGAAGGTGCGGGCCCGCGACGAGCTGGTGACGATGCTGTGCAAGCGCATGTCGTCGGTCACGAAGAAGGCCAAGGAGGACCTGGAGAAGATCCGTGAGCGGCACCGGGCGGAGTCCGAGCGGCTGCTTGCGGTGCTCGGCAAGGTGCTGGAGGCGGCCAAGGACGCGGTCAGCTTCGACGGCGAGTCCGTCACCCTGCCCACCAGCGCCCGCAAGCGGAACCAGGTGCACGCCGAGTGCGGTGAGGCGGTGCTGGGGCGGCTGGAGAAGGCCGGCGGCCTGGCCGAGCTGTCCGAGGATCATGAGCTGGTATCCGCGCACCACCGCGACAACTACGCGCCGCTGATGCGGCGCCACTTCCACAGCCACCGCAAGGTCTTGTTGGACCTGACAGAGGTGTTGGAGATGGTGGCCACCTCCACCGACGACGAGGTGCTCCAGGCACTGGAGTTCTGCCAGGCCATGCGCCACCGCGGCAACGAGTGGGTACCGGCGACGTACACCCCGCTGTTCGGCGACCCGGAGAAGGACGTCATCAACTGGCGGCTGATCGAGAACCATTTCGAAGACCTCATGCGGGTGGTGCTCTCCATCCGCGAGGGAAAGCTCTCCTCGGCCGCACTGCTGCGGAGACTGGGCAACGAGTCCCGCCGCAACCGCATCTACCAGGCGTACCGCGAGCTGGGACGCGTGATTCGCACCATCGTGCTGCTCAGGTTCCTCTCGGAACCGGAGCTGCGGGAGTCGATCCAGGCGATGACGAACAAGGTCGAGGCGTTCCACAAGTTCAGCAACTGGCTGATGTTCGCCTCGGACCTGCTGCAGGACAACGACCCTGAGCATCAAGAAAAGATCATCAAGTTCAACGAGCTGCTCGCGAACTGCCTTATTTTCCACACGGCTCAAGACATCACGAAGGTCGTCAACGACCTCATCGAGGAGGGCTGGGATGTCGCCCCGGTGGACTTGGCGACCGTCACGCCGTACATCACCAGCAAGATCCGCCGCTTCGGCACGTGGCACTTGGACATGGAGCCGCCCAAGAGCGGGGCCGCCGGGCGGCTGCGGATGGCCGCCTGACCACCACGAAGGTGATCACGCCAGTGCGAAGGGGCGTCCGAAGTACTTGGCACAGTGCCCTGTAGGACACGGGTGCCAAGATGAGTAATGCGCTACGGACCCCCGGCAGCCGGGCGTCGTTCGCTGCCTTTCAGGTGTTCCCAGGGACGGCGACGCGAAGGTCGAGGAGCTGTTGGGTATGCACCGGCACGTGATTCTCGGCGAGGCCATCGATGAGGCCTGCCACCGGAACCGGCTGGTCCAGCACAAGCGCGTCGTTGGACAGGAGGATCGTCGGCACCAGAACCGCGGCGGCTTTCTCATTGAGCTGATCGGCGATGTCGCAGAGAACCGCGGCTTGGCTCCGGACATGATCAATCAATTCCGCCCGGCCCGAGTGCTCGGCAATGATCCGGTCAAGATTCCAGGTGTCGAGGGAGATCCGGTTGTCGAAGGTGGGGCGCGAGCCGGCGACGACGCCAAGAGCCACCGCCGCGGTCGCGGCGTCGACGCTGAGGAGATGGGCCAAGATCTGATCGGCGCTCCATCCTCCGTCGGCGCCTTCGCCGAGGTCGGGGTTTGCCGCCGCATCGAGCAACTTGTCGTAGGCGCTGCGAAGTGCTGTCGTGTCCATGATCTGCTTCCTTTCAGTCGGGTCGTGCCGAGCGCGCGTCCAGCTCCGCCGCCTCGGCGACGCGCTTGATCTTCGCCAACCGCCGATCCCAGTCGGCCGCCAGCGCGGCCATCCACCGCGCCGTCGCGTCCAGCGCCGCGGGCCGTACCGTGTAGCGCACCTCGCGTCCGACCCGGCTGCCGGAAACCAGCCCGGCGGCGTCCAGGACGGCGAGGTGCTTGACCACCGCCTGCCGCGAGACGGGAAGCCGTGCGGCGAGTGTCGTCGCGGTGACCTCGTCCTGGGCGGCGAGCAGTTCGAGCAGCTGACGTCGGGTCGGGTCGGCGAGTGCGGCAAGGACGCTGTCGACGGCCTCGGCGGCGCCGGGACGTTCTTCCGTCACGGGGAGAGCTGTTCGGCGCGCGTCTTGAGCGCGTCGAGCTCCAGGGGCCAGCCTGCGCTGTGGTCCTTCAGATTCTGACTGCGCAGCTCCTGGGACCCGGCCAGCGCCGCGAACCCGCTCTCGACGACGCGCAGCCGCGTCTGGTCGCCTTCCGGGGTCAACGTGAACTCCACGAGGGTGCTGTTGTCCTCGCGCAGCTCTTCTCCGGGGAACGCGCTGGTCCAGCGGTACGCGAGGTACGTCGGCGGCTCGACCTTCTCCACCCGCACCGGGAAGTCGCCGTGCTCTGCGTTCTTCGCCACCATCGACTCACCTTGTTTGGCCATCGTGCCGGGCAGGCTCGCCTTGTCGGCCACCCAGAACCCGGGTTGGGCCACCAGCGACCAGACCCGCTCCAGGGGTGCCGCGATCAGGGTTTCGCGCTCGATCCGGTCCTCGCTCATAAGGGGCTCCTTCACCGCCATTGGATGCAACCACAGAGTTGCACATTGACTCTTCGGGTGCAATCAGAGAGTTGCACTCCGATCGCGCGCCGCTTGGAAGGGGGCGCGCGGTGGCGCGTTTCTGCCTGTGGGGCGGGTTGCCCTCAGTCCCTCGGAGCTCCCCCAGCCGCCGATCGGGCCGGCCGGGGGGTGCCCACCGACACGTTGGCGCCGCTCGGCGGATTGGCCGAGGTGGCCGGCGACGGCCGGTCCGTCACGGTGGTGGCCACACACGGAGCCTGCGACGAAGGCCCTGCCGTGGACGTGCTGGAGACGGACGGCAGTGTGGTGCTTTCGGGATCCGTCGTCGGGACGAAGGACGGCTCCTGCACCGCAGCGCGGCGACGAAGGAGTACGGCCAGCCCGGCACGAACTGGTCCGTCTTGCGGTCGCCACGTCCATAGACGTGGCAGAACAGCCGATCGTCGCTGGTCGGGGCATCGGGGCGGAGCCAGTTGCTCACGTCCACGGCCAGCACGATCCGCCCGTCGGCCGCCTTCGGCAGAGGCAGGCCGGCCAGCGTGCGGCGCAACCGCGTCGGCTCCAGCCAACCGCGGCCCAAAGCCGCGTAGAGCGCGCCGTGCCCGCGCCGGTGCTCGACCGCCAGCGACAGCTCGACCAGGGTCTTCACCGGCCCGTCCGCGCACAACACTGCGTCCGTGAGCTCGAAGAGCGCGTCCCGGCGGGCGTAGAGGCATTCGTAGAACTCGACCCGAAAGCGGGACAAGATGCCCAATGCGTCACTTGCGGGCGCGTCGACCGGGAGACTCATACGCAGCGGCCGTTCTCTCGTGCTTCGTGGACTCGACATCTCGAAGCGTGGAGAACGGCCGCCCCTGTTGTCCCGGGAAGAACCGCAGATCAGCAGGTCGGGTGACCTGCGAGGATAAACGCCGAGATCAGCTGCGGGGGTAGGCTCCGGCCTCTGCGGACATCTGCTCGGACCGGTAATCCTGCTGCCAGCTGGCGGGGATGCCGAGGGCGGTGGGGGCGTCCGCGATCCCGGCACCCACGCGGGCCGGATCGGCGCCCGGCAGGGGCCGGCAGGCGGTGCCCAGCAGGGTGTACAGGTGGTCGGCGCGGGCCGGGATGCGGGGCATGACCTGGGTGCGCAGATGGTCGTGGTGGGCGAGGAGCAGGGCGGCGAGGCCGGTGACGTGGGCGGCGGCGACTGCGGTGCCGTCGGCAGGGGTGTAGCCGTCTCCCAGTGCGGTGGTGATGACCGCCGCGCCCGGTGCGACCAGGTCCACCCCCGGCCAGGTGGGGGTGAACGGCGCCGGATAGGGTCCGGGCCATGGCGGCTGCACCGCCGCGAGAGGGGCGGTGGGCGGGTAGGTGCCGGTGTGTGCGAGTGCTCCCACCACGAGGACCCCGGGCAGGGCGGCGGGCTGGGTGAGGGGGCCGGCGGTGTCGCCGGCGGGGGCGATGACCGTGATCCCGGCCGCGTGCGCGTCCAGCAGCTTCCACGCCATGAGCTGCGACGGAAACGCGTAGGCGAGATTGATCTGGGCGATGTCGATGTCATGCGTGACGCAGTAGTCGACCGCGCGGAGCAGGTCGCTGACGTGCCCGCCCGGGAACAGTTTCAGCGCGTGCAGCTCGGCCTCCGACGCGATCCCGGTGATGCCGGTGCGGCTGTCCGCCGCCGCAATCACTCCCGCGCACCAGGTGCCGTGACCGGTAGCATCCCGCCCCCACGTGCCGTCCCCGGCGCCGCCGACGGTGGTGGTGAAGTCGTGGCCGTGCCGGACGCTCTCTTTGAGGTCGGGGTGGGCGGTGTTCACCCCCGAGTCCATGAGGGCGACCTTGATACCGTGACCGCGGTAGGTCGGCGGGATCTGGTGCAGCCGCATCGCCTGCGCCCCCCAGCCCGTCAGCGCCCGGCCGGGGAAGCCCTCGAACGTCTCCGCCAGGGCCTGTACCTCCACCACCGCCTCCCCGCCCTCGGTGAGATCGGGGCGGCCGGTCCGCAGCGGCCAGTAGCCGCTGACGGGCCGCACATACAGCCCCTGGAGGGTGTCCGACGTGCCCGCCGCCAGCGTCAGGCTCACCTGCCCGTCGCGGCCCGTGACCCCGTGCACCGGAATACTGCTGTCGATCGCCCACACGTGCGCCCCGGCCACCGCCTGACCGTCACCGCCCACCACCCGCAGCCTGACCGTTCCGGGCTCCTCCAGGGTGATGGCGAGCATCGGGTCCACCACCGGCACCGCAGTGCCCATGTCGGCGCTGATCGTTGGGGTGGGGGTGTAGGCGAGGGGCTGGTCGATCTCCACGACTACCTGCGGGTTCGCCGCCAAAGCGCGGGCCCGCTGCTCGGGCATCGCGACCACCGCGACCGGAGGGCAGGCCGGATGCGGCTCCGTGATCGCCCCCAAGCCCCGGGGACGGGACGGGCGCAGCTGTGCCACCGGTTCCACGTCGGGGTCTTCCTCGAGCAGGGCGAACAGCGCGGCCGCTTCGATCGGTGGCACCCCGCCGCTCAGCATGCCCATCGGGCGCGGCGCCACCAGATACCGGCCCCAGCCCGCCCTAACCCCCCGGCCCTGGGTATATCCGAGCGCCTGTGCCTCCCCGCCGAGGCGTCCGGCCGGCTCACCCGTACCGTCCGCTGCCTCGCTCGGCTGTGTCGCCGCGGCCTTCTGCGCCTGGGCCTTGCCCTTGCCGTTACCGCCGTTGCCCGGCTTCACACCGCCGCCTTGCTCACTCATCACACAAACCGCCATCTCACACTCAAGGGTTGCTTCACTTGTCACATCACGTCGCACAAGTTGCTGTGTGGTGGGAGCGGCACCTCGCCCCCACCACACAGCCCGTCACTGCGGCGCCTCGCCGCCCGGCGCGAGGGGCTGTTACATGCCCAGAGGCGACAGCTGCCCGTACTGCGGCTGCTGCCCGAACATGCCCTGCCCCTGGTCAAGCCCCGGGAACTGGCCGCCCTGTCCCATCTGGCCCTGCGGCTGCAGGCCCGGGAACTGGCCGAACTGCTGCTGGCCCTGCTGGCCCTGCTGGCCCTGCTGGCCCTGCTGGCCCTGCTGGCCCTGCTGGCTCTGCTGCACCAGCGTCAGGATCGCGATAGGCAGCGCCTGCTGCACGGACTGCTCCACAGCGCTGCGCACGCCCTGGTGCAGGGTGTGCTGCAGTGCGACAGCCAGGTACGGGTGCGCCTGGTGGGCCAAGCCCTGCTGCTGCAGCTGCTGTTGGACCTGCTGGATCTGCTGCAGCGTCTGCTGCATGCGCTGTGCCACCTGCTGGCTCGCCTGCTGGCAGGCCTGCTGGATCGACTGCTGAACCACCTGCGCGAGCTGCTGCTGCGACCCGGCGATCTGCTGGCCGAACTGCTGCTGCCGCTGACCCTGCTGCCCCCAGGGCTGCTGCTGGCCGAACGGCTGCTGGGTCTGGGGCTGACTGATCTGCTGGGGGGTGTAGACGGACATGCGGGACTCCTCCTTGAGCCTTGCGGGTGGACACGGCCAGGCGCCGAACCTGAAAGCCGGTCCGCCGCCGCCATCGAGCAGCAAACCACCAACCGACGAAGAACACATTCCGGGACATACCGCCAAGGGGAGGCCGTCGGCGGAGAGGTCCATCTGGGCACAGGTACCGGTGTGGCTGTCCCATCCGGCGGTGCGGCCGCCAGGGCAACTGGTCGAGGCCGGCTGCAGGGTGCAGGCTGGAGAGATGAGCGTGCAGCCGTCTTCCGGCGCTCACGGTGCGTCTGAGTTGCCGCCGCTGTCGCCGATGCTGGCGGTGGCGGGCCCGCTGCCGAGACCAAAGAGGGAGGCCGAGTACGCGTTCGAGACGCTGTGGAACGGGGCCCGGGTGATCGCCCATCTGCCCGGGGACGGCACCGTGCGGCTGCTGTCAGCCACCGGGCTGGACGTCACTGGCCAGTACCCCGAGCTGCAGGCGCTGGGCCCGCTGCTGCCGGGCCTGGAGGCGGTCCTGGACGGGGAGATCCTCACGCTGGACGGAGAGGGGCGTCCGTCGGTTCAGCGGCTGCAGCAGCGCATGAGCCTGCACCACCCCAACGCCGTCACCCACGCCCAAGAGGACCTGCCCGTCCAGCTGATGCTCTACGACATCCTGTATCTGGGGGAGCCGGTGGTGCAGCTGCCCTATACCGCCCGCCGCGATCTCCTCGACGACCTCGCCCTGGCCGGACCCCACATCGCCGTCCCCGCGGCCTGGCCCGCCATGGCGGCCCAGGCCCTGGAAGAGAGTGTCCACGAGGGCTACGACGGGGTGATCGCCAAACGTCTCACCAGCCCCTACCTGCCCGGGCGCCGCTCCCGTGACTGGATCAAGATCAAGCACCGGGGCACCGGCGGCTGAAGCCCGCACCGTGAGCGTCGGCGGCTATGTTCAAGGACGAGGCTGATCGGGCCGGGCCTCAAAGCCGGCCAGGCGCAGGTCATCGGCCAGGGTCCGGTCATCGGCATGATGTTCCAGAGCCTGTGGGGCTCGGAAAGTCGTTGCTGCAGGTCAAGCCGCATAGCGGTACTCGTTAACGGCGCCGCCGAGGATGCGGGTGCGCAGGAGTCTGCGGACTTCGAGGTCGTGCACGGTGATGGGCTGCTGGTCGGCGCCCGGAGGTAGTTGGTTGCATACTCGGTGGGGGCGGTGCTCGTTGTAGTGCCGCTCGTAGGCGGCCAGGACGTGCCGGGCGTGGGCCTCGTTCATGATGAGGACACGGTCAAGGGCCTCACGCCGGAAGGTGCCGATCACCCGCTCACAGTGGGCGTTCATCCGAGGAACTCGCGCTGCACTCTTGAGGATCTCCATCCCCTCGGCCTCGAAGACGGCGTCGAAGGACCGGCCGTACTTGCCGTCGCGGTCACGTAGGAGGAAGCGCAGGGGTTCCATGCGCGTGCAGAGGCCGGCGGTCAGGTTCCGCGCCTGTTGCACTGCCCACTCCCGGGTGGGGTGCGCGGTGATACCGGCGATGTGCAGGCGTCTGCCAAGGACAGTGTCGATATGCAAGAAGCCGACGGCGATGATGCCCTGGGCCTGGTTCGTGAGGAACTCCCGCCAGGTCGGGCCGGCGCGGCATGGAGCCGGTCGATGCCCGCCGCGTGGAGGATCCTCCATACCGTGGATGCGGCGATGGGGTGTCCGAGTCGGGCCGGCTCGCCTTGGATCCGCCGGTGCCCCCCACCATGCGTTCTCTCGAGCGAGCCGCAGGATCAGCTTCTTGAGCGCTGCCCTGATCGGCGGCCGTCCGGTGCGGGCGCGCCGGGCGCCGTAGTCCCACTTCGCCGCGATGAACCTGCGATGCCAGGCCAACAGGGTCCCGGGAGCAACCGCGAAGACCTCGTGCCAGCGGCAACGGGGCATCAGGCTGGAGAGCACAGCCAACCAGAACCGGTCCGCCGGCTCGTAACGGACCCGGCGGGCGAGCCGACGGCGCAGCACCGCATTCCCATGCCGCAGGAACGAGCAACTCGGCTTCCTTATCGGTGTCGCGGCGCAGCAGCACCCCGGGGGACGGACAGCAGCCTGCGGGCCACCTCGTACAACATCGAGATGATCACGCCGACATGGTCCCAGCCGAGAACGCTCTACCATCCCGACCTGCGGCAATGACTCTACGAGCCCCGCAGGCACGGGGCAGCGGCCCCTGTGGAGGTAGAGCGTGCAGCCTGTGCCGGACTTCGCCAGGCATGTCGCGGGTCTCCGTCTCGGCCGGAGTCATCGGGCGGTCGCAGATCATCGGCCCTCCCCCGCGCGCCGCTTCGCCACCCGGTACACCCGCCGCAGCTCACTGGCGTCCGCGCAGTCCATGCCTCCCGTGCGGCACTCGGTGCACGCCTGGGTGTGGCGGATGAACCCGCTGTATGCGGTCTGGACGGCGGCGTCTTCGGCCCTGCGCTCGGCCGCCATTGGGCCGGTGTTCTCAGGCACGTCATCAGCTCCCACTGCCGGTGTGCACACCCCCGGGGCCGTGCCATCGGGCCGCGGGGAGGGTCTTCATGTGACTGCATCATAGCGTGCTACGGCATGCCAGGTATGTCATATCTCGCGTGATGCGCTATGCCCTGCCTAGCTTGGCCGGGTGATCGAATTTGCTCCTGACCAGCCACGGTGGCGCCAGGTCGCCGAAGTGATCCGGCAACGGATCGCGGACGGCACCTACGCGCCGCGCACCCGCGTGCCGTCGGTGCTACAGCTCCAGGCCGAGTTCGGGATCGCCGCGGCGACCGGGCAGAAGGTGCACCGGGCGCTGCGCGAGGACGGACTGATCTACACGGAACCCGGGCTCGGGTCGTTCGTCGCACGCCCTCTGCCGCCGGCTGGCGACGCACTCCAGGAGTGACTTCACTTCACCGCGGCCAGCAGCCCGAAGGATGCGGCGACAGTTACACCCAGGCGTGACTGTCGCTGCTCGGCCTACTGCACGTTCGTGACGATGTGCAGCTGGTACGGTCCCGCCGGCGGAGCCTGACATTGAGGCGTGCCAGATCTGCATCCCCTCAGACCGGCCTGGCTGAGGGCCGACATCCTGGCCAGGGTGCGGGATCTTCCTGCCTCCCACGCCCGCCGGGGAGAAGGCATGGCGGGGAACCGCTGCCGAAACTGCAGCAACAAGCCCAGCACTGGCCACAGCCACTGCCTCGAGTGCCCGGAGCGCGCAGCCTGCGGTGCCGAGGCGACAACTGGCGGCCCCCGGAGCTCATGACGTCGAGCGGAACTGTGGGGGCCGCCCTCCGAGCGCCCCCAACCGGGCAGTGCACGCGCAAAGGTGGCACCGCCCGCAGAGCACGCCTTGGGGAGTGCCGTTCAGACGGCGGGGCTGGATCAGGCGTTGAGGTCCAGTACGCGGACCGGCTCGCCCTGCCACCGCTTCGGGGCAGTGGTGGCGATGATCGCTCCGTCGGGACGGTCGGGTGTGGGCTGCGCTGCGTACTGGCTGTGGGCCGCAGCCCATGTCTCTTGCCGGGCGAGGGCCAGGGTCGCAGCCAGATCCAGGTCCAGGACGGTGATACCCGGCAGTGCGGCCAGGTGCTCGGCTGTGCCGGGCCGTGCGCGGTCGGCTTCGACGAGCGCACACGCCGGGGCGTACAGGAACCAGCCGGATTCGGCGTGGGCCCGGTGGATGAGACGGGACGCGAGGACGTTGCCCTGACCCGCTGCGGCCATCGCCGTTTCGTCCAGGACGATATGCATGGCGTCGGTCACCGGCTCGTCACCTGGGCCAGGCGCCGGTCCAGCTCACTGTCCAGGTCGTCCTGCTCGGCCGGGGTGGGGGCGTAGCCGTTCCACTCCTTCAGTGCGGCGAGGGCCTTCTCGGCACGCTCGGCGCGCTCGGCCGGGGTGAGCATGGTCTCGGCCAGACGAGCCAGATACGCGCGCAGCGACAGCCCCTCAGCGGCTGCGATCGCGGCGAGCCGGTCCTTGGCCTCTTCGGGGATACGGATATTGGCATCGGACATGGTCGTGCTCCTTTCCATTCCTCCAGAGTACGGGTACGTACCCGTACCCGTACCCGTCACGCTGGTGTGGGTCACCGCTACCTGCCGAACGGTGAAGGTGCGGCAGGCACCGTCCAGCCTGTGCCGACGATGAAGCGACGGCTGACGAAACGCTGCTCGTCGGTCCGCATCATCGGCGACCTGCTGACCTTCGGACTCACCATCGAGGACCTGCGCAGCTGCGCCGACCGCCTCCATTTACTCGCCCAGGACCCGCCGCCGCGGTGTGGCTCTGCCGAACCCGGCGTCTCCACCTCCAGGGTTGTCGGCCGCAGGCTCGCCGCCCTCGACGCCGCGATCAACCGGCGGACCCGACTGCGTGAGCGCCTCGCGCAGCGCGCCTCGGGAGAGACGGCCGCTTCAGCCTCTCGCCACCCGAGTAGAGCCGCTGGCAAAGGCACCACCGCCGCTTGGTGACAACAAGGCTGCCTGTGTGACCACTGTCGTTCTTCGGCTCAACCGGCCGCAGTCGGCGGCGGCGATGCCTGGCTGGTCAGAATTCGAGTTCGTGCGCTGCCTCCGCCAGCGCCTCGTCCTCGCCGACCAGGGTCAGAGTGCAGCTTCTGACCCGGTCATACCCGGCGCGGGCGCGTTGGACTGTGCTGTCGCGGCCGACGCGTACCCACCGGCGCACATCCGCAGGAGTACGACGAGGACCAGGGGGTTGCGTCGGAGCCGAGATGCCGGCGGACTCTTGGTAAGGGAACGGCAACACCCTGACCGGTCCGGCGTGCCGTCCTTCAAGAGGTTGGACAGGTGCGCGCACAGGGAGAAGCCCGAGGAGGGAAGGCCGACAGGCCCATCTGAACTCGATAGTGATACGGATCACAAGACATCAAGGGCTTTTAACCTGAACTGATTCAATTCGCCCTTGAATTTCCTTGGACCGGCCTTTTTCTTGACCCCGAAGATTTCACACATAAAATCAACCAGGGTCTAGACCACGATCAATGTCCCGAGCAAATAAGTAGACCCCCAATGATCGATCATCGGGGGTACTTCCTTTTCTGTTCGGATGTTCGAGTTAAATTGTTTCGCTCGCTTGGCCGGTAACCATCTGTCGGGGGATACGTACCTTACCCACCTCGGCCAGCTTCCGTTCAGAGGGGAATTCGTACGTCCGGTAGCCCGTGACCAGCAGCCCTCGCTCGCGCAGTGCTCGCACGGCGTTCTCGATGGTGCCGCGGCTGATGGAGAGTGCACCCGCAAGGTCGGTCTGCGACGGTCCCTCCAGCATCCGGCCGTAGTCAGGGCTCGGCACCGAGCAGTGCTCGAGGAGGTAGGTGAACAGGCCGGCCAGTCGCTGCTCGGTGGGCAGCGCGTGCCGGTTGTATATCTTCTCGCCGACCGCGATGCGCTCGGCGACGGCCTGTCCGATCGCCATGGCGACGGAGGGCTGGCCGTCTGCGATCAAGCGCATGCGCTCCAGCGAAACGCTAAGCGTCGCGGTGGTGTTGAGGCAACGGGTGGTTGGGGTGTGCACGTCTGGGCTTAGCACCTCAATATCCCCGAGCACGGCCCCGGCACCGTGGATGCGGGTGGTCGCGGTGTCGCCGTACACCGGCTCTTCAATCACGCACCCGCTGAGCACGATGTGCACGGTCGAGCTGCTGCTGCCCCTCAGCTGTTGCTTGCGCTGATGCGTCCTCACCTGAACGCTTCCGAGAAGCTCCTGCCGGTGCAGAAGGCTGATCTGCGAGACGAAAGGGTTCATCTCGACGAGGGAGCGCAGGGCACGGGGTCCGGAGAGCTCGTGCCTGATCCTGCCTGTCTCGTCGTTGCGGTTGTAGATCGAGCCGCCCAGCACCAGCGACATGCGCGAGGAGAAGTCCCCGGCCCGGCCCATCAGCTGACGACCGTTCCGGTCGTGGCGACCGGCGGGATGTCAGCGGGACCGCTCTGCACGGCCGAGGAACTGGTGCTGACTGAGGGAGAGACTGGCGCTTCGACCGGGGCCTGGACGGGGACAGGGTCCGGGCGGAGCGAGTCGATGACTCGCGGGAAGACGCCGACGAGCGTCGCGATGGCCGCGATGACCGCGGCGATGCGGACCGGGGTGGAGGAGAGGTGCTTGATCGCGTAGATCACGACCACGCAGACGATCGCGACTATCGCGACCGCGGCAAGAAGGAACCACGGGGTCATTCTTTTATCCACTTCGTCGTTGAAGCTTTTGGAGGGCGCAGCATCAGTTGTCGGGTGGAGCTCAAAAAGATCAACCTGAGCGGGTGGTGTGGGCCCGCGGAAATGGGTGACCTTCTTGATCGAGCAGGATATAGCAGGTTCCGGTGGAGCCGGGAACGTCACCCTTGGTCTAAGGATTCCGTACCGTCGCGGTGAAGCACAGCGACGGCCGGGGGAATCCCCTACGCGTTGGAATTACTCGACAGTAGGGGTCTGATTCCCTAGAAATAGGGAATGGGTTGGTAGGGATCACCGTTACATTCAACGAGCTGAAGTTGAGCCTTGGAGGGCGCAGCGTCAGCTGTCGGGTGGGGCCCCTGGGGGTGGTGCCCCAGGGGGCCCCCCGACCTGAGAAAAGGCTTCCCATCAGGGAAGACGAGGACTCAGCTCTCACTGTCTCGAAACTGAGGGGCGGCGCCGTCGGCGCCGCCCCTCAGTGCTTAGGAGGGCCCAGCGGCCTCAATCCCGGCGACCGGAAGTCCGCGTGACGTGCTTTAATCCCGCTGCTCATCTCCGGGTAGTGCCCGCCCGCCACCGTACGGGACAGCACTGACAACGACCCTTCGAGCAAGAATGCGGTCCACTCGCCGTCGACGGTCTGGGCGAAGTAGCAGTGCTTGTCACCATTTGCTCCCACCTTCGAGACCTGTCATGGCGCCCCAAAACCGCTCACGATCCGCACGCGGCTCCCCCGCCTCACTCTCCGGTGTGAGGTACCTCACCTTGACGGGTAACGCACGTTCCGCTGCTGACTGTCCTGTCCCACAGCCGGCGCCTGGTGGACGACGCGGGCGACGGCCCTGCGCTGTAGTTCCTGGCGGGCCTGCTGCTCGCACTGGTGCAGCGTCGGGTGCTTGTCGGCGAGGCGGCGCCGCAGATTCTGCTCCGCCTTCACCTCGGTCGTCATGGTCCGGTACATCCCCACCGTCTCACGGGCCTTGATGGCGTGTCCGTTAGCACGGGCGACGGCCTTGAGGTCGCTGGTGTCGAGCCGCTGTTGGTGAGCGGGCAGACCATGGCGCATCCGGGCGAGCTGCTCGCCGAGGACTTCGACGTCGGGCGTCCGGTCCTGGCTGGCGCCGAGGGCAGCGGCGTACGGGCTGCTGCGGATGGCCTGCGCCGCGCCCTGGAGCGGAACGCGAAGGCGACCATCGCCAGATTCGCGTGGCACAACTGGGAGCGCCTCGGTCTGCTGAGCGTCCGCGACGATGACCTTGTCCTGCACTCGATGAAGTGGCCCGACGAGGTGCGCTCCCCGGACGAGCTGACCCCGGATGCCAGCGAACTGATGGACTCCATAACCACGGACGACATCAGCGGCTACCGCGACCACTGCCGCGAAGCCCTGGGAGAGCTCATCGCCGCGAAGGCCGAGGGCAAGCAGGCGCCGCAGCCGGCCGAGGCTGAGGCGCAGCAGCCCGGCCAGGTCGTCGACCCTGATGGCAGCCCTGAATGCGTCCGTGCAGAGGGCCAAAGAGTCCCGCGGTGAGTCGGACGAGCACGCCACGGTCCACGAGATGAAGCCTCGCAAGAAGGCGGCCGGGAAGAAGACTGCCGGCCGGAAGCCGAGGAGTGCCTAGGTCAGTCCGGTCTGCGGGTTGCAGATCTGGCATGCCTCAATGTCTGGCTCCGCCAGCGCGATCATCGCTTCCTCGTGGTTGATGAACCCAGTCGCGTGCGGGCTCTCTGCTTCTCGCGGCGCTGGGCCCGTAGGCCGGTGCCGGGCCTGTCCTGGGTCGTCCAGTCCGGTTCCGGGCCGGGGTCTTTCGCGGGGACCTTCGTGACGTTCAGGTCAGCTGCGCGGCCGCGGGTGTGCTGCCCGGTGTCACAGGTCAGCAGCCGTACCTGTCGGCTGGCGAGGGCCTGAATGGCAACCGCCCGTTCGACGATTTCGTCGTCGGTGATGGGCAAGCGGACGTGGCCGGGCTGGTCGAGGACGATCTCCAGGCTGATCTCACCGCGGACCCCACCGGCCTCGGTGTTCAGCTGTGCCCGGTGCACAATCCCGAACGTGCCGCCGTCCAGGATGCTGTCGAGGAGTCCCCGGGTGTGTGAGGCACGCCAGCGGGCCTGTTGCTTGCCGACCTCCTTGAGGCTGTCCGCCCACCAGTCGGCGAACGCGGAAGCGATGAGCTTGCCCTCGCCCGAGTGCGGGCCCGGCGCCTACCGACCACCGACCACCGACCACCGAGGGAGGACAGACTTGAGCACGCCGAGAATCGTGTACGTGATCCAGCACCACAGGCCGGAGGAAATCACCGAGACCGGGCTCCATGCGAACGGTGTCACCCGCAGGAACCGAGACCGGGCTCGTGGCGATCGCCGACTTCGACCGGGCCCGTGAACAAGCAGAGAATTGGGCCGGGGCCAGGAACTACAAGGGCCTGGTCTGGGAAGAGTTCACGAACCCGCTTCTGGGACACACCCGCAACCTTCGGGGAACGGCCGAGATCGATGGAAAGCCGACCAAGGTGTTCGACATCATGGCGATGAAGCTGGTGCTCGGCCCCGCGAAAAGTCGCCGCTGAAACTCCGCGCCCTGTCGGCCACCACCGTGTGTGGTGGCCGACGGCGTTGTGCGTCCTGGGTGGCGCTACGGGGCCGTCTCCACGGTGGCTTCGTCGACCCACTTTGCCAGGATGCTGAACGCGGCCAGTTGCTCGAGCGCCTCGTTCTCCTCGAGCTCGTCCCCCTGCTCGTGGGCGATCGGGTTGCGGATCGCCGCGTACACGCCGCGGGCGAACGCGGCCGCGCCGTCGTGCCGGCTGCGCCAGGTGTCGCTTCCGTCGTCGGGGCCAAGACGAAGCCGCGGCTTCCCGGCCTCGGGGGCCTTCGTGCTGAACGCCTCACCGAGGAGCCTCGACTCCGACAGGTCCTTCCGCCCGAGCTTCGCCTGCGACTGTGCGTTCACGGCCACCGCTGCTACGCCGACGCCCTGCCTATAGTGGCCGCTCCCCCACAGGCCCTGGACGCTGCCCCACACCCACGGGTGCATCGTCGAGGCGTCCAGCTGCGGGGCGCCGTTGCCAAGGTTGTCGGCGAGCTCCTGATCCGCTTCCAACTGGGCGATGGCCCGCGTCGTTGCCTGCCGCTCTCGCCAATACGGCTGCCGCTCCGGCTTCCTCCATGGCGCAGTTCGCCATTCGGGGACGACCCGGTCGAGAATCTGCTCGATGATCTGAGCTGCCGCTTGAACCTCATGCGCCGGGTTGTCCAGCTTCCACCGCCAGAAGCCGAGGGCCCCGGGAGGGTCGCCCTCGTAGCTGATGGATGACGTTTCCTGGAAGCTCTTCAGCTTGGCTATCGCCCATTCGCGGTTGATCTGTGTCATAGCCGAATGGTCGCGGCATATCCCGTTCACCGGTACCGGTTTGGGCGCACCGGGCGGAAGTAATCAGGGCGGATCAGGCCACCTGTCGCACCATCACCGCATGCCCCATGCTGGACGCGTGGACTTTGATTTCAACTGCTGGCGGTGCGAAGCGGACTGCGTCGTCTACGGCAAACCGTGCGGGTTCTGGAGCGAGAAATACCGGCTTCCCGCGGACTGGGATTGTTGGTGCTGCGGCGCCAGCAACATCACCCCGGAAGACTGACCTCCTGGCTCAACGAGACGCCCCAGCCCGATGTCGGTGGGGCGTCATGCTGCGTCACCGGCGATGGCGCCTCCCTCGCTCGACGACCACTGCGACAATCGCGGCCACGGCCGCCGCGAGACACGGGGTGATCAGGTTGACGGCGAGCTCCGCGCGCTCAATCGGCGCCCAGAAGATGGGCGCCGCGACGACGGCCACTGTCGTGACCACGGCCACAGCGGTAGTCACCAGCCGACGGTCGAGCCGGGAGACATGCTGAAGCAGGGCAAGGATCTGGTGCATATCGGGTTCCCCCTTTGCTCACCGGCCGATTCCCGCAGTGGCTGGGCAGCCCGGGATGCCGGCTGGTAAAGCCTTGTTTGGATTGGTGTACCTCTTTCGGCACTCACCACAGTGCACGGCGGAGTTCGGCATCGTCCACTGCGTAGTCCCCGTGGCCCGTTATACACAAAACACCAGGTCAGGGCACCTGCGGGCCGAAAGGGGAATACTGGATTCCAGAGTCCCTGTTTCGGAAGTTGAGAATCAACTCGGACAACATCCCATCAGGTTCACGAAGTAGCCCGAGTAGGCCCTGAGGCCATAAAAAAGATCAAAGGATCCGAGAGGTTGGCCAGAAGCCATCCCTCGCGTGGTCTCTGCGCCCACACAAACCCCGTGTGGCGCCTGGCAGCGCACCGGAGCGGTTTTCCCCCACCCGGCACGGCCGGATCGCGCCCTACCCGACCTGACGGCCCGTCCGGACTCTGTGAAGCATGGGGGACACCGGAACGCCACAGACCGCCCAAGAGTGGGCCGAACTCCAACAAGACGCCGACTACGAGCAGGCCCGCGACGACGGGGCCATCCCCGGACCGGAACCCGGACCCGCCTGCCCCGACTGCGGACTCGCCGGCGACATCCACCCCACCTACTACCGATGGTGGATCCGCCTCGAGCCCGAAGACCCCGAACCCCTCGCCGCGCACACCGTCCCGCCACGGCAACGCTGGCACCTCGACACCAATGGCACCGCCTGGAACTCGCAGGACGACGAACCCCACCCAGGGCAGACCTGCCGGATCAGCCACAGCCTTGTGTGCCCCCGCGCGGACCGCCCTGACCTTGCGCGGTGGTTGACGGCCCGGACCGCGGCGAACCAGGCACGCGTCGCCATACTCCCACCTCAGCTGCGCATGCAGGGCGACTCCGCCTGACGGAGATGTCGCCCCCAACCCTGATCGGGTTGGGGGCTTCGTCATGTCGGATTGTCAGTGCCACCTGCTATCCCCATACCAGGCGCATCTCGCAACCCTCTGCCCTTCGAGGAAACGACCACATGGCGTTCACCGCAGTCCACCCCGAGCTCGGCCTTCTCGACGCCACTCAGGACCTCCTCGGGCGCGATCTGGATTGGTCGCTGGTCTACCGAGCGAAGCCCCGAGTGTTGTTGACCTGCCCAGAGTGCGGGCACGGAGTTCACGCCAAGCGCTCCCCCAGGAAGGTCCTCTACTTCGCCCACGACGCGGGTCGGCCGGCTAACTGTTCGCTGTCCAACGAGTCGATGGAGCATCACCTGCTGAAGCTGGAGATGGCCACCGCCATCCGCGCCGCGGGATGGCATGCCGAGCTCGAGGTCGGTGCCCCTGACGGGTCTTGGCGGGCCGACGTGATGGCCTCCTCCCCAGAGGGCGATGGGCGGATGGCGTGGGAAGCGCAGCTGTCCCCCATCACCATCGAAGACATTCAGTTCCGTACGGCCAGGTATGACGACGCGGATGTTCGGGTCTGCTGGGTGACCGACCGCCGCTCTGCCCCATGGATGGGTGCAGTTCCCTCCGTGCGGGCGAACGCGCCGGAGGGCGACACCGGCTGGACCCTTGACGAAGGCGTAGCTGGGTTCGACTCCAAGGCCGGCCGATGGGTGTTCCAGACCGTCGACCTGGCCGGTTTTGTCAGGTGGGCACTGCTCGGCTTCCTCTTCCCGTACACAGCGCTACCCAGATACGCGCCTCGCCATCAACTCCTGAGGGGCAGCACCGTAAGCCGCGGCGGGAACCTGGTGTGGACCTCAACGAAGTCGGTGACCGAGCAGGCCGAGTACGAACAGAAGCGCCCGATCCGGGAGGCGGAGGACCAGCGAAGGCGTGTCCTCGAGATGAAACGCAAAGTGGCGGCCGCTCAGCGGAAAGCCGATGCCGACCGAAAGCGCTCCGAGGAGCTAGCGGCAGCCAGGGTGCTCCAAGAGAAGAGGGCTGCGGAGGCGCGGGCCCTGCGCGAGGAAGCCAGAAGGGAGGCACTGGAACGGCGAGCGCAGGATCGACGCCGCAACGAAAAGAACCAGGCCCGGCTGCAGGCCGAGGTGGACGCACGGATCCGACGCGAAGACGCCGCACGGGAGGAGCGGAAGCTGGGCTCCAAGGGTGCCGCTGAGCAGTGGTGGCGACTCATATCGGATGAGCAGGCAAGCGAGCTCATGAACGCAGTACAGGCGATCTCCTGGGACGAGAGAGGGCTAAGGGTCGAGCAGCGAGGCCCTGACGGTGGCGCGGACGCCTTCGCTTACGGAATACCGGTACACACGTTAGGCCGACAACAACTGCTGTACGCCATCGTGCGCCCTTGCCCCGACCTGCTGGAGTCGTCGCCCCAAGTCCTGTCTCAGCGGGTCTTCGTTCGAAACGCCCGCGAAGCACAACTGCTAATCGACCGCGGCATGCACCCAAGTCGGGTGACGCACTTCGATCTCCCTGACCACGAGCAGGTCACCCTGTGGCCGTAATGCCCCGGATCAGCGCTCTGGCCCGGGACACAGCCGTGTTCGGGTCGGGCTACGAGGCAGCGGCGGCAGACCCCTCCAACAAGGAGCCCGACTTCAGCATCATGTCCAGCATCCGCACCAGCTCGTCCGAGTCCTCGTCACCCTTACCCTCGGCAAGCTGCTGGACAAGGCGCATGACCATGCAGATTCCGGGGCGCTGCAGGTCATAGAGCAGAACCTCCGCGTCCTGATTACCGGGGATCCGCGGAGGCAGATGCCCGATGCCGTGAGCCGCCAGCTCCTTCTCGATGCCCTCCAGCACCCGCGCGCCCGACCTCTTCGCATCCGCCAGTGTGCGCAGTTGCAGCACGTCCCACCGAAGGACGCCGCCGTGGAATTCAAGCAGCTGGGGAAGCCGGTCCCAGGTCGTCATCGCGCTCTGCTCCGCTCTCGTAATGGTCATGTAGACCAATTGAAGCGCCACAACCTTGCAGAGACGGGACTTTCCGTGAAGATTCTCCGCGACGGGGTTCCGGCTGGTAGGCCCCCTGTCAGGCACCGCCGTCATTGAGCCTGAGCAGGAGGGCAACCGGAATACGCCGGAAACGTGCCGTAGCCCTCTGCCGGTCGATTCAGCTCAGGTAGTGGTCGAGGAGGGCGGGACCGGCGGCGGAGGCCCCGATCGGCTACCGGGGTGCGGTCGCCCAGCGGATCCATGCCATGAGCCCCTGCACCGCCGCCTGCTGACGGGTCGGCCACCGGTCCCGGCTGCCGGTCCGCCGCCGCGAGAGCGGACGGTCTCCTCCCCCCTCCCCCGGTTCACCATCCCGGCTCCGGGCAGTCCGCGGGGAGGGTTGGCGGGGGCGCGGCGTTGCAGGCCAGCAGGCGGAAGTGGCGCAGGCGTTGGCTGGTCTGCAGGGCGCGTGTGCACACGGACACCGCGGTGAGTTCGGCCTCTTCCACCGTACGGCTCAGCAGGTACAGCCCAAGAACGGGTCCCTGTGAGGCCTCGGGGTGGGGCGACACGTGCTCGAGGCGGTCTTCGACACGGGCGCACTGTCTGACGATGTCGGCGACTTCGTCGGGAAGGGGCGCTTGGTTGTCGGCCGCGAGCCGGACGTGGATGAGGAACATGCCTCAAGGATCACCGTGTGGTCGCCCTGGGCGAAGGTGGTCAAGGTGTCAGGTTTATGCCACGGCAGAAACCGTCCTCGGATTCGGGCCCTCGATGAACATGTATACAAAATCGGCTTCGGACAGATGAGAACGAGCCGTATACGACCAGCGGTTGTCCGGCGCAATGTGCGTCGCGGGCAAGGAACGGCAAGGTTTTCGGTACCCCTGCTGGTGGCTGCCGTATGGCGGTACACTGCCGCTCCACATGTGGGCGTTGTCATTATGCATCGTGGGGGGCAGCATGTTGGCCAGCCTGGGAATAGATCCATTGGCGGAGCAGGTCTACCGCTCATTACTGGCGAACCCCGAGGAGGGGGTGCGCGACCTCGCCCAGCGGCACGGGACCGGCGAGGAAGAGATCGGCCAGGCGCTCGACCAGCTCAGTGCGCTCTCTCTCGTCCGGCCCACGGGCAGCCCCGGCTCCGGCTTTCATCCGGTCGCTCCGCAACTGGCCATGGAATTGCTTCTGGCCCGTCAGCAGGCGCGGCTCGCCGCGGAGCAGTCCAGAGTGGAGGCGTCGCGTGCCGCCGCCGCCGAGCTCATTGCCGAATTCTCCGCGCTGCGTCCGCTCGGCCCGTCCCCGGACCATCTGAGTGGTGTCGACGCGATTCGTGAGCGGCTTGCCGAGATGGGCCGGGCCGCCCAGTCCGAGGTGATGACCTTCGCGCCGGGCGGTGCTCACTCCGCTGCGGATCTCGCAGCGAGCAGGGGGCCCAATGGGGATCTGCTGAAGCGCCGGATCAGAATGCGCACCATCTACCTGGACAGCGTCCGTAACCACCAGCCCACTGTGGAGCATGTGACCTGGTTGTACGAGATGGGTGGTGAGGTCCGCACTGCCGCGACCCTGCCCACGCGGCTGATCATCGTCGACCGTAAGCATGCTCTCGTGCCGGCCCAGTCCTCGGACGCGCGCAACGGGGCTGTCATCGTTCAGAGTGAGGGCACGGTCGCGGCTCTGTGCGCACTGTTCGAGACCATCTGGGCGGGAGCCACCGCGTTCGGGTGCAAGCCCGCTCCGAGCCTCGGCGGGTTGCCCCGTCAGGAGAGCGAGGTCCTGCGGATGCTGGCGAGCGGACTGACCGACGAGGCCATCGCGAAGAAGCTCGGTGTCTCGTCGCGCACGGCCCGCCGTATCTCGGCCGAGCTGATGGAGCGTCTGGGCGCGCGGAGCCGGTTCGAGGCCGGTGTGCGTGCCGTTCAGACCGGTCTGTTGCCCGCTCAGCGGTAGTACGGCTTTCCGGCTGCTCCCCGGCGTCGACTCCCGGTGGGCGGTGTGGCGTTGTTCAATCGGCTGGCCGCACGCGGTTGAACGGGTGTTGTGGTGCCGGGTGTTCGCCGCCGTTGTCAGACGACCCAGCCTCCGCGTGCTGTGCTGTCCGCCAGCTCTGTGCTGTGCCCGAGCACCTCGGCGAGCCGGCTCACGGCATCACCGAGCGTGGACGGAGGAAGGGCGTACGGGATGCGCAGGCGGCGGTCGAATGTGCCGGGGTCCACGCCGAAGCGCCCGCCGCCGACGATCCGGACTCCGCGTTCTTCGGCGCGTTCTGCCAGTACCGATGCGATGGGCTGGCCGAGGTCGACCCACAGTGAGAGGCCGCCGACGGGCGACTGCCACCTCCACTGCGGGAGGTGATGGCGCAGTGCCTCGGCGAGTGCGGCGCGTTGTTCGCGTACCCGTGCCACACGTCCGGCGTGCTGTTCGTCGGACTGCTCGATGAGGCTTACGGCGAGCAGCTGCTCGACCACCGGGCCGCCCAGGTCGTGTGCCATGCGCAGGACGGAGAGGTTGGCGACGAACCCGGGGGTGGCGCGTACCCAGCCGATGCGCAGGCCTGCCCAGTGGCTCTTGCTGAGGGATCCGACGGTCAGTACGTGGTCGGCCGTTCCGGCGGATTCGGTGGCCGCGAACGGTGTGGGGACGGGGGTGTCGAGGGCGAGGTCGGTGAGGGTCTCGTCGGCTACCAGCCATGTTCCGGAGCGGCGGGTGGCGTCGAGGACGCGCCGGCATTCGTCGGCGGGCATCAGCGAGCCGATGGGGTTGTGGAAGTGCGGGATCAGGTATGCCAGCCGGGGTGCGTCCTGGCGCAGTGCCTGTTCCAGTGCGCCGATGTTCCATCCGTTGTCGTCCACGGGGGTGGAAACGGCGCGCAGGCCGGCACGGCGTATGGCCGCGAGTGCGTTGGGGTAGGTGGGGCTTTCGACGAGGACCCGGTCGCCGGCCGTGCAGAGCAGTTCGAGTGTCAGTGTCAGGGCCTGCTGTGCGCCGGTGGTGATGAGGATCTGGTCGCTGCGTGTGGGCAGGCCGCGCCGGGTGTAGCGGTCTGCGATCGCGGCGCGCAGTTCTGGCAGGCCGAAGGGGTGGTATCCGCTGGTCGAGGCGATTCCTTCGACGCGCGGGCCCGCTTGTGCGTAGGCCTGTGCGAGATCTCGTGGGGGGATTCCGAGGGAGGCTGTCGTCAGGTCGATGCAGGCGTCGGGGGCGGAGAGGGGGCGCATCGTCTGTTCGGCGGGCAGCGCCGTCCATGTGCCGGATCCGCGTCGGCTGTGCAGGTATCCGGTGTCCCGCAGGACGCCGTAGGCGGCGGTGAGCGTGGTCCGGCTGACGGCCAGTTCGGGGGCGAGTTCGCGCTCGGCGGGCATTCTGACGTGCAGGCCGACTTGGCCTTCGAGTATCAGTTTCTGGATGGCGGAGGCGAGTTGCTGGTATGCGGGTCCCTGTGTGCAGGGCATTCCCCGGACCAGGGCGCCGAGTGTCGCGGCCGGGAGGGGTCGCACCTCTGCAGTCACAGCTTCCCCCTGGTCATGCATGCGTTGTCGGGCTGCGCGGTTCCCGGTCGGCCAGTGACGTGTGCCGGCATCAAGTCGTTCGGGCCCGAGTGATCGCTGTCAGTCTGCAAGAACGGTCGGGCCTTGTCGAGGCGCCTGGTTCCGGCCTGTTCGAGCCTGGTTCTGTGCTGTTCAACTGACTGCCGGGTCCGGGCGAGCGGTTGTGTTGGTGGCTAGCGTTGTGTGGGTGACTCCGCTGCCTCCGATCCCGCGTAATGCCCTGTTCGGCAATCCTGAGCGGATATCTCCTCAGCTTGCCCCCGATGGCACCCGTCTGGCCTGGATAGCCCCGCATGAAGGGGTTCTCAATGTCTGGACCGCGACGCCGGGCTCGGACGATGCCCGCCCGGTCACCCACGATACGAACCGGGGTATCCGTACCTGCTTCTGGACGCCCGACGGTGCCCGTATCGCGTATGTGCAGGATGTCGCGGGTGATGAGAACTGGCATCTGTACGACATCGACCCGGACACGCATGACATCCGGGATCTGACGCCCTTCGAGCAGGTGCGGACGCAGGTCATCGGCGTCGACCTCGACGTACAAGACCGCATTCTGATCGGTCTGAATCTTGAGAACAAGAAGCTTCACGACGTCTACGAACTCCGTCTGGAGGACGGCGGGCTGACGCGGGTGCTGGCCAATCCGGGCCTGGTCGCCATGGTCGCGGACAGTGATCTGGAAGTGCGCGCCGCGATCGCCGCCCGGCCGGACGGGGGCCGTACGGTCATGGTCCGTGACAAGGGCGGGCCGGACGCACCGTGGCGTCCGCTTCTGGAGGTCGGGCACGAGGACAGTCTCTCCACCGTCCCGTTGCGGTTCGATGCCGATGGGGCGCGGCTGCTGCTGACGACATCGGCGGATGCCAACACCACCCGGCTGGTCTGGGTCAGGCTTGCGGACGGCGAGCGCGAAGTGGTCGCCGGGCATCCTCGGTTCGACATCGTCTCGGTCGTCGGGGGCCGGCGTACCAGGCAGCCCCAGATGGTGGCCTTCGGTGGTGACCGTACCGAGTGGCACGTTTTGGACCCGGCGATCGCCGGGGATCTCGAGGCGTTGCGGGGCCTGGACGACGGGGATCTGCGGCTGGTCTCCCGGGACCGTGAGGATGCCACGTGGCTGATCGCCTATGACCATTCCGGTGGGCCCACCCGCTTCTATACCTTTCACCGTCCGACGCGTACGGGTACGTATCTGTTCTCCGACCGTCCCGCGCTGGAGGATGCCGGTCTCACTCCGATCGAGCCGTTCTCGTTCACCGCACGCGACGGGCTCACCATTCACGGCTATCTGACTTTCCCCACCGACCGTGCGCGCCGCGATCTGCCGACCGTGGTGAAGGTCCACGGCGGTCCGTGGACCCGGGACTCCTGGCGTCTGGACAGTGAGGCGCAGTGGCTCGCGGACCGCGGCTACCTGTGTGTGCAGGTGAACTTCCGCGGCTCCACCGGTTACGGGAAGGAGTTCACCAATGCGGGCGACCGTGAGTGGGGCGGCCGGATGCACGACGACCTGATCGACGGTTTGGCGTGGGTGATCGAGCGCGGTTACGCCGACCCCGACCGGGTGGGTATCTACGGCGGTTCGTACGGCGGGTATGCCGCTCTGGTCGGTGCGGCCTTCACTCCGGATGTTTTCCGCTGTGCGGTGGATGTGGTCGGGCCGTCCAGCCTGGCCACGCTGATCCGGGGGATTCCGGCCTACTGGGCGCCGACGGTTGCGCAGATGCACACCCGTGTCGGCAATCCTGAGACCGAGGCGGAGTTCCTGTGGTCGCGCTCGCCGCTCTCGCGCGTCGATGACATCCGTATCCCGCTGCTGATCGTGCACGGGGCCAATGACCCGCGGGTCAAGCAGTCGGAGAGCGAGCAGATCGTCGCCGCTCTGCGGGCGAAGGGCATCCCGCACGAGTACCTGGTCTTCCCGGACGAGGGCCACGGTATGGCCCGTCCTGAGAACCGTCTCCGCTTCTATGCCTGTGCCGAGCGGTTCCTCGCGGCCCATCTGGGCGGCCGTTTCGAGCCCGAGCCGGGCGACAGGGAGGGGTGAGCGGGGCGGGGCAGGAAGCAGCAGACCGCGCTGGCATCGTTGATGCTGGCGCGGTCTGCTGAGTGGTCGTTGTGTTACGGCAGCAGGAGGCTTTCGGGCTTGGGCGGGCTGACGTGCGGGAGGACCCAGCACAGGGGGAACCAGTCGGGCTGCCGGTCGGGGAGCTGGGCCTCGGCGGTCTTCCGGCCCTGCAGGGCGGCGGGTACGCGGGGCCTGGATGCGGGAAACAGCTGGCTGTCGGTCATCGATCCATCCTTTGAGTGCGGTTTCGTGGTCACATCACGCATCGGACTTGTGGGGCTGGGCGGTCGTGCCGGTGAATTGCCTCCGGCCGAGCGGGCTTTGACATCACCGCTCGGCCGGGAGGTGCTTGGTGTGGTGCTGTTCGCTGCGGCGTGTGCCGTCAGTCGGCCGGCTGTGCTTTCACGGCCGGCACGGGGGCCGGGGTGGCTGCCGGTGCCGTGTCCGAGGACTGGAGGACCTTGCGGGCCATCACGAGCAGGGAGACGGCGATCAGGGCGCCTGCGGCGAGGAATCCGTACCGGGGTTCGATGACGGTCAGCAGGAGGCCGCCGAGGAGGAATCCGGTGCCGGGGCCCGTGTTGGAGACGGCGCCGAGGGCGGCGAAGGCGCGGCCCCGGTGGCTGTGGGGAACGCGGAGGTTGAACACGATGTGGGTCACGGTGGCCTGGGCTCCGTTGCCGACGCCGCCGAGGAAGTAGAAGGGTGCGATCCACCAGACGCCGGGGGCCAGTCCGACGCCGAGGATGGCCACGCCGATGCAGACGAAGGAGCCGATCAGGATGGCTTCGTGGCTGAGGTTCTTCACGCGCCGGGCGAGGAGCGCTCCCGGGACCATGCCCGCGGCCCACGTCGTCATGATGACTCCGTACACCTGCTCGGAGGCGCCGAAGGTGTCGCGCACGTAGAAGACGATGAGGACGTTGATGATGCAGGCGCAGGCCATGACGATGCCGCTGAGCACCAGGACGGAGCGCAGGAAGCCGTCGGACCACACGCGGTAGGGCGCGGCGGCCGGCTCGGGGGACGGTTCGGCCGCCGCGGCCTGCGGTGCGGCGGTGGTCTTCTTGTGCAGGCGCGTCGAGATGGTCAGGGCGCCGAGCACCACCAGGACGAAGCTCGCGGCGTTCAGGGCGAGGGGCAGAGTGGTGCCCGAGCGGCTGCTGAGGAGGCCGGCGACGGCGGGCGCGAACAGCATGCCGGCCATGGTGGTCGTCTGTGAGATGGCCGAGGCCCGGGGTATGTCGTCCTTGCCGACCATTGCGCTGGGCAGGCCGCCGAACACCGGGTGGGTGAAGGAGACGCCTACCGCCAGGAGTGTGCACAGGGCGACGAGTACGGGGATCGACGTCGTCGTCATCATGGCCACGCAGGTCAGTGCCTGCAGCGATGCCACGATCACGATGATCTTGCGGCTGTCGAACCTGTCGGCGATCCCGCCGGTGATGGGTGCGAGGAACACGGGCGGCAGGGTGGCGGCCATGAGCAGGGCCATGACGGCGAAGCCGCCGGCCCCGTTCTTCTGGGCGAGCAGCGTCAGCGCGGTCGCAGCCATGATGTCGCCGAAGACCGACAGGGAGCGCATCCCCGCGAGCGTGTAGACCTCTCGCCAGCCGGAGCCGGGCGGTGCCTTGACGGCGTGGTCTGGCGGGGACGCGGTGACGGTCATGCGGATCAGCTCCTTGTGTAGGGCGGCTGCGACGCCACCGAACCGAAAGCCCCGCACGGGGTGTGGGGGCCGGGTCGCGATTTGTCGGTCACGGAGTGACGGCAGGGCCTCGAAGGCCGCGGCGCCGCCGGGTGGAAGGACCCGGCGGCGTCGCGGGCCGGTGGGCGGGTCCGGCGGATGTGGCCGGACGGGCCCTGGGAGGGGGCTGTGTGGAGTTCCCGCCCTAGACGGCTGCTACCTCGAGGACGCCCAGGCGGGCGAAGCCTTGCGCGTTCTTGACGGACCGTTCGACGGGCAGGTCCGGGAAGAGGGTCGCGGCGCTGACCGATGCGCCTTCCTCCAGGCCGGTGAGGACCTCGGCGATCGAGGACGGCACCGCGATGGTGTGTCCCTTGCAGACGAGCTGGGTGCGTCCGCTGTCGGATTCGCCGACCTGCAGGGGGGTGCCGGTCCGCCGGAGGGTGGCGTCGGGCCCCAGTTCGTCGAGTGCGGCGGAGTACTGGAATGTGTCGTCCGCCTTGATGCGTGGCGGGCGGCCGGGTTCCAGGTAGCGTCCGGACTCCAGGAGCCGGTCGAGTTCGGCCGGGGCGTTCACGGCGTTGAGCCGTGCCGCGAGGGCCTCGATCTTTTCCTTGAAGTCGGATTCGACGGATGCTCCGCGGGAGTCACCGATGTAGGGGAAGGCGCTGAATTCCGGGCCTTCGATCAGCGACTCGACCGTCTTCTGCAGCAGTTCCTGCCACTTGCGGGGCCGCATCATGATCGACAGGTGGACGGAGGACTTCTCGCGCGCGGCTGCGGCGTGAGGGGTGTGGTAGGGGAGGTAGAGCACGTCTCCGGGCTCCAGGAGCACGTCGATCGCCGGCTCGCCGAGCTGCTCCTCGGTGTAGGTGCCGATCACGGACGAGCGCTCGCCCTGCGGGTTCCACAGACGCCACCGCTTGGTGCCCTCGGTCTGCACGATGAACAGGTCGACGGGGTCGTGGTGCGGGTTGAAGCCCTGCCGGCCCGCCGGTGTCAGGAAGGCCACGCAGTCGGTGCGGGCGCCCAGCTTGTCGCTGATCACCTTGCAGAAGGACCGCAGGCGTGGCTCGATGTGGTTGAGCGAACTCCAGACGATGGTCGCGCCCGAGCGGTAGAGATCGTAGAGTCGCTCGGGAATGACGGAGTCCGGGATTTCCGTGCCCTGCACGGTAACAGTGCGGGTGAATGTTTTTTCGGAAACCCCGGCGCCGTTCAGATTGACCCGTACATACGGGGGTCTGATGACCTCCATATTGACCATCTCGTCCAGTCTGGAGAACGAGAGTATTTCACTCGGGTTGCCTTTGAGGGCGTTCTTCCGGAGCATGGGCTTCTTGTCCCAGAACTCTGCGAAGAACACTTCCTCGTCGCCGACGAGGTCGGCAAAAGTATAGCCTTCCATACCTTCTCCATTGATCTGGTCCACGAGCGACGCGGAACGCAAGGCGCTGAATGAAATGCCCGGTGAAGGGGCGCTCAGCGGGGGTTGCATGTCGTGCGGACGGCGGAGAAGAAGCCCTTTTGGGCTGATGAGCCTGGCAGCCACAGGGTGGTTTTGCAACCGCCGTTCGGTCTATACGGTGCGGTCAGCCGCGGCGGAGGGAGCGGGTAGCTCCCTCCGCCGCACGCGGTCTTACTGAATGCCGAGGTAGTACGACGCGGCCAGCTCAGCGGTGGTGTCGAGGAACTCGATGTCAGACATGTGATTCTCCTTTTTGTTTTCCCCGAGCGACTCGCTCGGTTCGATATTCATCATTGTTTCCGGGGCCTCTGGTGTCAACCGATCCGTGTCGGCGTGAACAGCTGGACGCCGTGAATTCCTGTTCCGCCGGCTTCCTTGAACGGAATTTCCGCAGGTGCCCTTGCGTGCGCCCTTGTATGTGCCCCGAAACGACAAATGACGCGCACTCGGCGCGTCATTTGTGAATAGCCTGTTCAACTGTCCGGGAAAAGCGGTCGAACACCGTGGCCAGGTCCCCCGGGCGTACGTGTGCCGGTGCCGGCGGTCAGTAGCCGACGGCTCCGTCGATGGCCTCGCGCAGCAGGTCCGCGTGTCCGTTGTGCCGTGCGTACTCGTCGATGAGGTGGATCATCGCGCGGCGGAGCGAGACAGCGCTGTCCGTCTTGGCCATGTAGCCGGTGACGTCCAGCGACTTGGCGTCCCGCTCCACACGGCGTGCGTGCTCGATCTCGCCCTGCCATGCGGCGAGGGCCTCGGGCCAGGTGGCTTCGCTGACGTCGTAGGCGACCTGGAAGTCGCCCCGGTCCGACCAGACCAGCGGGATGTCCTCCTCGCTGACGATCCGCCGGAACCAGGCCCGTTCGACTTCGGCCATGTGCCGTACGAGGCCCATCAGGGACAGCGTGGAGGGCGGCACGGACTGCCGGCGCAGCTGCTCCTCGCTCAGTCCTTCGCATTTGAGGGCGAGGGTGGTGCGCTGATGCTCCAGATAGGCGCGCAGCATCTCCCTCTCATCGGCTACCAGGGGCGGAAGGGTTCGTTCTGCAGCCACTGTCAGGTCCTTGCGTGAGCGACCCCGGACCCCGGGGAGGCGTCTCGCGGTCGGCGGAGGGTGGTGGGTCGCGTACTGCTGGACGCAGGCCGTCACTGTCCGGCCGCGGCGAACTCGGCCCGGGAGGCATGCCGTCGGATGTCCTGGGCCAGGGTGACGGCCGTCGCGGCCGCCGATACGGCTGCGCGGGCCGATCCTAGGGCTTCCCGGAGGATCTCGGCCCGGACGTCCGGCGGGGTCTGTGCCGCGGCCTCGGCTTCCAGCAGCTTCTGGGCGGCTTCGAGGGCGGCTACCTGGGCCTCGCCGAGCGGGGTGCCCCGGTCGACGTTCTCCAGGACCTGGTCCAGTGCGGCGGTGACGAGGTGGCAGGGGCCGGGCTGCCCCACCGTGAGGGCGTGCTGCATGGTCGGGCTCCTTGCTGAGGTGCTGTCAGGCATGAAACGGATGCCGTCCCGCCGGGGCGCCGCGCCGCAAGCGCGGTGCGACACCCCGACGGGACGGCTGCGGGGCACGGGCCGCGCGGATCACCGGGCCCGGCGGGTCAGTCCCTGCTCCGCCATGAATTCGTCGAGGTTCTTCTCGAACCCCGCATCGGCGGCGGCGATGCGTTCGGCCAGCAGGTTGACCCGGCTGGGGGTGTACGTCTCCGGGTCGGCCAGCAGCTGGGGCGTACCGGTCAGGAGCATGATGCCCGCCTCGGTGTAGCCGCGATCGAGCCAGGCGTTCCAGTACCGGTCACGGTCCGCCTCCTGTCCGGCGAACCAGTGCTCCGCGCGGGGGCGCGGTGCGTCGGGCACGGTGGCCGGGGGCTGTGCCTCGCCGCGCAGGAGCACACGGCGGCCGGCCAGGTAGGCGACCCGGATGCCCTTGCGGACGCAGAAGGTCAGCGCCTCGGCGGCGGTGTCGACGACTGGTTCGCCCCGGTCGTTGAGGGAGGTGTTGCACACGATCGGGACGCCGGTCTCGGCGTGGAAGGCCGATATCGCCCGGTGCAGCAGCCCGTTGGCCTGTGCGGTCAGTGTCTGGTGCCGTGCCGAGTTGTCCAGGTGGAGGATGGCGGGCACTCGGTCGAGGACGTCGTCGCGGACCTGGACGGCCTCCAGCATGAACGGGGAGGGGCGGCGCTGTACGAACCACTGTGCGGCCTGCTCGTCGAGGACGATGGGGGCGACGGGGCGCCACCACTGCCGCTGCTTGTACTCGTTGAGGAGGTCCTTGACCTTTTCCGAGCGGGGGTCGCCCAGGAGGCTGCGGTGGCCGAGTGCCCGCGGGCCCATTTCGGCGGCGCCGTCCACCCAGGCGATGACGTCGTCGCTGAGGTCGGTGACGAACTGGTCCGGCGAGAAGTCGTCGACCTGCTCGATCCAGGGGGCGAACTCGGTGAGCGCGGCGTCGACGTCCCGCAGTTCGCTGCCGTAGTAGGCGGTGTCGATGCGCAGGTCGGCGTCCTGGAACGCGCCGATGCCGTACAGGCCGAGCAGTCCCAGGCCGAGGGCTTCCCCGGAGTCGTTCGCGCAGGGCGGGGCCAGCAGGCCGCGGAAGCCGTAGCGGTCCAGTGTCAGGGTGTTGGTGGGGCAGTTGAGGGCGAAGCCGCCGCTCATGGACAGGTAGCAGTCCTGGGTCCGCACGCCGGCCATGGCGCTCAGCCGCTCCACGTTGCGCATGATGATCAGGTCGCAGCACTGCTGGACCACCTTCATCACCGCGCTCTGCAGGTTGTCCTCGTCGCTGAATCGCGGATCGGGGTTCTTGCCGGCCAGCTGCTCGCCGGCCGCGGCGATGACCGATTTGACGAGGCCGAATGCCGCCGGCCACGGCAGGACGCGGCCGCCGAACAGCTCGATGTCGCGGACCGCAGCCTCGGCGTCGAAGTCGATCTCGGCCCGGGAGGCCGAGGCGAGCGCCATGAGCGTTCCGGGTTCCTTGCCGAACAGCCGGTCGGCCGCCAGGTAGAGCGGTGCGGGTGATTCGACGGGCGCGAGGGTCAGTTTCCCCTTCACCGAGACGCATCCCGCGTAGTAGCCGGCCGGCCGCTCGTCCTCGAGGATCAGGTCGGGGGCGGCGTCGACGGCGAGGCCGATGATGGTCTCCTCCTTGAAGATCCTGGTGTCGAGGAGGAGACCGCTGAAGAGGTGGGCGAGGGTGTGGATCGCCAGTCCCTCGCTCCCGGCCGGCAGCGGAAGGTCCCGGTGCCCCGGCAGACCGGGGGTGCCCCACGTGGTGTGGATGTCGGCGAGGGCCAGTCCCTCCGTGGCCAGCAGGCCGTTGAGGAAGGCTTCGGCCCGCTCCGGGGTGTACAGCGGCAGCGCGTGGTGCTTGCGGCCGCTGACTCGTTCGAACTCCCAGTGGCGGATCAGCTCGACCGATCCGGCGGAGCGCCGCCACAGCGCAGCGTTGTGGTCGTGGCGGGGTGAGATCACCGACCGGTCGCCGGGCGGTGTCATGTAGGTCGAGAGGTAATAGTCGCCGGGGGCGGCACTCATGGTGGTTGCCTCATTCCTAGTTCCGCTGGTGCTTCGTAGGTGGGAACAGCGACGGCCGCGTCGTCGGCGTGCCGGGACGCGGCTGTCGCTGGGTGTGTTCGGCGGCTGCCGACGGGCTACGAAGCACCGGGGCAGCACCCCCGCCGGGCGGGAGGGCCGGGCCGTGCGTCAGACGGTCACAGGTGGCGGTCCCACCACTCCAGGATCGCTTCGTAACGCGCCACCCGGTGGCTGGGCAGGCCGGTCCGGGACATCTCGTGCGTCTCGCCGGGGAAGAGCAGCAACTCGACGGGGACGCCGCGCAGTTTCAGGGCCACGAACAGCCGCTGGGCCTGCTCCATGGGGGTGTGCCGGTCGTCCTCGGACTGGATCAGCATCATGGGGATGTCGATCTGGTCCGCGTATGTGAGAGGGCTGGCGTCGCGCCAGCGCTCGGGGTCGGAGCCGTAGAGGGCGAGGGACAGCACGATGCCTTCGTCGGAAGAGGCGCTGTGGCTGTCGATGGAGTAGCAGCCGCGCTCGGCGATGGCCGCGCGGAACCGCTTGCCGTGGTGGGCGGCCATCCAGGCCGACATGTAGCCGCCGAAGGAGCCGCCCAGCATGCCCACCCGGTCGCCGTCGAGGCCGGGGTCGTTGAGCGCGCCCTCCAGGATGGTCAGGAGGTCGGTGGCGGTGCGGCGCGGCAGGTCGTCGAGGATGGCCTTGCCGTGGGCCTGGCCGTAGCCGGCGGCGCCCCGGGGGTTGCCGAGTACGACGGCGTAGCCGGCGCTCGCGTAGATCTGGGCCTCCTCGAAGGAGGCGGGCCCGTTGAGGGTGTAGCCCCATTGGGTGAAGGGGCCGCCCTTGATCTGGAGCAGGACCGGGTGCGGTCCTTCGCCGCGGGGGCGGACGATCCAGCCGTGCAGCGGGTAGCCGTCCGGGGCGGCGGTGGTGAACTCCTCCATGGGCAGCAGGTCGCCCTGTGCCTGCAGTTCGGCTCCGAACGAGGTGAGGACCCTCTCGGTGCCGTTGGTCCACACCACGAGGTCTCCGGCGCTGCCCGCGTCGGCAACCACGGCGGCGATCGTCACGCCGTGCGCGCCTTCGGCGACGGCGAAGCCGTTGACCTGGCGCGGGCCGGTGATCACGGGGGTGGGTGTGCCGCCGTCGTAGGGGACGAGGATCAGGTTCACCTCGCCGCGGTAGTCGTTGGCGAAGTACACGCCGTCGGTGGCGGTCGCGATCATCTGGCTGGAGAAGCTGAGGTGGTAGGGCTCGGCATCGGTCAAGCGCACGGGGGGCGTCGTGCCGTCGACGGTCGCGGCCCACAGGCCGTAGCTGCTGTTCGCGATGCCGTTGTTGTTCTCGTCGAGAAGCTCCGCGGCGAAGCAGACCTTGCTGCCGTCCGCGGCGAACCGGGGGCATCCCAGGGTCAGCCCGCCGTCGGTCAGGGCGCGCAGGCCGCTGCCGTCCGGGGCGCATACCCATACGTCGTTGCGCAGGTCGTCGCCGTGGGTCTCGTGCCGGGCGGCGGTGAAGGTGAGCAGGTCGCCGTCCGGGCTCCACGCGATGTCGCCGTGGTCGTGCTCGGATGCGGTGACCTGGGTGGTGGTCCGGTCGGGCGTGAACGGGTCGGTGATGAAGACCTGTCGGGGCCGGTCGAACCAGTAGCCGAAACCGTCCGCCATGTAGCGGAGTTTCGTGATCCGTCGCGGTGCCTCCTTGTGCGGTGGGACCCCTCGGCGGTAGCGGCCTTCCTGCGGGACCCGGGCGGCGTACGCGATCCGCTGGGAGTCCGGGCTCCACACGGGCTGGCCCGCGCCCAGCGGCTGGTTCGTGACCGGGAACGGCTCGCCGCCGTCCATCGGCAGCAGGTACAGCTGCGCGGGGCCACCGGGTCCGGGGCGCAGGAATGCCAGGTGGCGTCCGTCCGGGGAGAACGCCGGTGCTCCGTCGTAGGGCCCCTGGGTGAGCTTGCGCGCCGGCGCCTCACCGGTGGTGTCCGCCAGCCAGAGCTCGTGGACGTTGTCGTCGGCGGCCAGGTCGACACGGGTGACGCCGACAGCGACGAAGCGCCCGTCTCCCGACAGAGTGGGTCGCCCGAGAATAGGCAGAAGGCTGATATCGGAGGGGATCATACTCGTGAAGCTACGAGCAGGTTCGCGGCACTGTCAATGAAATGCGGTTGGACAGCAAAACACTGTGGAGACGTGAATTCACCGCTCCGTCAGGAACTGATCCCTGTTTCGTTCTTGCAGTTCAGAGGCACTTTATTTGGCTGAACCACCCGTGTGGTCAAAGGCTGTTCAACTGTATTGGTCATTCGGTTGAACGCACACGATAAACACTTGTCCGCCCTTGACCCAATCCCCCTTGCATGGTGACGATTTCCTGTCGAAGGATCGAGGAGAGCATTTCGGGAGAGACGAGTCGGCGCCCCCGCCGCTCGGCGGATTCTCCAGTCCCACGACGTGACAGGAGCGGACCATGACCGAAACACTCCTCCAGCCGATGACACGGCCTCTGGAAATTGATGCCGAGCGGCTGCTGCGCCGGATCCGCGAGCTCGCGGCCATCGGCGCGGACGGCGCCACCGGCGGTATCACCCGCCCCGGGTTCAGTCCGGCCGACCGGGAAGCCCAGGCGTATGTCATGGGCGAGGCCCGGCGGGCGGGTCTCAGCGCGGCCGTGGACGCGGCCGGCAACGTCCTCGTACGCGAGGGTGTCCCGGCGGGCGAACGCCCCGCCCTCCTCTTGGGCTCGCACCTGGACACGGTGGTGAACGGTGGCCCGCTGGACGGTGCGTATGGCGTGCTGGCGGCCCTGGAGGTCGTGCAGTGCTGTGCCGAAGCGGGTCTGCAGACGCCGTACGAGGTGGTCGCCGCGGCCTTCGCCAACGAGGAGGGTGCGCTGTTCCCCCAGCCGTTCTGGGGTTCCATGGCCCTCGCCGGGCGTCTGACCGACCTGCCGAAGGAGCCGACGGACCGTCATGGCCGCCCGCTGCGGGACGCTCTCAAGTCGACCGGCGGCAATCTCGACGCGCTGGGCAGTGCGGTGTGGCCCGTCGGGTCGATCGCCGCCTATCTGGAACTGCACATCGAGCAGGGGCCCGTCCTGGAGCGGGCGGGCACCGCGATCGGTGTCGTCGAGGCCATCACCGGGCGCGCCCTGCTGACCGTCACGATCCGCGGCAGCGCCGGGCATTCGGGCACCACACCGATGGAAGGGCGCCGGGATGCCATGGCGGCCGCGGCCCGGGTGGTGCTGGCAGCCGAGGGCATCAGCCGCGGGCAGCAGCTGTGCCGCGTGGCCACCGTCGGCCGTCTGGACGCCGAACCGAACACACCGAACACCATCGCCGGCACCGCCACCATGACCGTCGACCTGCGGGACACCGGGCCCGCCCGGCTGGACGCGGCCGAACGCGCCCTGCGGGACGCCCTGCGGCGGATCGCCGCACAGACCGGCACCGACATTTCCGTCACCGCCCTCACCCACTCCGCCCCCGTGGCCACCGACCAGGGGCTCCGCAGTGCCATCGCGCGCAGCGCCGACGAACTGGGCCTGTCCCGGATGGCCCTGCCGAGCGGAGCGGGTCACGACGCGCAGATCGTGGCCGGCATCGGCCCCATCGCCATGGTCTTCGTCCCGAGCATCGGCGGGGTCAGCCATGTGCCCGAGGAGGACACCGACCCCGCCCATCTGATCGGCGGAGCCAACGTGCTCCTGCGCACCGCGCTGCGCACCCTCGACGCCGCCCCGCGGCACCGGCCGGACCTGAGTACAAGCCACTACCTGGAGCAGAGATGACCGTCATCACCGAAACCGGGCCGAACATCGCGGTGTTCTGCGGTGCCCGTCCCGGAGTCCACCCCGACCACCTCGCCTTCGCCCACGCCTTCGGGCGGGAACTCGCCCTGCGGGGCTCCGGCCTCGTCTACGGGGCCGGCGGGGTCGGCGTGATGGGAGCCGTCGCCCAGGGCGTGAGTGACGGCGGCGGGGCCATCACCGGCGTCGTTCCCAGTGCCCTGCGCGAGCGCGAGCGTTCGGACGACCCGCTCGGCACCATCCACGTCGTCGCCACGATGCACGAGCGCAAGGCGCTCATGTACCGCCTGGCCACGGGCTTCGCCGTGCTTCCCGGCGGGATCGGCACGCTGGACGAGGTCATGGAGGTGCTGACCTGGAACCAGCTGGGGCTGATGGCCAAGCCCGTCGTCGTCGTGAACCACGGGGGCTTCTTCGACCCGCTGCTCAATCTTCTGGACCACCTGGTGACGCAGGGGTTCCTGGCTCGGCACGAGCGCGCCCTGATCCAGACGGCCGACGCTGCCGACGACGCCTGCGACCGGCTCTGTCTGCGCGCACCCGTCGTCGCGGCCGCCTGACCTCTCCCGTCCTCCCACCCCTCGGAGCAGACATGAGTCACAGCAGCGAATCCGCCGAACACCCCGATTCCTCCTGCCGGTGGGCGCTCCGCCTGGAGACGGGCGAGCACGCGCCCGTGCGGAACTCCGGTGTCTCCCGCCGGTCGGCCCCGCACACCCCCGACGGGGTGGCGGCCTGGGACGACTGCGACCCGGCCTGGCGCGGCCTGTAGGACGACGGAACGGCCGTCGGCCGGACGCACCGCGCCCGGCCGACGGCCGTTCCGTCGTGCGGTACTCCTCAGGAGGTCACAGCAACGGTCCGCCGGCGAGCAGCGGCCGGCCCTCCTTGCTCTCCAGTGCGGCTTCCACGGCGGCACCCACCCGGTACAGGCGTTCGTCGGCCAGGGCGGGCGCGATGATCTGGAGACCGACGGGCAGGCCGTCCTGTGCGGAGAGACCGCACGGCACCGACATGGCGCAGTTGCCGGCCAGGTTGGTCGGCAGGGTGCACAGGTCCGCCATGTACATCGCCAGCGGGTCGTCGACGCGCTCGCCGACCGGGAACGCGGTGGTCGGCATGGTCGGCGAGACCAGCACGTCCACGCCGGCGAAGGCCCGTTCGAAGTCCTGGCTGATCAGTGTGCGGACCTTCTGGGCGCTGCCGTAGTACGCGTCGTAGTAGCCCGAACTGAGCGCATACGTACCGAGCATGATGCGGCGCTTCACCTCGGGGCCGAAGCCCGCCGCGCGGGTCAGTGCGGAGACCTCCTCCGCCGAGCGGCTGCCGTCGTCGCCGGTTCGCAGGCCGTAGCGCAGGCCGTCGAACCGGGCCAGGTTGGAGCTGGCCTCGGACGGGGCGATCAGGTAGTAGGCGGCCAGCGCGTAGTCGAACGAGGGGCAGGACACCTCGACGACCTCGGCGCCCAGTGAGCACAGCAGGTCCACCGCTTCGTTGAAGCACTGCATGACGCCCGGCTGGTAGCCCTCGCCGGCGAACTCCTTGACGACGCCGATCCGCAGGCCTCTGATGTCGCCCTCGCGGGCGGCTTCGACGACCGGGCGGACCGGGGCGTCGATGGAGGTGGCGTCCATCGGGTCGTGCCCGGCGATGGCTTCGTGCAGCAGCGCGGTGTCCAGCACGGTACGTCCGCAGGGGCCGCCCTGGTCCAGCGAGGACGAGTACGCGATCAGCCCGTAGCGGGACACGGTTCCGTATGTGGGCTTCACCCCCACCGTGCATGTCAGCGCGGCCGGCTGGCGGATGGAGCCGCCGGTATCGGTGCCGATCGCCAGCGGCGCCTGGTAGGCGGCCAGTGCGGCGGCCGAGCCGCCCCCGGAGCCCCCGGGGACGCGGGAGAGGTCCCACGGGTTGCGGGTCGGGCCGTAGGCGGAGTTCTCGGTGGACGAGCCCATCGCGAACTCGTCCATGTTCGTCTTGCCGAGGATGACCAGCCCGGCGTCCTTCAGACGCCGTGTCACGGTCGCGTCGTAGGGCGGGATCCAGCCCTCCAGGCTCCGGGACCCGGCGGTGGTGGGCACCCCTTCGGTCGTGAAGGCGTCCTTGAGGGCGAGGGGCACGCCCGCCAGTGGGCCGAGCCGATCACCCGCGGCAAGCCGGGCGTCCACGGCGCGGGCGGCGGCCAGCGCGCCGGCGGTGTCGACGTGGAGGAAGGCGTGCACCTTCTCGTCGACGGCGGCGATCCGGTCCAGATGCGCCCGGGTCACTTCCAGGGCGGAGACCTCGCGGGTTGCGACGGCCCGGGCGGTCCGGACCGCTGTGTATCGGGTGAGGTCGGTCATGGCTGCTCAGTCAACTCCCAGGAGACGGGACGGTCGGACACCCCTGGGCCCCTTCGCGGGTGGCCCCGGTACGGGGCGCCACCTGCTGATCCATGTGCCGGGGAGCCGCGCCGCTCCCGGAGTCCGCCGAGTAGGCCGTTCGGGACGCCACCGTAGCGGATCTTGGGGCCCCGGTCCCCGTCATGCCGGCACCGTCACCCGGTGGGGGCGGGGGACGGGAACGCCGAGACCCGGTCCTCGACGTCCGCCAGTGCCCTGCGCGCCAGCGGGCGGCCCGTGTCCGGGGTTCCGATGCTCAGCGCACCGACCAGCCGCTCGCTCCCGTTCAGCCCCAGTGCGGCGGCCGCGGGCGCGCCGGCCGGCAGGTGCCCGGTCCGCCAGAGGCTGCTGTAGCCGCGGCTGTGCAGGAGCAGCATCAGCGCGTGCGTCATGGCGTTCGCGGCGGCCTCCTGTTCCTCTTCCGGCACGGCGGGGTCGGCGTGCGGATCGAGGACCAGGGCCGCGAGCAGGGGCGCCTGCGGCAGTGCGCTCCCGTTCGGGCAGGCCGTGGCGAGCGCCTGCCGTGCGACGCGTTCGGCCGGTGCCGGCCGGTCTCCGCCGCGCAGCAGGATCCACCGCCAGGGCCGGGGCAGTCCGTGGTCCAGGAAGGTGGCGGCGCCACGCAGCAGGTAGACGAACTCCTCCTCGCCCGGGGCAGGGGCGAGGAGCGTCTGCTCGCTGCGCCGCGTGAGGATCGCCGTCATCACGTCCATGCCGGTACCTTTCTCCGGGCCTCGTCGCTCCCGGCCGATTCCGCCGGCTCTGCTGGCTCGGGCCTGGTCTGGTGGTCGGCCAGTGCCTTGCGGTACTCCACGGCCACCCGGTCGAACTTCAGGTGCAGTTCGTCGGCGATGTCCATCGGCAGCTGTTCGGGGCGCTGGCTCTCGACGACCAGCCGGTCCTGTTCGGCCAGGACCTCCTGGAAGTCGATGTAGTGCTGGTCGTCGCCGTCCAGGTCGAAGTCGCGGGACTGGTAGCAGTAACCGGTCGAGGTCTCGCTGTCGACGGGCTGAGCGGCGAAGAACAGCACCCGGCTGCGTCCGGTGTCCGGGTAGTGGCTGCGCAGATGGATGGCGTGGGGGAACGAGAGCACGTACGTGTTGGTCATGGTGCCCGTCTCGGCCTGGAGGTCGTTGACTCCCTCGGCGGAGGGCACGTTCATCGTGAGGCTGTAGTGGAGTTCGTGGCCGACGCGCCGCACGTGGTGGTCGGGTACGACCAGGTCGCTGCGCATACCGAGCAGTCCGTCGTGGAGCCAGCCCAGGTGCCCGAAGTCGGTGAAGTTCTCGACCATGCGGGCCGCGCCGGTGCGCCAGGTGTAGGCGGGGCAGGCCGCGTGCCGGAAACCCTCCGCCTCCCATTCGGGGAACGCGGGGATGCCGGCGCGGGGCTTGTCGGCCAGGCAGACCCAGATCAGGCCGTACCGCTCCTGGCAGTGGAAGGAGGGGACCGCCGCGCCCGCGGGGACGGCCCGGTCCGCGGGGAGCTGGGGGATGGCGGTGCAGCGGCCGTCCCCGCCGAAGCGCCAGCCGTGGTACGGGCACACGATGTCCCCGTCGTGGACCTCGCCCAAGGAGAGCGCCGTGCCGCGGTGCACACACAGGTCCCGCAGACAGCGCACGGTTCCGGTCCGGTCCCGCCACAGGACGAGGGTCCGGCCGAGGAGCACCGTCCGTCGTGGGGTGGTCCGGAAGTCGGCGGCCCAGCCGACCGGGTGCCACCAGTCCACCATCGGGTCGGTCCGGTCGTGTTCCTGTCCGGCGACGCCCCGGAGCCTGGGGGCCGTCTCACGAGCATGCGTGGTCATCAGATACGGCTTCCTGTCCGTGACGTCAGTAGTCGATGCGGTCGGAGAACGCCGTCCAGGCCTCGAACGGGCGGCGGGCCAGCTCGTGGGACAGCCGCTCCACCGGCAGCGCCCAAGTCGAGCGCGGACGCTCCAGCAGGCGGTAGAACTCCAGGTCGTCGAAGCCCACGTCCGCGGCGTCGTGCCGGTCGGCCGCGAACACGACCCGGTCCACCCGGGCCCACAGGATGGCGGTCAGGCACATGGGGCACGGTTCGCAGGAGCTGACGAGGAGGGCGCCGTCGAGCCGGAAGTCCTGGATCGTCCGGCAGGCCGCCCGGATCGCCATGATCTCCGCGTGTGCCGTCGGGTCGTGCGTATCGGTGACGCGGTTGCCGCTCTGGCCGAGGATCACGCCGTCGCGGACGACCACGGCGCCGAACGGGCCGCCTCCCGCGCCGACGTTGCGCACGGCCAGGTCCAGGGCCTGTTCCATCCAGGCGTCGTCGCGGGGGGCCGGACCGTGGGCGACGGGAGGTTGTTCGATGACGGTCATGGGAGTCCTTCGGGAGTGGGATCGTCCAGACCGCCTGCCGCGGGTACGGGAGGGCTCTGGTCGGCTGGGAGGGCTGCGGGTCAGCCGGACTGTGCGTCGAGGAGGTCCTCGACCTTCAGTTCGTCGGCGAAGCCGCTCCAGACACCGGCGAAGCCCCGCAGGAGATCGGAGACGGGGCCCTTGCAGTGGTGCGGGACGGTGGAGGCGATGTGCTGCTGGTTACGGGCCACCAGGAGGCAGGCCTCCAGCATCCGCAGCAGGGTGCGGCCCGTCTCGTTGAACCTCAGTGACGGATCGCGGCGCAGGGCTTCGTAGATCGATACGAGTTGCGGCGTCGACTTCGGGTCGGCCACGGCCGGGCGGGGGGTGCGGCGCGGGCCCGGCGGTACGGCGTCCAGTCCGCGCTGCTGCGGTGGCACGACGTCGTCACCCCGGAGCAGGCGCGCGCGGACGTCCGCCACGGTCGCCGCGGAGATGCCCGCCTGTCTGCCGATCTGCCGCAGTGAGGCGTCGGGGTTCTCCTGGATCAGCCGGCCGGCGAGGGTGCGGGCGCGGGCGGAGTTGAGTGGCCGGGCCCGGCCGTCGCGGCCGAGGCGGGTGGCGGTCCGGGCCTCGGGGTTCGCCATGTTCCGGCGTATGTCGCCGGTCTTCTGCGGGGACAGGCCGACGATCGCGGCCACTCCCCGGTCCGACCAGTGCGGGTGGGAGGACAGGATGCGGGTCGCGGCGGCGGTGCGGTCGGCGGTGGACAGCGGGCGTCCCTGGGCGACGTTGATGGCGACCGCGAGGGGGAAGGCATCGTCCTCGGCACCGTCGAAGAAGCGGACCTCGACGCGGTCCTGGCCCTGGAGCACGGCGGCACGCAGCCGGTGCACACCGTCGACGACCTGCATGGTCGCGCGGTGCACCACGATCGGGGGCAGCACCGCTCCGGTTTCGGCCAGTGCCTGGGCGTAGGCGAGGTCCTCTCCGCCCATGCGGGGTGTCGCCGACACCGTCAGCTCGTCGATGGGGACCCACTGGGCGGGGATGCCCCTGAGTTCCTCGTCCCTGAGTGCGATCAGGTGGTCCGGGTTACCGCCTTCGGAACCTTCCTGCTGATGCTTCCTCACACTGGCTCCTCGATTAGGTTTTCGTTGCGGGATTCCGTGCTGGCCGGAAGAAATCCGCACAATGAATTCCCGGGCCCTGGGCCAGGATTCGTGTCATGGGGACAGGGCGCTGGGAGAGGTGAATCCGAAAGGTGACCGTCGAAATGCGCCGAGCCCTCGGGGAGTCCAGGAGCGATATGCCCGAAAGGCGCAGGAAGGCCGCTCAGCGTGTGTCGGGTGCTTCTCAGCCGCCCCAGGTCAGGTCATCCGGCGTTGCCGTCGCGGAGGGTGCCGGGCTCGGCGTCGCGTCCTGGACCTGAGAAGCCGATGCGGTCCCTCCCGCACAGAGGGATTCGACCGTCAGGGGTGCCGCGCAGAGCAGGGACACAACGATGAAGCGGCGAATGACAGACAAGATGAATTCCCTCCGTGGAATGCCACGGGGGTGAAGGGCGCATTTCCGCCCTTCGGCCCCCCGCTCAATTTCGGCCGAGTTCTTCGTTTCCGACATGCCAAACTCTGCCGATTGATCATGGCTCCGGGAAGAGCTTCCCGCTGGCCTGAATGTGCACTGTCATATTGAGGCCAACAGCCCAAGGGAACCCCTGGTACCGGTCCTCGCGGGGGCATTCGGTGGCCCGCCGGGTGCGATCACTCACGGTCGGGACGCTGCTTGAGCATGCGGTCCAGGTGGCTCACTGCCTCACGCCGGGTGTCCTGGACGACGTGTAACGGTGACGTCGGGCATGGGACGTGTCCAAATGCCTGGCTCAGTCCAGTGTGTGACGGAGGGTATCTCCAAGCCCGGTGCTCTTTCTCCGTGCCCGGACAGCTAGCACGATCGGAGTTGGCTCACCGGCCTCTTCGAACCTCTCGAATGCCAGGCCCGCGTCGAGGAACGCGTGCACCAGCTCCGGCAGCGGACGGTGGGTGGCGCCGACCTTGTCGCGCACCCCCTGGTCCGTCCAGGACGACTTCGTCCAGTGACCGTCGAGGTAGCCCGGGCGGATCACCACCGCGTGGGGATCGAGGCGGTCGGCGAAGCCGCCGCAGAAGCAGGGATGGACACCGACGTGCACGAACACCCCGCCGGGGCGCAATACCCGGGCCACCTCTCGCAATACCTTCGGATATTCGGGCATATCAGTGTGGACCATCATGGCGATGACGGCCGGTACGGAGCCGTCCTGAACCGGCAACCGCTCGGCATCGGCCAGAGCGATGGGCAGACGGCCCCGGGCATGCCGCAGCATCCCGGCGGACAGGTCGACACCGACGGGAGTCCACCCCAGTTCCCGGACACCCGCGGCGTGAACGCCGGTGCCACAGCCGATCTCCAGACAGGTGCCGCTGCCTTCACCGAGAAGATCATGCAGGACGCGGCCAAGGTTGAGAGGATTACCGTCCGCTTTCGCAGCATCCGACCGCTGTCCGCCGAGGAACTCCTGCTCGTACCAGTCTGCGATCTCGTCGTACGCCGCTCTCAGCGCCATGGGCTCCTCCTCATTCTGAAGCATCGACTCTCGATGCTGGGACTCTTCCCAGGGAGGGCTGCAAGGCCCACGGGTTCACGGTCGGCGTAGTCGGACACACGGCAACCGATTGAAGGTCGCTGACCTGTACGAAGACGACTGAGTCCGCTAACGCGCGGATCAGGCGGGCGGTCAAGGCCCGCGGCCACTTCCCCAACGAGCAGGCCGCACTCAAATGCGTCTACATGGCCATCATGTCCCTGGACCCCACCGGCAAGGGCCAGGCCCGCTGGACCATGCGCTGGAAAACCGCCCTGAACGCCTTCGCCATCACCTTCGACGGCCGCCTTTCCGCAGCCCGCCACTAACCCCAACCACCCTGGATACACCGTTCGATTGACCCTCTCCTGCACGACACGGGCCAGCGCGGCATCAAGCTCCTGCGTCCCGAAACCAGACGCTGTGACAGAACCGGCACCCATCCCTGATCTTGCGTGGGAATCCCGGCCTTCAGGCCGGGCGGGAAACGCATCCTGAGATTCGGAGCCGCGAAGCGGCGTAGTACGCTGCGATCCTGCTTCGGCAGCGGTCAGGGCTTGGCCGTCATGAGATCCCATGCGGTCAAGTGAGAAGCCGCCTCGTTTACGAGGGGGAGGAGTCACGGACATGCCTCACCCGCTCCCGCTGGCGGTCGTTGTCGTGAGCGGAGGCCTCCTCGACCATTTGATCGACGGCCTGCACGGCACAGGGTCCCGGCATGTAGCGACCTGACCGGAACCAGCGGGTGACCGGCACGCGGCGACCTCGTTGAGCGCGGCATCGCGTGCATGGACATCCGACCCCCGCGGATACGCGAGCGAGCCCGGACCCAACTGGTCCGGGCTCGCTGCCTGTTCGGGGCCCGGCCTCTACAGGTCGAACTCCAGGTGCTCGATGTCCGTGAAGCGGACCTCCTCCAGGGAGCCGGCGCGGCAGCCGCCGTCCTGGAAGTAGGTCTCCTTGAGGACTTCGGCGGCGATCTCCCTCAGGCGGTCGTCGCTGGCGCCCTGCTCCTGGGCTCGAAGAGGCGGCCGGCGTAGGTGGGCGGGAGCGCGACGGTGAGGTGGTGCAGCCGGGCGTCGTCGGTGGTGTCGGGAGCGGCGGTGTAGCCGAACCGGGCGCGGGTGTCTATGACGATGCCGCCGGTGGTGGCGGTGGTCTTCTTGGCCTTGGCGCGGATCTGCGGCCGCCACCGGTTCTTGACCGGCCCCTGGGCGGGCGGCCGAGGAGTTCGAGCAGGTGTGCTTGAACTCCTCGGCTGACGAGGATGGTGGGTGGGCTGGTGGCGGTGCCGGGCGGAGCACGAGGCCGTCGAGGTGGTAGAGGATCAGGCGGCCTGCGGGGCGGACCCCTGCGGCTGTCGGGGTAGAGACCGCTCATGGTCTGCTCGGGGTCCAGAGCCTGGCGTACTTGGCGTTCGATCAGGCAGAACACCAGCAGAGCCAGGCAGATCACGGTGATCAGGGCCGCGATGCGCCGGTTGTGCTCCAGGAAGATCGGCGCGACGGCTAGCGGGCCCCAGCACGGGCACGCCTTCGACCCTTAGTCCGGGACCCTCATATCCCGCTCCTTCACTCGGACAGTCGGTACTCGGGCAGCGCTGGTTCAGCCTGTGATGGCGACGGGGGCGTCCCACGCGTCGCGGTCCACGGTGATCGTGTAACCGTTGCGCGTCTCCTTGCTGTTGACCATGTACTGGTGGGCGCGGCTGTGGTTGGTGTACTGCGTGGAGCCCCACGGCCAGTCCGTGGTCGTGGTGTTCATCTTGTCCCACAGGGCGTACCAGAGGTTGCCCGGCAGGTCGGTCTTGTCGGTCGCGGTGGCGATGGCCTTGGCGCTGGAGCTGGTGAAACCGTAGAAGCCGGCGCGGTACGTCTTGGCGTGCAGGGCCTTGTCGAAGGCGCGAACATACGTCAGTACGGCATCGTTGCACGCCGTGTTCGTGCTGTCGTACGACTCCATGTCGAGGTAGATCGGGCTGCCGGTCTTCATCCCCAGGGCCGATGCCTTGGCCGCCGCGTCCGTGCCGTCGGTGGCCCCGAGCGAGGCGGCGGTGGAGGCGGTGAGCTTCTCGGGGTTGGAACTCGTCTGGCACGGCGGCTGGGCGCCGACGTACAGCGGGATGAGCTTCCAGCCGACCGTGCTGACCGACTTCACCCAGGACGCGGTGAGGTTGGGCTGGCTGCAGCCGCGGTTCTTGCCGCCGACGTAGACGGCGGCGGCGCCGTAGAGCCCGCCGTGCCAGGCCTTCATCGCGGACAGCGAGGGCGCGGCGCAGGTGTCGAAGGCCCGGCCGGTGTACGTCTTCTGCGCGGGCCACGTCGTGGCGGCCATCGAGGTCTGCGCCGAGATCCCGGCACCGGCGACCACGGCGGCGCCGGCCGTGGCCCAGGCAATGTAACGGCCCTTCTTGGACAGCCGATGGTTGGACATTCCCACCCCATTCATGACGCACGTCACAACATGCGTGACGTGCGGACCAAAGACGATTGAGCCCCTGACACGGCGCCCATCCGCCACAGCGACGGCTGTGCGCGGCCCCGGCGCCTGGGGCGGATCGCACCGTATCCGACGCGGCTGTACTGATCGGGAAACCCCGTACCTTGATCACCACAAGAACCCCTCAAGGCATGGCAAAACCCGGTGCCACGTTCGCAGATCCAGCCTCCACACCCGTGCCGGAACCGGACTGCTCGAAGCTCGACGGCACCAGCTGTCTATCGGTCACCGACGTCTCAGGGTGTCCTTCGCGCAGAACGACTGCCTCAATGGCTTCATTCACGAGGAGTGATTCTGACTCAACTTCCGTGCAGCGCCTCCGGTTCGCAACAGCGCGTGACGTACGCGTGAAGCTGGATCTGCCGTCAGTAAGGGGTTCACAACTGCTGGGCCAGCACCTCGTCCACCGCCCTCGCCGACTGCGGCTCAGCCGCCTCGATGGACTCGGCCTCGTTCACGTTCTCACTGGTCATCGATGCATCTTCCTTGATCAGGAGTTACACCGAACGGTTTGCAGTCCCGGAACTGACGGCCGATGACGACGCCGGTGCCCGTAGCGAAGCCGACAGACTCCTGAAGCCCGTCCTCCAACACAGGCGGAGCCGCCAACCTTGACCTTCACGAAATCGCGGTCAGAGCCATTTTCAAGGCCGGAGTTCCGTGGATCCCGAGGTCAGCGAGGTGTGTGCGGCCCGCGCTCACGACCGCGGGTTCACGGCCGGGGCCAGGGGCGTCCGGCGAGACGTTCGATGTCGGTGTTGAACCGTTTGAGGTAGGCGGCGAAGCCCGCGATGTCCTCGTCCGACCAGTCGGCCATGACCAGGTCCAGGTTGTCGACGGTGCGTTCGCGTTCCTCGTCGAGCAGGCTCGCGCCCTTGTCCGTGATGCGGAACTTGCGGGCCATCCCGCCCTCGGGGTCGGGGATGCGGTCCACGAGGCCGGAGCGCATCGCTGCGCCGGTCTGCCGGTTGAGAGTGGATGTGTCGAGTCCGAGGGCGGCGCTCAGTTCGCCGATGGACATGGGTCCTTGGACGCGGATGCGGCTCAGCAGTATGTAAGCGCTGCGCTCCAGCCCGCCTTCGCGCCGGACGTTCCTGTGGTGAACGAGTCCGTGGCGGCTGAGCAACATCTGCTCGTACTCGACGTCGCTCGTGGGCCTGACCATATGCCTGCTGCCTTCCCTTTCCTGCCAGTCCGGCGCGCTGACCCTGTCCTCGCGACGGCCTTCTCCTGCATCCTCTCATGCGCATATGTGTCACGCACAAAATGTGATTGATACATGAGACGTGTACGATGCATATCGTTCTCTCGTCATGCAATCAAGGAGTCCTCTATGGATGCCTCCCAGGCATCAAGCCGCTCAGGCGGTGTGGTCGCCACACTGGCCTTCGCGGGCATCACGGCAGCGATCATGCAGACCCTGGTCACGCCGCTCATCGCGGAGCTGCCTCAGATCCTCCACACCACCTCGTCGAACGCCGCCTGGGTCATCACCGTCACCCTGCTCGTGGCGGCCGTCTTCGTGCCGGTCTCCGGACGCCTGGGCGACCTGCTGGGCAAACGCCGGATGCTTATTGCGTGCTCGGTGCCGCTGATCGTGGGGTCGGTGGTGTGCGCGCTGTCCTCCTCGGTCATCCCCATGATCATCGGGCGTGGTCTGCAGGGCATGGGCATGGGCATGCTGCCGCTCGGCATCGCCCTTCTGCGTGACGTGGTCCCCGCGGAGAAGCTCAGCTCCTCGATCGCTCTGGTCAGCGCTTCCATGGGCATCGGCGGTGGCCTCGGCCTGCCGATCGCCTCAGCGGTCGCCCAGTACACGAACTGGCGCGTGCTGTTCTGGGGCTCCGCGGTCCTGGCCGTAGCGGTTGCGGCTCTCATCTGGTTCCTGATCCCGGACGTGCCGGCCGGCGCCAAGGGTCAGCGCTTCGACCTGCCGGGAGCGCTCGGCCTCGGCGCCGGCCTGGTCTCCCTGCTGCTCGCGGTCTCCAAGGGCGCCGACTGGGGCTGGGGCTCGGCGACCACGCTCGGCCTGTTCACCGCGGCCGTCGCGATTCTGGTCGGGTGGGGGATGTGGGAGCTGCGGACCCGCGACCCGCTGGTCGACCTTCGCACCACCGCCCGCCCCCGGGTGCTGCTCACCAACCTCGCCTCGATCTTCGTGGGCACCGCCATGTACGCCAGCATGCTGGTCGTGCCGCAGCTGCTGCAGTTCCCCGAGGCCACTGGTTACGGTCTGGGCCAGTCGATGCTCGCCGCCGGCCTGTGGATGGCTCCCGGCGGGCTCATGATGATGATCGTCTCCCCGCTCGGCGGGAAGCTCACCGATGCCCGAGGCCCGAAGTTCACGCTGATCTCCGGGGTCCTGGTCATCGCGGCCGGTTACGGTCTGTCGCTGGTACTGATGGGCTCGGCCTGGGGTCTCATGCTGGTCACCATCGTCACCAGCAGCGGTGTGGGTCTCGCCTACGGTGCGATGCCCGCCCTGATCATGGGTTCGGTCCCGCTCTCCGAGACCGCCGCCGCCAACGGCTTCAACACGCTGATGCGCTCGCTCGGCACCTCGGTCGGCTCGGCCGTGATCGGAGTGGTCCTCGCCCAGATGACCACCACGGTGGGCGGCTACACCTTCGCCTCCGAGGACGGCTTCCGCACTGCTCTGATGATCGGTGGCGGCGTCGCCCTCCTCGGCGCGGTGATCGCGGCCGCCATTCCGGCAGCCCGCGTGGTGGCAGGCTCCGGCGACGAGACCGCCCCTGCCACCGAATCCGATCAGGCCGCGGTCAAGGCCTGACAGCTCAGTAGCGCCGGACGAGCCCGGCCGCTGCTCGACCGGCACAGTGGCACGATCACGCCTCTGTCCGGGAGGGGGCGAATGAGGCGACACCTCTCTCCTGCACAGAGAGGTGTCGCCGCCTGGCCGGTGCCGGCCCAGGGGGTGTGACCTGCCCGAACACCGCCGCCCGCTCCGGGCCCCGGCAACCTGTTGGGCGCCTCGTTGCGCGACTCGTCAGCACCACCGTTGCGCAACCCGTTGCACGACGTTCGTCTCCGCCAGACCCAGCTCCGCCAGCCTCTTCATCGCCCTGCGCACGTACGACCGGCCGTCCGCATCCTCTGCCGTGATCACCTGAGCCATCTGCCGGACTGTGGCTGTCCCGTACGCGCCCCAGCATCCGCAGCGCGTCAGCAGCACCACCACGAGTGCTCCGTACGGGAGTTGCGGGACGTCCTGGCTGCCTGACCCCACGGGGAGCAGGCCGTACCTGCGGGTGCCGTCTTGCTATCCCTGCGCCGGGCGGCCGATGGTGAACCGGTCGCCGGGGGCGCGGGCGAACGCGCGGCGGGCGAGCATGTCCCGCTTCAGCAACGCGGCGCAGACCGTGTGGCCGCGGCGGGCGAGCGCGTCGCGCAGCTCGCCGGGGGGCAGGGGCCGGCCGCAGCGCGCGAGGTGCCGGGCGGCCGGCTGCTCGCTGGTGGGGTAGGCCGGGGGCTTCCACCACCAGGAGCGAGTCGCTGAGCGTCTGGTGCTCGGTCATCGCGGCGCCGCCCAGCTCCAGCAGCGGCGCTGCCGCCTCCCCCACCCGCGACAGGCGCCGCCAGTTGTCGCGGGCCGAGTAGCTGCGGCGGTAGCTCGCGGCCCGGCCGTTCCGCGGAGCGGCGCACCCCGAGTTGGTGCGCGCGGCGCTCCTGGCGGATGAGGATCTCCCCCTGCTGCTCCTGTCGAACGGCGGGCGCCCGAGGCGGTGCACTATTGCATACAGTATTCAAACTGGCTAACGTCTACTCATGCGACTGACGAAGTCCACAGACCTGGCGCTCCCCATGATCATGCGGTTGGCGGTAACCGGTGCGGAACTCACCACCGCACGGCGGTGGTGGGCATGACGCTTTATGGCGATGACGCGACGATAAGGAAGATTCTCACCGCTGCCGGAGACACCTGGGCCGTGGTGGGCCTGTCCGACAACCCCGAACGGGCCGCCTACCGCGTGGCCGAGAAGCTGCAGCGCATCGGCAAGAGGGTGGTGCCCGTGCACCCAAAGGCCGAGACGGTGCACGGTGAACAGGGCTACGCCTCCCTCGCGGAGATCCCTTTCCCGGTGGATGTGGTGAACGTGTTCGTCAACTCCGCCCTCGCCGGCGGCATCGCCGACCAGGCTGTGGCGATCGGCGCCAAGGCCATCTGGTTCCAGCTGGACGTCATAGACGAGGCCGCCTACGACAGGACTCGCGAGGCCGGCCTGCTGATGGTGATGGACCGCTCGGCAGGACGGGAGATACCCCGGCTGGGGCTGGGCTGACGCTCCCCAGCCAGCCACTGCGCGATCACACATCACTCACATTCCCAGGAACCGGGAGTCAAGGCGGCGGTGACGACACCATTCCCGTCGTCGCACTGGACGATGCGACGCATCGCGCGCTTCACAAGCGCGCGATGCGTCGCATTCTGCACTCTCTCGAAAACGTGCAGAGAACGTCTCCCCCGCAGCACGCCGAGCAGGGCGGGCCACGCAGCGGTCAGGCTGGCGCTGCGCACCGGCAGCGTGCCGCCCCGCCCCAATCGCCCAATCGCCCAATCGCCCAATCGCCCGGACATGATCGCCCGTACGGGATTCCACGGGACGTGAACACGGCCTCCGCCTGATCCTGCACTCCGGCCAAAGCCAGGGGCTCACCCACGACAGCGATGTCGGCCGACTCGGCGCCACGGATCCTCGGCAAGCTGCCGGGCGAGCTGCACGCGGTCGATGTAGAGCTCCACAGTTTCGAGCACCAGGCGCTGGAACTCAGCCGGTTCGAGGGCTTCGACCTCCCACTGGACGACTGACAGACGTCGAAGCCGTAGCAGCGGGCGAACGCCGGCCAGCACGGGTCATCACGCCTTTCCTTCGGCCGCGGGCAGTCCGTCACGTCAAGAACTGCTCGCGAGTGAGCAGGACCCGCTCCGCCCTCCCGGCGAGCCCGGGCGAGCCGGGAGGACAGATGCCGGGCCTGCAACGCAGGGGCGGCCGCAGCCCTTTCCAGGGCTGTGACCTGGCGATGCACCACGTCCCGGGGCACGACGGGCGAGGCCGCCGTCGCGGTGACGTTCTGCGCCGTGAACGTCGCGATCGTGGGGCCTACGCGGATGACGTGCACCTCATTCGGCACGATCGGGTCGTGCTTCGCGGAACCCATGTACACCTCACCCCTGAACTCCACCTCCTGGTCGCCTTCGCCCAGTTGGCGCGCCGACCGGATACCGGACCACGTCACGCCGCCGGTCCCCGCAACGGGGAACTTCCGGCACGTGCGCAGCGCGGTCCGCAGTTCTGCCATGACGCGGCAGGCGTCCTGCCCTCGGTACGCGGCCAGGTTGATGAGCAGGCCGTCCTGCTCGGCGCACACCGGTGTCCGCGCTCATCACCCTCACCGACGGCGAGTTCGACGCGCTCAGCAGCCCCGTCTGACCGACGCTGGATGCCGACGCCGGATACCGAACCACTCTCGAAGGACAGCTCATGAAGATCGGCATCATCGGAGCAGGCAATATCGGCGGCAATCTCACCCGTCGCCTCACCGCCCTCGGGCACGACGTGTCCGTGGCCAACTCCCGCGGCCCCGAGACCTTGGCCGCCCTGGCCGAGGAGACCGGTGCCACCCCGGTCACTGCCGCCGAAGCCGCCCGCGGCGCGGAAATCGTCGTGGTGACCATCCCGCTCAGGAGGGTCCCCGGCCTGCCCTCCGGCCTCTTCGACGGCGCCGCCGAGGGATTCGCCGTCATCGACACCGGCAACTACTACCCCAAGGAGCGCGACGGACTGATCGCCGCGATCGAGAACGACGGCCTGACCGAGAGCCGCTGGACCGAGCAGAACCTCGGCCATCCGGTCGTCAAGGCGTTCAACGGCACCCTCGCCCAGGACATCCTCGCCATGCCGCGGCCGGCCGGGCACCCCGAGCGGATCGCGCTGCCCGTCGCCTCGGACGACGAGACCGCCAAGGCGAGGGTCCGCGCCCTGATCGATGAACTCGGCTTCGACACCGTCGACGCCGGCACCATCGACGACTCCTGGCGCCAGCAGCCCGGCAGCCCGGTCTACGGGCTCCGCGCCGACGTCGACGGCGTGACGAAGGCTCTCGCCGACGCCTCACCCGAGCGCAAGTCGGACTTCCGGGCTTAGGGCCTGTCCGCGGCGTGTTCGGCGTCTCTGACGAGGCAGTGGGTTCCCGGTCCGGGAACGTGAGGTCTGCTCGGGGATCTCGGGTCGTGTCCGGTAGGTGAACTCGGTGGCGAGCATAAGGGCCCGGCGGGCTTCGTCGGTGGTGGTGGCGGGCTGGTTGCGCTCGCGGGCACGCTGGTGACTCCTCCCCGCCCTGAAGGACGGAGCTTCTCGCTATGCCGGTGGGGCGTTGCGACGGACCAGCCCGGCCCGTAAAACGTTGAGCGCCCCGACCTTGTCGGCGTGCGCTTGGTGGCCGCAGCTGACGCAGTGGAACTTCTCCTGTGTGAGCCGGTTCTCCTTCGCGATGTACCCACATTCGGGACACCGCCGGGAGGTGTTGCGGGGGTCCACGGCCATCACTTCTCGCCCGGCGCTTTCAGCCTTGGCGTTCAAGATCGCGAGGAACTCCCCCCAACCGGCATCAGCGATTGAACGGTTGAGGGCTACTTTGGCCGCTGCCCCGTTGGGCAGGAAACTGCCGGGCACCTCGGGGTCGGGCTTCGGTGCGGGCGTCTTGCTCATGTTGCGGATCTTGAGGTCTTCGTGCGCGATGAAGTCGTGCGCGCGGACCAGAGCGAGGGCGGTCTTGTGCGCGTGGTCGAGCCGCTGACGCCGCACCTTGCCGTGCAGGGCAGCGACCTTCTCCACCGCACGTTGGTGGTTGTGGGTACGGTTCTTCACCTTGCAGCGCGGGAAGCGGGACAGGGCCTGTTGCGCGGCCTGAAGCTTCGCAGCGGCCTTGCGGGCGTGGCGCGGGTTGGGGATGTGTACGCCGCCCGAATCGGTGAGAAACGAGGCTATGCCGAGATCGATGCCGACCATCGACCCGGTCGCCGGGAGCGGTTTTGGCGGGTCTTGTTCGGCGGTCAGCACGACGAACCACTTGCGGCCCTCGCGCTTGACCGAGACGGTCTTGACCTTGCCGACCACGGGCCGGTGCTGGTTGACCTTGACATGCCCGATGCCCTGGAAGCGGACGCGGGTCACCCGGTCGTGCGGGGTGGAGTCCCACCGGACCCCGTCGCCGTCCTTCGGGAACTCCACCGTGTCGAACCAGTTCACCGAACGAAAACGCGGATACCCCGGCGTCCGGCCCGCTGCGACCCGGCGGAAAAAAGCCGCGAACGCCTTGTCCAGACGGCGCAAAGTGGCCTGCTGCGAGGAGAACGACCAACGCCCCTGACGCTCCGGATCGAACGCCCGAATGTCCTTCAGCTGCGCCGACTGCATCCCGTAGCGGATGCTGGTCCTCGACGTGTGCCGGTAGGCATCCCGCCGTTCCTGTAACGCCCCGTTGTACAGGGAGCAGTGATCGCGCAGCAGCTCGCCGAGCGCGACCGCCTGCCGGGCGGTGGGCCGCATCAGGAACTTGTACGCACGAATCATCCGGCCCACCCCCCTTCGGTCAGTGCGGTCAACATAGCTGGCGCCACTGACAACGCAGAGCACTCCGGCGCTCCGCGCCTCCGGGCCCGAGATCGCATTCCCGCCCGGCCTGAAGGCCGGGATTCCCTGCGAAGATCAGGGATGGCGACCTGCACCCAGCCAACATCCTGACCACGAACGGCACCTTCTGCGGCGTGATCGACTTCGGCGACCTCTTCGCCGGCGACCCGGCCTGCGACCTCGCCGCCGCCTGGATCCTGCTGCCGGACGGCGCCGCCGACCTCTTCCATGCGACGTACCAGCCAAGCCCGGACGCCGCGACCCTACGCCGCGCCCGCGGCTGGGCGGTGCTGCGCGCCCTCAGCGGCATCCACATCGGGGACGCCGGCGTCCACGGCCGCCCCGGAGGCAAGCCCACCTGGGGCCCACCTGCCCACGCCGCACTGCGACGTCTCACCGCATCGGTCCACCAGTGATCAAGCACCCCGGCGTGCGCGATCAGGCTAAACCGACAGCAGCTCGCAACCCCGATGAACGTGGCGAACCCACTGCCACGAGCCCTGGGCGAGCGCGAACGTCAGCACCGCGGCGAGTCCGATGCCGATGGCCCCGGGAGCGGGAATGTCATCGCCTGCTGCGAGGGATGCCGGCCTCGGGGTCACTCGGGGGCTGGGATCACTAACGGGCCTCTCCTGCAGGGGGAGGCATCAGCATCCGCCGCGGGGCGCCGCGGCCCTGGGCACCATGCCGTACGGGCCCGGCGCCTAGCCCGGATGACCCGCACCTGGCCGGCCGCCCCGCTTCTGCCGTGGCAGGCCGGTCCACTACAAGATCCCGCCCCGCCTGCGGCTCATGGATACCTTCCCGGCAACCGTCAGCGGTATGGCGGTCGGATTCCGGGTCGCGGCGGCGCGGGACCTTGCGGCCGGGTGATGAGCCGGATCAGCGGATTTCGGTGACCCGGTGTTCCTTGAGCGCTGCACAGTTGGAGTTTTCCACCGACACGTACACGTTGGCGATGTTGCCGCCCCAGCTCACGCAGTGGCCCTTGCCGTAGACGTAGCCCGGCCCCGCGTACGACGTGTAGTTCCCGTAGTCCCCGGCCCACTCGTCGGTGTCGGGGACGTAGATGTACGTGGACATGTTCTTGACCGTGCCCGGGTTGGCGCGGATGGTCGCGACGCAGTTCTTGCCGTTCGAGGAGTTGTACGTGAGATAGACGGTGCCCAGCGAGCCGACGGGCACCGAGTTCACGGTCTTGTAGGCACTGCCGCAGACGCCCTGCGGTGTGACGTTGGGTGCGGCAGAGGCGGTCGTGCCGAACACGGCCGTGGCACCCACCAGCAGTGTGGTTAACGCCCCGGCAGCCGCGACATTACGCATGTTTCCCATATTTCCCCCTTGTGCCTCTGAGAGCGGTTTACTCCCACTTGATGTGACCCCCGAGCGGCAAGGATGGTTGTGCCGGGGACCGGCCGCCTCACCGCTGCTATCGCCGCCACTGACACGAACGTGAGAGATCGCACCTGAAGTTCTCCACCTCCAGGGATCCGGCGCAGCTCGCCGCGTTCGTGTCCTTGCGGATCCTGCGGCCGGAGAACACGTTGTGGCGGCGCGGACAAGTGGGCGCTCGACTTGGAAGCCGCCCAGCAGTTCCACGCCCGTGAAGGCCATCTGAACGTGCCCGGCAAGCACCTCGATCATCTGGACGAGAACGAGGCTGGGGTGAAGCTCGGCATGTTCGTCGACAACAGCCGCCGACGGGCCGACAAGCTCACGCCCCGAACGGCACAAGGCGCTGTCCGCACTCGGCATGCGCTGGGCTTAGCGGTTCCGCATAGTCAGCGTTGCGACGATCCCGTGGGCTGACCAGTGCCGCATCGCGCAACGTTCGCCCCTGTCGATCACGGCTCGTAGCCGCTGATGACGTAGGCGGATCATGCTGCCCTGGCGCGTACGCTCGGTGAAGGACGGCCAGCGATCAGGAGGTGGGCGGTGCGGCGGATGTATCTGCTGTGGACGATTGCGGCGGCAGGATTCGCCGTGGACCAGATCACGAAGGCGATTGCCGCGGTTGTCGTTGAGGGCCATGAGCCCAGGCACCCGCTGGGCGGTGCGGTGACCTTCACCGCTTTCCGGAACTCCGGAGCGGCCGGCTCCTTCGCGCCCCGCGCGACCCTGGTCTTCACATTCCTGGCTATCGTCGTGCTCATCCTCATCGCCCGGGTCGCCCCCTCCATCCGGTCCACCGGCTGGGCGGTCGGTCTCGGACTGATCTTCGCGGGCGCCGGCGGCAACCTCGCCGACCGCATATTCCGCACCCCTGGATTCGGTCGTGGCGCTGTGCTGGACTTCATCCAGTTCGGCGAGTCAGGGATCTTCAACCTCGCCGACCAGTGTGTGACCGCCGGTGCCGCGGTCGTCCTCATCCAAACCTTCCGCGGCGTTCCCATGCGCACCGTCGTTACGAGCGGCCTCGGAAGTCGTGCGCTGGAGCGGTGACAACGCCGCGCAGACCGCTGCCCCCGGCCGACGCACCGGGAGCGGCCCCGTGGGGCACCGGTCAGCAGGCGTCGAAGCGCTGGGAGAAGGGCCAGTCAGGCGCGGAACAAGATCCATCACCGGGTCGCGAACCTCCGCGAGGACACCCTCCACCAGATGACGACCCGCCTCGCCTGCGAGTACGGCACGATCGTCGTCGAAGACCTGGGCGTCGCCGGAATGGGCCGCAACCGGCGCCTGTCCCGCCGCGTCGCGGACGCCGCGTTCGGCGAGATCCGACGCCAGCTCACCTACAAGACCCGCCGGTACGGCACACGCCTCGTCGTCGCCGACCGCTGGTTCCCCTCCTCGAAGACCTGCTCGCGCTGCGGTGCGGTGAAAGCCAAGCTGCCCCTCAGCATGCGCGTCTTCGAGTGCGACAACTGCGGGCTCGTCCTTGACCGGGACGCCAACGCCGGACACAACCTGGTCGCTCTCGCGGCCCGCACCACAGGTACCGGAGTGGCCGCAGACCTGGACAACGCCGTCGAGGCGGAGTCGAAGCCCCGTGGAGCCGACCGCAAGACCCACGTCACCCGCCCGCGCCGCAAGGCCGGGACGGGGCGGGCAGGTGGCACAATCCTCAGCCCCCGGGCCGGGAAGGAAACGGGAGACCGTCAACAGGACACCGGCGCGCAACTTGCGCTCTGATGACCCGTTACGGACCATTCCGGTGGAAACATCGAGATTGCTGAGATCGCTTGATGATCAAAGCAACGGGCTTCTGCAAGCAGCAGGGCGTGCAGTGCCTGGGCCGACACGAAATTGGTAGCCCGTGCGGCGGTGTGTGGCTTTGCCGGTCCCGCCGCACCCCGAGCCAGGACGCAGGCATCCCGGGCGGCTTCATGGTGGTGGTTCAGTTGGGTGGTGTGCGGGTGGTGGCCCAGTTGGGTGTCCTGACGGGCGGTCGGGCAGCGCCGTGTTGTCTGGGCACGGTCACCTGCCAGATGGCGAGGAGCAGCAGCGTGCCGGTTTCGGCGAGGAGGCTGAGGACGGCTTGTGGCTCGGGCTGCAGACCGTGCTCGGTGAATCCGAATACTCCTACGGTGCGCGAAGCGGTGAAGCCGCCGAGAGCGCCGAGCGCGACGCCTGCCGCGACGGTCCTCAGCAGCAGGGGTGATGTCCCGATCAGCAGCAGGGCGGCGAGGGCGAAGGAAGCGCTGGCCTGGAGCAGGAACAGGGGGCCGATGATGTGGATGAAGCGGTATCCGTCGATGTAGAGCTGGGCGTGGATGTATCCGCTGGCAGCGAGGGTTGCGGCGGTCGCGGACCGCAGGGTGGGGGCGAGGAATCTTTGGGTGTTCATGCCAGCCTCTGGTCCTTGATGGCCAGTTCGCGGTCGCCTTGGCGGTAGCCGACGCTGCGGATGCCGAGTGCGTCTTTGAGCTGCCGGGCAGGGACGACCTGTGGAGTGGGGGCGGGGGCGCGGCCCGGTTTGGGCAGGGGGTAGGCGGTGGTGGTGGCGGAGTGGAAGGTGATGTTGCCCTCTGTCTTGGTGAACAGTTGGTGGACGTGCCCGTTGAGACAGGTGACGGAGGAGAAGCGGCGCAGGAGGGCGATGACCTTGAGGGCGTCGTCGGTGCTCCAGCCCCACTTCGGGTACATGGCGAACAGCGGGATGTGGCTGAAGACCACGATGGGGGTGTCCGACGACAGTCCGGCGATGTCCTTGCGAACGAAGTCGATCTGGGCGTTGCCGAGGTGGCCGAGCTTCTCCAGGCTCAGGGTGTTGACCAGGGCGATGAAGTGCACGCCGTGGGTGTCGAAGCTGTACCAGCCATCGCCGAGCGTGCCCGTGCCGAAGTTCCGCCGGTAGGCGCGGCCTGCATCGCCGATGGAGTCGTGCTCGCCCGGCACGGTGAAGACGCGGTCCGTCTTCATTCCGGCCATCATCTGCTTGACCTGGTCGAACTGCCCGGCCGTGGACAGGTGGGTCAGGTCGCCGCTGTGCATGACGAAGTCAGGTCTGAATCCGAGCGAGTTGACCTGCTTGATCGCTTCGGCGAAGGAGCCGACCACATCCATGTTCGCCGGGCCCTGGAACCCGATATGGCTGTCGGAGACCTGCACGAACCGCAGCGCGCCGCTTCCGGCTGCGGCGGCCCCGGCCGCGGCGTTGGTGTCTCGGGAGCCGGCGATGTGGCTGATCACTTCTCCACTGGCCACGGTCAGCACCACCGCGCCGCCGAACCACCCTGCGTGCCGGATAAGTTGACGGCGAGTCATACCGCGTTCGGTATCGGGCTGACCGGCGTCGTCGGCCGGTGCTCCGTCGTGACTGTCGTAGTAATCGGTCATCGGGTCACCTCCACGGTGGCGGTCATGAACGGATGGATGGTGCAGAGGTAGGCATAGGTGCCGGGCTTGGTGAACGTGTAGCTGTAGGTGGCGTGGGTGGCCAGGGCGGCCGAATGCAACGGGCCGCCCGATCCGGCGCTGGTGACGGTGTGGGCGTCGGTGTCCTGATTGGTCCACGTCACCCTCGTGCCCACTTTGACCTTCAGCGTGGCCGGGGAGAATGCGAAGTTCTTGATCGCCACCGCGCTCCCGGTCACCGGCGCGGCCGGCGCGCCCGTGCTCGAGGGACTCATAGGCATGCTCATACTGGGCGTCGGCGGGGCGCCGGGAGTGGAGCCTTTCCCCGGCCCCGTGGCGCCGGGCATCCCTGCCGTCTGGTGCTGACCCTGACCGGGTGTGATGGCGCCGACTCCGCTGGCCGAGGAATGCGACGACTGGCCGCATGAGCTGAGGAGCCCCACCGCGCCGGCAGTGGCGATGATGGCGACAGCCAGCCCGGCCGCAGCGCGTGACCGCCGGCCTGGTGTGCGAAAGTCCAGGTACATGGTGTCCGTTCCTCACTGATCAGGCGGAGACGGGGACTGCGCCGGCTCGGCGCACGTAACCGCAGGAATGTGTAGTGGATGCCGTGTTCATGGGCGCGTGCCCCTCACGGACCCGGCGAACGAGCATGAGTGCCGCCCCGGTCCGGCGGCTCGCCTCGACGTGCCCCGCGCTGCGCATCCGCCCTTGCGCGCTGCGAGCGTGCGGGCAGCATGCGGCAGTTCCCCCATGGGGAGCTGCGAGTGACTCGGGGCAGGTCGGCGGTGCTCATACGGGTGGTGCGCACGCCGGGCCGGGCGGAGTTCTGTCCCGGTGGTTGCGCGGCCCTCGATCACTGTGCGCGTAGAGCCGTCGCCGTGGTGTGCGCTGGGCACGGGCGGACACTGCGCGGTGGCGCCTACTTGGATGCACGGGGGCGGGGTGAGCTTGGCCGGCGCCAGGAGCGCGTCCGTCGCGTGGTACATCTCGGTCACCTCTGATCCATCCTTTGTCGCATGGGGAATCGATGAGGAATTGCGCGTGAGTCGGCTCTTGTCCGGCTCCACGGACGGCGGGGGTCCCACGGTTCGGTAGATATGCACTTTTTATGAGACCTCTTGACATCACCGCAGATCAGCCGGCCTCCCGGGCGCCGCGCACGCTTGGCCCTCTTGGTGCCACAAAGTCCGCAGGGACATATCGCCCGCGACACTCACAGAACGTCACCTGCATCGTGCTGTGCGTTACAGGACAAAGCAGTACATGTGCGCGATGATCGGCCTATGCACTGGAGTTTCCCAAAACGTGGTCCACGGACCGATCTGGATCGCTCCGCGCACCGTGTCTCTGGTAAAGGGACACTTTCGACCGCAGATGAGGAACTGCTGCGCACGCTGTACGCGGAGCACGCAGGAGCCCTGTTCCACTACGTGCTGCGACTGACCTCAGGAGATTGGCAATGGGCGGAGGATGTGGTCCAGGAGACACTGCTTCGAGCGTGGCAGCATCCCGCCGCGTTCGACCCCGCACGCGGCCCGGCCCGGGCATGGCTGTGTACGGTCGCCCGGCACCTGGTCATCGACGCCCACCGGGCCCGGCAGGCCAGGCCGGCCGAGGTCAGCGGCGAGGCCCTTCAGCGGGCCGCCGAACAGACGCCGGGCGAGGACCAGATCGAGCAGGCACTGCAGAGCTGGGCGGTTGCCGACGCCGTCCGGTCGCTGTCCCCGGACCACCGCGCCGTCCTGCTGGAGACCTACTACCGGGGCCGGACCATGGCGGAGGCCGCACAGGTGCTGGGCATCCCGCTGGGCACCGTGAAGTCGCGGACGTACTACGCCCTGCACGCCCTGCGACTGGCGCTGCAGGAACGGGGCATCGAGCCATGACCGTGGCGGGCAGGAGGTGGCGACCATGAGTGCGGAGCACGACGCCCTCCGGCTGGCGCTGGGGGGATACGTCCTGGGCACTCTGCCCTCGGCAGAAATGGAACGGGTGCGCATCCACCTCGCGGAATGCGCCGAATGCCTGGCCGAACACACCCGGCTGGCGGGATTGCCTGCGCTGCTGGCGACGGTGACCGAAGCCGAAGTCTCAGGCCAGACAGTGCCGACGGCCGACGGGGACCTGGCCGACCGGCTGGTGGCACGGGCAGCCGAAAGCGCGCAGGGCTCCCTGCCCGAACGGCCCGCCGCGCCCGCGGTGTCGAAGGCGCCGGCAGGGGGTGTGCTGGAGAGGCTGCTCCAGCAGGCCGCGGCCCGGCGCCGCAGGACCTGGCGTCTGCAACTGGCCGGCGCGGCCGCCTCGCTGATGTTCATCGCGGCAGCGGCCGGCGGCACATGGCTGGCGGCCATCGGATCCGTGGGCAGTGTGGCGACGCCGCCTGGGCCGACCGCACCGATTGCCTGGCGCACCTTCTCCGGAAGCGATCCCACCACCGGCGTCTCCGCCTCGGTGAAGGTCTCGCCCTCTGCCTGGGGCAGTGTCCTGCATGTCTCCGCCAAGGGGGCACCCGCCGGAATCACCTGCCGGCTGCAGGCGGTCGGACCCGGCGGAGCCAGAACGGACGGCGCTACCTGGCGGGCAGGCGAGTACCCTCCCGGCACCACGATTCCAGGGGCGGTTGCCATGTCCCCGGGAGCCATCGACCACTTCGAGATCCTCGCAGGCAACGGTCAGAAGCTGGTCACAATCCAGGCGTGAGGCGAGGCCAGAGTCGTCATGTCACTGGGCGGCCTGGCCGCCCAGTGACATGACGACAGCCATTGGGTGTGAGCGCACGGCGGCACAAGAGGCCAAGAAGACGGCGCCACCGAAGGGCCGTGCCCTCAGCGGCGAGGGGGCCGGGCAGTCGACGAAAGCGAGCCGCCTCAAGACCGGTGGGCCAGGCTGAAGGAGCGCGCACAGGACGTCCAGCCGATGGCCATCGAGGAGGCTTGTGCTCGTGACATCGGCTGCGCAGGCACGCTCGTGACCACCGTCGTCGACCGATGCACCACGCCGCACGGCTCCGGGATCGGCGAGATCGTCCGACAACGGCACCCGGCGGATGAGCGCGGCGGCCTCGGAGGCCGACACCGGCGCGGCTGTGGCCGAGGGGCTGATCGGCGCCACGAGCGCGGAGGCGGCTCGTGGTCGAAGCGGCTGCCACCGGCCGGAAAAGATCACCTGCGCGGCTATTGCCCGCTCCCGTCACGCGGCTTCCGGCAGTGGCAGGCCGGTCAGCCCCGCGCCGGGTCTTCTCGGGTGCCGGCCGCGTACATGGGTGGACACGGCTGTGCGGGGCCGAAGGCATACACCTCAACCTCCGCCGGGAGGAGGCCGAAGCCGGCGCCCGGGTCCTTCTCACGGCGCGCCGACGGTTTCCGGCAGCTGGTGACTCCCACCCCGGCTCCGGCGAACCAGCTGCGTCCTCAGCCGACTTGATGCGTGAGTGCGCCGACGGGGCGTGCACTCCCCCTCCGGGTGGCCGGTGGCGCCGCCCTGGGCCTCAGCAAGGGCCCGGCCGAAGTGATCCCCGTCCCGCGCGCAAGCAGAGGTATGCGGTTCACCAAACGGCCGGCGCCCTCAACTCGCCTTCCTCCGAAGTCCGTGCAGCCCGGAGAAGACGGTCCAGGATGTCTGCACGCCGAGGGCCGCGACCGAGCCGAGACGCGGACAGGGACGCTCGTGCGGCCCTGCGGCGCGACGTTCCCGCAGGGCCGTCCGGAAGACCACGGGCGAGGAAACGAGCTGCCGGTGCCCGGTCCGGCCGAGTACGGCATCGAGCCCTGGCAGAGGCGAGTGAGCCCAGCCAGGCCGCAGGCACTGACGTGACCCGCAAGAAATCAAGAAAAAAGGGGCGAACGGCTCGAACCGTTCGGCATGCGTCGCCCGTGGAACTGAATGAGCGCGCCCCTTCAGGATCCGGCCCACCGACCGCCCCCGAAGTTGTTGGCGGTCTCCCCCGTTCCGCTCTCCGCACATCCACAGAAGAGCCAGAAGACCATGTTTGTGACCGATTCCCCCAGCCCGAGTTCACTGCTCGGCCGGCCCTGCCGCCACGAGGCGCTGCTCACCCTGCCCGCGCAGGAGGCGCACGTCTCCGCCGCTCGTCACTTCGCGGCCGATCTGCTGGAGACCTGGAGCGTGCCCGCAACCGAGCGCGACTCCGCCGTTCTCATCGTCGACGAACTCGCCGCCAACGCCGCCCAGTACGGCCGCGAGCGCATGACCCTGCTGCTCGTCCTCGACGACGGCACTCTGCACATTGTGGTCGCTGACTCCGGCATGGCAGTGGAGCGCCATCGCCCCGACATCGCCCCCGACGAACACGGCCGCGGCACCGGCATCGTCCAGTGCCTCGCCCAGTCGACCGAGGTCCACCAGACACGCACTGGCCGCGAAGTCCGCGCCTGCCTCAGGTGCTCGCCATGACCGGGCCGGGCGTTCCGCACGAACTGCGGCCCCTTGCCAGGGCCGGCATCGCAGCACAGCGACGGGTCACCGGGGGCGGCTGCGGCGCCGGGTCACCCGACGGCCCCGCCAAGTGGGCCTTCGCGACCCACAAGCCGTGCCCCGTCGACGGCTGCCCGGGCCCGGCCGGGGTGCCCATGCGGTCCGCAGCACACCCATCGGCCCTTGATCACGGCGACCACGACCACGACACGGTGCTGTGTCAACGCTGCGGCGCCGACCCCTGCGTACAGGCGGAGGTGTGAGCGTGACTCCTCCCCCTCGTAAACGAGGCGGCTTCTCACTTGACCGCATGGGATCTCATGACGGCCAAGCCCTGACCGCTGCCGAAGCAGGATCGCAGCGTACTACGCCGCTTCGCGGCTCCGAATCTCAGGATGCGTTTCCCGCCCGGCCTGAAGGCCGGGATTCCCACGCAAGATCAGGGATGGACGTCACCCCGAACAGCGGCGAGGGCATCGGCGCCCCGCCCCCGCACGAGGCGTACGCGAATGCGCCGGACCTGCGCCGCGAGATGCACCAAGTGCTCGCTCTCGGGGCCGAACGCGACGGCCGCCAGGCCGGGCCCGTCACCGGCCCCCTGGTCGATACGACGGCCGCCGAACGCGCCTGGCTGCTACGACGGGCCGCCCTCATGGACCGGATGGCCCTCGCCGACCCCGGCCGCGGCCCGGTCGCAGCCGCCGCAGAAACCGCCGAGCAACTCGTCCTGTACGACCGTCGCCATCCCGACCTGGTGGCCGGCCCGCACCACCCCGACGCGATCACGCTCGTCCCCAGCCACCGCCTCTACGTCCGCCAGGAGTACGCCGCCTGGACGGCTGCCGAGCGCCCCAGAATCTGAATCGACCCCGATCCGACAAGGAGAAGGACCCATGACCCGCAAGGGCAACGACACCCGGCACGCCCCCGCGGCAGCCGGCCACCTCCACTGGCCTCGCCTCACATGCCCGACAGCCATGCGTGAACATCACGCCGGTCGGCGACAGGAACGGTCACGCCATGGAGAGCCGATGAACGCACCGTGGCCGAACGCGAAGACCCATCGGCTGTTCCAGGTGCCCGAACGTGGTTGCTCCCAGGGGCGGCGGCTGGGCGTCCATCCGGCCCAAACGCCCCCGCACACCCCGCGGGCCGGGCAGCCGACGCAGGTGGCCATGCAGGTCACAGGCGGCGAACTGCGCCTCGCGGTGCGCCTGTTGCCGGGCAGGCCCCCCGCGGTTGCGGCGACGGGCGACGAATTCACTTGTGAGGCGTGGCTGGACGACGCCGTGGGAATCTTCCGATGGCGCGGGCGGCGGACACCGGTGAAACCGCCGTGCCAAGTGCACCGGGAAACCTCCTCCCAGGCGCCCGCGCACGAGACCGCGGGCGCGGGCACGGACGCCGGCCTGCCCGGCCACATCCTGCGGATCCCCTTCTGCGACGACGAGTGCCAGGCATCGGTCGGTGTAGAGCCTTGCCGGGTCGTGGACATCGACCGCGTCCAGCAGCGTGGTGTCCCGGCCGCGTGCGGCCGGGACGCGGAAGAGGAACTCTTCGCCGTATCGGCGGACGGGCAACCGTGCCGGACGCGCCCCCCGGCGGCAGCAGGCCGTCGTCCGCGGCCAAAGGTGTGCGCCTCCCGCCGCGTCAACCTTCCGCAAGGCCCGGTCGTGGACGGGACGCTTCTTTGGGCAGCGGCCGAGGTTCTGCGCGCGCCCGGAGAGCGATGGGGGCATTCTCGGGGCGGCAAGACACGATGCGCCGCGGGCGCTCCCGCTCCCACCGCTGCCGCGCAGGAACAAGCGGCACGGATCGCCGAGGCAGGTTTGAGGGCCGACACGTTCGAAGGGGTGGTGTGACGATGTTCCGCAATGCGCTGGAACCCTGGCACCTGCTGATCCTGGTCGCGGTGGTGGTTTTGATCTTCGGCTCGAAGAAACTACCCGACACGGCCCGGGCGCTGGGCAAGTCCATGCGGATCCTCAAGAGCGAGACCAAGGCCATGAAGGACGACGGCGCCTCAAACAAGCCACGCCCCGAGCCTGAGCCTGCACCGGGACCGCGGACGATCTCGGACGCTCCCGGAGACACCGGCAACGCCCGCACCGCGCCCACGGACAGCACGACCAGCCAATGCGACTGAGCCCGGTCCTGCGCACCCCTGGCTCATCCCCGCACGAGACGCTGCCCGAAGCCTCCCTGGCCGGCTCACCTCTTACGCTGTCGGGCCGCCCGCGTCGTTGTCTGCGGTATCGGCCGGCGTCTTGGCCGGAGCAGCGCTGTTTCCTGGCTCAAGCGCGGCGCGTAACAGTGGACGGTCTGAGGACCTTCGTGAGCCGCCCACCCTCGGGCTGGGCAGGGCCGATCAGCTCGCGGTAAGTGGTACCGACCTGGACCAACTGCCTCCTGGACGCGCTACCGGCCGCAACCAGCGCCGCGGCGAACTCGCGCCCCACCGGGTGACGGAGACGATCAAGTACTGACGCAGGGCCGGAAGTCTCCGGTCTGCCGCACGAGATGAGGACGTGGCGTGCCCCAGTCAGCCCGCAACAAGGAAAAGGATCCCGAGGGGCGGATGCCGCTCGCGGAGCACCTTCGTGAGCTCCGCAACCGGCTCGCCAAGGCCGTCCTTGCCATCCTGGTCATCACGATCGCCGCAGCCTTCTACTACAAGGACATCATCACCATCTTCACCAGGCCGGTGCTGGACTCGGTCGGCTGCCCGACGTCCTTCGCCGATCTGGCCAAGCAGACCGCCGACACCACCTGCGCGCGGATCACTATCAACGGTCTGCTCGCGCCCTTCACCCTGGCGCTGAAGGTGTCCCTGATGGCTGGCGTCGTGCTGGCCTCGCCGATATGGCTGTACCAGCTGTGGGCGTTCGTTGCCCCCGGCCTGCACAAGCACGAGCGGAAATACGCCTACGCGTTCGTCGGCGCGGGCGTCCCGCTGTTCTTCGGCGGCGCCTTCTTCGCCTACAAGGTGCTGCCCACGACCGCGAAGGTGTTGATCGACTTCACCCCGCACGGGGTGAACAACCTGCTGCCGCTGGACGATCTGCTCGACCTCGTCACCCGCATGGTGGTCGTCTTTGGTCTCTCCTTCGAGATGCCGCTGCTACTGGTGATGCTGAACCTCACCGGAGTGCTGTCCGGCCGGCGGATGCTCGGCTGGTGGCGCCGCATGATCCTGGGGATCACGGTCTTTTCGGCTGTGGCGACGCCGAGCACGGACCCGCTGACCATGCTGGCGCTGGCCGCACCGATCTGGGTGCTCTATTTCGCCGCCGTTGTCTTTTCACTTCTCAATGACCGGCGCAAGGCCCGCAGAGAGGCAGAGGGACCCGGCGACGACGAGACCTCCGACATCGACCTCACGCCGCAGGACATCGGCGAAGTGGAATCGGTGTCCGCCAGCCAGGCCCTGCCCGCGCAGCCGGACGCTGACGACGACCGCGCCGACGGATAAGACCACGGAACCTGAGGGGGTCTTCAGTAGGGCGCGGAGCGCGGAGGCCCCGCCGACGCGCAACACCAGCTCCAGGCCGCCCGATCCCCGCCGTGCCGAGCACTGCCCAGCCCGCGCCGCGCACCTGGCTGCGCGCGGTCCAACAGCAGGAGCTGGCGTAGCTGGCAGACGCCTGGGCGGCCCGCCCCGAGGCGAACCAGGCGCACCGGCCCACGGATTGATTGAAGAGCCGACTGTACTCCGGGACTGGGCTGCCGGGGCCCAGGCCCGCACCGGCGGGTCGGCGTGACGGAGTTGTCCGGGCCGAAGTCGTCCTGCGCTTCTCCCGCGCTACCACGCCCGAAGATCTCTTCACCGTGAGCCGCGCGACGTCGGCCTGCTTGCTGCGGACGGACGTCAGGTCATGTCGATCCTCTCGATCTCGCCGAGCCATCGCTCCTCTTCCGCACGTTCCGACGGAGTATCAGGTCTCTGTCGATCTCGGCGAACCTGAGTAGCATCCTCGGGTGACCTGCAGCATCGGGCAGCGGATGCAGACTTGTCTGAACTTCGAACTGAAGCCTTCAGGCGTCCTCATCCGCCAGCGCGGGTCAGGGAAGAAGCTGACGGGTCGCGGTCCAGGGAACAAGTTGATCGCGGGTGGGGCCAGGTGCCAGGTAGCCGACCAGGCTACCCAGATGGGCCGTCAGCTTTTTGTGCCACCGCAGCTCGCGGATCTGCTCGATGGCCAGGTCGCACCGGCCGCCGGCGAGAGCGGCGGCTTGTGCGGGCGTGAATGTCAGTGCCTCGATCGTGTCGGACGCCAGCGCTTCGGGGCTCCAGTCGGGGTCCGTGTCATCGGAACCCAACCGGTCGATCACCCAGATCCGGAGCATGAAGTCCTGCTGGGCCACCCGCGCATGGTGTCCCTTGCCATCGGTGATGGGTGTGTCGTCACTCCCCTGGTTTCGTTCAACTTCAGCGACAGCGTTCAGCACGTTCTCCACGAGGCCGTCCGTGGACCCGAAGTGCAGGTGGAACGTCTCTTGGACACCCCGATGCGGGCGCGCAACTCGGCACGGAAAGCAAGGGTTCCTGTCGCGACGGGGGAATACACGACAGGAACCCTCACCGGACCGACTGCCCCGAACCCCGCCGGCAACACACAGCGCAGCCCACACGCAGCTGATCCGTACACGGTCGTGCGCATTCACCTGAACGCCGGCACTTCACCGGCATTTACGACCGACACCTTCGGCTCAGCTGTCGGCCCTGTCGACTTCAGCCTCGGTGGGTTTCCAGCAGTCGTAGCCAGATTTCGCCGAGGGTGGGGAAGGCGGGGACGGCGTGCCAGAGCCGGTCGAGGGGTACCTCGCCGGCGACCGCGATGGTGGCGGAGTGCACCAGTTCCCCGACGCCGGGGCCGGCGAAGGTGACGCCCACCACGGTGTTGCGGTCGGTGTCGATGAGCATGCGGGCGTGGCCGCGGTAGTCCTCGCCGTACTGGTGGGCGCCGGCAACGTGGGCGAGGTCGTAGTCCACCACCTTGATCCGGCGCCCGCTCTGCTCCGCCTCGCGGCTGGTCAGGCCGACGGAGGCGACCTCGGGGGTGGTGAAGACGACCTGGGGGACGGCCGCATGGTCGGCGGTGGCCACATGCGCACCCCACCGGGTGTCGTCGACCGGTTCTCCGTTGGCGCGGGCGCCGATGACGGCGCCGGCGATCCGGGCCTGGTACTTGCCCTGGTGGGTCATCAGGGCGCGGTGGTTGACGTCGCCGACGGCGTAGAGCCAGCCGTCGGCGACGTCGGTCACTTGGAAGGTGTCATCCACCGTCAGCCAGTCGCCCGGGGTGAGACCTACCGTCTCCAGCCCCAGGTCCCAGGTGTTCGGAGCGCGGCCGGTGGCGAGCAGGATCTCGTCCGCCGCCAGATGTCCGCCGTCGGCCAGGGTGATCCGGACCTCGCCGCCCTCACGGACCAGGGAGGTCACGGAGGTCTCGAACCGGATGTCGACGCCGGCTTCCCGCAGGCCATCGGTGACCAGCTCCCCGGCGAACGGCTCCATCCGCTGCAGCAACGCGTCCTCGAGGACCAGCATCGTCACCTGGGAGCCGAGGGCCTGCCAGGCGGTGGCCATCTCGACGGCCACCACACCGCCGCCGACCACGGCCAGACGTCCGGGGACCTTGCCGGCACTGGTCGCCTCACGGCT